>CANBCZ010000007.1 GCA_947367255.1 uncultured Alistipes sp.
TTGTAGTACTATGGAGAAGAATTATAAATTTACTATTGCCCTTATTTACGATTTTGATGGAACTCTTGCTGCGGGAAATATGCAGGAGTACAACTTTATTCCGGCAATCGGAAAGAGTAATAAGGAGTTTTGGAGCGAGGCAAATGACCTTGCTGAGGCACAGGATGCCGACCAGATTTTGACCTATATGGCGCTGATGATTCGTGAGGCGCAGGCTAAGGGTATATCGTTGCGCCGCGAGGCGTTTCAGGAGTGTGGTCGCGATGTGTTGCTCTATCCGGGTGTGTCGGAGTGGTTTGACCGCATAAACAGCTATGGAGAGCAGCGTGGGGTGAAGATTGTCCACTACATCAACTCGTCGGGTTTGAAGGAGATTATCGAGGGAACCACTATCGCAGACAAGTTCCAGAAGATCTACGCCTGCTCATTCCTCTATAATATTGATGGTATTGCCTACTGGCCTGCTGTGGCGGTAAACTATACAAACAAGACGCAGTTTATCTTCAAGATTAACAAGGGCGTGGAGAGTGTCTATGACACCAAGCAGGTAAATAAGTATATGGAGGAGCGCCAGCGCCCTGTGCCATTCTCGCGAATGATCTATGTGGGTGACGGTACGACCGATATCCCTTGTATGCGCCTTGTAAAGAACTTCGGCGGTCACTCTATTGCCGTCTACAATCCGAAGGACAAGAGTAAGCGAGCCGAGATGAACGCCCTTATTCGTGACAACCGCGTAAACCATGTCTGTCCGGCAGACTATAGCGAGGGTTCGGAGGTCGATACGGTTGTTAAGGCTGTAATCGACAAGTGCATTGCCGACTATAATGTCGAGCTGCTCGAGATTGCTAAATAGTTGAAACTAAGTAGTTTAGGTTATGAAAAGATTCCAATTGTTGTTGCTGCTGATATTTTTGGCATCAACCCTCTCTGCGCAGAATAGATCTGTTGAGCGAGAGGTCGGTGAGGATTATGTGAAGATCACAAAGATTATCCCAAATTGGGCAGAGAAGCACGATCTGCGTATCGGTTTGGGTAGTGTGTCGTTGCTCTCGATGATGTATCTCGATGCGGATTTCTTTGGCATGGTGGACTATAATGTTATCGAGCAGGATTTTAATGACCGTGTTGCGCAGGCAGATTGGTATCGTTCGCCGCAGTACTTTACGGGAGTTATATCGTTTAGCTATGCCTATCAGTTGCGTCGTTGGCTGCAGCTGGGCGGTACGGTAAACTTCGCAGCTGTCACAGATTCGTACAGACATTGTGTGACCAACGAAAAGATGCGCGACAACAACACCTACTTGGGCAGTATTATGCCAACTGTTCGATTTACATATCTCAATCGCGAGAAGGTGCAGCTCTACTCGGCAATATCGTTGGGTGTGACTATTGTCGGCGATACGGATTACAGTGAGTTGGGTCCTTGCTACGATGCAACACTCTTTGGTTGTGCTTTCGGTAAGAGTGTTTTCGGCTTTGTCGAGATTGGTAACGGTATCGGCGGCTGGGGCAGAGTAGGTATAGGTTATCGTTTTGATGCAAAGAAAAAGTAGGAGGAACAGCTATGAAAAGATATATGATTGTAGCGCTGTTGGCGCTTATGACATTTACAGGTTGCAAGCTTGGCGATGGTACAGATCCTAATCCAAATAAGAGCAAGCAAATAATCTGGAGTTGTGTGTATGACGACATATATTCCGGTTATCATCACGGTCTGTTTGCTATCTATGGCGAGGCGTTACTTAATGACAATCAGGCACTTGCTGAGCGTGCAAAGCAGATGCTCGACCTACCGGAGACTATTAGTGTTGTCGTTGAGGAGGAGAGGATTGTGCTGACCAAGTCGAATGGACTCAATCCAACAATTTATACAATTGTCACCAAGGGTAAGAAGCTCTCTGAGGGTGCTGTCTGGTCGTTGAGTTACTCTACAGCAAATTCATCAGACAGAACGCTTGCCACATTTACCGGCAAAGAGGGTAGTGATAGCGCGTTTGCTATTAGCCGCCGAGACAGCGAGGGTCCGATAAATGGCGATATTACATATACCTATACGGCAGAGGATCAGACGCTTGCTGTTTCGCTCAATTGTACCGGAGAGATTGAGAAGGTGGGTGCCAAGATAACCTTCGTGGTGCAGCCGCAGAAGCTCTTTGTCTTTACAAACCACAGCTCTGTGGTTGGTGCTGTCGATATCCTCTATAAGGATACTGACAGGGGTACAACCAAGTCTTTTACGGCGGAGGTTGTAAGCGACTTTTCCAATATGCACGATATTATTTACGACAATGCAGTCTACAAGGAGAATTAGCATGAGACACCTTTGGTTACTGTTGTTGCTGCTTGTTGTTACAGGCACACTCTCGGCGCAGGATGTGGTTATCGAGAGAGTGGTGGGGGAGGAGTATACGACAATCACGAAGGTCCTTCCGAAAAGGGCAAGAAAGCACGATTTTCGCTTTAGTGTAGGTACATATATGGGCGGAAATCGTCAATACCTGCATCAGGATTGTTGGGGTAGTGATTGTGCTTCCGACTTCCGCGGACAGGTCAGTGCTGCAGATACATATCTGACCGACCGTCTCCATTGGGGCGCATATTCGCTCAGCTATGTATACCACGTGCGTCGTTGGTTTCAGTTTGGCGGTACAGTTACCTTTGCTGCCACTACGCAGTCGCGACGAGATGTTGTGACCGATGTCAAGTTGGAGAATCTGAATATGTACTCTGTAGCAGTTATGCCGACTGTTCGTTTTGTCTACCTCTACAGAAACAAGGTACAGCTCTACTCGGCTCTCAGTCTGGGTATAAACTTCGGTTCTACTGTGCCACTGCCTTGTGCAGACATGACTATTCTCGGCTGCACATTCGGTAGTAAGTTCTTTGGTTTTGCCGAGTTTGGTACCGGTGTAGGTGGCTGGGGTAGAGTAGGTATCGGCTATCGTTTGGATGCAAAGAAGAGAGAGAAAAAGTAGTAGGGAGGTGTGGTTATGAAGAGATTTTTTATTGCCGTGATGGCGCTGCTGACCCTTACGGCATGCAAGATAGAGGATGGATATATACCTGCTAAAGATCGTGCAAAGGATCTTATCTGGGATATGGTTAGCAGGAGAATATCTGAAGCAAAGTCCTATGCCGACTACGCTATTGTGGCAGAGGCTGCTATGAGTGATAGTGGCGAGAAGTTCGCGTTGGTGCGCAGCGCACTTATCAGTTCGCTTACTGAGGTAACTGTCGAAGCGGATAGGGTAATCTTTACGAATAACGGTGTCCCGAAGATAGTTGTGACTACTGCCGGCAAGAGACTCTCCGAAGGTGGCGAGTGGAAGCTGCAGTATGTCAGCAACGGTGTCGTACAGAGTCCCGTGGCGACATTTACAGGTGTTGAGGGGCGGAGCGATCTGTTTACGCAGGAGTATGTAGGCAGGCAGATGCGAGCAATGGTTACAACCCACAAATATCTCGTCAGCACTACGCCTACAAGAGCCGTCTATCTGGATATGTGGGGCTCCGGCAGCTTTAACGGCGCTGAGGATTACACTTTGGAGTTTACCATCGGCGAGGAGAATCCGCTCTGCTATGATGAATATAATTACAATTCATATCAGTCGGGCGAGGTGGAGATTGCCTATAAGGACCTTGTGACAGGGGATACAAGGGAGTTTTCGGTTGTGTATAGTAACCAGAATAGAGAGTATAAATAGATGAAAAAACTGATTTTTGCGACAAATAATGCACATAAGTTGAGCGAGGTACAGGCTGTTTTGGGTGATGCTTTTACCTTTGTGACACTGCGCGAGTGCGGTATTACGGAGGATATTCCCGAGACGGCAGCAACCCTTGAGGGCAATGCACTGCAAAAGGCTCGTTATATCTATGAGAAGACGGGTGCCGACTGCTTTGCCGATGATACCGGTCTTGAGGTGGATGCTTTGAATGGTGCTCCGGGCGTACACTCGGCTCGTTATGCAACAGATGGACACGACTTTGCGGCAAACAACCGCCTGCTGCTCAAAAATCTCGAGGGTGTGGAGAATCGTTCGGCACACTTCAGAACGGTTATTGCCCTTATTCTGGGTGGCAAGGAGTACCTCTTCGAGGGTCGTGTTGAGGGTAGAATAGCTACTGAGGAGTCGGGTTGTGAGGGCTTTGGTTATGATCCACTTTTTGTACCTTCGGGAGAAATTATTACCTTTGCGCAGATGTCGGCAGAGGCTAAGAATGCAATCTCGCATCGTGGTCGTGCCGTAGCAGAACTTGTGAAATTTTTAGATACTATTGCTTAAAGAGAATATGGAGAATTATAAGCGCGAAGATAACTACGACGAGCAGACACTCGAAAAGCTCGCATATCACTACTCTGAGGTACTTAAACTGCTGGGCGAGGACCCTGAGCGTGAGGGACTTGTGAAGACCCCGATGCGTGTGGCAAAGGCGTGGTCGTTCCTTACAAAGGGTTATAACGAGGATCCTATTGAGATTATCCGCTCGGCAATGTTTAACGAGGAGTACCGCCAGATGGTGCTTGTAAAGGATATCGAGATCTTCTCGGTATGCGAGCACCATATGCTGCCATTTATCGGCAAGGCTCATGTGGCATATATCCCGAATGGTAAGATTACAGGTCTTAGTAAGATTGCCCGTGTTGTAGAGTGTTTTGCACGCAGATTACAGGTGCAGGAGCGTCTGACCGTACAGATTCGCGACTCTATTCAGGAGGCTCTCAATCCGCTTGGTGTTGCTGTGGTTATCGAGGCGTCGCATACTTGTATGCAGATGCGTGGTGTCGAAAAGCAGGACTCGGCAACTACCACCTCGGCATTTACCGGCATCTTCCTCTCTGACCATAGAACTCGCGAGGAGTTTATGTCGCTTATCTCACACAAACTCAGATAATAAACCGGTAAAATATCGCTGACAAAAGGGTGTCCAAAGCTTATTGGACACCCTCTTTATTTGTCTGCCTCTGCAGGTGGTGCATCTTGTGACCGAAAAATATGCGCTCACCAACCCGCTCAAAGCCCTGTGAAGTATATAACCTCTCTGCATTCGGGTTGTCTGTATCGACTATCAGACCCACGCGCTCGTGCCCCTCTGCAGATGCCCACTCACAGAGTGCATTAATCAATATTCGCCCCACACCTTTGCCCCTAAACTGAGGCATAACAGCCAGAGAGTCAAGGTAATACTCGCCCGCCTCTGTCTCGGCAGCAATAGTGGGCACACGACCTATTGTGTTGCGCAAAATGTTAAATGTACCCTCGCGCAACGGCTCTAACTGCGCACCGTCATAGCCCACAATAGCTCCCGCAACAATGCCGTTGCACTCGGCAATAATGGCGTTCTGCCAGCAGTACTGAGTAGCCTCTGTGCGGGCAATTTCTGTCAGTACATCGATGTAATTCTCGCCACAATAGTTGTTCAGCGCCACCTCGTCGCCGATAGCCATTGCGACCACCTTGGCGATAATCGGTGCATCGGACAGCTGTGCCGCACGAATAGTTATGTCGTACATAGTCATACCTCTACTTTATACTCTGCTCATACATCAGGTAGTGGCACTGCTCCATACCTACCTTTTCATATACCTTGTGGGCTGAAATATTATTTCTGTCGGCATAAAGACGAATCTGCGATACCCCCTCGGCAGCTGCCAGCTCCTTAACCTTTGCATAGATTGCTCGAAACACCCCTTTGCCGCGATGCTCGGGCACTACATAGACACTCTGCACCCACCAATACCAGCCGTTGTGCCAATCGCTCCACTCGCGCGTAATCATCAGACTGCCAATAACTTGACCACCAATGCGCGCAACGAAGTACCTGCCGCGATTGCTGTCATTCATCGCCGCTGTAACACCTTGCAACACCTGCTCCGCGTTGAGCGTTGTACCCTCCGACTCCAGCGCCATATCGACCTGAAACTGCGCTATTGTGGCAACATCTGCCACACTGCCAACGGCTATTTCATAATTGTTTGTCTGTCTCATCTGTTTGTTCGTTGTCTGGTGGTCAAAGTTAGTGATTTTTTTGAGATTATGAGCATTGAGTAGGGGTTGTGTGGCGAGGGATTGGCTACTACGCAGACAAAAGTCTGCTTCGTGACGCCTTTTAGCGCAGATTGCAGGCGACTTTTGTTTTGGATGGGTGGCGAGGGATTGGCTACTACGCTCCCGATGGTCGCTCCGCTTAACGCCTTTCCCTCACCTCTCCTTAATTTGCAAAAGAATTTTTCGGTGAGTGCTTCGCACAACTTTTTACATGCACCCATCGCCCTTGCAAATAAATTTGCGGGCGGGGTACATATAAAAAGGGTTGTGATTGGCATCACAACCCCGAAAAATCTCTTGATGCGGAGAGGGAGGGATTCGAACCCTCGGAACAGTTGCCCGTTCACCGCATTTCGAGTGCGGCCCGATCGACCACTCCGGCACCTCTCCGTAACAGGGTGCGAAGATATAAACTATTTCCTAATTTTGTTCGTCTCGCCGCCTCTTTTTTTCAGTTCACCCCTCATTTGGGGCGACTGACCCGATTTTTCTCGGAAAAATTGTAGTTATTTTGTATATTTGCATAAAATTAGGCACGATTTTTAAGCCTTTTTGCGTTAAACTAAAAAAGCGGGAAGTATGAAACAGTTTATATTATCACTCCTTATGCCGATGCTTGTATGGGGTTGCACCTCGTTCAAGTCGGCTGTATTGGGCGACGACCTATACACTGCTCACAACCGAGCAGAGATTGAGCAGCAGAAGAGAGTAGCAATCGAGAAGGCTCGTGCAGAGTCGGAGGCTCGTCAGGCACTTTGGGACTCAAAGCTTGCCGAGGCGAGGGTTATTGCTGCCGAGAATGAGCTGAATGGTGTATCGACAACCGTTCCGTACTCAAATGGCTTCGATGCGGTGCTTGCCGACGACTATCAGAGTGCATACGCCCGTCGTATGTACGGCTTTGCATCGCCATCCTACAAGATGCCGTCGAGTTACTACACCTACCGTTATACCGATGCATATCAGTACGCAACAGCCTATGACCCTGCGTTTTACAACATTATGGTCTCGGGCGATCAGGTGTGGGTAGAGCCTAAGTATATAACATCTATGTTTGGCAGTTGGGGTGCATCGGTCGTTATTCCGACATACAGTTGGTACTACGGTTGGACACGACCTTCATACAGCTGGTGGTACGGTTATCCGCGCTACTCGTGGTATGATTGGAACTATGGTGCACTCTACGACCCATATTGGGGTTGGAGCTGGGGCTATGGTTGGGGTGGATACCCTTACTATCCGGGTTATATTCCGCCACACCATCACCACCACTACTATCCACCACACTATGGCGGTGCTTCAAAGCCACATCGCCCAACCGTTGCGGTGCGTCCAAACAGCATGCAGCCGGGTGGCAGACCATCTTATATTAATGGTGGCTACAACTCCGGTTCATCACAGCAGGGCGTAGGCAGCACAGGCAGAACACAGTATCGCGGACAGAGCGGAACTGTAACGGGCAGTGGTCAGTATCGCGGTTCAAGCAGCAGTCGTGGCTCCTATAATCCATCGGGCACACGCACCGGCAGCTCGTTCAACCAGCGCAACGACAACAACTCGTTCCGCAGCCCATCCTCTTCAAGTTCGAGCAGAGGCGGCTATTCGGGCGGTTATTCGGGTGGCGGAAACTACTCGGGCGGCAGCCACGGTGGCGGTCAGGGTAGAAGGTAGCTCCGATTGGTATAAAAAATGTAGAGTATCTAACGACTCCAAAAAGTGCAAACAGTTATGAAGAGAATATTTTCAGTTTTATGTTCGGCGTTGCTGCTCTGTTCTGCAGTGCGCGCACAGGGTTTTGACTCGGGTGGTCTTGTTGTCGATCCGAGCACAATCAACGCCTTCGATATGTTCAACACCGCAACTACGCAGTTCGGCTATGGCACAGCCCGCTCGGCAGCTATGGCGGGAGCGATGACCTCACTTGGTGGCGATGCGTCGAGCATGAGCATCAACCCTGCGGGTCTGGGTATGTACCGCAGCAACGAGATAACCTTTACCCCGATGATGACCTTTGCCCGCGCGACAAACAGGGGTGTGTCAGCTTTTGAGGGTAATAAGAAGAACCGCTTTGCCGTTGGTAACTTCGGCTTGGTGGCAAAGCTTCGCGAGAGCTCTACGGGTGTTACAGCTATCAATATGGGTCTGAGTTACAATCGTTTAGCAGATTTTAACTACAAGTACTCGTTCGCCACAAGGGGTGCTGCGGGTAATGGCTCTATTGCCGATGTCTTTGCCGGACAGCTCGCTGCTGCAGGTATCACCTCGGCACAGCTCAAGAACAGCTATAACAGCGCGGGAGATTTTCTGTGGAGCAACTACGATCCGACCTATTGGGGTGCAATTCTCGGCTACAAGACAGGTCTTGTATATGACAACAGTGGTGTTTGGGGTCGCGATATGGTGGCAAACAATGCCGCTGTAGATAGCTTTACTACTGTCGAGAGCTCAGGCTCGGCAGGCGAGTGGGTTTGGTCGCTCGGTATGAACTTCGGCAGTAAGTTCTACCTCGGTTTCTCGCTTGGTGCAGCGACAATCAAGCGCGAGCAGCACACCTACTATGGTGAGGGTTATCACTACTCTTCAGAGTCGGCACTCAACTACCGCGCCGACTACTTCAACTACGATCAGGTGGCAAAGATGAAGGGTACAGGTATAAACTTCAAGCTCGGAGCAATATATCGTCCTATCGAGGCGCTCAGAATAGGTGTTGCCTTCCACACACCGACCTACTATACAGTCTCTTACACCTTCCAGAGTGGTATGACTTCGCAGGTAAAGGCACTCAATAATGTCGATGGATACGAGGTCAATAAAGATAACTTTATCGACCCTGCATTCTCTGAAAGGACCATCAAGCTTGTCGATGACGGTGACTACAGCTGGAGCTATACCACCCCGACACGACTGCTGCTCGGTGCATCGTATACCTTTGCAAAGCAGGTGATTGTTTCGGTGGACTATGAGCGCGACTGGTACAACACAATGCGTATGAAGGATTCGCCTTATGGTGCTCTGTACAAGGGCTACATCAAGGATACCTTCAAGGGCTCAAATACCGTTCGTGCGGGTGTAGAGTGGCGATTTATCCCACAGATGGCTGTGCGTATGGGTTACGGCTGCTGGAGCGGCGCACTCCACGATAATAAGGCTATCTACTCGACCCCTGTGGTCTATAAGACCGAGTATATGAGCGCAGGATTGGGCATTGCCCTCTCGCAGCACTTCTCGCTTGACTTTACATACCAGTACTGCACAAACAAGATGACTCCGTACAAGACCTTCTACGGATATGATAGTAGCGTGGATTTTGCGTCAGATACCTTCAATACATCTATCGCTCGACACAACGCGATGATGACACTCTCCATCCACTTCTAAGAGGACAGAGATAACCCAAACAGAGAAAAAGAGTATGAAAAAACTACTTCTGCTTGTTGTCCTTATCGCCTTTGCGGGGGTAACCACTGCAGCCAACCGCTTTGCCGGCACAGGAAAACTTACAGAGCACACCTTCAAGCACAAGGGGGTGGAGTATAACTATTGGCTCTATATGCCGGAAAATCTGCCGGCAGATGCGCCACTTGTGATGGTCTTCCACGGCTACGGCTCAAAACGAGTGCCTACGCTGCAGTATGGGTTTAACCTTGTTGCCGACAAAAACAACTTTGCAGTCTGCTATCCGTGCGGTCCTAAGGATCCGGGTGGAAATCGCTATTGGTCAATAGGTTACAAGTACCACATCGATAATAAACTGATGCGTGACGATGTCGGTTTTGTCGAAAGGCTTGTCAAGCATCTGCAGAAGGAGTACGGTTTCTCCAAGCAGAATACCTTTGCTGCGGGAAACTCAAATGGTGGCGCAATGGGCTATATGCTTGCCTACAAGAGTCCCGAGACCTTCTCGGCGATCGCATCGGTTTCCGGTCATATTATGGAGTATATGTACAAGCGTCTTGAGCCAAACCCCGTACCTATAATGGAGATTCACGGCACAAAGGACTCGCTTGCCCGTTGGAACGGCGACCCGTATAACAACAATCTGCGCGGTGCAGATGTCTCTATTCCGAGCGTTATGTCACTCTGGATCTCGGCAAATCGCTGCACCCACGAGGTGCGAGATACACTGCCTCAACGACGCCACAAGGTTATAGCCCACCGATATATGGGAGGTGTCAATGGCAATCAGGTGTGGCTCTATGAGATTGTCGATGGCAAACACTCGTATGCCGAGAAGGATTTGGATGCCGCTGTCGAGATCTGGAAATTCTTCAGCATCTATCTGAAATAGCACTGCAACTAATGCTGCCTTTTACAACAAATTACCTGTAGAGGAGGTAGTTGCGTGTGTAATTAATCAAAGTCACAACCGGCATAAGGAATGCCATCATCATAGTAAAGATAACGGTGATGGCGAGTGAAAACCATGTCTCGGAGTTGTCCGTATCGTAGCTCTTTGATCCGTCGCTGTAGGTAGTTACGACCTTGTAACTCTTTGCTGTGGCAACACCCGAGAGCAGGCTGAGCAGGGCGCGTTTAACCCAACTGCCCGAGCGGTTGGCACTCTTGGCGAGCTGCTCGATAAGCATAAAGTTCGGGGTGCGGCTGGCAAAGATATATGCCGCAACAAAGAGGATTACCACCACAATTGCGGGCGGGAAGGCTACGGTCATAATAAGACCGATAATTGAAAAGATTGCAATCAGCGTCTTCGAGCCGTTGAATTGGCGCGAGCGGGCGTGTGAGAGCACCTCGTTGTAGCTGTTAATCTTTTCGACAACTCCTTTGTCGGTTGGATTGGCAGCGATTGCGGCGTTAAGAATCTCAAGACTCTTCTTTACTGCCGAGTGTTTGTGGGGATAGGTTACCATATCGCCCTTGCTGTCCATAATCTCGCCCCAAATGTCGTCAATGCTGTCGAGCGAGGCGTTGAGGGAGTCTGTCTCCGCCTGTGTCATTGCACCCTGCGCAGCATCTGTGCGGTTTTTGGAAAACTCGGCAACAGTGTAGTCGGTGCGCAGACGGCGCTGCTTTATGGTGACAACTATGGTATGCACCAAAATTACGAGCATAACGACAACAGTTGCGATAATCTTTACCCACAAATTGCGCTCATAATCGGCAAGTGCACCATCTTCGGCAAATGCAGGCAGAGCAGCCAATGCAAAGAGAAAAAGGAGTGAAAATCGTCTCATAAACTTCGGTTTTGATACCCAAAGGTAGGGAAAATTTCTCAAAATCAACAAAAATCATTATATTTGTGTGACTTGAATTATTTTGGTATGCACAAAATATTTCGATACTTCGCTTTGCTCTGCGCCGCAGCGCTGTTCTGCCCGATGGTCACTCTATCGGCAGTAGCACAGAGTGTGCAGACAGATATTGCCATTGAAAAGTACACTGCAAGGGACTCCGAGGCGCTTGCTTTGCTCAAAAGTGACCCCTCTTTCAGAAGTTACATCGAGGGGGCGACGGAGCAGGTGGCTGCGGAGCGGATGGTCGAGTTTATCTGCAAGATGGTTGAGCTTACCCCTGCACGTGAGCGGAAGTTGGTGAAGGCATTGTGTCGCTATGTCAAGTCACATCCGGCAGAGCATACAGCCTCTGAATGGTCGGCGTTGTGTGCTATGATATATTCAAGGGTCACGACAGGGGATTACTATATGATTCTCAAGGGTCGTATTGTCGATAGTGTAATTGCTAAACACCTGACAAAAGAGGAGTTCGGCAGGTTCAGAGAGCAATATATACCGTATTTTAAGAGTATGATAGTCGCTCTGCGCAGTTTGGAGGGTGATTACAATCGCTACAACTGTGCAGTTCATACCGACATCATTGTTACAGAGTACGGTTTCCCGAAGATTGACAATATAATTTGGTATCTGAGCCAGACCAATCAGATATGCATTTCCGATGCCCTTGCAAATGACAACAAACAGCCGAGCAAATTTTTAGGCATAGATATTTTGTACTAACTTTGAGGAGTATCTGCTGAAAAACAACTAAAATTGTGACCTATTGCATCTTATATCCAAATTTGTTGTATCTTTGCGGTTTGGAAGTTGTATAACTTCCTTATTATATCACAGACGAAACTAAAAACAATATAGATATGGCAGTTGAATTGAAAGATTTGACCAAGTCGGAGGATAACTACTCGCAGTGGTATAACGACCTGGTTGTAAAGGCGGGTCTTGCCGAAAATTCGGCAGTTCGCGGCTGTATGGTTATCAAGCCTTACGGTTATGCTATTTGGGAGAAGATGCACGAGGTGCTTGATGGTATGTTTAAGGCTACCGGTCACCAGAACGCATACTTCCCGCTCTTTATTCCTAAGTCGTTCTTCTCTCGCGAGGCGAGCCACGTTGAGGGCTTTGCTAAGGAGTGCGCAGTGGTTACCCACTACCGTCTTAAGAACGATCCTGAGGGTAAAGGTGTTGTTGTAGACCCTGAGGCACGCCTCGAGGAGGAGCTTATTGTTCGTCCTACATCGGAGACTATTATCTGGAACACCTACAAGAACTGGATTACCTCTTATCGTGACCTGCCAATTCTGTGCAACCAGTGGGCAAATGTTGTTCGTTGGGAGATGCGTACCCGACTCTTCCTCCGTACCGCAGAGTTCCTCTGGCAGGAGGGTCACACCGCTCACGAGACTAAGGAGGAGGCTATCGAGGAGGCAACAAAGATGATTAATGTCTACAAGAAGTTTGCCGAGGAGTGGATGTGCGTACCTGTAATTGTTGGTCACAAGTCGCCAAACGAGCGTTTCGCCGGTGCTGAGGATACCCTTACAATCGAGGCGCTGATGCAGGACGGTAAGGCTCTGCAGAGCGGTACTTCACACTTCCTTGGTCAGAACTTTGCAAAGGCATTCGATGTAAAGTATGCTAACCGCGAGGGTAAGCTGGAGTATGTGTGGGCAACCTCTTGGGGTGTATCTACACGCCTTATGGGTGCGCTTATTATGGCTCACTCTGACAATAACGGTCTTGTTCTGCCACCGAAGCTCGCGCCAATTCAGGTTGTTATCGTTCCTATCTACAAGGGTGAGGAGCAGCTCGCTGCAGCACGCGCAAAGATGAACGAGATTGCTGACGGTCTCGCAGCGCTGGGCATCCGCGTAAAGGTTGATGACCGCGATAACCTTCGTCCGGGCTTCAAGTTTGCCGAGTATGAGCTCAAGGGTGTACCTGTACGCCTTGCACTCGGTCAGCGTGACCTCCAGAATGGTACTATCGAGCTTGCTCGTCGCGATACACTCACTAAGGAGACAGTATCTCAGGAGGGCATCGTAGAGCGCATTGCAGCTCTGCTCGACGAGATTCAGGCAAATATCTTCCAGAAGGCTCTCGACTACCGTAACTCAATGATTACCAAGGTTGATACTTGGGATGAGTTCGTAGAAGTTCTCAACAATAAGGGTGGCTTTATCTCTGCACACTGGGACGGTACCCCTGAGACCGAGCAGGCTATCAAGGATGCAACGAAGGCAACTATTCGTTGTATTCCTCTCGACGCCGAGCCTGAGGAGGGTAAGTGTATCTTCACCGGCAAACCATCTCACTGCCGCGTACTGTTCGCAAAGAGCTACTAATAGAAGCTCTTTTTGAGAAAAGTCATAAAATAGGAGGGATTTCAAGACAACTTGAAATCCCTCTCGTTATATAGTCTCGGATTGTTTAGATCTCGTTTTTGCGGGGACGGCCGCGGCGACGTGGGGCTTCGCCTGTGGCTGTTCTCTTTGTGGCGACCTTTTGGCGGCGCTGACGCTCCATGTGCTTCTTGACATCATCGAGGGTAACCGGTGAGGTTGCCAGATGACCGCGACGGCGCAATGCTCGAGGGGTATCGCCCAAGAACTTGCGGCAGAAGAGCGAGAAGTGTCCGTGTGAGGTAAAGCCATACTTCTTGATAATACTCTTGAGCGGGATAGAGGTGTCGCGGAGAAGTTCGCTGATCTCTATTGCTCGATTACGCTGCATCCAGACATACGGAGTGGTATCGAAGTGCTGGCTGAAGAGCAGCTTGAAGTGTGAGAGGCTATGACCGCACATCTTGGCAAGGTGCTCTACATTTTTGGCATTTGGAGCGTTGTTTACAACGAGGGTCCTGAAGGACATATTGTTGTTAAACAGGCTGTAGAATGTTCTCAGGTAGACCTCGCGTGGGTAGAAGTAGCGGAAGATCACAAACATCTCCTCAAGCTTTGCGTGGTGCATAGCGCGAACGTCGATACCCTGCTCGAGATAGAAAGCGACAGTATCGACCAGGCTACCCATTACGGTATTGACCGGAACAGCTGTAAATTTGTAAGATACCTGAGATATATCGGCTGCAATAGTGCGATAGGTCTCACCCTCAATAGTGATATTACCCGTAACAAAACGGGCAACAAGCAGTTGGCAATCCTCCTCTGCCACGATAGTATAGGCATAAGAGCGAGAGCAGAAGACAATGTTGGATGCTAATACCTGATAATCAGACCTCTCTTCCGAGGAGATTACGAAGCGACCGCTTCTAAGAAACAACAGATGATTTGTCTCATCTGGCTCTATTGACAAAGTTTCGCCGGCTTTAATGGTACACAGATAAAATCCCGGCTCGGGCATTTCTGAATAAGACGAGCAGGAAGTGGAACATAGAGTGTTCGTCATTTTCATAAAAATCAATTTTTTGGTTCAGGAAATCACAGTTCTCACAGAGCGCACTTCTTAAGAACTGCCGTTTCCCACCACGAAATTAGTAACATTTTTTTACATAAGCAAAAAACTAACTACAAAATTGCAATATTTTTCATATTCATTCAGCAAATGTACTATCCCGATAAACAGAACTTGTGAGGGCACAAATTCGTAACTATTTGGTTGTTAATTCTCGACAGCCTCAACAGCCCTCTGAACCGAGCCATAGAGCAATAATAGGTGCTGAGCCTGCTCATAAGGCACTCCGAGCAGCTCTACAAGCATACGAGTACCACGATCGACGAGCTTTTTGTTCGACAGCTGCATATTTACCATCTTATTACCTTTTACACGACCAATGCCAATCATTGCCGTTGTGGTAATCATATTGCAGACGAGTTTCTGTGCCGTTCCCGACTTCATACGCGAACTGCCCGTAACAAACTCCGAGCCGACAACTGTATCGATGGCTATCTCCGCCTCGGCAGCGGCTGGGGAGTTGTAGTTAGAGGATATAGATGCCGTCAGCAGTCCATTTGCGCGAGCCTTGCGCAGTACTCCGACAACATACGGAGTTGTGCCCGAGGCGGCGATGCCCACGACGGTATCGAGTGGCGTAGGGTTGTACTGTTCAAGGTCACGCCACCCCTGTTCGGTATCATCCTCAGCACCCTCTACAGGGGTACGCAGAGCCTTGTCACCACCGGCAATAATGCCGATAATCACTGTTGGAGGCATTCCGAATGTTGGCGGCACCTCCGAGGCATCGAGCACACCGAGGCGACCACTCGTACCTGCACCCATATAAAATAGGCGTCCACCCCTCTTCAGTCGCGGTATAAGTTGCTCTACAAGCCTCTCGATAGCGGGCAGTGCTCGACGAACAGCCTCCGCTACACGATGGTCCTCGTGGTTGATGGAGTCCAAACAGCAGCGAACAGACATCTGCTCGAGATCGTTATAGTATGACGGCTCTTCGGTAAATTTTCGGAATGGTTTTGCGCTCTGATTATCAATGATTTCTGTCGATGAAGAGTGGTACTTTACAAGCCCCTCCATAGGCGATATAACGGCTGTGATAAGCTCAAAACCTGCACGCTCGAGCACCCTGCGCAGCACCGGCTCAAAGTAGTATGCTACAGAGCCTACTGCATAGACTCTGCGGCAGGTGTATTGTTCAAGATTGCGGCGCACAAAGTCTTCAAAACAGCGCTCGACAAGGGCATAAATATAGTGGTCGTCAAGGCGTGATGAGAGGAATTTTGCAAATCCGGCAAGGTAGCGATTTGCCTGTGGACGACGATAAACAGCCTCCAGAACCTCCGCCTGCGACAAGCCATACTCTGCCTCGAACTGTTCAGATATGTGCTGCGGGGCAACACCCTTGAATATATCGCCGAGAAGTGTTCTGCCAAGTACAGCACCACCGCCCTCATCGCCGAGGATATAACCCAATGCAGCAACCTTTTCAACGCTCTGTCCACCGCTATAATATGCTGAATTAGAGCCTGTTCCGAGAATTACTACAATGCCGTCGCCAATGCCTACCGTGCCGTGTGCAGCACCCTCCATATCGCTTGTTGCACTAACCTTTGCACCCTCAAAAACCGATAAGAGCAGCTGCTCCATAATCTTCCCCTTTTCGGGTGTTATGCCGGCGCCATAGAGGTATATTTTGTCGATTGTATAGTCGGCGGTTTGTGGCAGAACATCCACCTTGAGCAGGGTTAAAATCTCCGCCTCCTCGCGCGCGAAAGGGTTTATGCCCTCGGTCTGAAATTGCTTGACAAGTGTTGCGTGCGAGCTATCGACTACTGCCCAATCACACTTTGTTGAGCCACCATCTGCTATAAGAATCATTGTTTGTCGCGTTTAATGAGTAACATAAGTCCGATAAATGTTATCAGCGCATTTACAATCAACAGCTCGTAGCTGAATTTATATCCGCCAAACCAGCGCTCGGAGTTCTGCTGCAGAATAAAGCAGAGTACCGGAGCCACCACTGCCACGATGCCTACATATCTGCCTCTGACCCTCCATTTTGTGAGTATTCCGAAGGCAAAGAGTCCCAAAATCGGTCCGTATGTATAGCTTGCAAGGGTATATACGGCATCGATAACATTCGAGCTGCCCAAGTGGTACAGTGTGCAGATGACGATAAACATTGCCACCGCCATAGCGATATGCACACCCTTACGCACCTTTGTAAGACGCTCATCGTCAAAGCGTTTTGCACCGCCCAGAACATCTATCGTAAAGGATGTTGTAAGTGCTGTAAGTGCCGAGCCGGCTGCCGAGTATGTCGAGCTGACAAGACCCAGAATAAAGAGTATGCCGACAATTACGGGCATAGCCGGAGAGGTTGCCACTGTCGGGAACATATTGTCCGAACCTGTCGGCAAGGTGATGCCCATACGCTCGGCAAAGGTGTAGAGTATAACGCCCAGAACGAGCAGTACAAATATTATAATAGTCTGCAGCACGGTCGAAACGACGAGGTTTTTCTGCGCGTCGCGGTAGTTTTTGCACGCCAAACTGCGCTGCATCATATCCTGATCGAGTCCCGTCATTGCAATAACCGAGAAGATACCCGCAAAGAACTGCTTGAAGAGGTATCGGCGGTCGTTTATATCATCGAGGAAGAAGATGCGACTATTGTCATCCTCCTTTACCATCTGCACCATCTGCACGAACGAGAGGTCAAGTCTATCGACAACAAACCATATCGAGAGTACTATGCTCAGCACAAGGCATACGGTCTTGAGCGTGTCGGTCCATATCAGTGACTTCACTCCGCCCTGAAATGTATAGAGCAGCACCAACAGCACCGTCACAAGTGCATTGAGCCAAAATGGTATCCCGTATGGTTCAAAGAGTAGCGGCTGCAACACTACGCATATCAGAAATAGACGAACCGATGCTCCGAGTAGCTTGGAGATAAAGAAGAACCACGCTCCCGTCTTGTAGGCTCCCGTGCCAAATCGCTCCTCAAGATAGCCGTAGATAGATACCAACTGCATCTTGTAGAAGAGCGGTATAAGCAGAAAGGCAATGACGAAGTATCCCGTCATAAATCCGAGAGCCATCTGAAAGTAGGAGAAGCTGCTTGTTGCAACCATTCCGGGCACCGAGACAAAGGTCACGCCCGACATTGCCGCGCCAACCATCGCCAGCATAACCATCCACCAGCTCGATGAACGGTTGCCGACAAAAAATCCCTCATTGTCTGCCCTGCGACCCGAGATATAGGCGACAGTAAAGAGCAGGGCGATATATCCTAAGATTGTGGTAATAATCAGTGTTGTGCTCATAGTTACTACAAAGATACGACTTTTACCCAAAAACAAAAGGGGTACTCAACATAAAAGTTGAAATACCCCCCCATCCTTTGATACTCCTACCGCTATGCCTTGCTGAGCGAAGGGAAGAGCTTGCACAGCACATCATATACAGCCTTGTGCTCTGCACCCTCTCTAAGTACCAGAATAATAGTGTTGTCGCCAGCCACAGAGCCCACGATATCTGCCGACTTGCAGTTATCTACAACAACGCCTACTGCATTTGCATAACCCGACTTGGTGGCGATAACGCAGATGTTTGCCGAGAACTTGACACCCAAAACAACATCCCCGAAACTTGAAGAGGCAATGTCGATGTGCGAAGTGAGGTGGTCTGCCGAAACATAGACATATCCCCTCTCCGGGTGTGGTATCTTTGATATGTTAATCTCCTTAAAGTCGCGCGAGAGTGTACTCTGTGTAGAGTGAACACCTCGCTTGGCTAACTCTACGATTAACTCCTCCTGAGAGCCTATAAGCTCTTCGGTAATAATCTGCTTGATAAGAGCTAAACGATCTTTTTTCTTTCCCATAATTCCCGAATAAAACCAAATATCTACAAATGTAGACAAATTTTTTCAAAAATAGAATTAAATCTATCTTTTTTTTGTAAAAAATATGAAAATATACACCAATACCCCAATTTGTATGGTCTATCTCTTGGTGTTCTGAACGAAAATGTTTAATTTCGTAGAAGTTTGTACTACAGCATTATTCAGAGTATGAGACAGCACCACTATTTGGCAGTAGATCTGGGTGCGACCAGCGGTCGAACAACCCTTGCAACCTTTGACGGCACTAATATTACCCTGCGTGAGCTGACCCGTTTTGCCAACCCTATGGTACCAATTGCGGGACATATCCATTGGAATATTGTCGAGCTCTACAATCAGATACTCTGTGCCCTGCGCCTTACTTGCAGAGAGGGTATTGAACCAGATAGTATCGGTATTGATACTTGGGGTTGCGATGTGGCGTATTTCGGCAGCAAGGGAAACCTTGTCTCACTGCCGTACTGCTATCGTGGCAGCCATACCGAGGGGGCTATGGAGGCGTACTTTGAGCGTATGTCGGCTGAGGAGTTGTATGATAGGAGTGGTATTCAGTTTATGCCGTTCAATACTATCTTTCAGCTCGATGCCGTAAACCGTCTGGGACTTGTAAATCTTGAGGGTGTCGATAAGATTCTCTTTATCCCCGATGCACTCAACTATATGCTTACGGGTGTTGCTGCAACCGAATATACAGTGGCAACAACGGGTCAGATTGTCAATGCAGCCTCAAAGAGTCTCGACAGCAAGGTGCTCTCTACGGCGGGTGTAAAGGTCGAGCAGTTTGGTAAGTTTATCAGCCCCGGAACGGTGTTGGGAGAGCTTACGGAGCAGAATAAGCACCATACGGGTCTTGCCAATACAAAGGTTGTTACTGTAGCTGGTCACGACACAGCTGCTGCGGTGGCTGCAGTGCCTGTGGGTACAGAGGCGGCATATCTGAGCTGCGGAACATGGTCGCTGATGGGTATAAAGACGGATGAGCCAATAATCACTCCACAGAGCTTTGCCGAGAACTTTACCAATGAGGGCGGCATAGATGGCACTATCCGCTTCTTGAAGAATATCTGCGGATTGTGGCTCTTTGAGCGTTGTCGTGCCGAGTTTACCGACGCTCCGACAGATGTGGCAGAGCTTGTGGCTCTTGCAGGCAGGGTAGATGGCGAGTTTACGACGCTCATAAACCCTGACGACCCATCGTTTGCAAATCCACCATCGATGACAGCTGCCATAGATGCCTATGCCGAGCGAACTGCTCAGCGCAAGCCTTCGACACCGGCAGAGTACTGCAACTGCATCTTCCGTTCGCTTGCAGCACGATACCGCGAGGTCTTTGCACTGTTGGAGCAGTTTGCCGGAAGACGATTGGAGTACCTCTATGTTATTGGCGGAGGTGCGCAGAATGCGATGCTTATGCAGCTGACGGCAGATGCCATTGGCAGAGATGTGGTGGTAGGTGTTGCCGAGAGTACGACAATGGGTAATATCCTTATGCAGATGCGCGCCCTCGGTCATATTGCCGCAACAGATATGGAGCGCATAATCAAGGCGTCTACAAATACGAAAATCTATAAACCTACCTCTTATGAACGAAACTAAAATTTTACAGGCTTACAACCTTGCAGCCGAGCGTTATGCCCAGTTTGGTATAGATACTGAGGCTGTGCTTGCTGCAATGCAGCGTTTTTCGCTCTCCCTCCACTGCTGGCAGGCAGACGATGTTACCGGTTTTGAGGGCGCAGCAGAGCTTACCGGCGGTATTCAATCTACCGGCAACTATCCGGGTAAGGCTCGTAATGTGGATGAGCTGCGTGCCGATATCGAGATGGCAACATCCCTTATCCCGGGTAAGCACCGCCTGAACCTCCACGAGATCTACGGCGAGTTTGGCGGTCAGAAGGTCGATAGAGATCAGGTTGGCGTAGAGCACTTTGCAGGTTGGATGGATTGGAGCGCAGCTACAGGAATGAAGCTCGACTTCAACACCACCTCATTCTCACACCCACTCTCGGGCGATCTGTCACTCTCACATCCCGATAAGGCTATCCGCGACTTCTGGATCGAGCACAGCAAGCGTTGCCGCGCCATTGCAGAGGAGATGGGTAAGCGTCAGGGCGATCCGTCAATTCTCAACATCTGGGTACACGACGGTAGCAAGGATACCACAGTAAACAAACTCAAGTACCGCACACACCTTAAGGAGTCGCTCGACGAGATCTTTGCAACAAAGTATGACAATATCAAGGATTGTCTGGAGAGCAAGGTCTTCGGTATCGGTCTTGAGAGTTTTACCGTAGGCTCTAACGACTTCTATATCGGTTATGCGGCGCAGAACAATAAGATTATCACCCTCGATACAGGTCACTTCCACCCGACCGAGTCGGTGGCAGATAAGGTGTCATCACTGCTGCTCTATGTTCCGGAGTTGATGCTCCACGTTACCCGCGCCGTGCGTTGGGATTCAGACCACGTGACAACACTCAATGACGAGACTATCGAGCTCTGCCGCGAGATTGTCCGTTGTGATGCTCTTGACAAGGTTCACTTCGGTCTGGACTTCTTCGACGGCAGTATAAACCGCATCGGTGCCTATGTAATCGGCTCGCGCGCATCACAGAAGGCTATGTTGCAGGCACTGCTCGAGCCGCTGGCTCAACTTCGACAGTATGAGGCTGAGGGTAAGTACTTCCAGCGTCTGGCTCTGCTCGAAGAGGCGAAGAGTCTGCCGTGGAGTGCCGTTTGGGATATGTTCTGTCTGCGAAACGGTGTTCCTGTCGGCGAGGAGTTTATTCCGGCTATCGAGCGTTACGAGCGCGAAGTGTTGGCTAACCGCAACTAACATTATTGCAAATGGCTTGCGGGTACAATAAAGTTTTTACGAAAAATTTGGTAATTCATATTTTTTGACTACCTTTGCACCCGCAAACCAATCGGGAGTTTAGCTCAGCTGGTTCAGAGCATCTGCCTTACAAGCAGAGGGTCGGCGGTTCGAATCCGTCAACTCCCACTCAAGAAGAGACATCGTAAGATGTCTCTTTTTTTTATTTGTGTGCAGCCTTTGCGTACAAGTCCGCAGTCTGCATACAAACAAAAAAACAAGCGTATCCGCTTGCTTCTGCTTGAGCGGGTGTTGACGGACTTCGAACTTGGAGGGGCGGTTACCTCCTCGGCTATTCGCGCACCAAGTCGTGCTTGACTGCGCTGCCTCGTCGGTGATGACGCGCAGCAGCGAAAGCCACTGCGCGACATTCGAATCCGTGGTGCATTTTGTGTGGGCGTCTTTGCGAGCAAGCCCGCAGACTGACACAAACAAAAAATCAAGCGTTCAGCTTGCCTTCTGAAGTTTAGGAGTTGGCGGATTTCGAACTTTTTTGGGCGGTTACCTCCTCAACTCCAAAACCAACCTCCTCAACCTCTATTTAGGCGCAAGTACCTATTAAAATAGGTAACGATTTTGTTACTTTCAGCAGAAATCTATATCTTTGCGCAGATTATCGTCAAATTAATAACATTAAAAATATGAAGAAGTTTTACTTTTTGACTCTTGTTGCTGCCATTTTTGGTGTTGCAACTTCATCGGCTCAGGTCTCTGTTAATGCAGCGACTCCAAAGACAGAGGCTACTTTTAACGATCGTGTAAAGACCGAGCAGGTAGATGTAGACTACCAGTCAAGCAGCGCTCAGAAGCGTGTTGAGCGTGCTGCTATCCGCAAAGAGCGCAATACTATCGAGATAAATGCAGGTCTTACAGGTTCGCTCACTAACTTCAACAGCAAGTGGCAGAGTGTAAATGGTTCTACAAACTCTATTACCGGTATTGCAAACTTCCTCTTTACACACAACTACAAGAAGGGTGTATTTACTATCGACAACAAGGCAACCGGTAAGCTCGGTGTGACAAACAAGGCGAGCGAGTGGACAAAGAGCCAGGATGAGTGGTTTATCTCTACCGCTCCGGCATACAAGATGACAGACCAGTGGAATGTGGGTGCTATTGCATCGCTCCGTTCGCAGTTTGCAAATGGTGTTAATGGCGACTACAAGCGTGTAAGCCGTTTCTTTGCCCCTGCATACCTCAATGTATCTGTCGGTGTTACCTATGTTTGCCCTAAGCCGCAGTTCCCTATCAAGATCAATATCGCGCCTATCTCTATGAGCGCAACTTATGTTACCAGCGAAACTATTATGCACCAGTTCTTTAGCGACAAGTTCGGTGCAGATGTAGATTTCGCACAGCGTTACACTGCTGGCTATATGACTGACGAGCAGCTCAATACACCTTATGTATATGGTCTGACTCTCGAGGATCACAACTCTCGTTACGAGGGTGGTTCTTCAATTCAGGTGGACTTTGACAAATCTTTCGGCAAGAACAACTTCCTCCGCTACCGCACTACTCTCTACTCATTCTACGGTTGGGTCAACGAGATTACACAGCAGAATAAGGCGAAGAAGGGTGGTTACGACATCGAGCACATCGCTCCAAATGTTCGTTGGGAGCACACTATCGACATCAAGGCGTCAAAGTACTTCTCTACACAGTTCTACTGCCAGCTCTACTACAACAAGGCTCAGTGCAAGTCTATCCAGACTCAGGTTGTACTCGGCGTAGGTCTTAGCTACACATTCAAGAACAAGTAGTATTCCATAACCCTGTAAATGAAACTACTCCAGAAATACGCGCTGCCGGCGCTGATCGTAATATCCATCTTCCTTGTGGGATGGATATTTGGTCATAGATATGGCAGACAACTCACTGAGGGTCAGATAAATATCCTTGTCGGTTCGCGAATGAACGACAAGATTAACCGTGCAGTCAGCTACATTGGCAACGACTATATCGAGCCACTTACAGCCGACTCGCTCGCCGAACTTGCCATACCTGCGATACTCAAGGAGCTGGATCCGCACTCTTCATATATCCCCGCAAGGGAGTTCCAGCAGGTAGAGGAGCCGTTGCAGGGAGAGTTTGACGGTATAGGCATCGTCTTTAATATGGCAACCGATACGGTCATCGTCCTCAATGTTGTCCCTTCGGGTCCGAGTCAAAAGGCGGGTGTACTTGCCGGTGACCGCATCATAAAGGTAAATGACACCCTTATTGCCGGTCAGAAGATGGCTCAGAGGGAGGTTATGAAGCGTCTGCGCGGTCGTCGTGGTACGCAGGTGGAGTTGTCGCTCGAGCGTAAGGGTATCGCAGAGCCGGTAGTCGTTACCGTAACGCGTGATGCTATTCCGCTCAATAGTGTTGAGGCTACGGTAATGTTGCGCGAGAAGATCGGTTTTATCCGCCTCTCACAGTTTGCCCGCACATCGCATCGTGAGATAAAGAGCGCTATCGACACCCTCCGCAAGCAGGGTATGGAGAGTCTTATTCTCGACCTTCGTGGTAACTCGGGCGGTTTTCTTGATCAGGCGATACTTATTGCAAACGAGTTTCTGGAGCAGGGACAGCTGATAGTCTATACCGAGGATCGCAACAAGAAGCAGATTCGCCAACATAGTGATGGCAGAGGCAGCGCTACAGACCTCAATATTGCTGTGCTGATAGACGAGAGCAGTGCCTCATCGAGCGAGATTCTTGCCGGTGCACTGCAGGACAACGATCGCGGAACAATTATCGGTCGTCGCAGCTTCGGCAAGGGACTTGTGCAGTCCCAGATTCCATTCTCCGACGGCTCGGCTATGCGACTGACCGTTGCCAAGTACTTTACCCCTACGGGTCGTTCTATTCAGAAGCCATATAAGGCGGGTGACGAGGAGGAGTACAATATGGATATTGTAAACCGCTACAAGCACAACGAGTTCTTCTCGGCAGACAGCATACACTTTGCCGACTCGCTCAAGTTTGTAACCCCTAAGGGCAAGACAGTCTATGGCGGTGGCGGTATTATGCCGGATATCTTCATTCCGCTCGACACAACTAATATGACCAAGTACTACCTTGAGGTGTCGGGTCGCAATATCCTCTATCGCTACACTATTGAGTATGCCGACAACCACCGCAAGAGCCTCTCGGAGGCGCGTTCGCTTGCCGATATAGAGAAGATGTTCAGCCAGGATAGGGGTATGTTTAACCGCTTTGTGGAGTATGCATCAAAGAGTGGCGTGAAGCCTCATTGGGGTCAGATTGCCACCTCGCGCAAGATTATGGAGGCACAGCTCAAGGCATATATCGCCCGTAACTCCGAGTTTGACAGCAGCGCCTTCTACTACTTTATTTCTCCTATTGACAATACACTGCTCACAGCAATAAAGACCCTCGAAAGTAATGATTAAAAAGACAGTATATATCGTTCTGCTCCTTGCCGTAGTGGCGGCAGTGATCTTTGCGGCAATCAACCGCCCGAATAGTCACACCCTGCTTCCGCTCTGGGAGAAGGGCGCTGAAACTGCTGAGATAGTAACAGAGCCCGACTCGCTTGTTGTTGAGTCGGACTCTGTTGATGTTGTTCTCCCTACGACCGGAAATTAGAGCAACTTCTTTACCAGCGAGAACATCTTGTAAGGCATATACCTGAAAGGTACATCTATCCAAGTCGGTGTTGTCACCACGGCGCGACGATGTGAGAAGACATCGAATGACTCGCGACCGTGATACGACGACATTCCCGAGTTTCCGACACCACCAAATGGCAGTCGCTCATTGGCGATGTGCATAATCGTATCATTTACGCAGGCTCCACCCGAAGAGGTGTGCTTCAGCACATACTCTGCACTCTTATTGTCGCCAAAGTAGTAGAGTGCCAGCGGCTTTTCGCGCTCGGTGACAAACTTTACAGCCTCCTCTGTACTCTCAAAGGTGACAACAGGAAATATCGGTCCGAAGATCTCCTCCTGCATTATCGGTGAATCAGTATCTACATTATCGACAATAGTCGGTGCAATATATCGCTCACCCTTGTCGTACTCTCCGCCCACAACAATATCTGCACCCTCAAGATATCCCACAAGACGGTCAAATGCCTTGTCGTTTACGATGCGCACAAAGTGTTTGCACTGCTTCGGATTGTCACCGAGTAGTGAGGTGAACTCGCGAGATAACGCCTCGATAAGCTGACTCTTAACCTCCTTATGTACAAGCAGATAGTCGGGTGCAATACAGGTCTGTCCCGCGTTGAGGCTCTTTCCCCAAGCTATTCGACGGGCAACAGTAGCAATGGCAGCACCTCTATCGACAATGCAAGGGCTCTTACCACCAAGTTCAAGGACTACGGGTGTCAGATTTTTAGCCGCCGCAGCCATAACCTTGCGACCCAGCGACGGACTGCCGGTAAAGAAGATTATATCGTATCGCTGCTCGAGCAGGGTGGTATTGACATCACGATTTCCCTGCACAACGGCTATATAGTTACTCTCAAAGGTCTCGGCTATAAGCTCTCCCACCACCTTTGAGACACTCTCCACATATGGTGATGGCTTGAGAATAGCCGTACATCCTGCCGAAATAGCACCTACAAGCGGATTGAGCAGCAGCTGCACGGGGTAGTTCCACGGTGCAATGATAAGCGAGGAACCGAGGGGCTCGTTGATAACCTTGCTGCGCGACGGAAACATCTTTATCGGTGTTGCACAGCGCTTTGGTGCAGCCCAACTCTTCAGGTGGCTGATGTGGTTGTCTATCTCGCCGAGAACAATACTCAGCTCGGTCAGATAAGCCTCCTCGTAAGATTTATGAAGGTCTGCCCACAGTGCATCCGCAAGGGGCTTTTCCCACCTCTTCAGCGCCGCCTTCAGCGCACGAAGAGCCGAGAGTCGGTACTCTATATCAAGAGTCTTGCCGCTGCGGAAAAACTCTTTTTGAGCCGCTACAATCTCTACAATTCTCTCTGTTGTGGTGTTTTCCATTATCTTCTTCCTGTAAAGTTATCCATCGAGTGATATATTCCAAATACCTCTCCAAAGAACCAATCAAACACTTTGGTCGGCAGTATTCCCTGCATCAGACGCACAAAGTGGTAGGGGAACGGTATCAACTTTGTAATCACCCTGACCCTCTTGTTGCGCTCTATGGAGCGGATAATCTGTCGTGCGGCGTACTCCGGCTTCATCAGCGGAACAATCGGAGAGCGCACGCCGTCAAACATACCCGTCTTAATATAGTAAGGTGCAATTGTAGTCACCTTTACGCTGCTACCCATCTGCTCAAGCTCTATTCTTACCGAGTCTGACCAGCCGATAACTGCCCACTTGCTCGCTGCGTAGATGCTCATTCGCGGGTTGGAGATAAGACCTCCTGCCGAGGAGATGTTGCAGATATGACCGCTATTACGGGCAATCATATCGGGCAGAAACTGCATTGTAACCACCATCGGAGCCACAGTATTTATGCTCAGCGTGCGGTTAATATCCTCCGAAGAGCATTTGTCAAAGGTCTTGTTGCCCGTAATAATTCCCGCGCAGTTGATCAGAATATCGACCTCTCCGACCTCTGTTTTTACCCTTTGTGCAGCTGCTATAACAGCCTGCTCATCAGATATATCGACACGATATCCGAAGACCTTGCCCTTTGTGGACAGCTCACTTAGAGTGTTGTCGATATTTGCCTGATTGATGTCCCAGATTACAAGTGCAGCAGCACCCTTTTCCAGCGCAAGTGCGCCCATAATTCGTCCTATACCCGACGCTCCGCCGGTTATAAGCACTCTTTTGTCATTAAACTTTTCCATAACACACATTTTTCACACTCACAGTCGAATGCAAAGAGTTTTTTTAGTATTTTTGTTCTGCAAAAGTATACTATTTTTATGAAAACTCAAAACCAGATACTCCGCCGTCAGTTCTTGGCACATGTCGGACAGACCTCTCCCGCACCACAACTTATTACTGTCGAGCGTGCCGAGGGTGTCTACTTTTACACCCCCGAGGGTAAGCAGTACTACGACCTTATCTCGGGTGTTTCGGTAAGCAATGTGGGTCACGCCAACCCCGCTGTAGTAGATGCTGTGTGCCGCCAAGCTCGTGATTATATGCACATTATGGTCTATGGCGAGATGGTCGAGCGACCACAGGTAGAGTATGCAACACTTATAGCCTCACTGCTGCCCGAGCCGCTCAATAGTGTCTACTTCCTCAATTCCGGTGCTGAAGCTGTTGAGGGAGCCCTCAAACTTGCAAAGCGCTATACAGGTCGTACAGAGATGATCTCTATGCGTCGTGCTTATCACGGCTCAACTCACGGTGCAATGAGTATGATGGGCTTTCCTGAGGGCGAGGAGTGGAAAAATGCCTTCCGACCTCTGTTACCCGACTGCAAAGCTATTGAGTACAACAACTTCGAGGAACTTGATCAGATTACCGAGCGTACGGCGTGTGTACTCTGCGAGCCTGTGCAGGGCGAGGCGGGCGTAAGAACCCCTGCCGATGGTTATCTTGAGGCTCTGCGTGCAAGGTGTACCGAGGTAGGCGCACTGCTTATATTTGACGAGATTCAGGTGGGTATGGGTCGTACGGGCGAGATGTTCGCAATGAAAAAGTACGGTGTCACTCCCGATATTGTAACCCTTGCCAAGGCGTTTGGCGGCGGTATGCCGTTAGGTGCATTTATCTCTTCGAATGAGATAATGAATACTTTGCAGCACAATCCGGTGCTGGGTCATATCACTACATTTGGCGGTCATCCTGTTTGTTGCGCTGCAGGTCTTGCTGCAACAAGATATATGCTTGATAATAAGGTTGTTGAGGCGGTTGAGGCGAAGGGTGCGCTCTACGAAAAGCTCCTCAAAGACCATCCGCAGGTTGTTGAGATTCGCCGAGCGGGATTGCTGCTTGCCGTAGAGCTTGGCAGCAGTGAGAAGCTCTATAAACTTATGGACCTATTTATCGAGAAGGGTATTTTGAGCGATTGGTTCCTCTACTGCGATACAGCCTTCCGTATCTCTCCGCCCCTCACTATCACCGAGGAGGAGATTTGTGGAAGTGTAGAGCTTATTGTTGAATGTCTAAATGCATTATAGGTATGGCGGATAACTATCTTGGTAAGAAGATGGAGGACTTTTTGGCGGGTAAGAGTGCTGCGCCAAAACGCACTATGACCTTTGCAAAGCTTGTGGCAAAAAATCGCAGTTATCGCGGTTACGACAACTCCTTTACTGTTCGTGCTGACCAGCTGCGCCGCATTATGGAGGTTGTTCCGGCGTGTCCGTCGGCAAGAAATCAGCAGGTGCTCCGTCTGCGCCCCGTGCTTGCAGATGAGGCAGAGAAGGTGCTGCCATATATTCGCCTCGGTGGTGCGCTGAGGGATATTAAGCTGCCACTTCCGGGCACAGAGCCGCGCGCTTTTATCGTCATCTGCTCGACCACAGCCGAGGATAAGTATGTCAATATGGATATAGGTATCGTTGCACAGACAATGCTGCTTCAGGCGACGGAGATTGGTCTGAACGGCATCTGTATCGGTGCTTTCGACCACGCAGAGGTGCAGAAGTCGCTCAACTTGCCATACGAACCATTGCTCATTGTGGCTATTGGCAAGGGCGCCGAGAGAATTCAGATGGTGGATATTACCGAGGGCGAGTCACACAACTACTACCGCGCTGACGGCATCCATTATGTGCCTAAGTTGCCACTTGAGGAGATTGTACTCAAGTAATAAATTGTTCTATTTAGTCCCCAAATTGTAGTTTTATGGTTGGATATTTGATATATTCGGTTCTTGAGCTAACTTTGGAGGTAAATGGAGAGAGTCGTAAGAGATAAAGTGTCTGTATTAAGCAGAGAGGAGAGCCTGCAGAGCGATGAAAATCTGATTGTTTTTCCGGTTAGTGGGGTACTGTCAATATTCTACAATGGCATTAGAACCCATATTGAAAATGGGTCTGTATTATTGCTCAATAAGGGTCTTCACAATCTTGAGTACAACCACTGCGACCTCATAGTATTTAGCATAAGCTCCGAAGAGTTGGAGTATATAATTGTCAATCTATCAACAAATTACGATATTGACATATACAATGATCATATCTGTGATTGTTGTAAATTTCATAACTATTTCGTCACAAAACCCTCGGAGATTGTGGCGGAGTTCTTTGCCTCAATACAGAGACTTCTGTCATTTGAAGATTTTTACGAGCAGAATAAGCGCATAAAACTCGCAGAGTTAATATACCTGATACTCTCGGGAGAGGATGCCTGCCTGAGGAGACGACTGCTGAGGTTTGTCGGATTGTGTAATAATCGCTTCTCACAGACGGTCTTTGGCAATGTCTTCAACAGAGTCCCGATAACCGAGATGGCGCAGCAGAGTTGCCTCTCCCTAACAGCATTCAAACACGAATTTTCGCGCCGTTTCCACACCTCGCCCCATAAGTGGAGCTCCCAACAACGCCTCGAACGCGCTCAAACATTGCTGCTAACTACCAATCGCTCCATCTCTGAGATTGCCACCCTCTGTGCCTATACTAATCTCTCCTACTTCTCAAAGTCCTTCAAACAGCGCTACCATGCCACCCCAACCGCCTATCGCAAGGCACACAAGGTGGATTGGTAACAAAGAAATAGCGGAAATCATTCCGCTATTTCTTTGTTATGGCTCTATAATTTTCTATTTTTGCACTATGAGTGTTGTTCGTATTGAGAAAAATTTTCTATCTTTGTAATTGCTGAGCAATCAGTAGATACATATTTGGAAAGTGTTTTCTTAGCCTTTGTCGAGAATGTGGTAGTTTTCAATGCAGAAGGTGACGGACAGCACTCATTCTTGGTATATTATGTTTGGAAGAGCGCCCTATGCGCTCCGATGTCTCATATACCGAGTGTGAGGTATTGAGCGTTTATCTCTGCATGGGTTTTACCACAACCTTCGACTTGGTAAGCGAAACGGCCTCACACTTTCTTTTGCTATTAATAGACACTTTTGAGGCTGGGGTGTCCCAAACAAATTTTCTATTATGGGTTTCTTTAATTTTAGGAACAACTTTGAGATTCTTGTAGAGCACCCACAGGCAGAGGTTTACAAGAAGTTTGTTGCTCAGATTCGTAAGCGTGGTTGGACCATTGCTGAGGCAGAACAGCCTACAAAACTTGTTTTTCAATCAAAAGTATCTCTATTCTCGTGGCCAATAGATTTTGGGGTATGTTTTGAAGCAACTGATACTAATGAGACAATATTGGTTGTAGAGTCCGTTTCTGGCAATCTTGATTTGGGTAGAAGTAAGGGTATGATTAACGATATTATTAACGATATTTATAAGTAGGATTATGGATTTGAGTAGTTATAAAACTTGGGAGAAGATATTTCTTGTACTTTTGGTGGTAGGTGCTGTGGTTTACTTCCTGATTCCGTCAGGAGGAGATTCTGATAGTGGTAGCACTCCAAAAAAGAACAAAAATACGCTATTGGTACGCGGCAAGGAGTATATTTTGGATAGAGTAAACTCTCCTTCAACAACAACATTTTTGTCCTATAAAAATGTAGACTCCCTTCTTAAAGAGTGGGGCGTAGAGATGGATTCCAATCACCACGCTATGCTTATCGAGTTTGAGGCAACAAATGCTTTTGGTGGAAGAGTTCGCAAATCTTGGTGCATATTCTACCTAAATGGGAACGCGGTTGATCACGCTGATGGACAATACATAAACAAAGTAAATATCCGTGAGTATATCAACACTATGAAATGGCAGGGTAAATGGTAGTAACAATTTATTAAAAATAGGAGATATGGTATTGTTGGGTCTTGGATTAGTTATTATGCTTCTTGCTTTTTTACTTGAATGTGTCTTTGAGGTAGATGCAGACCTACGATGGATGTATAAAGTTGCTTGGGGGTTAATGATTTTTGGACTTTTGTCACCACTCTTATTTGGTGGTTTATTTGCATTGTTATGAAAAAGGAATACCGTCTACCGTAAATGTTACAATTATCAATGTTCGAACTCGGTAATATACATTTCTCAAATAGCGGAGATAAAACAACCCCGAAAGTTATTATGCTTTCGGGGTTGTTTTGTGAGATAGGTTTTGGTTTATGCCTTCTTGCGGCTCTTCTTCGCTGCAAGCGCCTTCTCAACCTCAATCTGGAAGTCTGAGAGGACATTCATATAGTTGATAAATGCCTCGTAAGCGGTGTCGTAAGGGTTGAAGTAAGAGTGAACATCGCCATCTGAGAGCCACTTTGTTGCCATATAGTAGAAGTGGTCTGAGGTCTGCATAAAGTTCCAAACATAGTTGAAATCCTCGCTCTTAAGGCTGCGAACCTTACTCTTAAGCTCGTAGATCTTAGCAAATGCCTCATTCTGAAGGTCGTTACCGAGCCAAGCGGTAATATCGCGCTCCTCGTCTGCCCAAGACATAACGTGAGGGCAGTGGATAACAGCTACAGGCTGGTGCTCGGCTGCGGTCTCCGATACGGTAGCAAACTTAAGGTCGCCACGGTTCAAGATAGCCTTTGGCAGTGCCTTAACAAAGTCGAAGATGCCGGTAGATGCCTTCTGGTGCTCACCGAAGGTCTCGTAGTCCATAAAGAGGTTGATAACCTCGCCATCTGCCTCGCTGAGCCAAGTTGCGTACTTCTCTGCTGTGAGTGGATACTCATCCCAACCCTGATTAGAGAAGCGGAATGCGATATCGTCAGAGAGTTTGTAGTTACGCATCAGCACGCGCAGGCTCTGATCTGCAGCACCTGCATATACGAAGTTAGGCGACTTCCAACCAAGGATGTGCTTTGCACCCTCTGCAAGGATAGTCTTATAGCCAAGCTCGCCAACCATTGCGCCAATCTCGTCAGAGTAGATAAGTTCTGTGTTGCGGAATGCCTTTGGCTTAACACCAAACTCCTTCTTGAGCATTGCCTGATGTGCCTTCACCTGCTCTACGAAGTCCTCCTTGCTTGAAAGGGCTGCGAGAGAGTGTGAGTAGGTCTCAGAGAGGAGCTCAACGCAACCGGTCTTAACCAGCTCACGGAATGAGTCGAGAACCTCAGGAGCATAGAGCTTGAACTGCTCGACAACGGTACCTGTCAGAGAGAACGATACGCGGAATGCGCCCTTATTCTCCTTGATAAGCTTAAGCAGCAGTGAGTTCATTGGAAGATAGCACTCGCGGGCAATCTTCTGCATAATTGCACGATTTGTCAAATCGTCCAGATAGTTGTGGTCCTTGCCGATGTTAAAGAAGCGATAGGTCTTAAGTCGCCAAGGCTGATGTACCTGAAAATACAAGCAAACTGTTTTCATATCTTTAGTTTTTATTTATTACATTCGTTAATAGCGTCCTCATAGACCTTCTTAATCTTTGCAGAGGCGTGGTTCCACTTGAGTGAGGTAACCTCCTCCAGACCCTTCTCAGCAAACATCTTCGAGAGGGCAGGATAGTTTACAAGACCATAGATTGCATCAGCCATAGCATCAACATCCCAATAGTCTACCTTCACTGCATAGTCGAGTACCTCGGCAACACCACTCTGCTTAGAGATGATTACCGGTACATTTGAACGCATAGCCTCGAGCGGTGCAATACCGAATGGCTCGGATACTGACGGCATAACAAAGACATCAGAGAGCTGGAACATCTTATCCACATCTGCTCCGCGGAGGAAGCCTGTGAAGTGGAAGCGGTCGGCAATACCCAGACGAGCCACACGACGGATAACATGGTTGAGCATATCGCCCGAACCTGCCATTACAAATCGTACATTAGGGCAACGCTTGAGCACCTTTGCAGCAGCCTCAACGAAGTAGTCAGGACCCTTCTGGAAGGTAATTCGACCGAGGAATGTTACAATCTTGTCATCTACGCCGCGCTCAGGCCATGGTTCGCCCTTGTCGGTAAAGCGTACGGCGTTGTGAACAGCCACAACCTTCTCGGCAGGAACGCCGTAGCGGTTGATAACGATATTTCTTGTGAGGTTTGACACAGCAATTACTCGGTCTGCGGCGTGCATACCGGCGCGCTCGATAGCGTAGGTCTGTGTGTTGATATTCTCACCCGAGCGGTCAAACTCTGTTGCGTGCATATGAACTACCAGCGGCTTGCCCGATACGCGCTTTGCAGCGATACCGGCGAAGTAGGTGAGCCAGTCGTGAGCGTGGATAACATCAAACTGACCCTCGAGGTTCTTTGCCACCTGTGCAGCAACAATAGCGTAACGAGCAATCTCCTCGAGCAGGTTGGCACCATACTTACCTGAGAAGGTGTAACGCTGACTCCACACATCCTTGGTCTCCCAACGCTTCTCGCCGGTCTTTACGAACTCGTCGTGGTAAGTCTCGTAATCCTCAGGCGAGAGGTAAGGGACAAGGTTTGAGTCGATATGGATAAACGACATCTTGCTGATAATGTCCTCTGAGTCAGAGTCTACATTACCGAAGACTGTCTCCACATCGCTGGCATTGACGATATCTACAAAACGCTCGTCCTCGTCACCACTGGCGTGCGGCATAACGAAAGTTACATCTACGCCGTTACGCGCCAGTCCGCGCGTCATTCCGTAGCAAGCAGTTCCCAGACCACCGGCAATATGGGGTGGAAACTCCCATCCAAACATTAAAACTCTCATTGTACCTATTTTTTACTTGTTTTTACACTCTTTTTTTGCAGTGCGCTTTGATGCGCGAACTGACTTAGCCTCCTGCTTCTCGATAAGCTGCTGAATGTAGAGCAATGCGCCTACGCTCCACGCCTGCGAAACGGCTCCGCGAGGTGCAAATGGAGGATTTGCGTCATAGTACTCGGCAACAGAGCCGATGCAGTAGGTCTGAATATTGTCGTCATACGACTCGTACATCTCCTTAGCCTTTGCAAGGAACTTCTCGCCCTGAAGAGCAAATGCGCACTCGAAGTAGAACATCAGTGGCCATACCCATACAGCGCCATTCTTACTTGCAGCCTCCTGCTCATGCGGATTCTGCTTGTAGGTAGCCTCGAAACGTGGATCCTCCGGAGAGAGTGAACGCAGACCGTGCGGTGTAAGCAGGTGCTGACGAGCAACGAGCAGGATATTTACAATCTGCTCCTCCGAAACCATTGTATATGGCAGACCGCACGCAATAATCTGGTTGCAACGGATATTCTTGTCCGCGCCGCGCAGATCTACATAGTCGGCAAGATAACCCTCATCAGAGAGGTAGAAGCACTCGATAAATGACTGCTTAATCTGCTTTGGCAGAGCCTTCCACTCAGCTGCAAACTCCTTGTCGCCACACTTCTTTGCAAGCTCGAGAGCGTAGCATACGGCGTTGTACCACAGTGCGTTGATCTCGACAGTATAACCTGCACGAGGGGTCTGCGGTGTGCCGTTCATAATAGAGTTCATCCAAGTCAGAGCATAGCCCTCGCGAGCTGCCCAGATAAGACCATTGCTGTGCAGAGCAACACAACCACCGAAGAAGCCCTTGCGATATGCTGCAAGGATGCTCTTCATCGCTGCGCCATACTTCTCCCAAATGCTCTTTGCACCGATATGTGCCTCAAGCTGCTGGAGGGTCCAGAAGAACCACAGCGGAGCATCTGCAGCAACCTCTGCCGAAGCGGTGCCTGCAAAGTCACCATTGTGCATATCTGCAACCATAGTGTCCAGAACAGCCATACAGTCCTCCTTATAGCCCTGCTCAAGGGTAAGACCCGGCAGTGAGATGAAGGTTGAACGACCATCTACGCCATACCAAGGGTAGCCGGCAACAACCTCTGTTCTGTCACCCGGACGACGGATGATAAACTGACGAGCAGAGTGGTGCAGACAACTGCGGAAGTCGATCTTGTGTGTACGACGAGCAATAGAGGCGTTGAAGTAGTTTACAATATCCTCAGCCGACTCCATCTCATCAACAGATGCCGAGAAGATGATGCTCTCGCCCTTCTCGATATCCATCTCGAAATAACCTGTGGTGAGAAGATCCTCATAGCCCTCATAGCCGCGCTCGAGCTCCTTCTGATACTCAAAGTCGTAGTACCAGTCCGGTGCAGGGATAAACTTCGCGCTATCCTTGCTAATCTGCATGTGGAGCCAAGGGAAACCATCATAGAGGCGGTTCTTGACACCATTTACCACCGGATAAGAGCGAACATTGGCATCCATATTAGCCTTCGAGAGTGAGTGCTTGTTGCGGAAGGCGAGGAATGGACGCAGACGCAGAGTAGTCTTTGAGTGTGCATCAACAAGGGTGTAGCGAATCAGCAGATGGGTGCGCTTGTGAATCCACAGCAGCTCCTTCTTCAGAATCACGCCACCTACACGATAGGTGATTGTTGGGCACGGAGTGTACTCAAAGTCTGTGATGTACTTGTGACCTCTTGGCTCATAAACACCGCGGAAACGGTGGAGAGCCAGATTAAATGACTGGTCGTGCTGCACGATAGTCTCGTCAAGCGATGACAGAAGCACATAGGTCTGGTCGGTTGAGTCGATAGGAGCAACAATCAGTCCGTGGTACTTGCGAGTGTTACAACCAACGATAGTGGTGCTCATATAGCCACCACGACGGTCAGTAGCAAGCATTTCGCGCTGCAGCGAATACTCCAAGTTACCAAGTTCCCGTTTGTCAAATTTTAATCCCGGCATAATATTATTTTGTAAGATTTTACAAGATGTAGTGTAAAGGTAGCAAATTTTTATTAAAAAATTGCCTTTTTTCGGAAATTTTTATCAAAGAAAGCGGTTTGAATGACAAATCGCATTCAAACCACCCTTTTTTGTTATAGTTCAGTCCTATCGGAATACCGATCAGCAACCTTAAAGGGATTGTTGGCACTCATTGTTACAACAAGTGCCAACTAACTCCTTATGCCCACTTAACAAGGGCAAAGTCCATACGGTGAGCAAGCTTCTCGTTCTTAGGGAAGATACGGATTGCAATATCGAAGATACCGGTCTTCTTAGGAGTATACTCGAGAGAGTAGGTAACCTTATTGCCCTCAACCTTTGTCTGAGCAAAGGCGAGAGAGTAGTCTACATTTGCAGCCTGATTTCCGACCATAGGCTTAGCAACTACCAACTCTACACCGATATCCTCAGGCTTGAGGTTTGCAATATCAAGAGCAACCTCGAAGTTGTAAGACTCGCCAACAAAGAGAGCCTCCTTCTCAACGCGTACACGCTCTACGCCAAGCACCTGAACATTGTCCCAAGCTGCAGATACCTTACGCTTCCAAGCAGCAAGCTCACGAGCAAGGATATAGTTGTTCTCAACCATCGACTGGTGACGCTCTGCAAGTTGGTTGTAGAAGCGCTCCTCGTAGTCGGTGAGCATACGGTTTGTTGTGAAGTTAGATGCGATGTCGGCAACGCAGCTCTTAACAGCCTTGCACCACTTTGCAGGGACACCCTTCTCATCGCGCTCATAATACATAGGTGCAATCTGCTCCTCGATAGTTGTGTAGATCATCTCGGCATCGAGGTCATCCTGGTTGCGCTGGTCTGTAAAGGTGCGCTCCATAGGAAGCATCCAGCCGGCACCCTCCTTGTAGCCCTCAACCCACCATCCGTCGAGTACTGAGAACTGCATAACACCGTTCATAACACACTTCTCGCCCGAAGTACCTGAAGCCTCGAGTGGACGGGTAGGGGTATTGAGCCATACATCAACACCCTGAACCATACGGCGAGCAAGCTCCATATCGTAGTTCTGCAGGAAGATGATCTTACCTACGAACTCAGGCATAAGAGATACCTCTACAATGCGCTTGATCAGATCCTGACCCGGCTTATCGTTCGGGTGAGCCTTACCTGCAAAGATGAACTGTACAGGGTGCTCAGGGTTGTTTACGATCTTCGACAGACGCTCGAGGTTTGTGAAGAGCAGGTATGCACGCTTGTATGTTGCGAAACGACGAGCAAAACCGATTGTCAGCACCTCAGGCTTGATGCGCTCAGATACCTGAATAAGCTGGCGTGGTGAGTCGAAACGAACCTGTGAAGGGTCGGTATAGCGACGCTTGATGGTCTTGATAAGGCGCTTCTTGAGGAACATACGCTCGTTCCACAGCTCCTCATCAGCGATATTGTTCATCTTCTGCCAAGCAGGGATGTTGTACTGGTGACCCTCGAAGCCCTCTGGGAAGTACTTAGCATAGAGGCGACGCATATTTGATGCGGTCCAAGTCGGATAGTGAACACCATTTGTTACATAGCCGATATGGAGCTCGTTCTTGAAGTAGCCCGGCCACATATTGCCAAGAATATCCTTAGATACCTCGCCGTGGAGCCAAGATACACCGTTTACCTCCTGTGAGAGGTTACAAGCCAGAACTGACATCGAGAACTTCTCGTTAATATCGTTCGGATTAACCTTACCGAGGTTGATGAACTGATCCCAAGTAATGCCGAGTACATCCGGATAGTGTGACATATACTGACGAATCATCGACTCAGGGAATGCGTCGTGACCTGCAGGTACCGGAGTATGTGTAGTAAAGAGCGAAGAGCTGCGAACTACCTCGAGAGCCTCAGAGAATGAGAGCTTCTGACGACCGATGAAGTTGCGGATACGCTCCAGACCGATAAATGCTGCGTGACCCTCGTTGCAGTGGTAAACATCCTGCTTGATGCCCATCTTGTTGAGGGCGCGGATACCACCTACGCCGAGCAGCAGCTCCTGCTTGAGACGGTTCTCCCAGTCACCACCATAGAGGTAGTGAGTTACCTGACGATCCTCCTCGAGGTTTGCCTCATAGTCTGTATCGAGCAGGTAGAGAGCGGTACGACCTACCATACAACGCCATACGCGAGCGTAGAGTGTACGACCAGGGAATGCAACCTGAACAGTTACCCAGCTGCCGTCCTCGTCACGTACAGGCGAGATAGGGAGCTTGAAGAAGTTCTGTGGCTCATATACAGCCTCCTGAGCACCCTGGCTTGAGAGACGCTGTGTGAAGTAACCGTAGCGGTAGAGAAGACCTACAGCAACCATAGGTACATTCTTGTCTGATGCCTCCTTGAGGTAGTCACCTGCAAGGATACCCAGACCACCTGAGTAGATCTTCAGGGTGTGGTGCAGACCGTACTCCATAGAGAAGTATGCAATCTTTGGAGTTTCAGCCTTCGGAGCCTCGTTCATATACTCCTGGAACTGAGAGTATACCTCGCCGAGCTTTGTGAGGAACTCCTTATCCTGCTCCAGCTCTGCAAGACGCTCAAGCGGCAGCTTGTCGAGCAGGTCGATAGGGTTGCGGTTTACCTCTACCCACAGATCCTTGTCGATATACTCGAAAAGGTCGCGTGCGCCGAGGGTCCAGCTCCACCAAAGGTTACGAGAGAGCTCCTCCAGTGGACGAAGTACTGCAGGGAGTGTCTTCTCAACCATTACACGCTGCCAAGATGGACGCTCTGCGAAGAGCTGCTGGCGAACGAAGTTGATCTGCTCTGTGCGTGAACCACCATCGCCGAGTACAGCGCGGTTTGAACGAGCTACACAGCTCTCGATAGCTACCTGATAAGCCTTCTGATAGTGCTTGAAGAGGTTCTTCCACAGCGCGAGCTTAGATACCTCGTAAGCCGATGCGCGGAGCTCTGCAACCTCCTCCTCGAGGCGAGATGCGAACTGCTGAATTGTCAGCGCGATCTCTGCTGCAGCCTGTGAGCTGTTTGTATCGTTACGCTCGATAACGGTGATGCCGTCGTGGTTCTCAAGACCTGCAGCCCAAACACCGAAACCTGCAAGAGTTGTTGTAATTGTAGGAACCGAGAAGGCGATAGACTCCAGCGGAGTGTAGCCCCATGGCTCGTAGTAAGATGCGAATACGGTAAGATCCATACCTACGAGCAGCTCGTAGTAGTTCTTGTTGAAGATACCGTCGTTCTGGTTGAGGTATGTAGGAACGAAGATAACCTTAACCTTTGAAGATGCAGCATCCAGACCATTCTCAGCAATAGCCTTTGCCACCTGATCCCACGCCAGATTGTCGAGGTAGTGGGTAGAGTGACGATACTGTGTTGCATCGATAGCCTTTGAGCTATCCTTGAGGTGAGCCTGAAGGTCGGTGCGTGCACCGTGGTTTGCTGCAGGAACGGTAACATAAGCCAGAATATCGCGCTCTACATTTGACTGTGACAGGCGCTTGAGTGACTCGAAGAATACATCCAGACCCTTGTTGTGGAACTCGTAGCGACCGGATGTACCGATAATCAGCGGCTCGGTCTCGAACTTGCAACCCAAACAAGCCTCAGCAACAGCGATCATTGCCTTACGAGCCTCTGCACGCTTTGCGTTGTACTCCTCACCGGTCCAAACGAAGTCGTTCTCGAAACCGTTAGGGGTTACAATATCAACCTCCTTCTCGAGCAGATACTTACACTCGCGAGCGGTAATGTCGCTAACTGTAAGGAAAGCATCGTGGTACTGTGCACCCATCTTCTCGATAGAGTGCTTAGCAGTTACATTGAACTGACGAGCGAGGTCGTCGGCGTTGAACTTAGAGAGGCTGCCGTAGAGTGGCAGGTTGTTGCCGGCGATGCAACGACCCATAACAGTTGCGTGGGTAGTCATCACGGTTGCAACATATGGAGAGTTCTGACGCAGGTAGAGACCACCTGAGCAGCTCATCCACTCGTGGAAGTGAGCTACAACCTTGTCGGTTGCTGCTGCGATATTCTCAACATAAGATGCGATAACCTGACCGGCAATGTGACCGAAGAGTACAGGCTCAACATAGTCCCACTGACCTGAGAGAGAGTCTACATGGTAGTTTTCCCACAGACCCTTGAGAATATCGTCCTTCTGAGAGAAGTGAGTTGTAAAGTCGATGAGAATAGCGATTGGAGAGCCGACGATCTTCCAACGACCGATACGAACGCGGATACCTGCGTTGTAGAGCTGCTGGCGCCAAGCACGGAAGAGGGTTGTATCCTCCTCGAACTCGCTGTTACCATTGTCCTGAGAGAAGTCAGGACCAATGACGATATACTTATCGCCCAAAAGTTTTGTTGCTGTCAGTGCCTTGGTAGCAACTACGGTGTGGATACCGCCTACCTTGTTGCACACTTCCCAACTAACCTCAAAGAGGGTGTCGGGAGTAAGTTTCTTTTCACTCATAATTATCTGATATTTTGACTTTTCTGCAAAAAATTTCCGCCGCAAAGATAGTACTTTACATTTAATTTTGAAATTTTTTTAATAATTTTTACCTATTTATATATACTTTTAGCAGAACAATTCGCCGATAATGGTGTCAGAGATTAAAAAATGCTCTGCCGGTATAGCGTAATTGTCGCCATTTTTTCTCAGCCATCCGCGCTCCAAGAACGGTTTGCAGCCCAGATCTATTCGTTCTGCGTGGGTTGTGCCCCACTCCTTTGCAATCTTCTGAATATCAAAGCCTTCTGCTCGGCGTAGACTGACCATTATGTATTCGTTCAGTCGCTCGATTTTGGTAAGCTCTTCCGAGCCGTACTCGATGCTGACAGCATACTCCTCTACCCGCTGCTCGCACCAACGACGCGTTGTGCCATTGAAGGAGTGCGCACCTGTGCCTATGCCGAGGTATTGGTCGCCTGTCCAGTAAGACGAATTATGACGAGAGCGATAGCCCGGTTTGGCAAAGTTGCTCACCTCATAGTGCTCATATCCTGCCGCAGTAAGTGCCTGACGCACAGCTATAAACTCCTCTTCGCTGCGTTGCTCTGAGACCTGTTTGAGCTCACCCTTTGCAAGAGCACGACCAAAGTGCGTTGTCGGCTCGATTGTAAGGTGATATGCAGATATGTGCTCTACACCAAGGGACAAAATGCCCTGCAATGTTCGCTCCAAACTCTCGCCACCGAACCCATCGACGCCAAAGATCAGATCGACAGAGATGTTGTGAAAGCCACCCGCACGCAGCCTCTTCACAGCCTCTACCGCCTGCTCTGCGTTGTGACGACGACCCATAAACTTCAAACAGTTGTCGTCAAGCGACTGAATACCCATCGATATTCGGTTTACGGATGTTGCTGAAAGCTCTGCAACATAGTGCTCCGTAATGTCGTCGGGATTGACCTCAACAGTTATCTCCTCAACCGCAGAGCAGTCGAACAACTCTCTTGCCCTGTCGATAAATCGCTCTATCTCCGAGGGTTGCAGCAGTGAGGGGGTGCCACCGCCAAAGTAGATGGTCTTAATCTTGTTGTCTGTCAGGAAGTTATGCTGCTCCTCCAGCTCCTTGTGCATCTGCTCGGCCACCTGAGGAATAAGTTGCACTTTTACGCTACGCAAAAAGTCGCAATATCCGCACAGTCGTTTGCAAAAAGGTATGTGAAAATATAGAGCAGCCATTCGAAACACTTTTCTACAAAAGTAACAATTTTTGGTATCTCTGCAAAGGTGGTACTCCTTTTTCGTTGTGAATAGTGAATTTTATGGTGTGATTGGTTAGAAATTGGCACTAAAAGCGGCCGTTATACCCCAAAAGTGGTCGAAAATATATAATTTCACTTATTAAGTACAATTTTCTTTGTTATTTTTTTCACAATTCAAAAATTAGCAATATCTTTGCATCGGGAAAAAAGGGACTTATCTCAAGGGGCTTATCTCGGAAGAGATAGAGATTGATTAGAGGGGGTCGTTTTTCCTTGACACACAAACAGGAAATAAAGAGGTTAAATCACTAAATATCAAAAACTATGGCTTTTAAGAAAGAAGATTTATTGAAGTACGGTATCTCTGGCGTAACAGAGGTAGTTTACAACCCATCTTACGAGGTTCTCTTCGAGGAGGAGACTAAGGAGTCTCTCACCGGTTTTGACAAGGGTCAGAACACTGAGCTCGGCGCTGTAAACGTAATGACAGGTGTTTACACTGGTCGTTCACCTAAGGACAAGTTCATCGTAATGGACGAGAACTCTAAGGATACTGTATGGTGGACTTCTGAGGAGTACAAGAACGACAACAAGCCTTGCTCTGAGGAGTCTTGGGCAGCTCTTAAGGCTATCGCACAGAAGGAGCTCTCTGGCAAGCGCCTGTTCGTTGTAGATGGCTTCTGCGGCGCTAACGAGGATACTCGTATGGCTGTTCGTTTCATCATGGAGGTTGCTTGGCAGGCTCACTTTGTTAAGAACATGTTCATCCGCCCAACTGAGGCTGAGCTTGAGAACTTCGAGCCTGATTTCGTAGTTTACAACGCTTCTAAGGCTAAGGTTGAGAACTACAAGGAGCTGGGTCTTAACTCTGAGACAGCTGTTGTGTTCAACATCACTTCACGCGAGCAGGTTATCATCAACACTTGGTATGGTGGTGAGATGAAGAAGGGTATGTTCTCTATGATGAACTACTACCTCCCACTCAAGGGTATCGCATCTATGCACTGCTCTGCAAACACTAACGAGAAGGGTGAGACCGCTATCTTCTTCGGTCTTTCTGGTACAGGTAAGACTACCCTTTCAACCGACCCTAAGCGTCAGCTTATCGGTGACGACGAGCACGGTTGGGATGACAACGGTATCTTCAACTTCGAGGGTGGTTGCTATGCAAAGGTTATCAAGCTCGACAAGGAGTCTGAGCCAGATATCTACAACGCTATCCGCCGCAACGCACTTCTCGAGAACGTAACTGTTGATGCTAACGGTAAGATCGACTTCAACGATAAGAGCGTAACCGAGAACACTCGTGTATCTTATCCAATCGACCACATCGAGAATATCGTACGCCCTAAGTCAGCTGCTCCTGCTGCGAAGAATGTTATCTTCCTCTCTGCTGACGCATTCGGTGTACTCCCTCCAGTATCTATCCTTACTCCGGATCAGACTCAGTACTACTTCCTCTCTGGCTTTACTGCTAAGCTTGCAGGTACAGAGCGTGGTATCACCGAGCCTACTCCAACCTTCTCTGCTTGCTTCGGTCAGGCATTCCTCGAGCTTCACCCAACAAAGTATGCTGAGGAGCTTGTTAAGCGTATGGAGAAGAGCGGTGCTAAGGCATATCTCGTAAACACTGGTTGGAATGGTACAGGTAAGCGTATCTCAATCCGCGATACTCGTGGTATTATCGACGCTATCCTCGACGGTGCTATCCTTTCAGCTCCTACCAAGACTATTCCGGTATTCAACTTCGAGGTTCCTACAGCTCTTCCGGGCGTAGATCCTGCAATCCTCGACCCACGCGACACTTACGCTGACGCTAAGGAGTGGGAGGTTAAGGCTGCAGACCTCGCAGGTCGTTTCATCAAGAACTTCGGTAAGTACACTACCAACGAGGCTGGTAAGGCTCTGGTAGCTGCAGGTCCGGTTCTCGAGTAATCTTATCGTGATAGTGTGCCATCTGTGGCACATCCCTGAAAAATCAGTGGCGGTTGTACGTTTTGTACTATCCGCCACTGATTTTTTGTTATCAAAAGTGCGTAGTTTAATTTTAGCGTCAAAACGGGGTAGTAGGCGTGCATCGTGTAAAAAGCCCGACGATGGATAGTACGCCTCTACTATTTTGTTGTCAAAAGTGCGTAGCTGTGGTATATCGTGAAAAATCCCCGGATGGGCTGTACTTGGGGTACTGCTCATTCGGGGATTTGAGGGATATGCCGCAGATGCGGGCTTTTCACAACAAAATTAAAATTCGGAAGTGAAGTGGAATCGTATCTCCGGAAACTTCTCCTGCGCAAGAGCAAGCGAGTAGCTTGTATCTGCAAGGAAGACATCGCGACCATGCTTATCGACAGCCATATTAGCGTGCTTGCGACGCTTGAAGTCGGCAAGCTGCTCGGCATTGTCGCTCTCGATCCAACAAGCCTTGTGTATCGAGATAGGTTCCCAGCGACACTTTGCGCCATACTCGTGCTCGAGACGATACTCGATAACCTCGAACTGGAGCGCACCTACTGTACCGATAATCTTACGACCATTGAGTGATGATACAAAGAGCTGTGCCACACCCTCATCCATCAGCTGATCGATACCCTTTGCCAGCTGCTTGAACTTCATCGGATCGGCATTTTCGATATATCGGAACATCTCAGGCGAGAATGACGGGATACCGGTAAACTTGAGCTTTTCACCTTCGGTGAAGGTATCTCCGATTTTGAAGTTACCCGTGTCGTGCAGACCGACAATATCGCCCGGATATGCAAAGTCGATAACCGACTTCTTCTCCGCCATAAAGGCTGTAGGGGATGAGAACTTCATACTCTTACCACTTGGCACGTGGAGATAGTTCTTATTTCGCTCGAATGTTCCCGAACATATCTTCATAAAGGCGATACGGTCGCGGTGGTTCGGGTCCATATTTGCGTGAATCTTGAAGATAAAACCTGTCAGCTTCGGCTCGGAAGGCTCGACAATTCGGGTCTGTGTAGTCGAAGGGCGTGGCGATGGTGCGATACGGATAAAACACTCCAGAAGCTCGCGCACACCGAAGTTATTTACCGCTGAACCAAAGAATACAGGTGCCAGACGACCTGCGAGATAGTGCTCGCGCTCAAACTCCTCATAGACACCCTCCACAAGGTCGATATCCTCGCGTAACTGATTTGCATAGCGCTCAGTGATAAGCTCGTCGAGAGCCGAAGACGAGATGTCGTCAAACTGCACAGTCTGTGCATCGGCAGTCTGTCGCTCATCAGAGGTGAAGAGGTTGATATTGTGCTCGTAGAGGTTGTATACACCCTTAAATGTCGGACCACTTGAGATAGGGAACGAGAGCGGGCGAACACGAATCTGCAGCTCGTTTTCAATCTCGTCGAGTAGATCAAACGGATCCTTGCACGGACGGTCGAGCTTATTTACAAAGACCATAACCGGAGTGTTGCGCATACGGCAGACATTCATCAGCTTGCGGGTCTGAGACTCGACACCCTTTGCGCCGTCGATAACGATAATTACCGCATCTACGGCAGTAAGAGTACGATATGTATCCTCGGCAAAGTCCTCGTGACCCGGGGTGTCAAGGATGTTGATCTTTATATCTTTATACTCAAAGCCCATTACGGAGGTGGCAACCGAGATACCTCGCTGTCGCTCAATCTCCATAAAGTCAGATGTGGCACCCTTCTTAATCTTGTTGCTCTTTACCGCTCCGGCGATGTGGATAGCACCACCAAAAAGCAGCAACTTCTCTGTAAGGGTTGTCTTACCCGCATCCGGGTGGGCAATAACTGCAAATGTTCGTCTTCTTGTAATCTCCTCTTGTAAAGCCATATCTTGTTTGTCTTGTCTATTAGCAACTTGCGGGTGCAAAAATAAGAATTATTTTTCGATGCGCCAAAAGAGCAACAAACAGCTTTATGATTTTGAAAAAAGAGTTTATTTTATTTAACTTTGTACAACTACTAACTCAATAGGAATTATCGTTATGAAAAGGTTATTTATCGCTGTATTGGGTGTACTTGCTGCTGTTATGTCGGCGACAGCCCAGCAGAAGGAGCTCTGCTATGTTGACGCTTCAAAGCTCACCATTATAAACAAGATTCACGATTCGGGCAAACCTCTTGCGCGCCTTGATGTTGAGCGTTATAACTCTCTTACACAAAAAGCGGCAGATGTTTTTCGTCAATCTACGGGCTTGGCGTTGGTTTTTAATACAGACAGCCGCAACATTTATCTTCGTTGGAGTATAGAACCGAGCAAATTGAGAGCCAACTCTCCCGACATCTACCTGCGAGGTATGGATCTCTATCTTCTCCACGAGGGAAAGTGGACTTTTGCCGGTGTTGCTCGCCCGAAAACAGACCCGAGGGTTGTCGAATTTGAGTCTTCGTTGGTTCGCAATATGGCGGAGGGCGTGAAGCACTGTATGGTCTACCTGCCTGCTTATGTAGAGATCAAGTCGCTCGAAATCGGTGTGGATGAGGGCTCGATGATTAAAGCCGCTCCGTCACCATTTAAGCATAAGATTGTCTTTATCGGCTCGTCACTCACCCATGGCGAGGGAGCTCCACGCCCCGGCGCAAACTATGTGGCGCAGCTTGGTCGTCGTCTGAATGCCGAAACACCAAACCTCGGTCATAGCGGACAGTGTAAGTTGCAGCAGCACTTTATCGATATTGTCTGTGACAATAAGGCTGACGCCTTTGTTTTTGATGCCTTCTCAAACCCTACGGCAGATATTATCACCGAGCGCCTCTATGACTTTGTAAAGCAGATTCGCGCAAAAGACAAGAAGACCCCACTTATCTTCCTGCAAACCGTAAGACGTACAGGTGCGATGTTTGACCTTGTGGCAAAGAAGCGTAATGATGACCAACGCGCTGCTGCCGAGAAACTTATGGAGAGGGTGTGCAAAGATTTCAAGAATGTCTACTTTATCGACAACGCCTTTGATACCGGAGCAGATAACGAGGGTACGGTAGATAATTCACACCTTACTGACTACGGAATTTATCGTGTCCTGCAGATTATGGAGCCGCAGCTGCGAGAGATTCTCTCACACCACGGCATCAAATAAAAAAAGAGGCTGTCTTTCTATCAGGATAGCCTCTTTCTTTTTGTTTTATTTCTCTATTTCACTGGTGGATAATCTATCGTATAGTGCAGACCGACAGACTCCTTGCACTCGCGTGCCTGCTTGATGGTAAGGTATGCTACAGCTGTCATATTTCTCAGCTCGCAGAGCTCTCGGCTCGGTCTTGTGCGGTTATAAAGACCCTCTGTCTCTTGCCAGATAATTGCCAGACGCTTCATAGCACGCTCAAGACGCAGGTTTGAACGGACAATACCGACATAGTTTGACATAATTGCCTGCAACTCGCGACGATTCTGGAGCACGAGCACCATCTCCTCCGCCTCGGCAGTACCCTCGAAGTCCCAATCAGGAATACCATCTTGGAAATCGACCTTGTCGATAAGCGATATAGCGTGCTTTGCTGCGCGGTCGCCATATACAATCGCCTCGGTAAGCGAGTTGGAAGCCAGACGGTTTGCTCCGTGTAGACCTGTGCAAGAGCTCTCACCGATAACATAGAGTCGGCGGATAGATGACTGTCCGTTGCTGTCCACAACCACACCGCCACAGCAGTAGTGTGCCGCAGGACATACAGGAATCATCTGTTTGGTAATATCGATGCCGATAGATTTACACTTCTCGTAGATGTTCGGGAAGTGGTGCTTTGTCTGCTCGGCAGGCATATGGGTAACATCGAGATAGACATACTCCTCGCCGCGAATCTTGAGCTCGTGGTCTATCGAACGAGCCACGACATCACGCGGAGCGAGAGACTTCATCGGATGGTACTTGTCCATAAACTCCTTGCCATTCTTGAGCTTCAGAATAGCTCCATAGCCACGCATTGCCTCGGTGATAAGGAATGAAGGGCGCTCGCCCGGATTGTAGAGGGCTGTAGGGTGGAACTGGATGTACTGCATATTCTTGGTAATCGCCTTTGCGCGGTGGCACATAGCAATACCGTCACCTGTAGCCACTGTAGGGTTTGTTGTTGTGTTGTAGATATTTCCACAACCGCCCGCCGCAACGACGGTAAACTTTGCAAGAATAGTCTTTATCTCGTCTGTGTCTGTGTCAAGAACATAGGCACCAAAGCAGGCAAGACCTCGTGTGTGACGGGTGACAATCTCTCCCAAATGGTGCTGTGTAAGCAGGTCGATAGCAAAGTGGTGCTCCAGTACGGTGATGTTTGGATGTGCTTTGACGCTCTCGATCAGTGCACGCTCAATCTCTGCACCCGTAAGGTCGGCGTGGTGGAGAATACGGTGCTCGGAGTGACCTCCCTCGCGGTGTAGGTCGAACTCTCCTGCCTCATTTTTATCAAAGCGAGTACCCCACTCGATAAGATTTGCAATAGCCTCCGGGGCATTGCGGACAACAAGCTCGACAGCCTCACGGTCACACTTGCCCGCACCGCAGACAAGGGTATCCTCAATATGTTTCTCGAAGGTGTCGGGCTGGTAGGTTACAGAACAGATGCCGCCCTGTGCATAGTTGGTGTTGCACTCGGCAAGCTCACCCTTGGTGACGATAGTCACCGTTCCCTTTGCAGCAGCCTTAAGTGCAAAACTAAGACCTGCAGAACCGGAACCAATTACCAAAAAATCGCTCTTCATTGCTTTTAGGTATATTTTCTGTGCAAAGATAGCAAATTATGACGAAAGATAGGCAGATATTTGACTAAAATCCGACACCTGCCTAAAATTTGTTCTCCGTAACATCCTATTCGACCGTAAATAGTGTGGTGGCAGGATAGATAAAAAGGGAGAGCCTCAGCCCTCCCTAATTGATAAATAGATTCAAAATATCGACTAATAGTTCTCAGCCTTAATCTCGAAGTATGCCTGTGGGTGTGCACAGATAGGGCAGAGCTCAGGAGCCTGCTTGCCTACTACGATGTGACCGCAGTTTGAGCACTGCCAGATCATATCGCCCTCGCGAGAGAATACAAGACCACCCTCAACATTTGCAAGAAGCTTCAGATAACGCTCCTCGTGCTCCTTCTCGATCTTTGCTACGCCGTCAAAGAGAGCTGCGATCTCAACAAAACCCTCCTCGCGAGCCTCCTTAGCGAAGGTTGCGTACATATCGGTCCACTCGTAGTTCTCACCCTCGGCAGCAGCCTTGAGGTTTGCAGCGGTGTCACCGATACCGTTGAGGAGCTTGAACCAGATCTTTGCGTGCTCCTTCTCGTTGTTTGCAGTCTCCTCAAAGAGCTTTGCAATCTGAACATAACCCTCCTTCTTAGCCTTTGATGCAAAGTAGGTGTACTTATTACGCGCCTGGCTCTCGCCTGCAAATGCACTCCACAGATTCTGCTCTGTGCGTGTTCCCTTCAAATCTTTCATAGTCTTATTAAGTTTAAGTTGTTTTGTGATCTGTTTATAGTACAAAGGTACAACAAAAATTTAATTTGTCAAATATTTATTTTCTATAATGTCATAAGTAAAAACTATTCTTTATAGTTGGTCGAACGGCGAAAAATCACTAATTTTGTGCAGTAAGAGATAACAATAAATATATATAACTATGGAGAGCGTAAAATGTCTTATTATCGGTAGTGGTCCTGCGGGCTTCACTGCTGCAATCTATGCGGCGCGTGCGTCGCTTTCTCCGGTGCTTTACGAGGGTATCGAGCCGGGTGGTCAGCTGACAACAACAACAGAGATCGAGAACTTCCCGGGCTATCCTGAGGGTATTACCGGTACTGCTATGATGGAGGACCTGCGTCGTCAGGCAAAGCGTTTCGGAACAGATGTTCGCACAGGTATTGTTGGCAATATCGACACTACAAAGCGTCCGTTTGTTGTTACTGTAGAGGATGGTAAAACCATTGAGGCACAGACAATTATCATTGCAACAGGTGCTACTGCAAAGTATCTCGGTCTGCCATCGGAGCAGAAGTTCAAGGGTATGGGCGTGAGCGCGTGTGCTACTTGTGACGGATTCTTCTACCGCAAGCAGGATGTTGCCGTTGTCGGTGGTGGCGATACAGCTTGTGAGGAGGCTACATACCTCGCATCGCTCTGCCGTCAGGTCTATCTGATTGTTCGTAAGCCGTTCCTTCGTGCATCAAAGGCTATGCAGGAGCGTGTATTCAATACTCCGAATATCAAGGTGCTCTTTGAGCACAACACAGCTGAGGTGCTGGGCGATGAGGATGGTGTTACAGGTGTTCGCCTGCGCAAAAATGACGGCGAGGAGTACGAGATTGCGATCTCAGGCTTCTTCCTTGCTATCGGTCACCACCCAAATACCGAGCTTGTTGCGGGTAAGCTTGCCCTTGACGAGAATGGATATATCGTAACCGTTGCAGGTACATCTAAGACCTCTTGCGAGGGTATCTTTGCAGCAGGTGATGTATGCGATCCGCACTACCGTCAGGCTATTGTGGCTGCAGGTAAGGGTTGTATTGCAGCACTCGATGCAGAGCGTTACATTCAGGCACATAAATAATGATTAAGGTAACTGTCTTAGGTCGCGCCTCGGCAAAGCCGACAGTTACCAGCCACCCTTCGGCGCAGATAGTAAATGTCAATGAGCAGTACTATCTGGTCGATGCGGGGGAGGGTACGCAGCAGCAGATGTTCCGCCGAGGAATAAATCCGCTCAAGCTGCGTGCTGTCTTTATCTCGCACCTGCACGGTGACCATGTTTTCGGACTCTTCCCGATGCTCTCGACAATGGGTCTGTGTGGTCGTCAGACACCACTCAAGGTCTTTGCACCGCGCCCATTTGGGGAGATGTTGGAGTTTCATCTCAAGTACTTCGACGAGGCTCTGCCCTACGAGGTGGAGTGGGTGGAGGTCGATACGACAAAACACTGCTGCATCTTCGAGAATCGCACCCTTGAGGTGTGGAGCATCCCGCTCAGACATAAGATACCATGTGCGGGTTACCACTTCAAGGAGAAGCGTCCCGAGCTGAATGTGGATAAGTTCAAGATAACTAAATACAACCTCTCCATTGCCCAGATTGTTGCGGCAAAGCGTGGCGAGGATGTAGTTCTTGAAGATGGAACAGTAGTTGAAAATCAGGAACTTACCTATCTTCCTTTTGAGCCGAGGAGCTATGCTTATCTCTCGGATACCTCTCGCTCGCCGATTGCTGCAGAGAGGGTAAAGGGGGTAAATCTGCTCTACCACGAGGCGACATATACCAAGGAGTTTGCAAAAGATGCTAAGGCGCGTGGTCACTCTACAGCTGCCGATGCTGCACAGATCGCCGTAGCGGCAGATGCCGAGAGATTGATTATCGGACACTTTTCGTCGCGCTACAAGTCGCCCGAGGCGTTGCTTGCGGAGGCTAAAGAGATTTTTGAAAATACATTTCTTGCCGAGGAGGGCGAGACATATATCGTATGATAACCAAAGCAGAGATACAGAGTATAAAGGCACTTGCCGACAAGCGTGGCAGAGTGGAGCAGGGGGCATTTATCGCCGAGGGCGAGAAACTTGTTGCGGAGCTTAGGGCATCACACCTTGCCGTTAGAAAAGTCTATGCGACAAAGCCGCTGTTTGCCGATGCGGAGGTTATTGCCGAGAGGGATATGGAGCGCATTTCGCAGCTCAAGACCTCGAACAGCACCCTTGCTGTTGTTGAGATACCTCGCTATAATCTCGCCGATGCAAAGCCCGATAAAAATCTCGTGCTTGCCCTTGACCGTGTGCAAAATCCGGGAAATCTGGGTACTATTATCCGCCTTGCCGATTGGTTTGGCATTACCGATATTGTCTGCTCTGCAGATAGCGCCGACTGCTTCAATCCGAAGGTCGTTCAGGCGACAATGGGTGCAATAATCCGCGTAAGGGTTCACTATACCGACCTGCAGAGGTGGCTCTCTGAGCAGCGTAGCAAGAGTGTGAAGATCTACGGCACATTCCTCGATGGCGAGAATATCTATAAGACCGAAAAGGGTAGCTGCGGTGTGATTGTAATGGGCAATGAGGGTCAGGGCATCTCTCCCGAGTGCGAGCAGAGCGTGACACATCGCCTCTATATCCCGCCATATCCGGCAGATAACCCGGGCTCGGAGTCGCTGAACGTGGCGATAGCCACAGCCATAACCTGTTCGGAGTTTAGAAGAGAGTAACACTATGAGCAAAATACTTGAAGGACTTAATCCGGCTCAGAGAGAGGCGGTAATAAACTATACTACCCCGTCGCTGATTATTGCAGGTGCAGGGTCGGGTAAGACGCGAGTGCTCACTTCGCGTATTGCCTACATGCTTGAGCAGGGTGTTCGCCCCGAGAATATCCTTGCGCTGACCTTTACCAAGAAGGCTGCAAACGAGATGCGCGAGCGTATCGAGACTATGGTAGGCAGTGCATCGCGTCGTATTCCGATGGGTACTTTCCACTCGATTTTTGCCCGTATTCTGCGCGATAATGCCGAGGCTATAGGCTACAAGCGCGAGTTTACCATCTATGAGACAACAGATTCGCGTAACCTTATCAAGACGATTATCAAGGAGCGCAATCTGGATGAGGATAAGTATAAACCAAATGCTGTTCACTCGCGTATCTCTACTGCGAAAAACAGCCTTATCACTCCGGGAGCCTATGCGGCAAATGCGGCACTTACAGGTGATGACCGTAGCCGACAGATGCCCGAATTTTCAAATATATATATCGAGTATTGCCGTCGCTGCAAGCACAACAATGCGATGGATTTTGACGATTTGTTGCTGCAGACCAATATTCTGCTCAGAGATTGTCCACAGGTGCTGGCGGCATACCAAAACCTCTTCCAGTATATCCTTGTGGACGAGTATCAGGATACAAACTATGCTCAGTATCTGATAGTTCGTCGCCTCTCGCAGCTACACAATCGTGTCTGCGTGGTGGGTGACGATGCGCAGAGTATCTACTCGTTCCGCGGTGCCAAGATCGAAAATATCCTCAACTTCCGCCGTGACTACCCTATGGCGCAGATCTTCAAGCTCGAGCAGAACTACCGCTCGACGCAGACTATTGTCGATGCTGCAAACTCGGTTATCGAGCACAATGCCCGCCAGATGAAGAAGCAGTGCTTCTCGGCGGGTGATCAGGGCGAGAAGATTCGTATCTTCAAGGCATATACCGATCGCGAGGAGGCAGAGCTTGTTGTGACCGACTTGCGTGACCGTGTGCGCGAGGGTGGCGATTTGTGGCAGGAGGCTGCAATTCTCTATCGTACTAACAATCAGTCACTTGTGCTTGAGGATGCGTTGCGTCGCAAGGGTATTCCATATAAGATTTACAAGGGAAACTCCTTCTACGACCATAAGGAGATTAAGGATCTGCTCGGCTATATTCGCCTCATTATCAATCCGAAGGATGACGAGGCGTTCAAGCGTGTTATCAACACCCCTGCGCGTGGTATTGGCGATACAACTGTCGAGCGTATCGGAGCCATAGCCGCCTCAAAGGGCTGCTCTATGTGGGAGGCGATAGATACACTTGTGCAGCAGACCCCTGCCGACAGCGTAGAGAAGGCTATTGTAAAGAAGGTTACCGACTTTGTGTCGTTTATCCGTACTGTGGCACTCGAGCGCGAGGCGAAGAGCATCTACGACTTCGGTATGGAGGTTGCAACCCGTTCGGGGCTGCTCACCTCGTACCGCACACAGAATACCCCCGAGGCACAGTCGGCTATCGGCAATATCGAGGAGTTGCTCAACACTATGCAGGAGTACACCGAGCGCACCGAGGCGGAGATTCGTGCCGGAGAGCGTGAGGAGTTTGACCGCCCGACGGTCGAGGAGTGGCTCTCGAATGTTATGCTGATGACCGATATGGACAACGAGGATCCGGATAGCAACAATAAGGTTACGCTGATGACCGTACACTCGGCAAAGGGTCTGGAGTACAAATATGTGTATATCGTCGGCTGTGAAGAAAACCTCTTCCCGTCGATGATGGCTCTTGAGAGTGCTGAGGGTATTGAGGAGGAGCGCCGATTGTTCTATGTGGCACTTACGCGCGCCAAGACTTTAGCGACTCTTACCTGTGCCGATATGCGTTTCCGTTGGGGTCAGATGAACTTTTCGACCCCGAGCCGCTTCCTTACAGAGATTGATGCCAAGTATGTGGAGAGCGACTTCGACCTGCGCGCAACACGCCGCAGCAGAGAGCTCAATATGGACGAGGGAGAGGATGCAATAACCGTTATGCGCCGCCGCTACGATGTTCGTCAGCAGGAGCAGAAGCGTAGCAACAACAACTTCTCGCCACGCCCGTCAGCCCCTCAGCCAAAGCCTCAGCCACAGCAGCCGACATACAATGCCGACCGTCTTAAGAGGGTCGTAACAACACCTGCGGCAACGACAACAACCGCTGCGTGTGCATACTCTGTCGGTCAGAGGGTGTCACACCCGAAGTTCGGCAACGGAACAATTACCGCCATCGAGGCACTTGCCACCGACCATAAACTTGTTGTGGAGTTTGCGAGCTTTGGTTCAAAGACTCTGCTTGCGAAACTTGCTAAATTGACCATACTATGATGCCCCTGCTCTCGGTCTGTATGACCACCTATAACCACGAACGCTATATCGCGCAGGCGATAGAGAGCGTGCTCGGTCAGCGAACAACATTCGCTGTTGAGGTCGTTGTGGGCGAGGATTGCAGTACGGACAGCACCCTTAGAATCTGCCGAGAGTACGAAAGTCGCTACCCCGACCGCGTGCGTGTTATCACTTCAGAGAGTAATGTGGGTATGCACGAGAACTACCGTCGAACTATTGAGGCTTGCCGCGGAAGGTATATCGCGATGCTCGATGGTGACGATTGGTTCTCCGATATGGATAAGCTGCAGATACAGGTCGAGGAGCTTGAAAAGAGTGGTGCAGCGATGTGCTATACCCGCTCCGAGCGTCGCAGCGAGAGTGATAGCAAAATATACCCCGAGGGGACGCTCCATACCACTTTTGAGGATATGCTGAGGCTCAATACCGCCGAGAACTGCACAACGGTAGCCCTTCGAGATAAGATTTTGGAGTACTATGCCGAGGTAGAGCCACAGACAAAGGGGTGGCTGACCGATGACCTTCCGATGTGGTTGTGGTTTGCCGCTACGCAGAGTATTGTTGCCATCGACCGCACAACAGCCGTTCATCGTATGCTCTCAACAAGCGTCAGCCATAGCGAGCAGTGGCAGAAACAGCTCGACTTCTGCTACTCGCTTGATAGTATAATGCTCTGGTTTGATGAGCGTTACAACAGCTCTCGCCTGCAGCGTTTTCTTGCTCGCCGCCGCCAAAATCGCAATCTGTGGCTGCTCTCGCACCACGGCTCTGTCGGCAAATTTATAAAACTCTGGTGGCAAACCTGCCGCGAACATCCGCACCTTATATATAATATAGCGCCCTACGGACTATTTTTGAAGAAGATCTTTTACCGTATGTGGTTGTAGTTTTTCCTCTAACTCTGTTAGAGGAATTATTTTTTATCTAAAATTTTAGTAGAAAATATTTGTACATCTAAATTTTTAGTAGTAAGTTTGTACTAAACTTTTAGATGACAGCTGTTATGGATAATAAATTTCAGACACTTACACGAGGCGAGGAGGAGGTAATGCAGCTTTTGTGGCGCATAGGAGAGGCGACCGTCGCTCAGATTATCGAGCAGATGGCAGAGCCGAAGCCTAAGTACACGACCGTAGCGACCTTTATAAAGATTTTGGAGAACAAGGGTTTTGTGGGTCACAAGGTTGAGGGGCGTTCACACTGCTACTATCCGATTGTTGAGCGTGACGAGTATGCCTCTGGCGTGGCAAAGTCGCTGCTGGCGGACTACTTTGGCGGCTCACTCTCGCAGATGGTATCGTTCTTTGGCAAGAAGGAGGATATATCTGTTGGCGAGATGGATGAGATTCTTGAGATTGTGGAACAGATAAAGGGCAAGTAGTATGAATACCTTATTTATATATGCACTCGAGGTGATAATCTGCAGTGGTGTATTTATGAGCCTCTATATGTTGCTGTTGGAGCGCAAGGTGGGTTTTCTCTTTTGTCGCTTTTTTCTGCTTGCATCAGTTATCATCTCAGCAGTAATTCCGCTGCTCAATATCCCCGTCTGGGCACCTGAAGCGGCAGTGCATAGCGTGGGTATATCGGTCGGCGAGCTGAGTGTAGAGGGTGTGTTTAGCAGTGAAGCAGAGGGTTTTAACTATGGCAAGTTTATAGTATGGTTCTACATTGCAGGTGTGGTGGTGTGTGTCGTAAATCTACTGCTGCAGTGGTTGCACATATCTCGTATTGCCCGAAGAGGTGTAAGCCAGAGCGTTGATAGTGTAAAGATTGTCCGTACAAGTGAAAATATCGCTTCATTCTCGCTCTTCAACACCATATTTGTAAGTGAGGCGATATCTGCCGAGGATCTGCAGGTGATTATTGCCCACGAGCGCAGCCATATTGCCCACCGTCACTCTTGGGAGCGACTCGCAATGGAGTTGTTCAAGGCTGCAATGTGGTGGAACCCATTTGTGTGGGTTATCTCACGCCGACTGACCGAGGTTGAAGAGTTCGAGGCGGACAATGATGTTATCAGCAGCGGTCACGATGCAAAGATATATGTCACGACACTTCTAAAGCACCTGTTCGGCTATAGTCCGGAAATAGCCAACGGTCTTCATAATTCATTAACCAAAAAACGACTAAAGATGATTTTGAAAAATGGCAGCGGCAGATACGCTCTGCTGCGCAAGGTGGCAATTATTCCGGTATTGGGCTGTCTGCTCGCCCTCTTCTCCTTCACAACAAGGGAGGCTGTAGCAAACGATGCTGTGCAGAGTGTGGCTGCGCCGACTACATTTAATAGTTATGTGGAGTTCCACCAGTGGGTGATGATGAATGTGATCTATCCTGAAGAGGCAAGAGCACAGAATCTTACAGGTTCGGTTGTAGCAAGCCTTACAGTCGGCACTGACGGCAAGGTAAAGGATGTAAAAATTGTCAAGTCCAGCCACGATTTGTTCGCAGATGAGGCACGCAGAGTACTTGCAAAGGTGCCCGATTGGAGACCATTTGTCAAAGATGGTAAGGCTGTAGAGGTAAAGTATATGTTGCCAATACACTTCACATTGGGGGAGGATAACGGCGAAACAGTCGGTGGCGTTGTGGTAAAGAGTTTTAAGTAGTGCTATGAAGAGATTTTTTCATCTATTGGTTGTAGCTGTTTTGGCTTTGACACCGTCGTGTTTGGGCGCAAATCAGAAAAAAGCAGTGGAGAACGAGCATCCACTGCCAGAGGGAGCTGTGGCAATGAGTTATCAGCGTCATCTCTACTTCGATATGATGCTTCGAGACTCAATACCTGCGCGTATGATCTTCGACACAGGTAGCAGCAATCTGTTATTGGACTCTACATTCTACGCGACAAACTTTGGCAAGAACAATAATCTGCGCCGAGCAATGCTCTCAGGTGCGGGAAATGGTTATCAGCTGACAACGCTCGATGCGAGCAGTTGGAACATCCGCGTTGGCAATATCTCGCACACCGAGCAGATGGCTATTGTGATGGATCTGCGTAAAATTGTTGGAGATGGTGTAGATGGTCTGTTTGGACTGCCGGCTATGCAAGGCAAGCGCGTGGAGTTCAACTATGCAGGCGGTTATATGCGCATCCTGAAGCCAGAGGAGAAGATAGCAGAAGATTTTACAGCCATACAGTGCTCTTGGCTAAGGAATAGGGATCGCATCATAATTCCTCTATCTGTCACATTTGCTGATGGATATACGCTGAATGGAAACTTTCTTATGGATACGGGTATGCCTGATGCAATGGCTCTCAACAGCACTACAACTAACCGCCTGAAGAGTGGCGGACACATCTCCAATCTTGAGCAAACAACCGTTGAGGTGGGTGGCGTTGGAGGTGCGCGAACAGAGGGCTATGTAACTACGCAACAGATTGTTATCGGTGGTAAGGCTGTCAAAGATATACGCATCTCTTGCTCGGAGAATGAGCAGGGAGCTATGGCAGATAGTCGCTTTGACGGTCTTGTGGGCAATGAACTGTTTGCACGCTTTGATCTTATCTTCGACTTTGAAAATTGGGTAATCTACATCCGACCAAACAAGTAAATAGCTCTTGTTATACAACTTCTTACAAAAGAGTGTGTCCTAAAAACTTGTAGGACACACTTTTTTTTGAAAAAAATGTCGTGTACTCTTGCTAAAATGTAAATTATTCTTTACATTTGCAAAGTGATTAAAGGTCACAGTGTTTGACAGACTCTCTTTCCCGAATGTGTGGCGTGTGAAGCGACAGAGTTGGAGCGGTCAGGGTTGCACTTTCCCGACGCTCTGAGATTTTCAAAAGTGTAGTGTGCAATATAAATGGTGAGTGATCTGCTGATATAGCACGCCCACCTTCGGAAAAAGGTTGAGTCATCTTTGGGATTTGTCAAAAGATTTATTACTTTTGTACAAATCATTTTTTTGTCCCTATGAAAAACAGAGGTTTCTTGCTTCCGCACGTTTTTGGTAAGATTGGTCTTGCTATCCTCGTGCCGTTTACGCTATTCGGTCTGTTTATTATGTTTACAGGTGGTACGGAGATCGCTTTCGGTCGTTTCTTCTCGGCTACCGGTAACCATCGTGAGATCGAGTCGCAGATCCTTAACAATATCACAATCATCGCCCTTATTGTGGGTCTTATCTTCTCGGCGTGCTCTCGCGAGAAGAATGAGGACGAGATGATCTCTGCAATTCGTCTTGATTCGTTGCTTATTGCACTCTATATCTCGTCACTTCTGCTTATAGTGGCGGTGCTCTGCCTCTATGGCAATAACTTCTACGAGTTTCTGATATACCATATGTTCATCCTGCCGCTGATCTTCCTTGTGACATTCAAGATCAAGTTGTGGCGCTTAAATAGTGGAGGTGACGATGAAGAATAGTATCAGAGTATATCGTGCCGAGCGTCGTATGACGCAGCAGCAGCTTGCCGACGCTGTCGGGGTGAGCCGCCAGACAGTCAATGCCATCGAGAGTGGACGATTTATCCCCTCGACGGTCCTTGCACTGAAGGTCGCTCGACTCTTCGGCAAACCGGTAGAGGAGGTCTTTCTGTTGGAGGAGGGCGATTAGCAGAAATTTTGCGTGTAAAGTGTGCTTTACAAAAAATATTGTGTCGATTCACCCCGAAGTATGGTCAATTCACCGCACACTCGGGCGGTGAATATTTTTTTGAAAATCGGCGTCTGAGCGCTGTTTCGGCACGATAATTGCCATAATTTGCGCCAGAAACGGCGAAAAAAGTGCCGAAGCAACGATTTGGAGGATCAAAAATTCTTTACTATCTTTGCAATAGAAACAAAAAAGAAGCACAAAAGTTTAACTCTTAAAACACTTATTGCCTATAGGAAAAATTCTACTCTTAACAACTTTTTAGAAGAAAGGAGAAGAATATGAAAGCACAGATGTTGAGCGATCGAGAATTGCTTAATCTTTATCTGCAGGGCAATAAGAGTGCAATTTCCACTCTGATAGAGAAGTATAACCGTCGCGTTCGTGATTATATCCGAATGATGGTAGGTGATGCCGATGTAGCTGCCGATATTGCGCAGGAGACCTTTATTAAGGCTGTAAGCGTAATTGACGAGGGTCGTTATACCGATAGCGGTAAGTTCCAGTCGTGGATACTCCGCATCGCGCACAATAAGGCTTTGGACTACTTCCGCGCCCAGAAGAACAACAACTCTGTAAGTGAGTCAAGTGCCGGATATAATGTTCTTGGTACTATGAAGTACGCCGACAGGAGCGTTGAGGATAGTATGATCTCAGAGCAGATCAGAGCAGATGTACGCGCATTGGTAGAGCTGTTGCCTGACGAGCAGCGCGAGGTTGTAAAGCTGCGTTACTACTCGGATCTCTCCTTTAAGGAGATTGCAGAGCAGACCGGCGTAAGTATCAATACTGCCCTTGGTCGTATGCGTTACGCGCTGATAAACCTCCGTCGTATGATTCAGGAGAAAAAAATATCACTCTGCTAACAATAAAAGCACAGGCGGTGTCGTTATAGTTGTGAACACTCACATAAAACACACTGCCTATGCAACAAATCGACCTCTTAGCACTCAGTGACGAGGATCTGTTGATGGAGTACGTAATTTGTAACGACCCCGAGTTGCTGTTACTTGATGCCATCCTCAGCGAGTCACTTAAATAATAAAGCCGAACATCTCGTTCGGCTTTATTATTTAAGTTATATACCGAGGTAATATCTGCGTTACGCAAGCTTTGAAAATTTTCTCGCTATGCAACTTTTACATTCGGGCGATTGGGCGGCGCATAGGCTTACCCTCCTCCTCCATATAGTAACGCTGCGACTTGAGCAGGTTACGCGACTGGAGTACCATAGTCTTGGTCTCGGCGAGGATATTCAGATAGAGCATACCTGCCTTAGAGTTTGACTTGCCCTCGTGGATGCGCACAAGCTCGAGCTTTGTCAGCTCCGCGATGCGGGTAAAGAGCTGATCACGCATATCGAGAACATGGTCGATATCGCTGTAATCGCCGCTTGAGAGCATATAGAGGATACGCTGGTAGATCACATCTACATCGGTATTTACGCCGATCAAATCCTCGGTCTGTGTGCGGGTAAGACCCTCGTGGTTATTGTCGATATGCTCAAATGACGGACGGGTGATATGGACGAGCGACTTGGTCATCTCATTCAGGTAGTCCACCACCTGAACATAGTAGAGCGAGAGGTTCATATCGCTGTCGTATGTACGACGGAGGGTCGATGCGATAGAGTACTTCAGACCGTGGATGCGGTCGTACATCTCTCCTGCCTCAACCATCAGATCCTTCAGTGCACGACGATTCTCCTTCATCAGGGCGATCAGTGTGCGGTTGTAGATGCGGGTAGAGTTGGTAATAGTGCTCTTGACAAGCGACATAACGGTCTCTGAAACAGAGTCACTCTGTGAGAGTTTTACGGTTTGGAGCTTGTCTTCCTGCTTCTCATCCTTCTTCTTGGCACCCTTGATGTTGCTGTGGATAAGCATATATACGCAGAGTACAGAGAGCAGACCAAATGCAATCCAACCGCCCCACATAAGCAGAGCACCTACAGCCAGCGCGATAAGGAAACCGCCGATAGCAGTTACGAACCAACCCATAATAACGGTCATAACGCCTGTGATACGGTATACCGCACTCTCACGACCCCACGCTCTGTCGGCAAGCGACGAACCCATAGCCACCATAAAGCATACATAGGTGGTTGAGAGTGGCAGCTTGAGCGATGTTGCAATGGCGATGAGCAACGATGCTGTTGTAAGGTTCACAGTTGCACGAATCATATCGTATGGTGCGCCGCTGTGCTCGATATCTGCATACTCAAATCGACTCTCGATAAACTCCTTGCTCTTCTGCGAAGTTATGCGATCGAAGAAGTGTACCACATTGATAGCACCGCGCACGATTGTACGAGAGAAGAGCGATGAAGAGTGCTGCGGAGTTACATCATCACCCTGTGCAGAGAGCGAGAGCTCGGTCTCAGACACGTGCATAGCCTTGCTTGAGGTCCAGAGGGTGATAATCATAATAACACCTGCAATGAGGATATATAGGAAGTTTGCCTGCTCCGGTCTTGCCAGCGAGCTCATCATCAGACCCTCATTCATACCAGCTGCGGTCTTTGCCTCGGCAAAGGCATCGAAACCAGCGATAGGCACACCGATAAAGTTTACAAGGTCGTTACCTGCAAAGGCGAGTGCAAGGGCGAATGTACCTGCAAGGATATTGATACGCAGAATATTGACCTTGAACAGCTGCAGGAAGAAGAGAAGCAACGAGCAGAATACCCAGCAGATAAGCAGTGCGAGGGCGAGATTGTCATTTATCCAGCAGATAAATGCACTCTGGCTCAGGACATTCTTCAGACCCTTGAACAGCGCAAAGTAGACAATAGATGTGAGGGATGCACCACACCACATAGCACCAACTCGGCGGAGCATCTTCACATAGCGGAATGAGAAGATCACGCGCGAGATATACATCACAATAGTACCGCAGACAAAGGCAAGCACAACAGAGAGCAGGATTGCCGAGACGATACCCATTGCGCGTGAGGTGTTGATAAATTGGCTGAGCATAGAGAATGTAATTGCCTCATCTGTAGCGATTTTGTAGAGTGAGACAGATACTGCCGAACCCAACAGACAGAATATCAGCGAAACGGTGGTCGATGTCGGCAGACCTAAACTGTTGTAGAGGTCGAGCAACACCACATTGGCAATCATAACGCCCACATAGAGGAGCATAACCTCCTTGAAGGTAAAGAGCGACGGGTTGAACATACCGCTACGCGCCACCTCCATCATACCGCTTGAGGTCATAGCACCGATAATGATACCGATAGATGCGACGATGAGAATGGTGCGCATCTTTGCTGCCTTGGAGCCGATAGCCGAGTTAAGGAAGTTTACGGCATCATTTGTAACGCCGACATAGAGTCCGGAAACTGCAAGTAGGGCAAGAATTGCCACCACGCAAGTATAAGTTCCTATCATATATGTAGTTTTAAGTGTATTCTATCATACAAAGATAGTCGCTTTTTGCAAACAAAATATAATCGTAGGAAAAGTTAATAAAAAATTAACATTGCACTCTGATAGACATAAAAAAAGATGTGAGGTTGCCGCCTCACATCTTTTTTATCTGAACTTGCTCATAAACTTGTTTGGGTAGTTGGTCGTAATACCTCGCAACTGTTTGTAGTGCCCGTTTATGCTTGACCACTCGTCATCAGTGTCGATTGTAAATACCGAAACGGTCATACCGGCGTCGAAGTAGGATTGCAACTTGCTCAGAGAGATGTCGTATCCCTTATCGCGGTTGTGCCAAGTGTAACCCCAATTCTTATATTGGCTTGCCGAGAACTTACCCATCGCACCGATAGGAACGCCTACCTTGTTGGCATAGCTTGCGCAGTGCTTTACAATATCCTCATAGCCTGAGCAGATAAACTCGCAGAAGTTCTGCGCCTCCATCTCTACGATAATCTCGCAGGCACGCTGACACGCCTTGACAGACTCCGGATGGTGGGTGGTAGGCTTTGTGATAGACTTGATATCGAGACAGAGCTTTGTCTTGCTGCCCTTGACCATTACGGTACGGATATAATCCTCAAGCGATGGTACTATCTCACCATTTGAGAGGCGACCTGCTGCCTGAATATCTGCAAGAGTATTCTCCCAAGGGTAGAGACCATTGACTTTACAATTGCTGTCGGCGTGGGCAACGATAATCTTGTTGTCCTTTGTCCAGTAGATGTCAGCCTCCGATGCATAACAGCCCAATCCCATCGCATACTTGAGCGAAGCTATGGAGTTGTCCGGACAGTTTGTCTTACCTGCCTCCTTAGAGCCGCCACGGTGTGCAATGATAGTATTGTCTGTTGCAAGCGGAGCTGTTGGCGGAAGTGAGAATACATGCTCGGCAAATGACTGCTTTGTACCCTCGGTATTGCCATGTGAGGTGATGAGCAGATGGTACTCCTTATCCGACTGAAGGTTGATTGTCTGGGCGTCAATCTGTGTGTTACCCTTAATCTCTACAGAGCCGAACTTATCCTTTGCTACAGTCGATGTTGTAAACCACTGCAGCAGCGCCGAGTTGTTATCCAAGAGCGAGAGTACATTGTTGTACTGCTCTGCGCTGAGGATCATGAGGTTGTAGCTTGTGATCTCTGATGTTACAGAGATAGAGATTGTACCCTTACCCGACGGACGCAGGTCGAACTTTACGGTCGGCTTGGTGTTGAATGTTGTCGGCTTGGTGGTAATGATAGTCTCCTTGCGGTAGTAGCCCGAAGGGTTTGCAGCACCGAAGAGTGGCGAGTAGTGACCCATTCCCCACTCGCTATGGCTTCCCTCGCCATACTCTGCAAGCAGCAGAACCACCGGCTGACCCGGCAGGATAGGCTCATACCAAGCGTATGTCTGACCATCCTTTGTAAAGGTGCGTGTCTCGGGTTTGATCTCCAACTCGTAACGCTTTGCAAGGATATTCGGGTATATTGCCTCGTTACGACTGAACCAATAGTCGTCGTTCTGCGCACCTCCGTTGAGGTTGTATGTTGCAAGGTCGGTAATTGCCCACTTGACAACACTTGCTGCAGGAAGAGTGTCCGGAAGGCGACCTACTACTCTGAAACCTTGGCATGCCTTCGATACCAACGAGTACTCGGGAAGTACTTTGGTAGTAAAGCTTCTGCTCACAACATCGCTATACTCCTCGCCACCCTTTGCGGCAACAAAGAGGGTATAGGAGCTGTTGTCTGCAAGCTCCGAGAGTGTAATTGTCGTTGTGCCGTTCTTGGTACACTTTACTGTGGTCCCTGAAGTAAACACCTCCTCAGCGGTATAGCTGTGGTCCGACTGACTGCTAACAATATAAGCGAGAGACTCTGCATTGGTGTTTTTGACCTTTACCGATGCAGATGTATAGCTCTCCGTAATGCCGGAGATTGTGGCAGTAACCTGCACTGCCGGTACATCAGGACCCTCCCCGAGTGGCTCATCGCCGCCACCACAAGCGGCAAAGAGTGCTGTTACGCAGAGCAGTACCCAACCGAAAACTCTTTTCATAGCCGATAACTATTTGTTTGTGTTTCGTTTGATATCCTTAATTCGCAGCTGTGTTGTCACCGAACCGCGATAGTGGTTCTCGACAATCTGGTAGCATACATCGATAGGTCTTCCCGAGCGAATCCACTCATAATGAGTAGGTTGCGAGAAGGCGATAGTCTGAATAGTGGTATTCGGCTTCTGTGTCTGGGTAAGGTCCATACGCAGATGCTCAGCCTCTGCTCCGACAAGTTTCGCATCACCCTTCTCGTTAATCACACACTTTGTTGCAAATACCGGCGCGTTATTTCCCGGTCCAAATGGCTGGAAACGGTTGAGCTCGCGGTGGAACGACGGAGTGATATCGGAGAAGAGCAACATCGAGTCGATCTCTACCTGCGGCACGAGAATCTTAGGGTCGATATTTGCCTCTACATAGTCGTTGAAGCGGCGGGTAAACTCCTCCACATTCTCAGGGCGCATAGTAAGACCTGCGGCGTACATATGTCCACCGAAGTTCTCCAGCAGATCCGAGCAAGATTCAACCGCCTGATAGAGGTCAAATCCCGGAATAGAGCGTGCCGAACCGGTTACAAAGCCGTTGCTCTGTGTAAGGACAACAGTCGGACGGTAGTAGGTCTCGATAAGGCGCGATGCCACGATACCCACAATACCCTTCATCCACTTAGGGTTGTAGATGACAGTGCTCTTGCGAGCCTTCAGCTCAGGGTGTGACTCGATATAGTCGTGTGCCTCCTGAGTTACCGAGCGGTCGATACTCTTGCGGTCCTGATTAAAGCCGTCGATAACGCCACCAAAGCGTGTTGCAGCCGCCTCGTCACCCTCAACGAGCAACTTTACGGCAGCATATCCGCCCGACGGAGTGTCGTTCTCGTCGTACTCGTCCATACGCATACGACCTGCAGCGTTTATGCGAGGACCGATCTTGAAGACGATGTCGTCAATAGTGATGTTTGCTCGGTCGAGCTTGCAGATGTTGATAATCGATAGCAGACCCTCGCTCGGATTTGCGTTAAGACAACGCAGACCGTAGTGTGCAAGGATACGGTTTTCGTCCACCAGCGGAACAATGTCCGAGGCGATACTTACTACCAACAAATCGAGCAGCCAAACAATCTTCTCAAACGGAATGTTGTGTGTCTGAGCATACGCCTGAACGAGCTTGAAGCCCACACCGCAACCCGAGAGTTCATCAAACGGATAGGTGCAGTCTGTTCGTTTAGGGTCGAGAACAGCTACGGCATGAGGAATCTCCTCAGCCGGGAGGTGATGGTCGCAGATAATGAAATCTACCCCTTTCTCTTTAGCATAGTCCACCTTTTCGACAGCCTTGATACCGCAATCGAGTGCGATAACGAGCTTTACGCCCTTCTTGGCTGCAATGTCGATACCCTTGCGCGAGATACCGTAACCCTCGGTATAGCGGTCAGGGATGTAGAACATCAGGTTTGTGTGCCCGATCTGGCGCAGAAATTTGTAGACCAACGCTACGGCTGTCGTACCGTCTACATCATAGTCACCATAGACCATAATGCGCTCGTTACGCTCGATTGCCTGCTCCACTCGCTTTACCGCCTTGTCCATATCCTTCATCAGGAACGGATTGTGCAGGTCTGCAAGCTGCGGATCGAAAAACTTCTTTGCCTTCTCTACTGTGTCTATGCCTCGTTGTACTAACAGGTTGGCAAGGACTGGCGAGATGCCGGTGTGCGATACAATCTGTGTAACCGCTGCCGAATCACCCTGTGCCTTGACCTCCCATCTCTTGTCTATAGGCATAATTGTACTGTTTTATATATTTTTTCGTATTATTTCTCATCCAATAGCAATTTTGTGAGAGTAGCAACAAGTAGTTGCTTAACCTCCTCAAAATCAACAACTTCTCCAATCTCTTTCGAGATCGATGTCACCCCCTTGTCCACAAATCCGCAAGGGTTTATCATCGTAAACCACTTCAGATCTGTCGCAACATTGAGGGCAAGTCCGTGCATCGTAACAAAGTGCGATGCCCTGACGCCGATGGCGCAAATCTTTCGCCAATTCTTCGGCTCGCCATCACCCTCTCGGTCGCAAATCCATACGCCTGTTGCGCCTGCAAGACGCTCTGCGGTGATGCCGTAGTGTGCAACGGTCACTATCACTGCCTCCTCGAGAATCTCGATGTAGCGGCGCAGACCTATGCCCAACTGCTCAATATCTAAAATGGGGTAGCAGACAATCTGTCCGGGTCCGTGAAATGTTATATCTCCACCGCGGTCGATATGAAAAAACTCTGCCCCCAGGCTCTCGAGATAGGATTGCGGGATAAGCATATTGCTCTGCTTACCGCTCTTGCCGAGGGTATATACGGGTGGATGTTCTACAGTAAGGATTGTGCCACAATCCTCGCCCTTCTCGCCACGACGCCTTGTCTCAAGACGCTGCTCAAAAAGGGTCTGCTGCAACTGCCAGCACTCTTTGTAGGGCATTGTGCCCAGATCCTTGTACCCGACTTTCATATATTCTCAACAAGGCATAAGCCTATCTTTCCAAATACACAAAGACGAAGCCTTCACAGGTTCGTCACAACATCGAGTGTCGGAAATTAGCGATTGATTGTAGCCTTCGCAGCCTCGTCAGCGAGGTAAGAAGAGCGCACAAGTGGTGCACTTGCGCAGAAATCAAAGCCAATCAGTAGAGCCTTCTGCTTGTACTGTTCAAACAGCTGCGGGGTGATGTACTCAGCAACAGGATAGTGCTCCGCAGTTGGTTGAAGGTACTGCCCGATGGTGAGAATTCTCACGCCTGCATCGTACAGGTCGTGCATAGTCTTCTCGACCTCGTCCTCAGTCTCTCCGAGTCCGACCATAAGACCGCTCTTTACCACAACACCCTTTGACGCCAAATAGCGCAGGGTAGCCAAAGACTTCTCGTAGGTAGCCTTCGAGCGCAGTGCCGGGGTAAGACGGCTGACGGTCTCGATGTTGTGCCCGATAATATCGGGCTTGGATGCAATCACCGTATCAAGTCGTGACGGGGATGCGTCCAAATCGGAAATAAGGAGCTCAATTGTTGCTTGTGGACTGCTCTGCCTGATAGCCTCGACGGTTGCTGCCCAATGGGCTGCTCCGTGGTCCGGTAGATCGTCGCGTGTAACAGATGTTACGACAACATGCCGAAGATTCATAAGCGCAACGCTGTGCGCAACTTTTTGCGGCTCGTCACCATCCGGTGGTAACGGATGTCCTGTTCTGGTGGCACAGAAGCGACAATTACGGGTGCAAATATCGCCCAAAATCATAAAGGTCGCAGTTCTTCTGCTCCAGCACTCTGCCTTGTTTGGACATCGTCCGCTGCTGCAAATTGTATGCAATCCGTGCTCGGCAACTATACGGTCCACCTCCGCAAAAGCATCGCTTTTGTGGAGTCGTATTTTTAGCCAAGAGGGTTTACGCGTAGCGCAACCGCTGTCATACAACTTCGGCATTTTAAGTTCATTATTTTCCCAATTGGCACAAAGATATGAAAAAAACCATACAAAACGAAAAAAATCACAAGTTTTTTCAACTCTGCAATATTTGCCAAGGTCAGAATCTTATTCTGTATCGTCAATTTTTGCTCTAAAAGAGGGGTGCAAAAAGTCCTGTTTGTAGTGTAAAGAGCTGGTAAAAATGATAAAAAAGTGGCGAGAAGTATACGATTTCGAAAATTTTTGCTTAATTTTGAATGATTATTTACCAGTTTAACACTATTGCACAGATGAAAAAACAACGAACTCCGAGGGACCACTCCCTCTTTCTGAAGGCGTTTAGGGCATATCTGCAATATGTCAATTCTGGACTCTATTTCCGTAAGGAGCATATTATTGGATTGGAGAACGTGCCAGCGGACGGAACTCCTGTTGTGGTTGTGTCGAACCACCAGAACTGTCTGAATGACCCGTTGTGTGTGTGTTTAATGCTCACGGACAGGCGAATGAACTTCCTTGCCCGTGCCAATGTCTTCAATAATCCGATATTCAACAAGGCTCTGAGGGCAATGGGTCTGCTTCCGGCATATCGCTTGAGCCACGAAGGCTATGCTGCGGTTGCCAAAAACCGTATGACGCTCGATGCTGCCGGTGAGGCTTTGATGAATGGCGAAACAGTGATGCTCTATCCTGAGGCGGGTCATCAGGATAAGCGTTGGTTGGGTGTGTTCAAGGTTACATACCTCAAGATGGCTTTTGATGCCGCGGAGAAGATGAACTTCGAGAAGGATGTGATGATTCTCCCATCTTGTAACCACTACTCAAACTACTTCCATGCCCGAACAGATATGCTTATCAAGTTCGGCAAGCCTATCTCGCTCAAACCGTACTACGAGCAGTACAAGGAGTCTCCGCGCGAGACTATGGTTAAGATTAACCAGATTGTCCGCGACAATATTCAGGAGATGATGCTCCATATCGACGATTTGGAGCACTACGACCAGATAGACTTTCTGCGCGACAACGGCTATGGTCGCAAGTATGCCATCGAGCACGGCTTCAAGTTCCGCTATCTGCCGTCGCGACTGCTCTCGGATCAGATGCTGGTCAATGCTCTGCAGACTGCATATCAGCAGCACCCCGAGCAGATGGAGCAGATATATAACGATACGGCACGCCTTATCGAGGGGGAGAATAGACTCAAAATCCGCGATTGGCTCTTTATCCATAATCCGGGTATCGAGGCTCCGATTTTGCGAGGTTTAGGTCTGCTGATGCTGTTGCCGCTCTTCCTTGTGTCGGCAATTCCGACCCTGCTGCTCTTCGTTATCCCGAAGATTTTCCTCAATAAACTTATTAAGGATCAGATGTTCATCAGCTCCTTTAATGTTGGTGTAAGTGTCTTTATATCAGTGCCTTTGTGCCTTATTGTTCCAAGTATCCTGCTCTGGGTATTCCTCGGATTTTGGTGGGCATTGGCATACTTTATTGCCTTCCCGATAATGTTTATCCTCGCTTGGAACTTTATGCGTATGTTCCTTAAGTTTGTCGGCTCTTGTCGCTTTGTTGCGCGCCGAAATCGTAAGGATATTGCCGAACTAAGGGAGTTGAGAGAGTCTATCTTCAACCGACTTGATCAGTATTTGTCGTAAAAACGCGGCATTAGCTGCACATCCCTAAAAGCCCGACAATGGCTGTACGCTCAAGTACTATCCATTGTCGGGCTTTCTACTCGATGCACGCCTACTACCCCGTTTTGACGATAAATAGGTGCAAAGAGTAATAGGGGTCATCCTACTGAAGGCTGACTTTTATTGTGTATGGCACGCCGTTGAGAACATCGGTGCGTCCGACATACTTTGTACCATATTCGTCTGTATAGTTATCTACAGTGGTGGTGCAGAGCACAGAGACAAACCATCTTCCCGCCTTAGGATTGTCGATAGTAAGCTCCTTGTAGCACCCTGTGCCATCGACTCTCCACTGCGTATTGTTTGCAAAGGCAAACTCTCGAGCCTTGGCACATAGTGTGAGGTCGAAATTATCCTCTCCCTTATACCCATTGAGTTGAATTTTCAGCTGCTTGCACCGCTTGGGAACAACAACCTCGAAGTGGTGGTACTGCTTGTCGCCAATACGGGTAAATTCGGGTTGGTTGTCGTTGGTTTTCAGACACATAGCACGCTCTGTATCGGACAGTAGGAGACCCTTTGTCTGAGGCTTTGCGTTGCCATCCATAGCGTAGAGCAGGGTGGCTGCCATAAGCTCGAGTCGCTTGCCACGCTTGACACCCTCGGGGTGCGAGCCAACCATTATCGTGCGACCGCTCTTTTCATCGCCTTTGTATGCCCAGATGGCAGGTTGGTTGTCTATCTGCACCTTGTCGTTATCATTGAAGATATATCGACCCAGCACCTCAGTACCCTCGGGTAAGTTACCTTTGAGATCACCCAAGGCATATCCACCGCCGTTATGGCGCACCGAATCGACAATATAGTCGCCACCAAAGTCGTAGTATTGTAGCAGTGGACTCTTTTTCTCTATGCGTATCGGTGTTCTACTCTTGTTTAGGTGTGATGAGTGCATTAATCCTTGCCACAGATGGAGATAACTATCCGTAAATCGTACATTTTTACCATTTCTTTTACTGCCCGCCGTGGCGAAGTAGGCACCTGCGCAGGTCCCGACATACGAACCTCCATTGCCGACAAAGGTGCGAATACTCTCTCTGCCCGCCTCGGCAAGGGATTGGCTGTGTTTGCTCGCTGCGCCACCATTGACATATATCACTCTGTATCTCGGAGCTCCGTCGGGGTAGAGCAGCCAGCCGTTTGTATCTTCGTTGTAGCCGCAGAATATCTGCTGCTGCTTCAGGGTGTCGATAACGGTAGGCTCTTTTGCCGAAGCAAAAAACTCCATCTGCATCCCCAAATGGTCTACTGCGGGTAGTGTACGACGCGATGTGAGGGCGATGCCGCCATCCATAAACACCTCTTTGTAGTAGCCGCGACTCTCTGCCAATACCGCTTCACGAGCCTTTGCTTGGTTGCGGGCAGATATTGTGCCGACGGTTAGAAGGAGTAGTATTGTAAGTATAGGTCGCCTCATAAAGTGTCAGTTTACTACAAAAGTAGTAATTTTTTGATTTCAATCAAAAAGTCGCGACCCAAAAGCACCCAAAGCAGTGCTACTACCACGCCACCGAGGGTAAACCGTGCAATCATCTTTATACGCCCGACACTCGACGCCCTGAGGGGGATTGTTGCCGGCTCGATGGTGGCAAAGAGAGGCTTTGCCTCCTCAACCTTTGCCCGCGCCATCTGCATCTGTGTAGCAACGGAGGCATAGAGTTGCTGGGCGAGGAGCTTCTCGTTCTGCAGGCGCTCGCGTCGGTTAATCTCCCCCTGCCTTACAACCTTGTGGTTGGAGTCGATATAGTCGGCATAGTTCTGTTGCGCCTCGTAGTACTCCTGCCGGCGTTTGAGGTAGAGTTGCTCCCAATATTTCAGCTCCTGCTCCGCCTTTGATGTGCGGTATGTAGTTACATACTCCTGCAGCTGCGCGGTTACCTGTGCTGCAACCATCGCTGCTACTTGTGGGTCCTGAAGGGTAACGGCTATGGTTGTGATGCCGCTCTTTTTGTCTATGGATGTGGCTATATCTCGGCGCAGTGTGGTGATAAGTTCTGCCTGAGTCTTGGTCAGTCGGAAGGGCTCGATTGCGGCGGTATCTATCTCTTTTTTAGCTCTTTGCAGATACTCCGAGAGGGAGATGGTCGCTCCGCCGCAGAGCCTCCGCACGGGTGTCGCGAGCAGCTCAATCATAAATGGGGTAGATGCAACTATCTCGGGATAGATTGTAATTCCCAGCGCATCCTCCTCAGCTCCCAAATTTATGCCGCTCAACCCGAATACGGAGGCGGCAGAGGCGAGGTTGTTTGTCGATTGTACCGATTCGGGAGATAGAAGCACCTTTGCCGTATAGCGTTTCGGTATTGCAAAGGCGACGATAACCCCGATAAACATTGCTGCTACGGTAATGGTAAGTATCACCGCTCGGGATGACCATATTTTTATCAGCCACGCGGCGAGATCTATCGTCTGTTCTGTGTTATATATCTGATTATCTGCCATATAGTCTACTTTAGTATATTGCCTATCGTTGCAATCATTGTGGCTAAAGAGGCACTTGTCGTAGCTACAGAGAGTATGCTCTGCAGTGCCTGCTCGTGGCTCTGTTTTGTCGGCACGATAATCTCGCAACCCGGCTCGACAATGTTGCTGCGGTTTAATTTGCCGTGTCTGATTTGTCCGTTCATATAGACGATATAGCAGCTCTTTTTTCGGGCGTGCTGCGAGAAGCCTCCCGCCTGCTCGATATAGAACTTAACCCTTTTGTCGGCTGTAAAACCGACGGTGTTGGGACTCATAACACAACCACTTATGCGAACGGTGTTGTTGTACTGCGGAATAAGCAGTTCGTCACCCTCTCTGAGGACAATATCGGCATCCGACCCCGGAGAGCAGAGCGCCTGCTCAAGGTCTATGCCTATGTTGAAACGGTCAGAGAGTGTGAGCGACTGAACATCTATAGAGTCTTTGACATTGCGTGCCGCGAGCGAGAGTACACTCTGCTTGCGTTCGTACTCATCCCGGTCCATCTTACGGATAAGCCGAGCCCCCTTGATATATGCAAAGCGGGTCACGCCACCGGCTCTATTGACAAGGTCGCTCAGCCGTTCGCTCTTCTTTGAGAGGGGATATTCGCCACCGTAGAGCACCTCGCCATCTATCTTTACACTCTTCGGCTCTTGGTAGGCGGGACTTTTGCGGATATATATTCGGTCGAAAGGTCTTAATAGGAAATTATTTATACTGTCTACGGCAAAATCGCCCTTCAGGGCAAATGTAAACTGCTCGCACAGCTGCTCACTCTGCTCCTGACTTCGACTGTCGATAATCGGGCGGCTGATATCTACCCGTACTGTTGAGGCAGAGGGTAGCAGACCTCCCGCCTGAATTATTGCATCCTCGAGAGTGGTGTTGTCCGCATAGGGCAGAGTTCCGGGATGAGCCACCTCGCCGAGAACCTCGATACTACCTGTTTCCTGCAACTCGTGTATGCTCGGGATGTAGAGTGTGTCGTTGCGCTGCAGAGCAATGTCGGGGGATGTGTCGTTGAGAATACCCTCCAAGTCTATCTGAATGGTCTGCAGGGTCATATCCTCGCGCTCGCGCCACAAAATAGCCCTCCGAATAAAGGCGTCGCCTGTAATGCCTTCAGCCTTCTCGATTAACTTTTTGACACTGTTGGTCTGGTCGTTCAGCTGATACTCTCCCTCGCGCAGTAGTGCTCCTTTAGCTACCAATCTGTTCTCAAATCGCTCCTCTATGGTGCCTACCTCGACCAGATCGCCATCTGCCATCTTGAAGTTGCCGAAGTCTGAACTATCGACCGTATATATCTGATATTCAAGACCATTCTTGCGCGTTACGGTGGCTTGTCGCCGATATGCGTCATCTGCAAATCCGCCTGCATAGTCGAGTAGCGCAGCGAGCGTCTCGCCCTCTGCCAATTCGTAAAACAGAGGGCGTTTTACAGACCCTTTTACCTCAACAAGCAGATTGTATGGCGGCACGATAATCATATCCCCCTCCTGCAGTCGGATATTGTCGGAGGCGTCGGCATCCATAATAAATCTGTAGATGTCAATCTTCGCCACCTGCCGACCATTTCGCACCACCCGAATATTTCGCAGAGAGCCTAAATCTCCCACTCCGCCCGCTTTGTGGAGGGCGTAAAATGCCGTGGCAAGCGAGGAGAGGGAGTAGCTGCCCGGACTCTCTACCTCTCCCATAATGTGTACATCGATGGTGCGTATCTCTCCAAGTGACAGCTTGAGATGTGATGTGCCATTCTTGCTGCCGATACCTGAATATATTGTCGAGAGATGTCGTTGCAGATACCTCTCGGCATCGGCAATGGTCATCCCGCTCAGATATATAGGACCTATCCCGTCGATGTTGATAGCCCCCTCAGGCGATATAACCTTGCGAATTGTCGTCTGATTTGCGCCCCAGATGTCGATTATCACCTCGTCTCCCGCGCCAAGGGTATAGTTTTTTGGCGTGGCGATATTCTGATTGGGGGTGAAGGTGAGGTTGTCGGAGCTAAAGAGTGTACGACCGAAGATTTTGTTCTCGTTTTGACCGCTTTTTGCTACAAACTTGAGATTTTTATCCTCCGGATTTTTGCGCAGACGGGCTCTGTCTGCAGAGGTGTTAAGGGTGTCGGTCTGTAACTCCCGACCCTCAGCCATCGCACTCTTTATGTAGTTATCAATCTGCTGATTAGTAATGTTTTGCGCAGATGCACTGCCGATAATCAGGAGTGGCAGCAGGAGTATTTTCGCCATCTCGGCTTTCACCTTTCGATTGATTTTTCGGCGCTCGGGGTCAAAGATCCAGCCCCATTTGTTGAAGTACATAGCGATATTTTTAATGTGAATTTTGAGCATCTTTCGGCTGTGGTAGGACTCGGCACGATGTGCGTGGACAACAACCGCATCGGGGTAGCAGACAGTTCGGTATCGAGTGTGCATACGGCGCGAGAGGTCGAGGTCCTCGCCATACATAAAAAATCGCTCGTCGAACAATCCTACTTTGCGTAATGCGCTGACCCTGAGAAACATAAAACATCCCGACAGATAAGGCATATTGAGCTCTCTGTCTGAAATTTTAGGGTTGAACCGCTCTCGGGATTTGCCAAAAAACATCTTTGGAATAAATCGGCGAATGATAAGGTCGTAGGGCGATGGGAGCAGTTTGCACAGGTGCTGAACTTCTCCGTTCGGATATGTGATCTTCGGCATCACCCAGCCGACCTTTTTGTGGCTATCCATATACTTGACAAGGCGCTCTATTGTCCCCTCCTCGAAGTAGATGTCGGGGTTGATTACGATGTGATACTTCGCCCCCAGACGGATAGCCTCGCGCATAGCTATATTGTGTGCCGCGCCGTAGCCGTCATTGGCGTTGTGGATATAGCAAAACCTCTTCGAACGATGCTCCAGAGTGCGATAGAGGTCGTGGCGCGAGTTATCGACTATATAGAGTCGGTCAATCGGGCTGCGAAGCACGCAGGCAAGGAGCGTGTCGAGCTCCTGCCGAGAGTTGTGGTAGATGACAAGGGAGGCGGTAATCATATCGGATTTATTGCATTTGGTTTATCGGTACAACATCTTAGGTCGCCCTTTGGCAGCTTCCAGTTGCGGGGGTTGTTGTCAAACTTCTCCACACCCCACTTCGTGACCACCGCCAGCTTGTAGCCTAATCGTATAACTAACTGAGATATAGCTATTTCGCCCCTGCGTATAAGGAGCTGTTTGTTGGCGATATCTCTCCCCGGAAACTTGCCGCCGTTGAGCACAACAAGCTCCTTGAGTACGGAGAGTGTTGTGAGTAGGAAGAAGCTCTGAAGGTGGGGTGTAAAGTTATCCCTGACAAGCGACTGGTAACAGGTCGAGCAGCACGATATGCCGAGCATCCCGACATCTGTATTTCGCTCCATATAGTTGATATATGGGTCGATAAAGTCGCGTTGCAAAGCATTTACGGAGCTGTTTGTGAGCAGTATATAGCAGTTTTCCGACCCCGCAACGGCATCATAGAAGGCGGCATAGCCCGAAAAGTCCATACCTCTGTTCGGTACGGGTATAATCTGGTCGGAGTGGGTTGCGATATACTCGATATTGCGGCAGAGGTGGATGTCGGAGATGGTCACGGTAAGCTCTACTTCCCGCTCCCCCTTGTAGCCGGCAAAACGGTCGAATTGATACTTCAGCCCACACTCCCAATCGACAATCGTATCGTTGATGTGCTTGTGGCGAACGGGTGGATAGCCTCCCCACTCGTGGATGCAGACACGGAGTTGTCGGCTCTCTACGGCGACCCTCTTGCGGGGCGTTATATCCTTATAACCTAAATTCAGACGCCTGAGTCCGACGAGCTCCAGAAGAAGCTCTATGCACAACTTTATAAAGTCCATAACTATCTTTTAAGTAGGTATAAAATGCGGAAAAAGAGGAATTTGACTATTGATAACTTGCCGTTGAGGGCATCTTTTGCCATCAGAAAGTTTCGGCGATAACTATCGGCAACGCTGCCTATGCTCTTTGCTTTGTGCATGTAGTATTTTAGAGTACCGCCTGCCTGTTGCGCTCCGAAAACATTAGCTCCGTGCTGTCGGTAGAGTATCTGCGGCTCGGAGATCCATCCTACAGCACCGCCGTCAGCTATGACTCGCAGACCAATCCAACTATCGTGCATAACTGCGCGAGGCGATACGGGCAGCGAGATATCTCGTGCGGCACGATTTATAATCATCGTACAGCCCGTAAAGAGGTTGCACGATATGGCATATCTCGGCTTTGTAAGCAGCTCGGGGCGCAGTTTCATATAGCTCCACAGCGAGGGGCTTATGGTCTTCAGGTCGCTGTCGGTCACAATAAGGTCGGTGCAGACAAGCGCAGGGCGGTCCACCTCCTCAATCTCGCGAATCTTCGCCAACGACCTCTCTACCTTTTGTGGTAGCCAGACATCGTCGTGGTCGCAGAACATATAGTAGTCGGCATCCACCTTGTCGAGCAACCAGATGAAACTACCCATTGCTCGGCGGGCTCTTTTTGGGTCGTGCAACACGACAATATTGCCGTAGCGAGCCTGATAATCCCTTAAAATCTGCAGCGTGGAGTCTGTCGAGCCGTCATCCCGAATATAGAGTGTAAAATCCCTATATGTCTGATTTTCAAGAGAGGCCAACTGCTCGGCAAGGTATCGGGAGCTGTTGTATGTTGCAAGTAGTATCGCCAATTTCATATCAAGGTACGAGTAGTCGGTTGTAGAATAGTGAGAGCATCAGAGTACAAAAACCGTAGCAGAAAACGGTCAGGTATGCCACACCTTTGGGGCGGATAATGTAGACAAGTGTCGGGATAAGTATTATCTCGACAATGCCCAGCAGTTCGTAGACTCGGTGTGCCATAACGGGTAGGTTGGCAAAGAGTGGCAGGGCGGCAAGGGAGAGGGTGTATATCTTGAGCATAAGCGTATAGTATCGGTTCTGCTTGGCAAGTGTCGGCGCAGCCCAAAAGAGGAGGTAGCAGAGTGTCAAACGGACTAAATAGATGGCGTTGAAGATGTTTATATGGTTGTGCACGCTATCTGTATACTCTTTTATATTCTGATAGAGCTCAATCTTTGCCGATAGGTAGGGGATAGGTATCAGCCCCGTAATATCGACCTCCAATATCGACAATGCAATAGCTGCAGGGATAATAATAGGGTAGAGCTTCAGCCTGCGTGTAGGGCTTAAAAACCATAGTGCAAGGATAATTATGCCCGACAGATGAAAGGCAGTGGCACACAGCACAATGAACAGAAATCGCCACAGATTGCGGTCATAGAGTGGTTTTATGGCAAGCAGCAGCACCCCTGACGCCACGCCCGCGCGGATTTGGGTCATCTCGTGCAGGATAAAAAATTGGCTTATGTATATCGCCACCGAGAGCAGTGCCATATTCGACAACTCCCGTATTGCAACCATCTTCAGACCCACTCCCAAAGCGGCATATATGGCAAAGAGCAGGGTCGGATTTGCCCCGAGAAATCTATGCACAAACCAAGCAATAGCCTTGAATGTCGGCTCGAGCATTACGATAGTGTCGTAGTTCCGGAAGTGGCTGATATACTCGGTATAGTCACGGTCAATACCCTCGGGGCGTAGCGCGGCAATCAGCGTCAGAGCCACCCCGACGGCTATATATAACCCTCTTGAGGTGTGGCTGCTGCCTATGCCGACCAGAGCACATACGATATACAGCAGTATCAGCAAGGCGAGGGTCAGCATACCATTTTCAAGGTTTTAGGATGTAGAGCGCCCCATACCACTATTGCCAAAATGCCACCTGCAGCAAGTGCGACAAAAGGGTTTGTAAAGTATTGCGCAGCGACAAAACAGATGGCTGCCGAGGGGGCAGAGAGAGCAGCCTCGCGGAAGAATATCGCTATCGGTACCCTTATACCGATATTTTTGCGGAGGTATATGATGTAGAGCAGTGTCACAATAACCTCGGCACCGAGTAGGATAATCGCTGAGCCGATGCTTTGCAACTGTCTTACTATCAATATGTTGGCGACAAGACTTACTGCTGCACCGATAATCGAGATTATGAGCAGCACCCTATCCCGTTTCATCGGCATAAGTATCTGCAGAGTCATCACCTGCGACACCCCGACAAGGGCTATTGCCGGCATAATAATCTGCATCGGAGCTACTGCCCCCTCATATCCTTCACCTGCAAGTGCAAAGACAATCTGTGGCGCAAAGATTATGGTGCAGAGAATCATCGGCACAGAGAAGGTGGCTATGGCGCTAAACGATTTTCGTATCAGCTCCTCGAACCGCCCGCTATCTCCCTCGGCAATAAGGGCACTCATTCGCGGTAGCATAACATTGGCAAAAGCTGTGAAAAATCCGAGAATTACCGAGTATAGCTTGAAGGCGGTGGTGTAGTAGCCAACCTGTGTGTTGTCTGTCACAAGTCCGAGATACATCACATTGAATGTCAGATACATAGAGGTCATTATGGCATATATCCCGAGGGTCGTATTCTCCTTGAAATAGCGTAGCGACAGCAGCTCTTGCCACTCAAAACCGATGTATCGGCGCAGATAAACCATATTCACAGCCGCGTTGATTACTACCGTGATAACACTCATCCACCAGTATAGTTTATACTGCTCCGGCTCTCGGATAAATAGAAATATTGCGAGGATGTAACTGCCGCGAATGGCTATGCTGCGAATGGTTATGTATCTGAAGTTCTCGATGCCCGTAAAGAACCACTCGACCATAAATGCTGTGGCTATAATCTTTGCCGAACCGATATAGAAGAGCTCCGAGTATTGATTGAGCCTCGGAAGGGTAGCAACCACCGCAAGGTAGACGACAAGTGTGGCTGCGGTAAATAGCAGATTTATCCCCAACACATTGGCAAAGACCCTGCTGCATGCCACTTCATCACCCTTTACGGCGGCAATCTCCCGTACTCCCAACACATTTATACCCATCGTGGCAAAGAGCAGAAAGTAGTTCACCGTATTGTCCACAAAGTTTATCAGCCCCAACCTCTCCACGCCAAATACTCGCGAGATGTAGGGGAACGAGATAAAACTCATCAGATAGAATGAGACTACCAGCAGACTCTTGTATGCGAAGTTTACCTTGATCGACATCTTTGCAGACCTAAATCAAGGTAATGTTAGGGAGAAATTTTCGATCAGCCTGCTTTTGTGTCTGTATGAGGTATGGATATACCTAAACAAAAAGTCCTACCCTTAAAAGGATAGGACAAAACAGCAGATTCGTTTGGAGCGCAGCGACTAAGCCTCCCTTTGCCAAAGGGAGGTTTGGAGGGAATGTCAATACTCCCGTCTCGGGTTATGGAATCTGCTATTCTGACTTTGCTTGTAGTAGGAGTCGAGCTTGCACAAAAAAGTCCTACCCGTAAGGATAGGACATAATAGCAGATTCCGTAAGCCGAGTTCTGTTTTAGTTCATCATTTATCTACGGCGGCAGTCACCTGCCGTCTCTAGCGGTTTACCCCTCGGCATCGGGCGAGCAACCCTTAATTGCCGATATACATAACCTTGCAACCCACAAGACGTACTGCCGGATGACATCACTGCCCCCGCGGTGGGCTCTTACCCCGCCTTTTCACCCTTACCCTTTCGGGCGGTTATTCTCTGTTACGCTACTATACCCTCTCGGACATCAAGCCGTTAACTTGTGTGGCGCTCTGTGTTGCTCGGACTTTCCTCCCCTCTTTCGAGCAGCGATGAACCGAATCTGCGCTGCAAAGGTAGTACTTTTTCAAAAATAAAACAATTTTAGTATGTCACAAGCTTACCTATATCTTAGTATGTTGCCTGCTTACCCGTTCCTCGGCAGTTGAAACATCTGCCCGAACCGTTGCAAGACGGACAAGTGTCATCATGTCCCGAATATGGGTTGTACTTGTATCCGCGACCGTTGCATGAGCGACATCCGCCACCGCCACCGCAGTATTTACAAGGACCGTCTATGTAACTTCTGCCGCTGTCGTTGTTGTTACTACTACCGCTGTTGTTGTTATATCCGCCGCCATTGCCAAAGCTGACATTGACTTTAGGGATTATAACGTCGTACTCCTGCTTAGATATAGGTATATCGAAGACTACGCCATTTACTTTAATATAAGACCAATCAAAAGCCACATACATAATAATATTGCTGTCAGTAGAGTATGCTTTTGCTACTCCACCCCTAAATACCCACTCTTTATCACCGGTATATTGTCTTGTAAAGCCATACACGCTACCTCTTCCTTCGGAGCCGGCTCGAGCATATACTGTAGCCTTCCAATCATTGTTGTAAAGAGAGGTCCTGATGCTTGCCAAGCCTCCCGATTTATTCTTATAACAGATGTATCTGTTTACATCGTTCGGCATGGTATCGGGTGCCGGTACAAGATGAGAGTAGCTCGAGCTTTGCGAACGATTTGAACTGCTCGCTACACTCTGCTGTCGTGGTGGATTTGCCTTGTTTTTGAGTGCTACAACCTCGGCAATCATCTCGCCAGCAGTCGTCTTGTTAATTGGCGTGGTGTGCTGCTGAAATAATCGCAGGTAGTAGAGCGATTTGTTGTAGTTCTTTTCGCAGCCGCGCCCTGCCTTGTGCATACCGCCCAATATCATGCAGGCAAACCAATAATCATTGCTGCCCGGTGTCAAATCTTGGAGACACTTTTGATACCAATTATATGCTTTTTGGAATTGATTAGAGTTGTTGTAACTATCGGCAAGTTTGCGGTACGCAGGTTGATGTTTCCCCTCGGCAGCGCGGAGCAACCACGGTATAGCCTCCTTGTACTTGCTGCTGTCATAGTAACTCAGACCTTTGGTGTAACACTCTGATACAGAGTAGTTTTCTACATTCGGATTTGCCTCGAGATATGCGATGTGCGAAGTTATACTCTTGCCTGAATTGGAGTATATAGGCAATTTTGCCACCGCTGCCATATACTCGTCATAACGCGCTTTGTTAGGGTTGTTAATCTTCTCTTGAATAGTTCGCATAATACCCCCTTTGCGTAGGAAATGTGGAATGATAACCTTTTTGTAGTGTTTTTTGAATACATCTCTGTAGTAGGTGCTCTTGTACTCCTTTGCAGGTGTCAATTGTGTACCACTCTGGTCGTAGAGGGTAACCATTTTACCCTTTTTGGCATATATTATACCGACCCTTTTCTGCATATCTTCAGAGTATTTGTCCAACACACCCGCCTTGTTAAGCACCTTCTTGTCTTTGTAGTAGAAGCCGTGCAGAGAGTAGAAGTTAATATCGTCATACTCACAAGGGACTAACACTTTGCCCCACGCATTTATTACGCCTTCAAAATGTTTTGATGAGGAGTCTACATATAGTATTGCGCCGGATTGCATTGAGTCGAAGTTGCCGACAAGGTTTTTGTTAACAATCTCACCATTGATTGTCGAGAGTCTGCTGCTGTAATCTTTTCGATTGCGGCTGACAGCAAAGAGGTGGTAGCGCTCATTTTCAGAGAGGCTGATATAGACAGATTTTGCATAGGTCCCCGACAGCAGCTGCTCTCCACGACTGTCTATCACAATACCGAACTCGGAGTCTATGCCAATTTCGTATGAACGATCAACAATGGCGAAACGAGGATAGACGCTCGGGTAGACTTTATAACCCTTATTGGTGACCATATCTCCCTTACGGTCAATAACAAAGTACTCCTTACCAAAGGCGACATGGGTCAGCGCCTCGCTACTCATGAAAGATCGGGCATCCTCAAATATGTGCGGAAATATCTCTTTACCTTTTTGGACAAAGCCATACTTGCCGCTCTTATCCTTATCGCGAGCGATGTATGGCAAAGATGTTTGTGCTGCAGCTACAGCAAATGTGCAGAGTGCGAGCAGGAGAGTTACTACCTTTTTCATAGTTTTTGAGCTTTATTTAGTCCAAAGTTAGTAAAATATTCTGATATACAAACAGCAAACCCGGCTCAAAAGAGTCGGGTTTATGCTGTTACTTACTAAGAGAGTCTCTTAGTTGTACTTGAATGTAGCCTCGTCAGATACAGTCAACTTCTTACGTCCCTTTGCGCGACGTGCTGCCAAAACCTTGCGGCCATTAGCAGTTGCCATTCTCGCACGGAAACCATGCTTGTTGATTCTCTTGCGACGAGAAGGCTGATAAGTTCTCTTCATTGCCATAGTCGTATCGTTTTTATTGTTTTGTTCTAATTATCGTGTTTACTTGGGCGCATAATGCTCCCTTGCGAGGTGCAAAGGTACAACTAAATTTCAAAAGAGCAAACATTTTTTGAAAAAAGTTGAAAAAAGCGTCGTTCCAACCCTCTGTTTTACCCTCTTTTAGCACCATCTTGCTACTGATTGCCAAGCACAACCTGTTCGGCAATAGCTCGTATGCGTGCTGCAAGTTCGCTCTTGACGCCGCAGTCGGAGACACTCTCCGTAAAGCGGCTTTTATATATAAAGAGGTAGTTTATGCACGCCTTCATATAGGCTCCCGCGCGATTTTGGTGGCGATTATCTCCGGTAATGAGGTTTATATTCTGCTCGCGCGCCACCTTAAAGCCGTGACCGATAGGGGATACGACAACATCGCCCAACTGCTCGGCGAGCATCTGTGAGCCCTTGTCGAGCAGGTACTCCAGCCGTTCATAGCTGCCATAGCCACGATAGTTGCTGTGCGTGCATGCCCACGTGCGCTCGTAGACAATCTGGCAGTTCGGAGAGTATTTGTGTGTAAGGTCGTTGATCTTGCGGCTCGCGGTGAGGATAAATTTACTACCCTTGTCGGCATAGATCGCAGGATTTGGAGAGGTATCCTGCAGAATGGCGTAGTCAAAACCTCCACGACCGATAGCCTCCAGCGTGCGCTCGAGCTGCAGATGCTCCGAAAATTCCTGACCACCCTTGACGCTGATAACGGCATCTACCTGATGACCCTGCGAACGAGCTATCTCCTTGAACATAAAGGCTGTGCCGTAGAAGTATGTGAATGAGTTGCCGACAAAGAGGACTCTATTTGTGTCGGTCACTGCAGGGGCATCCTTGTAGCGGATCATCCACATACCCATATAGCCTCTTGCGTCGGGTATTCGCACTCTGCCACGACCCTTTGAGAGTACGCGCAGACGCACCTTTACCACACCCTCGTCAATCGGAGTGTTGAGCGTGAACGACTGTGCAAAAGTGGTGTAATGTGATGATTCGAAACGCTTTATGTAGAATGAGTACTTTATATTCTCGTCCTCCTTTGCTGTTTGCAGCTCGCTCTCTATCGCGTTCCAACGACCGCCATCCCAATACTCGAAAATCCAGTACTTCGGCGAGTTGTCGTCATTTGCCGCAATGGTACACATAAAGTCCACCTGCTCGCCGGCTGTCAGATTTTTGACAGGCATGGCATAGTACAGAAAGTCGCCCACATCGAGCCCCCAGAACATTGCGCCGTGGTTGTCGTCGCAGATAATCTGACTGCCGCTGGTGCTCACTACGCCGAGCATTGCACTGCTACCTACAGGCGAACATATTCCGTCGCTGATCCACCTCTCGCCGGTGTATCGTTTGGTCTCCAGACGCGCAGCAGAGCAGTCGTTAATCTGCGAGAGGTATGGCGGTTGAACGAGGGTTATCCTCTGGCTCTTGCCGCTTATGCAACCTTTGATTACAACCTCTCCTCGGCGCTCTGTAGTTGAGAAGTTAGGCTCAAACCATACAGAGATGTTTTTGCTCTTCTTGGCAACACTCTGCTTGCCGCCAACAATACCGAACCAACCATCGGAGAGGGTAACCTCGCACGGCTCAGATGGTGCCTTGATGGCGATATTTTGAGACTTGATGCTCTGCGCGGGGAGTGTCACCTCGCGTGCCGATTTTGACTCTTTGCCCTCTACTCGTGTCACACCGCCAAAGAGGAGTGCCACAAATAGAAGAAGTATAGCACGTACCATTGTTTATCTATTTTGAAAGACGCTTAAACTCTCGTTTTGCACGCTTCATCTGCTTCTGGAAGCGCTCTGAGGTGTGGAGCTTTGCCACAGCTGCCGCAGCAACAAGGCGCGATGCATCTACATCGCTCTGCCAATGGTAGCCCGAGATTACTCGGCTCTCGCCATACTGATATCCCAGCGTCAGCAGCTCCTCGGCTCTGTCGGGATTTATCTCGAGCAGCAACAACGCTGTTGTCCAACCACGAAGGGTGTGACCGGACGGGAACGAACCGTTCTGGTGGAGCATACCCTCTGCATCGGGCATCAGAGTTCCCTCCTTGTGGTACGCAAACGGGCGTGTGCGGTGGTAGAGGTTCTTCGGACCGATAATGCTCTTTACGCAGGTGATCACTCCGTCACGCAGCAGCGTGTATATCTGAGGGGTGCTCTCCATCGAAATATCCATACCGAAGGCGGGACCAAACTGCTTGCAGAGGTTGCCTATGCGGTTGTCGGACTGTGCCTGTGCCGCCTCTGCTGCCTTTGTATCTGTTGCGCGAATCTGCTTGCCCAACTCATATACGGCAAGGTCGTACTTGAACGCCGCAGACTCCTCGGCAGGTGGTCCGGGCAGGAACTTTGTCATATCGGGCATCTGCTCGGGGGCAAAGTATGGTGTAGCCTCGTGGTAGTCCTCTTGGGCTGTTGCAACCGCTACGGAGAGTAGCAGCAGAGCTGAAAGGGTGAAAAATCTTCTCATAGCAGTATTGTTGTTTTATCTCTTCTTCTCAAACTCACGCTTGGCACGGCGCATATCCTTGTTGAACTGCTTGCTCGAGTGGAGCTTTGCCACAGCTACGGCAGCAGCCAAACGAGCTGCGGTGACATCGCTCTGCCAGTGGAAGCCTGAGATGATTCGGCTCTGACCACACTCGTAACCAATCTTTATCAACTCATCTGCCGCATCGGGATTTATCTCTGCAAGCAGCAGTGCACCCGAGAAGCCGATAATCGTGTGACCTGACGGATAGGAACCATTCTTGCTCAGAACCTTCTCTGCCTTCGGAACTATTGTCGGCTCGCCGTAGCGGATAAACGGACGCTGACGGTTGTAGTGCTTTTTGGGGATAATCGAGATGTTGTTTGCCGTCTCCATACCGTTCACAACCACGCGATAGATTGCCGGGGTGTTCTCTTTGGAGATGGTCATACCCATAGCCTCGCTGAAGTGCTCGCAGATCTTTGCAGGGTCGATAGATGCGTGGGCAATGGCAAGCGCGGCTCTCGCCTTGTCGTTGCGCTGCTCCTTTCCCCACTGATACTGAGCCTCGTCGTATGCAAAGGCTGCACTTCCCTCTGTAGGCGGAGCGGGTAGCCACTTGAGCATATTCGGCATCTGTTCAGGTGTGAAGTACTCCTCGGCGCCCTTGAGCAGGACCTGTGCCGAGAGGCTTGCAGCAGAGAGTGCAAGGAGAGATAATAGTAGAAATATTCGCTTCATAGGTTTGTAAATTTCGGTTTGCACTACAAATATAGGCTTTTTATTCCGAATAGTCCAAAAAAGTACTATCTTTGTAGAGGTGAAATTGTAAATTATAGATTTTATGAAATATTTTGGAGCGCACGTAAGTGCAGCCGGAGGTGTTGAGAACGCCCCATATAATGCAAAGGCTATCGGTGCTACAGCCTTCGCACTCTTTACTAAAAATCAGCGTCAGTGGTTGGCTCCGACTCTTACCGAGGAGCAGTGTGAGCGCTTTAAGGCGGCTTGTGCCGAGTGTGGATATGCTCCGCACCAGATCCTTCCGCACGACAGCTATCTGATCAACCTCGGACATCCGGAGTTAGAGGGTCTTGAGAAGTCGCGCGAGTCATTCTTCGAGGAGATGGCGCGCTGTCAGGCACTTGGTCTTGACCGACTGAACTTCCACCCGGGCAGCCACCTGAATAAGATTACCTCGCTGATGAGCCTTAATCGTATTGCCGACTCGATAAATATGGCTCTCGAGCGCACCGAGGGCGTTACTGCCGTTATCGAAAACACTGCAGGTCAGGGCTCTAACCTCGGATTTGCGTGGGAGCACCTTGCACACATTATCGAGCGTGTGGAGGATAAGAGTCGTGTAGGTTACTGCATCGACACCTGCCACAGCTTTGCTGCAGGTCACGATCTGAGCTCTACTGAGGCGTGTGCAAAGACCTTTGCCGAGCTCGACAGTATTGTAAGCCTTAAGTATCTGCGCGGTATGCACCTGAACGATGCCCTTAAGCCGCTTGGTAGTCGTGTAGACCGCCACGCATCGCTCGGAGAGGGGACTATCGGCTGGGAGTGTTTCAAATATATCGCCACAAACCCCGCTTTCGACAATATCCCGCTTATCCTTGAGACTCCGAACGAGGAGCGTTGGGCGGAGGAGATTGCACAGTTGAAATCTTTTAGCCAGCAGTAGTATGAAGAGGTTTTTACTCTCTCTGTTCTTTGCCCTTGTGGCACTGACCGCTTTGGCACAGAGTCGTGCCGAGCGTATTCTCGCCGAGATTCGTAATCCGAAGTCGGACTATATCGTCGTCATTGCTCATCGCAGCGATTGGCGCCACTATCCGGAGAACTCACTTGCCGCAATGGAGGGTGCAATAGCTATGGGTGTCGATATGGTCGAGATAGATGTACATCGCACAGCCGATGGAGTGCTTGTCTGCTGTCACGACAACTCTGTGGACCGCACCACAACGGGAAAGGGTAAGATCAGCGAGCTTACGGCAGAGTATATCTCGACCCTTAAGCTCAAGACCAAGGAGGGTGTTACAGAGTATGGTGTGCCGACCCTTGCCGAGGCGCTTGACTTGTGCCGCGACCGCGTGCTGATAAATATCGACAAGGGTTATAACTACTACGACCAGATTCTTGCCATGCTCGCCGAGCGCAATATGGTCGAGCAGGTGGTAATCAAGAGCAGCAAAAAGCCTACAACCGTTGCCAAATACTTTGCAAAGCACGAGCAGAATATGCTCTATATGCCTATTATCAACTATCGCGAAAAGAGTTGGGAGCGTCATAGTCCACTTTTTGAGAGTTATCTTGCCTCGGATGTACCGGTTATAGCCTACGAAATCTGCTGGGACGGCACTCTGAAAGGGGAGCAGAAGATCTTCAAACGCGTGATTAAGAGTGGTGCAAGGTTGTGGGTAAATACCCTCTGGGACTCACTCTGTGGTGGTAAGGAAGGGAGTTTTGCAGATAACAATGCCCTTGGTGGCAATGAGAACAAGATATACGGTACGCTCATCAAGCGTGGCGTTACAATGATTCAGACCGACCGCCCACAGTTGCTGCTCGACTACCTTGAGAGCAAGGGCAGACATACATTGAAGTAGTATGGCAAAGAAGATAGAGAAGACCAACGCAGCTCGACTCCTTGACCGAGCAAAGGTCGCTTATGAGCTTGTTCCCTATGAGGTAGATGAGAATAACCTTGCGGCAACACATGTCGCCGAGTCACTGGGCGAGCCGATAGAGCAGGTCTATAAGACGCTGGTGCTCAAGGGTGACAGAAACGGACACTTTGTCTGCATTGTTCAGGGCGATAAGGAGGTCGATTTGAAGGCTGCGGCAAAGGTCTCGGGCAATAAATCTGCCGAGATGATACCGATGAAGGAGCTACTGCCGACAACGGGTTATATTCGTGGCGGATGTACTCCGATAGGTATGAAAAAGCGCTTCCCAACCTTTATAGATGCCACCTGCACAGCCTTTGACCATATATTTATCAGCGCAGGTGTGCGAGGTCTGCAACTTAAAATCAACCCGAAAGATTTGATCGCTTTTGTGGGTGCTGTCGTTGCTGAGATAGAGGGTTAGAAGACCTCTTGCAGTATCTGTATAGACTGTACGCGTCGGATAGATTCGAGGTGTACGGTGTAGTAGTCTACCAATCCCTGCAGCATATCTACACGCTGATTTCGGTTAAGACCAATCTCTCCCAGATACTCCACATCGCACTCGATAAGGTCGTTCAGCAGTCGGGCATACTCCGTATTGAGGAACTTGTCGTGCAGCGGTCTTATAGGGGTGTACTCTCCCTCGCGCATATCGAAAAAGTTCTCCTCGATATATTCGTTTCCGGGAGCAAAACCTAAAAAGCGGCTGATGTGCGCCAAGAACCAGAGGTGGAAGTTTGCCACCCCCTCCTCCATTGCATCCAGCGCCTCGACACTTCCCCAGATAAAGTCGAAGAGCTGATTATTTGCCTCACTCTCCCCGATAAGACGATAGAGCACCTCTGCCATAAATAGCGCGATGGTCGATTTGCGGATGTCGTAAGGGATGCTCTGCAGCAGTACCCCACTGTGCACATCCTTCATTCGGTGCAGATCGGTCTTGTCAGATATAAGTCCCTCAAACTCAAGGGTAAACATCGGCTGTAGCAGTGCCAACTTCGAGCCTCGACCCTTACCCGAGCCTAACCCCTGCACGATGTAGCTCTGCCTGCCGAGCGTATCGGTAAGCAGGTTTACGATAACCGCCTTGTCGCCATATTTTATGGAGTTGAGGACTATGCCTCGTGCCTTGTAGCTCTTCATAGCTTAATCTTGTCTATCGCACCGCGCAGATGGTCTGGGTTGAGGTGTGTGTATATCTCTGTGGTGGTGATATTCTCGTGACCGAGCATCTCCTGCACCTGTCGAATACTCGCTCCGCCGGCGAGCAGATGTGTGGCAAATGAGTGACGGAAGGTGTGCGGGCTTACGGTTTTTGTCACTCCGGCATACTCGGCAGCCTGACGGATGATGTTGAATACCATCACACGCGAGAGTTTCGACTGTCGGTTACTCAAAAAGAGTGTCTCCTCGCTGCGGGCAGTTGCCGTTGCCGACTCCCTGCTCTTTAGCCCCTTACGGTCGTCGAGGTACTGCATAACATACTCCTGAGCCACCCTGCCGATAGGTACAAGGCGCTGCTTGCTGCCCTTACCCATTACGCGGATATAACCCTCGCCAAAGAACAGATCGCCAAGCGTAAGGTTTATGAGCTCCGATACACGCAGTCCGCAGGAGTACATCAGCTCCAGCATAGCCCTGTCACGACGACCCTTTGCCGTTGTGGTGTCGGTGCTGAGGATAATTCGCTCGACCTCCTCGACAGAGAGCACATCGGGCAGTGTTCGGCTACTCTTCGGTGCTGTGATAAACTCCGCAGGAGAGGCATCTATCTTGTCAGATATGAGCAGATAGTTGAAAAAACTCTTCACACCACTCAGCTCGCGTGCCTGCGACGACTTTTTATGCTTGCGCTCCAGCAGATGGGTCAGAAAACGCTCGACCATATACTCCTCGACGGCTGTCGGCGCAACATCGTACATTCTGAGAATAAAGTTTTCAAAGATTGTAATGTCACGAATATACGCCTCGACGCTGTTTTGTGACAGATTCTTCTCCAAACGGATATATGTTTTGTAGCCTTGAATGGTTTTATCCCACTTTTCGCTGTTTTGTGCCATATATTTATTAAATTTGCAGAGCGAAGATACAAAATTTTACATAATATGAACTATGTTGAGTTAAATATTTCTGTTCCGAGTGCAGAAATAGCCGAGATTTTGACTGCCGAGCTGTCGGAGTTGCCATTTGATAGTTTTGTCACAGAGAGGGATAGACTCAAGGCATATATCCCGCAGGATGCCCTTGTAGATTGTAAGGAGGATGCAGATGCAATACTTGCCGACTATGGTATTACCGACTGCCGCTATGTGCAGATTGAGGCGCAGAATTGGAATGCCCTCTGGGAGAGCAACTTCGAACCTGTGGATGTCGATGGTCGCGTGCTTATCCGCGCTCCGTTCCACGCTCCGAGCCCTACTGCAGAGTTCGAGGTGGTCATTATGCCGAAGATGTCGTTCGGTACGGGTCACCACGCAACAACAAAGATGATGGTCGAGATGATTCTCGACTCGGATCTGAAGGGCAAGATCGGTCTTGATATGGGTAGCGGTACGGGCGTGCTTGCTATTGCAGCCTGCAAGTGCGGCGCCGAGCGACTCGATGCAGTGGATATCGACGACTTTGCATACGAAAATTGTGGCGAAAATATCGTTACCAATGGCGTCGCCGACCGTATAACACCAATTATGGGCGATGCTCGCGCCATAGCCGGTCGCAAGTACGACTTTATCCTTGCCAATATCAACCGCAATATCCTGCTGGGCGATATGGATAACTATCTCAAGTGCCTCAACCCCGGCGGCGAGATCTTCTTCAGCGGCTTCCTCGATAGCGATGTCGATGCAATGACCGCAGCCAGCACCTCTCGCGGCCTCACCCCGCAGCATCAGCGCCACACCAACGGCTGGGCCGCCCTCTCCTTCATAAAACCTCTCTAACACAGAGAGGTTTCATCTCTTTTTTCAAACTGCCGAATTGCAATAATTCTGTAATCTAACTATACATTTACACTATCAATCTCTCGCTGCAAAAGGTGGAGAAATTTCGCTGCGTGGGCACCGTCCATCTGGGTATGGTGGAATTGGAACGACACACTTAGCGTGGTCTTGAATAGTCCTCGTTTGTACTTGCCCCAAATCATAAACGGATTGTTGAAAATGCCGCTATACATACCCACCGCACCATCAATTTCGTACTGCGCCAATGCCGAGGTGCCGATAACCATACTCTCGACCGAGAGGTCGTGGTCGGAGCAACTTTGTGCTACTTGTTGGGTCAGATGCAAGTAACCTTTGTTGAATTGCTCTAAATCCTTACTAAAAGGGAGGTCACACGAACTCACCTCGCCTGCCGAGTTGGCAACAATTGTGTTTACAGCGATGGTGTCGTACTGCATCAACTTTCCATTCACGGGCAACAGATAAAACTCCTTGACCTGCGTTGCAGCACGACCGATGCAGTAGCACATCAGCATATTGAATTTCAACCCACGCTTACGGCTGATTTTCAAAAGGCGTGACACATCGAGCGTCTTGAAAAATGTAACCATCGGATTGGGTGCCTGCATCCACATATCGAATGCGTATGCGCGTGTTGTCTCTTGGGGATTTATCTCTCTCATAGCTGTAAATTTTTGATAAAGGGTCGCAAAGGTAATAAATTCTTTGCAAAGTCCTTTGGCTTATCGATTAACTCGAACTTGCCAGGGGCTATGTAGGTGTAGGCGAGCATAGGTTTATATGCTATATGTGAATATATAATCTCCTATTACCGTTTGTATTTGTAAAAGGCATATATGGTTTGCCAGGATCCATATGCAATTGCTATTTTTGCAAAAAACAATAGTATCCTACCGTATATATTTAATTGCATTGGTTGAGGAGTGGATGACAAATTGAAAATATCTAACAAACTCAAATATCCCTCTAGTACCTCTCCAAAATTATGAAATCGAAAGTCTATGATAAAGTATTGCGTTTCTGTTCCGCAGTAATTTATGATGAAATAGAAAAGCAAAGTGATTATCAGAGTAAACCCTGCACCTCTTATCCAACTTCTATAACATTGTAGAACAACCCATGATGTGTTGAAATGAGTGTCTTAATTTTATTATCTTCTCTTTTGAGTATTTGTGCTAAATGAGCACCTATTAATATGGCATGATTATCATCTAAAGAGGATACAGGATCATCTATGTATAAATATTTCACCCATTTATACTTTTCGTTACCATCAATAGCCATTTGAGCAATAGCTAAGAAGAAACACCATATAAAAAGAGTTTCTTCACCTCGAGAAATCTTTATGTTTTCAATGATTTTTTTATTCCCGTTTTCATCAAGTTCATTTACTGTGCGAGTAAATGAAATACGAGGCTTTTTATGCTCTGCATCTTTGGGTAATATTTTGAAATCAAAATCTACATATCTATGTAGAAATGGTCTAATTTTGTTATCTAAATCAGAACCTTCCATTCCGTCAAAGAAATGAGAATCATCGTTTATGATTAAATACCGATCTATATTGTTGTCTAAATCATTATCCCATATGAATAGATCTTCTGTATATGCATTAAAATACAAAGTATCGCCATCTTCTCCTTCTTGCTTTTTCAAATCTTTGAAAGCCATTGACAAACGGGTTTTGCCAACTCCATTATGAGCAAAAATGATGTTATACTTTTTGTCAAGTGAACGAAAATATTGTACTATATCATCAAGACTCTGATAAATCTGAGTTTCTATTTGCTTTGCCATAATTGCTCCATTTTATAGTTTGGGAAATAGTTGTTGCATTAGCCCCTTTTTATGTAGTTCCAATGCTTTTATCTTTTTATCATATTCTTCTATTTGTTTGTCAACAGAAGATAATGTTTCTGCGATTTTTATTTGTTCATCTTCATTCTCGGGTATGACTAACTCAATCTCCTTAAATTTGGTTTTGGAGATATTAAATCTCGTAATACCCTGCGCAATGCGTACAACCGCAGTTCTATATACATCGCTACTAAAGAGGTATATCAAGAACTTCGCATCTATAGATTCGTTGTCAAATAAACGATATATGAAACAGAAACTATTTAAGTAGCACTCTGGTATGTTTTTGTTAGTTACGACAGCTGTATAGCCGACTTCATTTGGTGTCTCTGATGACATTGTAACTAAAACATCTCTATACTGTAGTTTATTTTGTGTTTCGTTTTCAGAAACCTGTACCAATGCACATTCAGAAAAATCAATTTCAGATGAGTTGAACACTTGTTTATATGTAACAAATGGCTTTCCTGTTCCAAAATCTTCCGCACTCTTACCAGATAAACCTCCAAGGGTTTCTCCGATGGATCCAAGTTGCTTTGGAGTCCATTCCTTTGTGCCTATAAATTCCGGGAAACGGAGTTCGGGTGTGGTTTTGCCTTTGGCCGGGAATAGGCGTTGCATTAAGCCTTTCTTGTGCTCCTTTAATAGCTCAAGTTTACGCTTTGTCGCATCAATATACTTATCCAATGACGACAGGCAATCTGCAATCTTCTTTTGCTCTGCAAGACTAGGACATGGGAGTTTGATATCCGAGAATTGTTTATATGATACCATCTTGCCATCTCTGATACCTTCCAAGTTGCGATTTAACGCCTGGATGTATTGAAACGATTTGAAATAATGACGATAAAAATCATCACATATTTTACTGTGTTTTTTTCGTAAAACAATATAGGCAGGACTACACAATCCTTTATATCTCGAATACTCTATACCGCCTTGAAACGATCTGAGACTTATGATAAAATCTCCGATTTCAACAATTTTATACCCTTCAATACTCTTGTCATTAACAATAACTCTGTAATTGATTTCATCTCTTGGAATGGCCCCATTATCCTGTGTAATGGCCAATATTGGTAAATCTGATTTGTGTTTTTTATTAACGATAGAATCGTATAGCATGTTGCCATACTCATAATTCCACTCCCCATCATTTTGAAACTCTGGGAAGCGGAGTGTAGGGATATATTTTTTATTTTCGGTAGCCATTTCAATTACTCTTCACGGTAGGTTAAAACTATTCGTATGCAGAAAGACCTGAGATCTTTTGTCCTTCGGCCATACGCTTTAACAACGGTATCAAATCGGTCATTATCGCAGTCTCTTTCTTGGTGCGATCCTTCCAGCCCAGCTCCAATGGAGCTACAAGCTCGCTCAATTTCTCACCATCGAAAATCTTGCGATCCACGATAGTATGTACAAAACTTTGCAACGAAACAATGCTCAGCTTATGCGTTTCAGCAATAGCGATAAGTTCATTAGCGAATTTCTCCGACTTAAACACCTCATAACCCTCTTTTATCTCTTGCTCGGTCTTGCCATTGACACCATCGAGACTATCAATATATGCTACAATATCGTCACGCTCATCAATAAGATTTGCGCTTGAACTTACCAAACTGATGAGTTGCTCCTTATTCATCTTCATTTTTGAAGGTGCACCCACATAGCGAGCAATAAGTTCCATAATGTAGTCGTAGTCAATCAATGCCGATGCGAATAGCACAAACTCAAAGTCGAGTTCCTCGACCTCGGGTGATACCTCCTCGTTGCGTTTATTCTCTCGCTTCTTTTTCAGCGTGCGGGCCACATCGAGATATGCACCACGGAATGCCAGCAAATCCTCCTCGGGCATCAAAGCCTCGATGGCTGCAAGCTCCTCGGCGCTGATATCAGTATATTGATCCAACTGAGTCTTGAAGCGCTGCACCTCCTTAAAGCATTTAATGAACATTGCACGGGCGTTATCACCTTTAAGGTTGGCAACTTCATCTGCCGAGCACTCCAAGTCATTGACTGCCATAAAGTCCTGAAGAGTTTTTACAGACTCCTTATACTTGGTAATAATTGCAGGTGCAGGATCCACAAGCCATATCTGTCGAGCGGTATCAGCCTTCTCGCCCGAGAACAGTGCAATAGCTGCATCAACGGCATCTCGCTGACCTCTGAAGTCGAGAATGTTACCATAAGGCTTAGTATCATTCAATATTCGGTTGGTACGCGAGAATGCTTGAATTAGTCCGTGATGCTTCAGGTTCTTATCAACATACAGCGTGTTCAAGTACTTCGAATCAAAGCCTGTGAGCAACATATCCACCACAATTACGATGTCGAGTTTGTTCTTGTGCGGATAGTCTTGATTACTATATTTCTGGTTCTTGATACGCTGTTGAACATCCTGATAATATACATCAAACTCTGATACAGTATGATTCGTACCGAACTGTGTATTGTAATTTTCTATAATGGTTGCGAGAGCCTTCTTTTTCTTGTCGGGTTCTACCTCATTATCTTTGCGCTCCTGCTCCAAATCCTCTTGAAGCTGCAAAATGTCCTTGTTACCCTCGGCGGGAGGTGTGAATACACAAGTTATATTTAGAGGCTCCTCTCCCTCGTTTTGTGCAAGGTATTCCTCTTGAATCTTCTGGAACAGATGATAATAGTCGATGGCATCATTGATAGACGCTGTGGCAAACAGTGCGTTGAAACGACAACCGCCAGTCGCTGCTCGGTGTTTACCGATGATCGCCTCTGCGATGGCCTGCTTGCGAGCACTTTCGTCAATAGTTATATCGCTATCATCCAATTTGAAATAGTCCACATGGAATCTAAGGACATTGCGATCGTCAATAGCATTGGTAATCGTATATGCGTGCAACTCCTTTTGGAAAACATCCTCAGTGGTTCTATATTGAGCCTGCTCTCCAGTTACCTGTGTGTATGTTGCGTTTTCCTCAAAAATAGGAGTGCCAGTAAATCCAAATAACTGTGCTTTTGGGAAGAACTCTTTAATTGCCTTGTGATTCTCTCCAAACTGAGAGCGGTGGCACTCATCAAATATAAACACAATGCGCTTGTCTCTTAGAGGCAACAAACGCTCTTGGTAATTGTTTCTATTCTGAGGATCCAAAGCTATGCCGAGTTTCTGAATTGTAGTGACAATGATCTTGTCGGCATAATCATCCGATAACATCCTTCTCACAAGATTCTCGGTGTTCGTATTTTCCTCCACGCAGCCATCTTGGAATCTATTAAACTCCTCACGAGTTTGTTTGTCAAGGTCTTTTCTATCGACAACAAACATACATTTCTCAATACTTGGGTTATCTTTGAGAAGGGTTGATGTCTTAAAAGAAGTCAGAGTCTTGCCGCTACCCGTAGTGTGCCAAATATAACCATTGCCACGATTCTCGTTGATGCAATCCATAATAGCATTGACTGCATATATTTGATATGGACGCATAATAAGCAACTTTTGCTCACTAGCAATCAATACCATATATTGACTTATCATCTTGCCGAGTTTGCATTTAGCCAAGAACACCTCTGAAAAATCATCAAGATTAGAAATCTTATTATTCTTCTGGTCTGCCCACTGATATACAGGCAAAAATTGCTCGTCAGCATTGAAGTTGAAATGCTGATTGTTGTTGTTTGTGAAATAGAATGTCCTACTTTGGTTACTTACAACAAATAGCTGCATGAAACAAAGCAGAGAATTTGTATAGCCATTACCATTGTCGTTTTTGTAATCGACAACCTGCTGCATAGCTCGACGAGGACTAACATCCAATGTTTTTAGCTCAATTTGAACAATGGGCAAACCATTTATCAAGATAATCACATCATAGCGCTGGAAACTATTGCGAGTATTCATGCGAAGTTGATTGATAACCTCGTATTCATTTTTGCACCACTCCTTGATATTAACCAAAGTATATTGAAGTGGTGTACCATCCTCTCTGATAAATGTGTTACGCTCCCTCAAACGCTTTGATGAGGTATACACATCTGAGTCTGTTATTTCTTCAAGTAATCGACTAAACTCAGAATCGGTAAGATGAACTCTATTAAGTTGCTCAAACTTCATGCGAAAGTTATGCTCCAGCGTTTCTCTGTCGCAAATATCTGGACGATACGAATACTTCAAATCGCATAGTCTCTTGATAAAGTTATCTTCTATTTGTTTTTCTCTTATCATATCTCAACGCGAAGTTTGATAGCTTAGTTTTATTCTTTGTTTTGCAATGCAAAAGTATGCATGCATTTTGACAACTTCTGACAATCGCTAAATTTTTCTTGCGGATACAAAACATCCAACATACAAAAATAATAAAAAATTTCCAGAGTAAGGGATTCTGGTTAAAAAGTTTGTGAACAATCTTAAATATAAGGTGATATTACTAGTAAAGCAATATCATGTTGCAAAGAAAAAGGCGGACTAAATCCGCCTTTTCAATCATTGTCTGATTCACCAACACACCTTACTAGCGTCGATTTCTATAACGCCAAGGGTCAGGAGTCATAAACTTCTCGAACTCCTCCATATTGGTGATGCACTCGATATTTTGTTTCTTCTCGAGCCACTTCTTGATGGTCGGTCGATCGAAATACAATCTGTTGCCCTGACGGATAAACGGAATGTCGTGGCATCTAACCGTGCGATACACCGCCGATTTTGATTTACCAAGTAGTTTGCACAGATCTTCCACGCTCATCAACTCTCCTTCAAGTGGTAGGGGTTGATGTTTCTCGCGAACCGTCTTTTCAAGTGCTTCAATTCTCTCTACCAGATTCTGAATGAGCTCCGGCATCTGCTCAAATGATACAACTTTCGTTTCCATTTTGTTATTGTTTTTTAGTGAATTCATATTAAGTATAGAGGGGCATTTGTGATAAGGTTTGAGAATTAGTGATTTTTTTTGCAAAAAAAGATGCGAATGACTTCTTCTGCCTATAAACGACGCCTTCTGAATAGAAAGTAGAATTCTTTTAGCCTTGTGTCAGATGCGGCTCATTGCACCTCATTTCACCTCGTTGCAGACCATTGCAAAATCAGAACTTTTTGGGAGAGGAAGGCTTTTGATATGAGCATCATCTGACATCGAGGTCGAGAATGGTGCGTTCTCGTAAACACTAACGCCCACGAAAAATGTCGTTTGGGTGCATATATCCGTTAAAACACAAAAAATCCCGAAAGTAAGTGATAAACCTTCGGGATTTTTCGTATTTTTGTAAAAGCCAGATGAAATTAACCAAAGAAATCAGCGATGGATAGCATGAATGTGTATAGATTGGTAAGAGTGTTCGTAAGCAGCACCTTTAGAGACATGGACTTTGAACGGGATTATCTGAAAAATATTCTGATTCCCAAACTCAATAAAGAAATGCACAAGCATGACATCTTTGTGGAAATATGTGACCTCCGTACTGGTTTAACAAAAATGTTTACTTCCGAACAAGAACAGGACGAATATATCCTGCAATCATGCTTCAGTGCGATTAAAAGTACCTATCCATACTTTATAGCGCTGATTGGTGACAGATACGGATGGGTTCCTCCCAAGGAAAGCATCAACAACCTCAATCAAGTATTTCAGGATTTTGGAGTTAACTCTTCTTCCATTACGGACAAGAGCGTAACCGAATTGGAAATTATTCTGGGCTGTCTCAACAAAGAAGGATCCAGCAAAAGCATTATCTGCTTCAGATCAGACAAGTCATACGAAAACATACCTGAAGATATTCTCAAGGACTATGTGGAAGAAGATGAAGTATCCAAAAACCATTTGGCTGAACTCAAGGAAAAAATCAAGGCGAAGTTCAATGAATGGAACAAAAATGACTCCATAATAGACTATCAGCTGGAATGGCATGAGAACAAGTTCATACATCTTGAAGCATGGGGGGAAAAAGTATACGAAATTCTCAAGAATCAAATTCTTTCGGACATAGTTCCCAAGGAAGACGGCAGAAGTGTAACACAGCGTATCATGGACAATTTTGTTGCCAATAATCTCTACAAGTCATTCGACAACAATAATAGCTGGAACGAGAAGGCTACTCATGGTATCATAAGACAATATAATAAACTCGTCTTTTCAGGATGGGAGGGAGTAGGAAAAAGTACATTTTTGTCACAGCATTACTTCAGAGTAATCCATGACAACACCAATGTCATGCCGGTTTTCTATTCGCTGGATGCTCCAGGAGCCAACCGTTCCTTCAATGAGATGGTTGAATACTTGACCCAACAAACCAACAAGTATGTATTGCAGTTGTATGATAACCATCCCGTCTATAACCCCGACAATCCGCTTGAAAGCTTATGGGAATCCGTCGATTGGGTGGCAAGAAAGGAATATCACATGCTTTTCATCATCGACTCTTACGACAAAATCTATAGACATTCCAATCCCTATCACCATTCACTTCGGTGGGTACCGGAAAATGCAGCGGCCATCATAGGTGTAGACATAGATTGGAAAAGGGAGTTCAGCGAAGATGTGATAGTTGTCCCACTATTGCCTCTTCTAAACGAAAATGCAGCGAAGGATTACATCAAATCAATGGAATATAACGACTTGACCGACGACATCATAGATAAAATACTGGAACCCCTCTATAAAAAAGGAGAAGAGAAGGAAGATGACATATTCGCTTATTACCGAACTCCACTCTGGATCAGAATGGTGGTAGACTTGTTGGTAGACCTGAACCACAATGACTATGACATCATCCGTTCCGGAAATAGGGATTACACAACGGCGCTCAAAGAATATAGAGAAAAAATCATACCTACAAAAACTGTTTTCCTCGATGAGCTGTTCCTGGAAATTGTAGGGAAAAATCATTCCGTCATAGGCAATGAAGGTATTTTGCTCCTCATAGTACTTTCTTTATCGAAATACGGCATGAGAGAGGACACCCTACGCACTTATATGGGTATGGACGATATTGAATTCACGAGAACATTATCCGTTACATTCAACAAATTCTCTAAATACATCTCCCACGCTCCCGAAACGAACAGATGGTTCTTCAAGTACAACATCTGTAGAAGAAGCCTGAAAGTAGGGTATGGAAAAATATTCAAGAATCTCTATACCGAAATCCTTCTGGTCATGCTGTATAACCTTAAGAAAGAAGGTAGAGTGGATGATGACATTTTCTACTTCTTACTTTGCAGCCAAAACACAGAGGATGCGGAAGCATTGCTGAATGATTGGGACGAAAAAATTATAGAGCCTGGTACAAGAGATATAGCGGAAGAGTTTCAGAATAAGTACATGAAAGAAGAATGCTTTAATTGGTGTATGAAACTGCTCTCGCAAGGAGAGGGTATTACCCATCCAAAAATAGCATTCATCACCATGATATTCGAGAAAATCCAAGAGGCATCACAGATAAAGCCAGTCTTCAAGGAAATAAGGGGAATCACTAAAAAAATCGCACAGGAATTTATCCCAGAAGATTATCCAAGTATTTATACGGTTATCGATTTCTTCAATCTGATGACAGACATATTGATTTGTGAGGATGACCACATGTTAGCTTCCCTTACCAACAATCTTGCTGTAGGGTATGCAAGAAGTGCTTCTGAGATACCAGAAATAGAAGAACTGCTACAGATAGCACTGAAACAACAAGCCCTGAATCAGAAGAATATAGGATACAGAATTGACACAGATGAATATGATGAAGAGGAATATTCTGATGAAGAGGAAATTTCTGAAACCATAGAACAAATGAGGGAAAACCAGGCGATCCAACAGGATAAACTGGCTCAGAATCCCACTCATAAAAACAAGCTGAATCTCATCATTGAAAATACGAAGCTGGCAATCAGCTTGTTTGAAGAAAATTTTCCGGAAGCATTCCAATATCATGAAGAAGCTTTGTCGCTCATAAGCGAAGTCCTTCAGAATTCATCAGAAGCAAACACCCTCCGCACATGTTCGTCATGTCTGTTCAAATGGGCGGACAAATGCCTCAAAAACGACTACACGGAAATGGCAGCAGCTGCATTCGGTCTGTCACTTGAACTGGACGAACAGCTGATCGCCGAAAATGAGACGAAAGAAAACCTCATCAATGGAATCACAGTACTCAACAGGCTGATCTGTTGCTGCATGCCCGAAAACGAGGAAGAAATTAAAACCTATTCGCGCAAGGCTTTGTATCTGATATCAAGACTGGAATATGACGATTTCGACCTCTGCTGTTCTTTCTGGTTGAAGCAAGCCAAGCTATGCTTAGAAAAAGAAGCATATTATGAAGCCTTCTTCACCTATGACACCATGGGCGATGCACTGACGGAAAGAAACGACCCCGCTTATCTATTGGTGTTGGTTGAGGTACAAATCAAGATTGCGGAAATTGCCTTTATCGATGGAGGTAAAGATGCTGGAATGCACCGCATGAACTATGCCTTGGCACAAATAGAAAAAATGAAAAACTTCCCGTTGAATGATGAAGCAGCGGAGATAATGGAGCAATTATGGTATAGATGTCAGGAAATCATCCGTAAGTATTCTTAAACACCCGGTAGTCTACCTGGATTTAAATTCATTCAGTATACTAAGAGATCATTCCGTCGCTTCGCCCTGTCAGGATGACAATCTATTGATACAGTCTCAGGTCTTCATTCTTTAGTGTCAATTCATATCTTTTAAACAGAAATTATCGCCACAGGCAACAAATATGGTTGTACAATACAACCATATTGAGAACATTTTCATAACTTGACCAGCCTTATTTAACAAATATACCTCAATTGCGCAACAACAGCACTATTGAGGTATAACATTATTTTAGTTATCAATTACTTATTTACCTATGCAGAATGCTAAGGCTATTGATAATAAGGACTTTACAAAGTTGGGGCTCAAATACGGCCCAAATATTTGATAAACAGTGGTAAACGATGATAGCTGATGATAAATGCGACTTAATAAACAAATGTACGGGTGAATTTGCCTATACGATTTGTATACACACATCAATCTAGATATATTTTGAACAGAAAAAGATGTTGAAATTCTTTTATTATTCAAAATATTACTATATTTGCAATATGAATAAGCTATTAAAGGAAATAGGTGCGACTCCCGTAACGACATCAATAATCGAGTCGTTGTATCCAGGATTGAAGTCGCCAAACAAGAAGGTGGCTTTGCTTGAAAAGCAAGGCTACATCATACGATTGAAGCGAGGGCTTTATGTGGTTAATCCCGAGCATTCGGGCAAGACGCTTTCGACCGAGTTGATTGCCAACCATCTCTACGCCCCTTCGTATATCTCGATGTCAACAGCATTGAGATATTATGGGTTAATTCCAGAGGCGGTCTATGTCAATCAGTCGATGACCGTAAAGCACTCTCGTAGTTTTGAGACACCATTGGGTAACTACGACTACAAGTATATCTCAAGAGAGGCATTTTCGGTTGGCGTTAGAAGTCTACATAAGGGCGATTATGCGTTCTTGATTGCCTCGCCCGAAAAGGCTTTGTGCGACTTGATTGCCAACTCCTCAAAGGTTAATCTCCGTTACCTGACTGATGTGGAGCACTATTTAGAGCAGGATATTCGTATGGATATGGAAGAGTTCTATAAGCTCGATGCAACCGTATTTGAAGATTATATCAAGGTCGGCAAAAAGGCAGACTCCATTGTCACACTATTAAAGTATTTGAAGCGATGAAAAACGAGATATTTGACAATATGTTGTCGCGCTATGAGTTGGCGACCGAACAGCAGAAGCGAAATGCCATCTTTGAGGTAAATCAGCAGATAATACTTGCAGGTCTCTATGCCGGCGGTTTCTTTGAGTCTGCGGCATTCTATGGCGGTACTTGTTTGAGAATCTTCCACGGTTTGCAACGATTCAGCGAGGATATGGATTTTTCGTTGCTGGCACCTGATGAGAACTTCGATTTCTCAAAGTACTTTCAGCCTATCGTAGATGCATTTGCATTGGTCGGTCGAGAGGTGGAGATTACAAAGAAGGATAAGAAGAGTTTTGGCAAGGTAGAGTCGGCATTTTTGAAAGACAACACAGATGTTTACGATGTAACTTTCCAAACGGAGAAGTCTATAAAAATTAAGATAGAGGTTGATACTTGCCCTCCGCTAAACTTTACAACCGAGCAAAAGCTGCTGCTTCAACCTCACTCGTTTATGACTCGTTGCTTCACTCTGCCCGACTTGTTTGCCGGCAAGATGCACGCCTTGGTATATCGTGCGTGGAAGAACAGAGTTAAGGGTCGTGATTGGTATGACTTTGAGTGGTATGTGCGAAATGGCGTCGCCCTTGATTTTGCTCATTTGGCGGAGCGTTGCAAACAATTTAACGGCGAGGATATAACCCCTGTATCTTTCAAAGAGAAACTCATTGAGCGACTTTCGACTGCCGACATTAAGCAGGTAAAAGAGGATGTACTTCCATTTGTTCGCAACTCAAAAGAGCTCGACATCTGGTCGAATGACTATTTTGTACAGCTGGCTGAGATGGTAAAGATGGGATAAGTAGCATACAATAACTGCTTATCCAACTCATTAAGTAAAAGCATGTTGAGTGCGACGATAAAGACTACATCTAGAGAGTGTTTGTGATGTAGTCGATAATCACAAGAAACCATATTCTATAGCTACTGAAGCTAATTGTGGGCATACTTATGTTGATTGGCCAGTGGCTAAAAATGTTTGATAATAAAACAGGAAGAAATACTATGATAAAAGAGATTCGTCAGGAAGTGTCAGATATCATTGAAAAATTATTTACAACTATAGCTAACGAAGATTATACCTCATACATTTTATACATAGGACGAGCTGATATTATTCATGGCCTTAAGGCTCATGTTGGGACAGATTGTGTCATTGACTATCAGCTTGATCGTTATTATGACGAGACTCGCGAAACATTTTATGTTCACTATCTTAATCGCAATTACTCAAAAGAGGGATTCAACTATGATGGAGAGAGTGGTATTGACGATCTATCTATAGAGATGATGATATATTGCCACCTTTGGGATTCTGTTTATTTCCTTAAATCTTTATATCGGTTGGCCGCGATTCTCGATGGTAAAGGGTATCAATGGAATCCAGATATTCCAGAAAATGGCAAATATACTTTTGTGAAAGAAAATATTATTTTACCATTGCAGGCTAAGGAAATAGAGTTAGGAAATCTCGTTTCAAAGGCTTTTGATTCTAATATTAGAAATGCTTTTGCTCATTCATTGTATAAC
>CANBCZ010000008.1 GCA_947367255.1 uncultured Alistipes sp.
ACGATATCGGCAGTTTAGCAAACTGCTGGTTTAAGCCACTCACCCAACCCTCCGTACATCTTATTTTTAAGAGCGTACAAAAGTAAGCCTTTTTTCTTAATCTGCCAAATTATTTGCAAAATTTTTTCAAAAATAGTGTTTGCCCGATATTTGTACCTCTTATATATAGGAAATCTTAAGAAAAATTTGTAATTTTGCACGAATTTATAGTTATGAAAGAGAATAGTCAAGATATTTTGCAGTCACTCGAGAGCAGAGAGTATCAATACGGCTTTACAACCGATATTGAGACCGAAACTCTGCCGAAGGGTCTTAATGAGGATATTGTGCGCGCTATCTCCTCTCGCAAGGGCGAGCCGGAGTGGATGACGGAGTATCGTCTCAAGGCGTTCCGTCATTGGCAGACTATGAGCCTGCCGACTTGGGCACATCTGAATATCCCACCAATAGATTTTCAGGATATTATATACTACGCAGAGCCAAAGCAGAAGAAGGCTCTCGGCTCTATGGACGAGGTAGATCCCGAGCTTAAGCGTACATTCGACAAGCTCGGTATTCCGCTCGAAGAGCAGATGGCACTCGCCGGTGTGGCTGTAGATGCCGTTATGGACTCGGTGTCGGTAAAGACCACCTTCCGCGAGACGCTTGCCGAGAAGGGTATTATCTTCTGCTCTATCTCGGAGGCAATTCGTGAGTATCCGGAGCTGGTGCGCAAGTATTTGGGTTCGGTGGTAAGCTATGCCGACAACTTCTACTCTGCGCTCAATGCAGCCGTATTCTCGGATGGTTCGTTCTGCTACATCCCGAAGGGTGTGCGTTGCCCGATGGAGCTCTCGACCTACTTCCGTATCAATGCCAAGGGTACAGGTCAGTTTGAACGTACCCTTATCGTTGCCGACGAGGGTGCCTATGTGAGCTACCTTGAGGGTTGTACTGCTCCGCAGCGCGATGAAAATCAGCTCCACGCAGCGGTCGTAGAGATTGTTGTCGAGCGCAATGCCGAGGTGAAGTACTCAACCGTGCAGAACTGGTATCCGGGCGATAAAGAGGGTAAGGGTGGTGTATACAACTTCGTTACCAAGCGCGGTATCTGCCACGAGAATGCCCGTCTGTCGTGGACTCAGGTCGAGACCGGCTCGGCAATAACTTGGAAGTATCCGAGCTGTGTGCTTGCCGGCGATAACTCGGTGGGCGAGTTCTACTCGGTGGCAATGACAAACAACTATCAGCAGGCAGATACCGGTACAAAGATGATTCATCTGGGTCGCAATACCCGTTCGCGTATCGTCTCAAAGGGTATCAGCGCAGGTCGCAGCGAGAATTCATACCGCGGACTTGTGAAGATCGGTCCTAAGGCGGAGAATGCCCGCAACTACTCGCAGTGCGACTCGTTGCTCATTGGCGATAAGTGTGGCGCACACACCTTCCCGCATATCGACTGCCGCAATAAGAGCGCAATGCTCGAGCACGAGGCTACAACCTCCAAAATCTCGGAGGATCAGCTCTTCTACTGCAACCAGCGCGGTATCTCTACCGAGGATGCTGTGGGTCTGATCGTAAACGGATATGCCAAGGAGGTGCTTGCCAAGTTGCCGATGGAGTTTGCTGTGGAGGCGCAGAAGTTGCTTGCCATCAGTCTCGAAGGTAGCGTTGGCTAAAATTGATTTTATACGGTGATTTCCGCGTTACGCAATTTTAATTCAGACAGTCACATACGCCTTAGTATGCTCCTGCCTGATTAAAATTCCAAGCCTTGAAATCCCTCGCCTAAAATGCAATTTTAGGACAACGCAGGGGAGGCAAACCGGTGGCAAACCGGGTTGGTAAAACGCTGGAAAGTGCAAAACGAAAAATAGATAGTAGAAAATAATTAACAAAAAGCCAATAGCCAACGGCTAACGGCCAACAGCATAACGAAAATGTTAAAAATCGAAAATTTACACGCCTCAGTTGGCGATAAAGAGATTCTTCGAGGTATCAACCTTGAGGTGAAGGCGGGTGAGGTGCACGCCATAATGGGTCCTAACGGCTCGGGTAAGAGTACACTTGCATCGGTGCTTGCGGGAAATGAGAAGTTTACCGTAACAGAGGGTAAGGTCACATTTTTGGGCGAAAATATGCTCGAACTTCCGATAGAGGATCGTGCCCGCAAGGGTCTTTTTCTCGGTTTCCAATATCCGGTAGAGATTCCGGGTGTGACTATGGCAAATTTTATGAAGATTGCCGTAAATGAGAAGCGTAAGTATAACGGTCAGCAGCCGCTTACAGCAGCAGAGTTCCTGAAGATGATGCGCGAGAAGAGCGCTATTGTGGAGCTTGACAGCAAGCTCACTGCACGTGCTGTAAACGAGGGTTTCTCGGGTGGTGAGAAGAAGAAGAACGAGATCTTCCAGATGGCTATGCTTGAGCCGAAGCTCTCGATACTTGATGAGACCGACTCGGGACTCGATATTGATGCACTCCGAATAGTCGCTACAGGTGTAACTCGTCTCAAAACAGAGGATAACGCTACAGTTGTCATTACCCACTATCAGCGTCTGTTGGACTATATCGTGCCGGACTATGTGCATGTGCTCTACAAGGGTCGCATTATCTATTCGGGAGATAAGTCGCTGGCTCTCAAGCTCGAGAAGGAGGGTTACGATTGGTTGATTAACGATTACAAGGAGTAGTATGACTTTCGAGGAGTTGATTGTTTCCGGAGCTCTTTGCCCATTCAAGGGTGGGGTTATCGATAGCAGTGTCGATACCTCGTTGCCGCTTATTGCTCTCAATATCAAGACGCTTAAGGTCGATGTTGCAGCAAATAAGCAGGTGCGCCTTGTGGTGGCATATACAGAGAGTTGTCAGGCGGTTGTCGAGATAAATATTGCCCCAAATAGCTCGTTGGAGCTTGTTGAGGTATACCTTGCCGACAGCTATGCAAATATTACCGTTAATCAGGCGGAAAATTCGCAGTGTAAGAGCCTTGTGGCGCTGCTGAGCAGCTCAAATACTACATATACATACTCAATGCAGGGGCGTAATGCGGAGAATACCTTCGATGCACTCTTCATCGCATCGGGTAGCGAGCACGCAACGCTCAACCTTAATACCCGCCACCTTGTCTCCGATTGTCGCAGTAACTCGCTTGTCAAGGGTATCTCGGCAGGCAGAGCAACGGGAGAGTTCCACGGTCTGGTATATGTGGCACCCGATGCACAGCGCACGGATGCACAGCAGCAGAATAGAAATATAGAGTTGGACAACTCGCACATTGTGGCACTGCCGCAGCTCGAGATCTATGCCGATGATGTGCGTTGTTCGCACGGCTCGACAGTAGGTTACTCGGATGCCGAGGCTATCTTCTATATGCGTCAGAGAGGTATTAGCGAGGCTGATGCACGACGCTTGCAGATTGAGGGCTTTGTGCAGGATGTAGTGTCGCGTTGCAATATGGAGCCGGTATGCGCACTTGTGCATCAGGCAGTTAGTGACAAATTATCAAAGATATAATGGCGTTTGATGTAGAAAATATTCGTCGCGATTTCCCGCTACTTCAGAGCAGTGTCTATAACAAGCCGCTGGTCTATCTTGATAGTGGCGCTACAGCACAGAAACCCCTGAGGGTTATCGAGCGTGAGGCGGAGCTCTATAAGACGCTCAATGCCAATATTCATCGTGGCGTACACCACCTCTCAGACCGTATGACGGCACTCTATGAGCAGGCGCGCGAGGCTGTGCGTGCATTTATCGGTGCCGAGAAACGCGAGGAGGTTATCTTTACATCGGGTGCGACAATGTCGATAAACCTTGTGGCATACAGCTTCTCGGAGCGCTTTGTTACAAGTGGCGATAATATCGTTGTGACCCGTATCGAGCACCACTCCAACATCGTTCCGTGGCAGATAGCCGCCGAGCGAAAGGGCGCAACACTGCGCTTTATCGAGGCAGATGATGCGGGCGAACTGATGCTTGACAACCTGAGCGAGATTATCGATAGCCGCACAAAGATTGTCGCCGTTACACAGGCGTCAAATACCCTCGGTACTTGTCCCGATTTGAAGAGAATTATTGCAGCGGCACACGCCGTAGGAGCTGCGGTGCTTGTGGATGGTTGTCAGGGTGTTGTTCACGGTGGGGTGGATGTCTCGGCACTCGATTGTGACTTCTACGCCTTCTCGGGTCATAAGTTGTATGCTCCGACGGGTATCGGCGTACTCTATGGTAAGGCTGAGTTGTTAGAGGCTATGCCTCCGTTTATGGCGGGTGGCGATATGGTCGATAAGGTGACCTTTGTCAAGACTACCTTTGCTCCGCTACCGCTTAAGTTCGAGGCGGGAACGGCTAACTATATAGGGGCAGTTGCTCTTGCCGAGGCGATAGCCTACCTGCAACGTCTGCCACAGGTAGAGGTGGCAGCACATGAGGCACATCTGCTTGCCTATGCGACAGAGAAACTCTCTGCTATAGAGGGACTTACAATATATGGCACAACTGCAAATAAAGCTCCGATTGTCAGCTTTAATGTTGCAGGTTGCGACCACTACGATATAGGAATGATTTTGGACAAAATGGGCATTGCCATCCGTACAGGTCACCACTGCGCACAACCGGTTATGGAGCGCTATGGAGTAAATGGTATGTGTCGTGCCTCTTTTGGTTTGTATAACAATACTGCCGATATTGACGCCTTAGTTAGCGGTGTCGAGCGCGCAGTGAGAATGTTGAGATAGTATGTTTATAGTCCTTGAAGGTCTTGATGGCGCAGGAAAGAGCACCCAAATTAAGTTGCTGCGTGAACTCTTTGCCTCTCGCGGTATAGAGAGCGAGTATGTTCACTTTCCACGTTTTGACTCACCCGTATTTGGTGAACTTATCGCCCGCTTTCTGCGCGGAGAACTCGGTAGCGTGGAGAGCGTAGATCCATATATCGTAGCTCTGCTTTTTGCCGGCGATAGAGCCGATATGGCACCACAAATTCGCGCTTGGCAGGCGGAGGGTAAGGTTGTTATTGTGGATAGATATGTCTATTCAAATATCGGCTACCAGTGTGCAAAGCTCGCAACAGAGGAGCAGCGCGCAAAGCTCAAGCAGTGGATTTTGGATACTGAGTATGGATACTACAATATCCCTCGTCCTGACCTCTCGCTCTTCCTTGATGTGCCGTTTGCATTCACTGCAAAGTCGCTCACCGAGCAGCGCAGTGGCGATGACAGAGCCTACCTGAATGGCGAGAAGGATATTCACGAGTCGTCACTCGACCTTCAGCAGATGGTGCGTAATGTCTATCTGGAGGCTGCTAAGAGCGATGAGGCTCTGCAGGTTATCGACTGCAGCAATGCCGATGGCGGTATGGATACTCCCGAGGGTATCTTCTCGCGCATCGAGAGTGTCGTAACCCCATTACTAAACAAGCTCTAAACCCGACAATATGCCTACTATCCCATTAAGAAATCGCCGCTCATTTCGCCTCTTTACCCACCTCTGTCGTGTGATTGTCGCCCTGACCTTTATCTTCTCGGGCGCAGTAAAGTCTATCGACCCGTGGGGTACGGCTTTGAGTGTAAACAACTACCTCGTTTCGTACGGGCTTGAGGGTCTTAAACCTCTGGCTATGGCGTTTTCTATATGGCTCTGCGGTGCGGAGCTGATGATGGGTTGTATGTTGCTCTTTAAGGTTCGTATACGTATGTGTTCGACCTTCGCAACAGCCTCGATGATAATCTTTACTATCATCACACTCCTCGGTGCAACACTTATCCCTGTAGAGGACTGCGGCTGCTTTGGTGATGTGATAAAACTCACTCCGTGGCAGTCATTCTTCAAGAATATACTCCTGCTGCCGCTTATCCTTGTGGTGTGGTGGCGCTATCGCCCCGACCGTATGTTCGCCTTCTCGCGTCTGGAGTTTGCTCTGGCTGTGTTCTTCTGTACATTTAGTATGGGTTTGGGAACATACTGCTATATGCACCTGCCATTGATCGATCTGCTGCCATATAAGGAGGGTACGAATATCGCTCAGGCTATGGCTGATGCGCGTGATAATCAGCACGATAGCGAGGTGGTGCTCATCTATCGCAATCGTCGAACAGGAAAACTTAAAGAGTTCAGCATTGAGGACAATGCTTGGCAGAACGAGAACCGCTGGGAGTGGGTCGATACCCGCGTGAGCGAGGATGTCTCCGATAAGGTCGAACCGATGATTCTCGAGTTCTATGTTGCCGACGATAGGGGAGAGGTTACAGATAGTCTGCTCTCTATCAAGGGCAATCTCTATATGCTCTGCGTCACAAATCGAGCAAAGGTCTCTCCGCGCTGTGAACAGCGCCTCCGATCGGTGGTTGAGCAGGCAGCCGCGGAGGATGCAGCAGTCATCTGCCTCACTCCGGAGCCTGTAACCCGCCCAACCTTCCATTCGTTTGCCGGCAGCAAGCAAGTCCGCTGTTACAATATCGACTCCAAAACCATGAAGACGATGCTTCGCGCGAATACGGGGCTTGTGGTTCTTACTGACGGCATAATTACGCGCAAGGCTAACTGCACCGATATTTAGTTTTATCGTGATAACGCGGATACCTGCTTCCGCTATCTAAAAATCCCGACAATGGCTGTACGCCTTAGTACTATCCATCGCCGGGATTTTTACCCGAGCGTGGCATCTACCGCGTTCTGACGATAAAACGAGTACAAATAGGTGGCGGTGTGCAAGCAATGCACCATACCTGACGCGTTGGCTCGCCTTTGGCGACCCTTCACTGCTGCGCCTCGGTAGTATCGGTCGCAGTGCTGCGCACTTCAAATGTCAAAATTCACAAATCTGTGAACAAGTTCCCATATGCGATTTTTCCCTTTGCAACTTCGTTGTGCGACCGCACTACACTCGGCTTAATCGCAGCGTTCTGACGATAAAACGAGTACAAATAGGTGGCGGTGTGCAAGCAATGCACCATACCTGACGCACTCTGACATCAAATATGTGCAAAGAGGTAGCGGTGTGCAAACTCTTGCCAAACTTCTCATACGCTTGCGGATACCTCTGTAAGGTAACAGCCAACAACTAATACCCCTCTGTTTCTATGCTTACAATCGACACTTCGTGCGAGAGGGGAGCGATGCGGCGAAGCATCTGCAGTGTGCCGCAGTACTTCTCGGTGGTGAGATTTATAGCTCTGCCAATCTTGCTCTGCTCGGAGATTGTGTTGCACTCGACGCGGTAGAGAATGTTGAACGAGCGGTAGATGCTCTTTGCCATAACCTGCTCAGTATCAAGCGTTCCTGACATCTCTATCTCTGCGCTCTTCGGGGTGATATGCTCCTTGTCGAGTATCCCCTTCATCGTTATCGACGCACAGAGCGCAGTGGCATAGAGTATAAGCTCCTTGGGGTTCATCTCTTCGACCTTTTTGCCAACGGGGTGGAACTGCCCCTCCTTGTCCATTTCGATAGTAATCTTTACTCTCATAGCTCAATATTTTTGATAGTTTTTGCATCAACAAAGAGCAAATTGTATTCCAAAAATTACTATCTTTGTGAAAATATCCTGACAATGAAAAGATTTCTTGCAATATTTGTTGCTCTGTGTGCTGTTTTTACCGCTGTGGCGCAGAGCGAGAACTCGATAATTATCGACCAAAAGTCGTTCCGCCCTGTGCATACAGATGCTCTGACCGGTGCTAATATCGATCCTATCTCTGTAGACTCGTCACGCAATCCTTGTGCCCGTATCAAGGTGAAAATCAACCGAATGACCCGCGAGGATATCGATAAAATCGATGTGAAAATCATCACCAACAACCAGCTGACCAAGTGTAAAACCGCGGACTACGAAAACGGTCTTATCCTTGAAATGACCGCTAAGTCCACTACGCGCTTCTACTTCAACCACCCCGAGTTCGGACAATCGAACGAGGTTACTCTGGATCTCGTACCGGACAAGGAGTACTGCATGGAGGCGAGCCTCAATCAGCTCTACTCGATTGTGGTAAATAGTAATTTCGAGGGCGCTGAGGTCTATATCGACAATATTTACAAGGGTGTTACCGCTAATAATTATCAACTTATTATCAAGGAGGTACTACCGGGCGAACATACTCTGAAAGTAGTCTATGGTGGTGCACAACCCGAGCAGAAGATAAATGTACATAGTGGTAATATCTCGTTCCGTCAGAATATCAATATTGCCGCAGCGGTGCCTCAGCACGTGATTTTCAAGCTGACACCTATGGATGCGATGGTGGAGATTGACGGCTCGACAATCTACGGAACTGTCGAGGGCGAGGGATATGTGGACAAGCAACTTAAGTCGGGTAGCTACGACTATACCGTAAGTGCACCTAACTACCACGCCCATAAGGGAACTGTTATCGTTCGCGACCAGAAGGTCACCGAGGTTGTTACTCTTCAGCCGGCTTTCGGTTTTCTGCAGATTGCAAACAATAATCTGAACGACGCAACGGTCTATATAGACAATAGAAACGTAGGAAAGATGCCTATCGCGATGCAGCAACTCTCGAGTGGCGAGCATCAGGTGCGCATCCTAAAGCCACGATACAAGCCGTTTGCTACAAAGGTTATGATTACCGACACCCAGACAGCGAACCTTACACCGCAGCTTGAACCCGCCTTTGCAAAGGTTACACTGCGCGCAAGTAGTTCTGATACAGAGATTTGGCTAAATAAGATCTTTGCAGGTAAGGGTAGCTACATAACCGAACTCGACTTTGGCTCTCACTCTGTCGAGGGTCGCAAAGCGGGACATCGTTCTACACCAAAGGTCTTTGATATCCGAAGTGCAGAGGCGACAACTATCGATATTGCCGAGCCGACACCTGTTTATGGTGCAATAGATGTCTCTTCGACGCCTATGGCGGCAACGATATTCGTGGATGGTAAAAATACCGACAAGCAGACTCCGGACAGAGTTCTCGACCTGCTTGTAGGTGAACATATCGTTACCGTTGAGAAATCCGGATATAAGACTAAGAGTCAGAAGGTTACAGTTGTGGAGAATGAACTTGCGGAGGTGAAGTTTTCGCTTGTTCCTGACGGCTCTGTCGCAAAGCCGAAACCTGCAAAGACGCCTGCTGTAAAGCCTGAGAAACAGTCGAAATCCAAATCTACTCCTACGGTAAAACCACAGACGAAAAACCGCTTCGAGAGCAGCGTGGATTTGGGCTATTCGATGCACGCAGTTCCGGGCTCGATGATACACCATACAGCATTGAGCTACATCGGTGGTCTGCGTATGGGTCGCATTTTTGTCGGACTTGGTTTGGGCGCGGAGTATAGTATGGATAATATCGATAATGAACAAACAATGTCCAATGCCGAGCAGAACTACAACAATAACAGCTCGGGTGGAACGACTATGTCGGGCGGAACGATAAATATGCCGCTCTACCTACATCTGAGGGCATATCTCGGTCAGCGCGAACGCACATTCTGCTCACTCTCGGCGGGTGGAAAACTCTTCGGCTCGGATACCTTTGAGCGCGAGGGCGTAAGCTATAAATATAGCACTAACGGACTCTTCGCCGACCTTAATTTCGGTCTTAAGTTCGGCAAGTTCTTCTGCGCTGCGGGCGTTACAACCCAATCTCTGCCGTATATCTCTAAGTACGACGGCTCCGAACTTATTATGAAACAACAGCTCGGCATCGGTGCAAAAATTTCACTCGGTTTCACCTTCTAAACTCTGCGGACTATGAAAATTCTGAAAAATATATACACCATCCTCGCAGTCGTTCTTCTCGCCGCATCCTGCACGCAGACCTTTACCTTTGATCTGCCGACAGAAAAGCCGACACCTGCACCAGACTCAGACAATTCGAATAACGAGATATGGTATACCTCGACAGATGGGAATATTGTAACTCCTTACGCTTCAGATGTTTTCGGTGCGACAATCGTGTCTAATACGTATACAGATGGGAAAGGCGTAATCAAATTTAGTGGAGCAGTTACGGAGATCGGTAATAATGCTTTCTACTTTCTAAGAACATTGAAAACTATTACTATTCCGGACAGCGTAGCGGAGATAGGGGAACAAGTATTCTTTGGTTGCGATAATCTTAGGTCATTTAGTGGTAAATTTGCCTCTGCGGATGGTCGTTGTCTTGTGGTGGATAATACTCTAAAGGCATTTGCGCGTGCCGGACTTGCAGAATATTCAGTGCCGAATGGGGTCAAGGTTATTGATGGCCATGTGTTCTATGATTGTACAAATCTTGCAAAAGTTACTCTTCCGAGAGGGGTGCTTACGATAGGGGACTCTGCATTTATGGGATGTGCCAACTTGAAAACTATAAACTTTCCGGAGGGCCTCGTAAAGATTATGGGCTTTGCTTTCAGTAATTGCACAAGCATTACCGAAATCACTATTCCGACAAGTGTAACTCAGATTGGAAGTAATGTTTTTGAGGACTGTACCAAACTTGCAACAGTATATTGTAATCCAACTACACCACCACAGCTCGGGATGAGCGCTTTTGATAATAATGCTGCCAATCGCCTTATTTATGTACCATTTGCTGCGTTGGAAGATTATAAATCGATGGCATACAGTTGGTATGACTATGCCGATGCAATAGTAGCAAAAGAACTGACCTCAGCCCCTTACGCCGTTGGTGACTACTACAACGACGGAGTAAAGGAGGGCGTTGTCTTCGATGTTTGGGACAATGGAAATAGTGGCAAGATTGTCAGCATGACAAAATCTTCATCTTCCTTGCTGTGGTCGTCGGATGCAGAGGAGCAGAAGAGACTGATTGGAGCCGACAGCGAGACTGACGGAGCATACAATATGGCAGTTGTTAAGGTAATTGCGGATTGGGAGAGTAAATACCCTGCCTTTAAGTGGTGCGCCGACCTTGGCGATGGCTGGTATCTGCCGGCAAAACAGGAACTTCTGACCATTTATAACAACAAAACAGCCATAGATGCCAACCTTACAGATGTACTCGGTACATATACTTATTGGTCATCGACAGAGAGTGATGGTCAGTCTAGTTCAGGTGTTTTTTGCGCGTGGCTTGTCAATGTGGACAGTGGCTACACCGGCAGCTACCTTAAGTACGACTACAACTATGTGCGCGCTGTTGCAACATTCGGTGACGCTCCTGCGCCAACCCCGACTCCAACTTCTGCGATTGACCTTTCGGCAGATGGTACTGCCAACTGCTACTTGGTTCAGAGTGCTGGAAATTACAAGTTTAAGGTTGGTGCCCCTGTGAATAATATTTCAACAGCTGATAGCGCAGAGGTGTTGTGGGAGTCGTTTGGTACAAGTGAAACTCCTGCCGTTGGCGACCTGGTGACAAATGTTGCTTATCAGGATGGCTATCTATATTTCGCCACTCCAAAGAGCTTCAAGAACGGAAATGCATCTATCGCTGTTAAAGATTCAAGCGGCACAATCCTCTGGTCTTGGCATATCTGGTGCTCGGAGGAGGGTTGGAACGACCAAGTTTATGCCAACAATGCCGGCACAATGATGGACCGTAACCTCGGTGCGACCTCTGCTACTCCTGGCGATATTGGTGCATTCGGTCTGCTCTATCAGTGGGGACGCAAAGACCCATTTATGGGTAGCTGTGCAAAAGAGGGTACAACGCTTGCTGCATCGACAGGCAGTTGGAATGTTGCATCAAGTTCCGACGATATGGCGATTACTATTCAAAATCCGATGACATTTGAGACTGAATGGAATGGAGGAGGTGTTCCTGGAGAGGGCTGGCACACATCCGAGTCCGAGAAGGGTTTATACGATCCTTGCCCAGTCGGTTACCGTGTACCTGATGGTGGAGTTAATGGTTTCTGGGCAACTGCGTTGGGTACGTCAAGTTCAACATCAGCAGGTACAACATGGGATTCAATAAATGATGGTAGGTATTGGACTCTTGCCGATGGTGAGTCAACAGCGTGGTATCCTGCTGTCCGCTATCGCGGCATCGGCAGTGGGGCGTTGGTCAATGTCGGCTCGAACGGCTACTATTGGTCGGCCTCTCCTAATCCGAGCCACAGCGGCAACGCGTACAACTTGCGCTTCGACAATGGCTATGTCTACCCCGCAAATTACAACAGCTGTCGCGGCCTCGGCTACTCTGTGCGTTGTGTCCGAGAATATACGAGATAATATAAATTTTCGCTTTGTGGAATTTATCCCGTGCTAGGCACGGGCCTGATTGTTAGCCCGACTGTGGTCGGGCTTTTTTTTGGTTTTTGGGGGCAGTTTTTGATTTTCCTTTAGGAAAATTAGGGGTGAGTGGGGCAATTTATTGCAATTTCAGGGCGTTTTGTTAGGAGGTGATGTTGAAAATTGCTAATTTTGCGCAAATTGTATGGATATGTTTAGAAAATTTTCGATAGTAGTTGCGGCGCTCTCCATTTTGTGGGGTAGTGCGGCAGCAGAGAGTCAGCAGGTGTTGCTTGATAGAGCGAAGAGTCTGTTGGAGCACGGGCGTTATGCCGATGCGCGTCACGAGTATATGCGACTCAAGCTCGACACGCAGTCGGGTAGTGAGGATATTTTGCAGCAGGTGGAGTATGGACTCACCGTCTGTGCCGTGCGTCTTGACGACAACATTGCCGAGCAGCGTATGCGCAGTTTCCTGACCCGTTATCCGGGTTCGGTGCACTCGGCGGATGTGCGTTTTCTTTTGGCACTTCACTACTGCGAGACCGAGCAGTGGGCAGAGGCAAAGGCGGAGTTTGAGCGCGTGCCATACAAGTCGCTAACTGCTGCCGACCGCGAGCGTTATGATGTGAGAATGGGTTACATCGCCTTCCTTGAGGGTAAATATGGCGATGCGCTTGCACATTTCAACCGCGTAGAGAAGGGTAATACTGCCTACGAGCACGCCCTCTACTACACCTCTTACATCCACTATCAGCAGGGCGACATCGAGCGTGCCTACAAGGGCTTTGTGGAGCTGCAGAGCAGCGATATTTACTCGGGACTTATTCCGTTCTATCTGCTCCAGCTCGAGTTTGACAGAGGTAACTACAAGTATGTGGTCGATAACTGCGATGCTCTGTTGCAGAAGGCTGCCGACACCGAGCGTTCGTCAATTCTGCGACTTGCTGCCGAGGCGTGGTTCCGTCTTGACGGCTACGGCAAGGCGCTTGCCTATATTACAGCCTATGCAAAGGGTGCTGAGGGTAAGATGAGCCGCGAGGACAACTATCTGCTCGGATACACAACCTATCGCACTGCCGACTATGCCGGTGCTGTAGAGCCACTAAAGGCTGTCTGCACAGGTAAGGATAACCTTGCGCAGAATGCCTCTTACCACCTTGCCGACTGCTATGTGCGTCTGGGGGATAAGAAGAATGCAATTTATGCCTTTGCGCTTGCTGCCGACGAGCGTTTCAATAATGATATTTCGGAGGATGCACTCTTCAATTACGGAAAGCTCCTCTTCGAGACCGGTGGCGGACTGTTTAACGAGTCTATCAATGTGCTGACCCGCTACATTACCCGCTATCCCGATAGTGAGCGTGCTCCCGAGGCGAAGGAGTTGCTGATTGCGGCATACTACAACTCGCGCGACTACGATATGGCATACGACGCCATTCGTGCCTTCCCAAATCCGGATGGAAGTATGAAGACTGCGCTGCAGAAGATTGCCTACTATAAGGGTATCGAGGCATTTGAGATTGGCGACTATGTAAAGGCGAAGAGCTCGTTTGAGGAGTCTATAGCTGTCGGCGTAAGTCCGAAGTACAACGCGCTGTGTGCCTTCTGGTTGGGCGAGATTGCCTATCAGGGTGGTAATATGACACAGGCAGTGCAGCAGTACAACTACTACATAAAGCGTGCTCCGCGCAATGCAAACGAGTATAAGATGGCGCTCTACAACCTCGGCTATGCAAATATCGCACTGAATGATATCCCTGCGGCACAGAAGGCTCTCGAGGGTTTTATCTGGCTCTATAAAAATCGTGACGAGTATCGCGCTGATGGTTACAATCGTCTTGCAGATGTCCACTTCTTGCAGAAGAACTACGACTCGGCAGTGAAGAACTATGAGGGAGCAGTGGCGCTCGGTACGGAGCAGAGCCACTATGCTCGTTATCGTCGAGCACTTTCGTTGGGTCTGATGGGTAAAAAGTCGCCGAAGATTGATGCTCTGAAGTCGATTATCACCGATAAAAAGGGCGACTATGTCGATGATGCATCGTATGAGCTTGGTCGTACATATCTCCACTCGGGAAACTACAGCGATGGAGCAAAGGTGCTCGAGGCGCTTGTTGCCGACTATCCGTCATCGCCTTATGTTACGGCGGCAATGCTCGATCTGGGTATCACATACTTCAACCTCGGTGACTCGGCTCGTTCGCTCAAGAGTTACGATGCCGTTATCTCGGCAGCTCCGCAGTCACAGGCAGCAAAGGATGCGATGAACAGCGTGCGCGAGATCTATGTATCGAAGGGTGATGTGGCGTCATACTTCGCCTATGCCGAGCGTACAGGTGTGGAGTGTGATTTGAGCGCACTGACACGCGACTCTCTGAGCTATCGTGCTGCCGAGCAGATATACCTTGCCGGCAGAACAGACGAGTCTATAGCGCACTTTGAGAACTATATCGCCTCAAATCCAAAGGGTTACTATATTGATGATGCACTCTTCTGTCTGAGTGACAGCTACCTCAAGTGTGACTCGCTTGACCGTGCGCTGGAGCGTATGAAGCTACTCTCCGATCGTCCGAAGAGCAGATATACAGTACCTGTGCTCGAGAAGCTCGCGGAGGTTACGGCAGAGCATAATATGTATGCCGAGGCTGCATCGGCTTATCGTCGTCTCTATGATGTGCAGGACGATACAGATGCGCGTCGCAAGGCGTCGAAGGGCTATGTTGAGAATACTATTCTCGACGATGAGGCGGCACAGACCCTTGCAATGGCTGCCGATGTGGAGGGTATGACGGATATCGAGCAGTCGGTACTTCGTAAGGCTCAGTTCAGCAAGGCTAAGGTGCTTGTTGCTCGAGATGGCGAGGCGGAGGCTCTCGATATATTCCGCAAGTTGAGTGGCGACAAGAGTGATGCTGTGGGTGCCGAGTCGGCATATCGTGTTATCTGTCACCACTTTGAGCGCGGAGAGTACGACAAGGCGGAGGCGCTTGTATATGAACTTGCCGACAGCCGTACGCAGCAGAGTTACTTCCTCGGTCGTGCATTTATCGTGCTGGGAGATATCTACGCATCAAAGAACGACACATTCCAGGCTCGTGCAACATATCAGAGTATTGTAGATGGTTACTCGCCGGCAGATGACGGTGTGGTTGCCGAGGCTAAGATGAGAATTGAAAAATTGCAGTAGTATGAAGAGATTTATATTGACAATATCAGCCGTAGTTGTTGCGCTCACTGCAGCAGCGCAGGTTACGCGTGAGGTTGAGGTTACAAAGGAGTATATGCCTAAACTTCCGCCGGCTCGCAAACTCGATATGGTAGCCGATAAGCAGGATACGGTGAGCATCCGTCCGGAGATTGACTATACAATCACCCCGAACTCATTTACCTCGGCACTCTCGACAAGTAAGGTGCGCCCTGCAACGGTAACCTATTGGGAGTTTGACAAGCGTTATCCGTTCTATGTCAAGGCGGGTGTTGGCTATCCGCTTGCAACAGAACTTGATGCCTATATCTCGACAAATCGCGCCGATGTGGGTTATATCAGCGGATATATAAATCATCGCGGTAAGTTCTCTCCTATAAAGGATAGCTATACAATTGCCGATCAGACCTTTACCTACGACAATAAATCCAAGTTTATGGATAATCGTATAGGTCTTAATGGCGGTAAATATATCGGTCGTTATACCCTCGACGGAGATTTGTACTATCAGTCCAACCAGTGTCGTCGCTACGCACTGCAGGTGGCAGATGAGGAGCAGATGCCGGAGGTGAATTACGAGAATTTTGCTGCGGCATTTAAGTTTGGCGACTCATTCTCGGATATGTCGAAGATCAACTTCTCGGTATACGCCTCTGCGGACTACTATAACGATAAGTCGAATCAGCTTATTGAGGATAATAAGTTGCAGCAGTTCAGCACCGTTGTCGGGGCAGCTGTGGGTCGAGAGGTTGCCACACGTACACTGCTTACTCTCTCGCTAAAGTATTGCGGCCACTATGGTATAAAGTCGCTTAGCAGCTACTCGGACAATATGATTGCGGCAACGGCAATGGTAAACTTCCATACAAAGAAGAAGTTGGATGTAAGAGCGGGTCTTACCTACTGCTATGACAACCTGAAGGGCGTTGAGGGTAACCGCAAGCACAATGTCTTCCCGCACCTCTACCTCGGTGCAAATATTCTCGATAATGGCGGTTTTGTGCCGTATGTCGAGGTGGATGGAGAGGTTACAAACAACTCGTTCCAGCAGCTGCAGCAGTCAAACCCATATGTTGTGCTGACCGGAAACACTCCGAATACGAACAGCTATAACTTCCGCGTCGGATTTTCGGGTAATGTGCTGAAAAACAGACTCTCATATCGTCTCTATGGCGATGCGTCCATCGTAAGAAATGCACTCTATTGGTACTCGCCACAGCCTGCATATTTCGAGGCTGCAACATCAAAATATACCGTTTGGTCTATCAATGCAATGCTGGAGTATAAGCCGCTCTCGACCCTCTACTTTGCACTCAAGGCAAAGGGTATGGCATATAAGGAGCAGAAGGGGTGGGCAATAGCCAACCACCGCCCGTCGTTCGAGGGAGAGTTTAATGCCCGCTATACCCACCGTAAGTTTGCCGTTGGTGCACTTGCTCGCCTTGTGGGCAAGACAAAGTGGTCTATGCTCGAGACTCCTGCCACAGAGGAGGCAGAGGCGGTATATCAGACTATTGACTATCCTGCCTATGTAGACCTCTCGCTCTCGTTCGATTGGTTTGTGGGCAATCGCTGCACAATCTATGTCGAGGGTCGCAATTTGGCAAATGCCAAGATATATAATTGGGCACTCTACAAGGAGTACGGCATAGGTGCTTTGGCGGGTGTTAAGATTCAGTTCTAATGGTAAGAGAGGTTGTACATACGCTGCCATATAATTGGAGCAAAACGGTCTGGACAATCACCTTCGGCTTCTATGCCGTTGCTGTGGCGGTGCTCGGATTGTTGGTGTGGACAATTGTGCAGGGTAGTGTTACGGGTGGAGTTATCGGACTTGCGATTGCTCTGCCGATATTTGTGGCTATTGTGGTCTACTGTGAGGGGTACTCGCCACAACGCCTTGAGGTCTCTGCATCGCAGATAACTATCCTGCGAAGGTACGACAGTGTAACCATTCCTCGCTCGGTAATACTCTCTATAGAGCCGCTGAGCAGTAAGGATATGCGTTGGACAATGAGTATGGGTGGCTGCGGAGGTCTGTACGGATACTTCGGAACATTCTCAAATCGACGTCTGGGAGGCTTTACGATGTACGCTACAGCTATGGATAACCTCTACCTGATAACTACGGCAGATGGCAAAAAGTGGGTTATCAACTGTTTTGAGCCGGAGTTATTGTAAAAAATGCATATAAGGTATTGTCCTTTTTGAATAGTTTTATAACTTTGCTATAAATAAATGAAGATATGAAATCGTTTTCAACAGTTTCTGACCTGCGTGCGGCTCTTGCAGAGCGTACAGGTAAGGTAGTTGGCTTTGTGCCTACAATGGGAGCCCTGCATCAGGGTCATATCTCACTTGTGGAGCGTGCTCGAAAGGAGTGCGACATTGTTGTAGTGAGCGTCTTTGTCAATCCGACACAGTTTAACGATAAGAACGACCTGAAGAACTATCCTCGTACCCCTGAGGCTGATGCAGCAATGCTTGAGGCGGCAGGTGTGGACTATGTGCTCTTCCCGAGTGTGGAGGAGATATATCCCGAGCCGGATACCAGAGTCTTCGACTTTGGCCTTATCGACAAGGTTATGGAGGGCGCTACCCGTCCGGGTCACTTTAACGGCGTGGCACAGGTTGTCAGCCGACTCTTCGCCATTGTTGAGCCGGATAAGGCATACTTCGGCGAGAAGGACTTCCAGCAGATTGCCGTAATTCGCGCTATGTGTGCGCAGCTCGGTCTGTCTCTCGAGATTGTAGATTGTCCGATTATTCGCGACACAGACGGCCTTGCTCGTTCATCAAGAAATACACTGCTTACCCCTGAGCACCGTGCAGCAGCGCCTCATATCTACGAGGTACTCAGCGCCGCAACAACAAAGCTCGGCGAGATGACTCCGCAGCAGCTTACAGCGTGGGTTGTGGAGCAGGTGGAGAGCAATCCGCTGCTGAAGGTTATCTACTTCCAGGCAGTTGATGCACTCTCTCTGCAGCAGGTTGAAAATTGGGCAGACAGCAACCGTATTCAGGGCTGTATTGCTGTGCAGGCCGGAGAGATTCGACTTATTGATAATATCAAACTTAAATAAGATATGGTTATTGAGGTTCTCAAGTCCAAAATCCACCGAGTGACAGTCACTCAGGCAAATGTGGACTATGTAGGCAGTATTACTATTGACAGCGCCCTTATGGAGGCGGCAAATATTATTCGTGGCGAGAAGGTTCAGGTGGTAAATGTAACCAATGGCGAACGCCTCGAGACATACGCCATCCCGGGAGCAGCAGGCAGTGGTGTTATCTGCCTCAATGGAGCGGCAGCTCATAAGGCGTCGGTGGGCGATGTGATTATTATTATCTCATACGCTGCACTCGACTTTGAGGTGGCAAAGAGCTTCCAGCCGTGGGTTATCTTCCCGGAGACTGCGACAAATAAGTTGGTAAAATAATGGATGTAATACTCTCGATACTTGCTATACTACTAATCGTGATAGGCATTGTCGGCTGTATAGTACCTATACTGCCCGGTGTGGCGCTTGCATACGCGGGCTATCTGTGCTGTTACTTCTGCTCCTTTTCACAGATATCGACTACAGCGGTATGGGTATATCTGCTGCTGACCATTGTCGTATCTGTTGCCGACTATATTCTGCCGGTATATATGACAAAGGTGGCAGGTGGCAGCAAGGCGGGTGAGCGTGGTGCCCTTGCGGGACTTATCGTAGGTATGCTCTTGGGAAGTATCGTCGGTGCTATCTTAGGTCCATTCTTCGGAGCAGTTATCGGCGAACTTATTGCCGACTCGTCAGACAAAAGACGGGCATTTAAGTCGGGCTTGGGTTCGTTTGTTTCGTTCCTGCTCGGTACGGGCGTAAAGATTATACTGAGTTTTGCAATGCTCATTGCGGTATTTGGCGAGATATTTCCCGCAATAAAAGATTGGTTCGTAAATCTATTCTAAATTTCAAAAATATGAGACACATTAGGTTAATTCTGATGGCAGTAGCGGTTTTTGCACTGTCATCTTGCTCTGAGTATAGTTATGAGAAGGTCTCTGGCGATCCGCTCCAGACCCGTATCTATACACTCGACAACGGACTGAAGGTCTACCTCTCCGTAAATAAGGAGCAACCGCGTATTCAGACCATTATCTCTGTGCGTGTGGGTGCAAAGAATGACCCTGCAGAGACTACAGGTCTTGCTCACTACTTCGAGCACCTTATGTTTAAGGGTACCGATAAGTTCGGTACAAGCGATTATGAGGCTGAGAAACCTCTGCTCGACCAGATTGAGGCTCTGTTTGAGCAGTATCGCGTAACTACTGACGAGCGTCAGCGCAAGGCTATCTATGCGCAGATTGACGAGCTGTCACAGCAGGCTTCAAAGCTCTCTATTCCGAATGAGTACGATAAGCTTATTCAGAGCATCGGTGGCGACGGCTGTAATGCGTGGACATCTTACGATGAGACCAGCTATATGTCCGAGATTCCGTCAAATCAGGTCGAGAATTGGGCGAAGATTGAGTCGGAGCGCTTCAAGAACTCTGTTATTCGTGGTTTCCATACCGAGCTTGAGACAGTGTATGAGGAGTACAATATGAGCCTCACACGCGACAATAACAAGGTTATCGATAAGTTCCTCGGTCTGATGATGCCTAACCACCCATACGGTCAGCACTCTGTTCTCGGTAAGCAGGAGCATCTGAAGAATCCGTCTATTACCAATATCAAGAACTACTACAAGACCTACTATGTGCCAAACAATATGGCAGTATGTCTTTCGGGTGACTTCAATCCGGATGAGGTTATCGCTATTGTAGACAAGTACTTCGGCGATATGACTCCGAATGAGAACCTCCCACAGGGTGTTGAGGGCGAGATTACCCCTGTCACTGAGCCTCGTCGTGCCGAGGTGTGGGGTCTTGAGAGTGAGACCCTCTTTGCAGGTTGGCTCACCGGTGCAGCAAATAGTGATGATGCACTTATGCTCGATATCGTGTCGTCTGTGCTGAGCAACGGCAACTGCGGTCTTATCGATATCAACCTTACACAGGAGCAGAAGGTGCTCTATGCTGCAGCGTCGGCAGATCAGCTCTCTGATGCGGGCTTTATGATGCTCTTCGGTATGCCGAAACAGGGTCAGACCCTTGAGCAGGTTGAGGCACTGCTGCTTGAGCAGGTAAATGCTCTGCGTAATGGCGAGTTTGAGGAGTCGCTTCTCAATGCGATTATCGCCAACTACAAGCGCGATTTGATGGTCTCGTATGAGGATAACTTCAACCGTTGCTACGCTATGGCGCTCTCGTTTATCAACCAGAACGAGTGGGCAGATGTAGTATCTAAGCTCGACCGTGCATCGAAGATTACAAAGGAGGATGTTATCGCTTGGGCTAACAAAAACCTTACTGAGGATACCCTTGTGACCGTATATAAGCGTCAGGGCGAGGATGAGAATCAGAAGAAGATTGACAAGCCACAGATTACTCCAATAGCGACAAACCGCGACAACCAGTCCGAGTTCCTTAAGGCTATCGCAGGCTCTAAGGTTGCACCTATCGCTCCGCGCTTTACCGACTATGAGCGCGATATGGATATCTTTACCCTGAGCAACGGACTTGAGGTGCTCTACAAGCAGAATGAGCTTAACGAGCGCTTTGAGCTTGTCTATCTCTACGACTTCGGAACAGATAATGATCCGGCACTCTCTGTGGCACGCGAGTATATGTCGCTGCTCGGAACAGAGGAGAAGAGCCTTGCTCAGATTATGAGTGAGCAGTATGAGCTGGCTTGCGATGTATCGTTCTCGCCGTCACGCAACAACTTCTATGTTACCGTTTCGGGTATTGCCGAGAATATGCCTGCTGCAATGGCACTTGCCGAGGATTATATGGCAAATGTTGTGGGCGAGGATGATGTGCTTGCCGAGGTTAAGAGCGATATTCTCAAGGAGCGAGCAAACAATAAGGCTAATCAGCGTGCAAACTACAACGCTCTGCAGCGTTATGTCCTGTATGGTGCAGACTATGTGGCTCGCACAACCCTTACAAACGAGCAGTTGATGGCTCTTGAGTCTGAGGCACTGCTCGATAAGATTCGTGGTCTGAAGAGCTATCAGCACCGCATCCTCTACTACGGTCCGCACAGCAAGCGAGAGCTTACAAAGCTGCTCGAGGCTAACCATACCGTTGCCGAGGAGTTGATACCTGTAGAGTATACTACCACTTCGCCTGTTGAGGTTACCGAGCCTAAGGTTGTCCTTGCACAGTATGATGCAAAGCAGATCTACTATATGCAGTATACCTGCGGCGGCGATATGTTCGATGTTGCTCTCGATCCGTCTGTACGCCTCTATAATGAGTACTTCAGTGGCGGTATGAACGCTATCGTCTTCCAGGAGATGCGTGAGGCACGCGGTCTGGCTTACTCTTCATACGCATACCTCGGTCAGGGTAATACCTGCCACGAGCCATACTACTTCTACGCCTTTATCGCAACCCAGAATGACAAGATGCAGCAGGCTGTTGAGGCATTTGACGAGATTATCGAGAATATGCCGCAGTCAGAGGCAGCCTTCGAACTTACAAAGCAGGGTCTGCTGACAGGTATGGCTACAGGTAGAACTACCAAGATGGATATTCTGTGGAAGTATATCGGCGATATGCGCTTCGGTATTACCGATATCAACCGCACCGAGGCAGTCTATAACGCTATTCAGACTATGACCCTCGCAGATGTTGTCGAGTTCCAGCAGAACCATATCAAGGGCAATAAGTATGTCTACTGCATCCTCGGCGATAAGAACGATGTGGATATAAAGTACCTCAAGACCTTGGGTAAGTTGGAGTTTGTTACTCCTGAGCAGATCTTCGGATATTAGTTTTATCGTGAAAAGGCAGCATTAGCTGCATATCCCTCATATCCCCGAATGGGAAATACGCAGAGTATGTCCCATCCGGGGATATTTCACGATATACAGCTACTACCTTTTGACAACAAAACGGTCGTCACTTTGATAGACCATCAAAATTTATTGTAGCTATTGCTTTTTTGCGAAAATATTCGTAAATTTGTAGAGAACTTAGAAACTGAACCTTAAAACTTGTGGGCTATGAAAAAGGTATTATCTTATCTTGTGGCATTTCTTGTGGGTGTGGTTGTCACACTGCTTATTGTCGGTAGACCTATCGGCAAAAATGGTATGATATTCTTCAAGGAGGCAGGCGAGAGCCTGAGTACCAACCGCTTTGAGGTGTCAAGGGTGGTGGATGACCACTGCGCTTTGGCATACGAGCTGGTCTATGATGCCGAGTTCGGTTATATGTCTTCAAGTCTGTTGGCTCTTGTGACAAACGATGATGGCGAGTACTACTACGACGGACAGATTCTCAAGGTCTCAAAGGGCAAGTGTATGCGTCAGGTCGGTGTCTATAGATATAAGACCAAGGCAGACGAGTGGAAGACCGTGCCAATTGTAAAACTGATGGATATTTAAGGATTTGCCTAACAAGGCTCTTTGGGCTGCGAACAGCTTCAAAACAGCTCTTGTTATACAAATTCTTGCAAAAGCAAAGGGCGTCCAAAATATTGGATGCCCTCCTTTTATCTATAGCTGCTGCCGTTGAGGGTAGCGAAGATATTCTCGTCTTTATAGCGGCTCTCGTAGTCGAGGCGGATGTTGTTGCTGTCGATAGTGCCTATATAACGGATTGTATAACCATTCAGAGCCTCGGGCGAGGGTTGCAGACCATCCATTATAAACTCGCCATAGCGGTAGTAGAGCAGTCGTAGCGTAGTCTGCGCATAGGGGCTGCTCAAAGCCTTGTATTCGGTGTTGGTGAGCGAGATTGTCAGATTTTGGCTGTCGTAGCTCCACAATAGGGTAGTGTAGAGGAACGGATAGGGGATGTTGTTATACGGTGCAGGGGCGTAGAGGTAGCATTGACTACAGGTACCGTCAGCGTAGAAGATAAGGTTGAGAAATTGGCTCCCTTTACCGAAGGCTGTGTTGATAAATCCGCTGAAGGAGGTGTTCCAAATCTCGCCATTGCGGTAGGTAATCCAGTTGTCTATATCCCACACACCCTGTTCGATGTCGGAGATAAATGTTTGAAAGTCCGAAGTTGTTGCCGGATGGTCGGTGACAAGACTCTGAACATAGTTTATCTGGTGGCGAGGGGTCCAGTTGTCGCCATCGTTGCAGCTGATAGCGGAGAGCACAGCCACAAGGGGTAATAAAAGTAAAAATCGTCTCATAACTCACTGTTTTTGTTATGAAACGATCTTTACAAATATTTTACCACAAAAGGATGTTTGCTAAACGATCTGTATACACTATAGCCTCACCCGTGTCGAGTGTAAGGGTAATGGTTATTGTGTGGTCGTAGTAGTTCTCGGGGATTGTTGTTGTGGTGAGCTGGATGTCTGTGCCACCGTATATGTTCCAATCGCTCTCAAGCAGCGGAGCCATATCTGCTGCGGTTATCTCGCTAACGACAGAGCTGCGAACAATGTACGAGTTGTCGTCGTAGCCGCTTGAGATATACTCGCTCAGCGTGCCGTAATCGGCAGTAAAGAGCGGAGCAAGGTCTGTCCCTGCAGGGTAGCCTGCTGTCCACTCGGCATTACTTGTAATCGAAATCTTTGAAATCTGCTCGCCAAATGCGTAGTAGATGCAGTTGCCGCTCTCGAGCTGCCACTTGCCGTTGCCCTTCTTGTCGGCATAGAAACGGAATACGGACTGATTAGGGTTGTAGTCGTTGAACTTCTTCTGCGCCTCGTTGAAAGCCTTTGCCTTGTCGCCTGTAGGGTTGTCTATAAGGTCGTATATCGAACCGATGTTGTTGCCCACAAGACTGAGCATAATATCCAGACGCTCAACGCCCATATCTGCAACCATAATGGTATGCATAGGCATCTTACCCTCCTCTACGCGGATAAACTTGAAGTATGCATTTACGGTGCTGCTGGTCTTAAAAGTCTCCTCTGTAGGATTTACGCTACCTAAACAACCTACACTCAGCGCCGCTATTGCCAAAATAATCGATAATTTTTTCATAGTCTATTTGTAAATTTCTGCACAAAGGTAACACTTTTTTGTATATTCACAAAAAATCCCGCGCATCGGTAAAGGTGTAGGTGTATTTTGCCGAACTGCCGGAGCGGTGTGGAATATCTTCGGGTAAAGTTTGAAAATCTGAGAAATTTTTGTATCTTTACACAAAATTGTGGACTATGAGAAAGTTTGTACTTGTTATATTGGCATTTGCGGCATTGTCGGCGTCGGCAGATAATGTTGTAAAGGAGCAGACAGATGCTGCTGTTAGCGCAAAGGTTATATCTATGCCCAAGACAGAGTGGCTGCCATCGTACAGCAAGGTGGTTGTCGAAGGTGCTGTAAATGTGGTCTTTAAGCACGCAGAGAGCAGTGAGTCGCTCAAGATTATCTACGACCAGAAGGGTGCAACAACCTCTCGTTTCCGTGCGGGCGTAGACAAGAAGGGTGTGCTGTCAATCTCGGAGCGTACGCTGAGCAAGGAGCATACTACAGTGACTGAGGTTACTGTATGGTATAACAACCTTGAGAGCATTACGGTAGATGGCTCTACAGTCCTCTTTGAGAATGAGGTGGAGTCAAAACTGCTCGATATAAAGGTTAAGAGTAAGGCTACTCTGACGCTCAATATAGAGGCTATGGATGCACTTGTGGAGTGCACAGGCAAGAGCTCTCTGCAGATTGGCGGTCAGTCGCGTTATTTCACACTCGCAATCTCTACTGCCAATATGAGCGGTTTTGATCTGCAGACCGTTGCATCAAATATTGACGCATCGCACGATGCAGAGGTGCGCCTATCTGTCTCTGAGCGTCTGGAGGCCATTACATCGACCTCTGCAAAGATATACTACAAGGGCGAACCTGCCATTTTGAGAACCAAGAACTCACTCTTTGGTGGCGAGATTGCAGCTGTGAATTAGCCTATGAAGAGTTTTCTGTCGGAGGTTGCCGAGCAACTCTACGGTAAATATGGGGATAATCTCTCCGATTTGGTCGTGCTCTTTCCATCACAGCGAGCACGACTCTTCTTCTGTGAGGCACTGCTCGATGTGGTCGATAAGCCTATTTGGGCACCGCAGTTTGTGACTATCGACGAGCTGATGTCGCAAATATCGTCACTCCATTCTGCAGATCGCCTGCGACTTATCTCGGAGCTCTATATTGTCTACTCGGAGTATCACAAGGAGGATTTTGACCACTTCTACCATTGGGGCGAGATGCTCGTTGCCGACTTCGATATGGTGGATAAGTATATGGTCGATGCCGAGCGACTCTTTGTCAATATCGCCGATATAAAGGAGATCGAGGCGGACCTCTCTTACCTTACACCCGAGCAGGAGGAGTATGTGCGCCGCTTCTGGAGTACTCTGAGCAGCAGTATGTCCCTCTCTAAGCAGAAGGAGTATTTTCTTACTATTTGGCGCTCGCTGCCGGAGATATATACAAAGTATAAGGCTCGATTAAGGGGTCTTGATATCGGTTATACGGGAATGATCTATCGCGATGCGGCGCAGATACTCGAAGAGTCGCAGAGCTCTCCGCTTGCCGAGCGCAGGTATGTTGTTGCGGGATTTAACGCCCTTAGCAACTGCGAGAAGGCGCTCTTTAACCACCTTAAGAACTGTTATAACGCAGACTTTTTCTGGGACTATAGCGACTACTTTGTCTACAATCAGATGCAGGAGGCGGGTAGCTTTATTCGCAAAAATATAGAGGATTACCCATCCTCTTTCAATATCTCGCACAGAGATTTGCGAAAGAGTATAAAGAGTATTACCGTAACCTCTACAGCAACCTCGGCGGCACAGTGTAAGTATGTTGCGCAGGTGCTTCAGCAGATTGCAGAGAGGGACGAGAATGGCAACATAAAACCGCTCGACCGCAATACGGCTATCGTGCTTACTGACGAGAATATGCTCGAGCCGTTGCTGTATGCACTTCCGACAGAGCTTAAGACTACAAATGCCGGCAGTGAGGGGGTGAATGTTACTATGGGTTATCCACTTCGCTCGACGCTTGCATATTCGTTTGTCGATAGACTTTTGGAGCTGCAGAGCCATGTAAGAGAGAAGGATGGGGAGCCTACATTCTACCATCAGGATATAGAGTCGCTGCTGACCCACCCGTTCCTATCGGGTAGCGATCCGGCAAAGATTCGTGCACTGCGTAAGAGTATTGTCGAGGAGCGAATATACAACGCTCCGCAGTCGATGTTGCTGCCACTGCCACTTGGTAGTTACATCTTTGAGCAGGCTGCAGACTCGACAGCGCTGTTGGCGTATCTGGATAGGGTAGTGACCCATCTGCCGGAGGTTATAGGCAGTGACGACCGACTGCAAATCGAGTATATTGTGCAGATTCGCAAGGCGTTGCAGCAGCTCGCAAATATGTTTACCAGCTGTAATATCACGCTGACACCGAGCCTTACGCGTTCGCTTGTGCGTCGTCATCTGCAGAGTGTGCGCATCCCGTTTGAGGGCGAGCCTTTGGAGGGTCTGCAGATTATGGGTATTCTGGAGACGCGAAATATCGACTTTAAGAATGTGATTATTATGTCGATGAGCGACAGCAACTTCCCCGGAACGAGAATTGCCGACTCATCTTCCATTCCATATTCGCTCCGCTATGCATACGGTATGCCGACGCTGGAGCACCATCAGGGCGTCTATGCCTACTACTTCTACCGCCTTATCTCGCGTGCGGAGAATGTGTGGATGACCTACTGCTCGACCGCCGACGAGAAGGGTACGGGCGAGCCGAGTCGCTATATCCGTCAGCTCGAGTATGAGTCGGGTATGCCGATAACAAAGCTCAAGGTGGGTGTGGATGTCAATCTGCAGCAGACAGAGAGTATTGTGGTGGAGAAGGATGAGCGGACAATGGAGCGGCTCAGTGCCTATACAAGTGGCAATAAGCGCCTCTCTCCAACGGCATTCTCAACATATGTGCAGTGCCCGATGCGCTTTTTCTGCAAATATATGGCGAAGATTAATGTTGAAGATGAACTTGAGGAGGGTCTGGATGATAAGACCTTTGGAAATATCTTCCACAAATCTGCCGAACTGCTCTATGCAGATGCTGTGGGCGAGGCAAATCCACTGGCGGTCCTTGAACAAATAGACGAAAAACGCATTGTCGAGTGTGTCGATAGGGCTATCGGCGAGGAGTGTTTCAATAGTGCCGACTTTGACCGCAGTAAGTTGCAGGGCGAGCTGAGTATTGTGCGACAGATTGTCATTCGCTACCTGAAGGATAATCTTATAGAGTACGACAAGGGACACGCCAACTTCTCGGTTGTTGCCCTTGAGGATGTCTTCGATGCTCCGTTTGAGTTTGAGGTTGCGGGCGAGCGAAAGAGTGTAATCTTTGAGGGTCGAGCCGACCGTGTAGATAGTCTAACCAATGGTGTATGCCGAATTATTGACTACAAGACAGGTGCCTGTCATTTGGCATTTAAGGACTTTGATAAGCTCTTTGGTGGTAAGGATGCAGAGAGAATAAGCAACACGATAAATACGCTTATATACGCTATGATTGCGCGTCGCAGACGAGGTGTCGAGGTGCAGCCTGCCCTATACTATCTGCGCGAGATGTATAACGGCAACTACTCGCCACTGCTCTCTATGTCAAGTCAGACGGATAAGAGGAAGAAGACTCCTATCGAGCGTTATTCGGATATTGCCGAACAGTTCGAGGAGCACCTCTCAAAGACCCTTGCAGAGATGTTTGACCCTAAAGTGCCATTCCGCCAAGCGGAAGATCCGTTGGCGTGCACATACTGCGACTATGCAGCTATATGTAGCAAGAGGGGTTAGAGGAGCTTTTTCTTCGAAGTGGTTACCACGAAATCTTTGAGGTAGTATGGCTCGAAATATGCCACATCTACAAAGTCACCATTTGTAAATTTCTGCTCGGCGATTGTCGCCATACCGCGTACAGATGGGGTTATGTTTATCAGCTCAGCACCCAAAACCTCTGCACACTTCGCCGCACCGCTACCAAAGATGACGAAATTTTTGCACTTTGAGCGGTAGTCGGAGAGGGTATTTTCATCTACCACCTCGGCAGAGATTGAGTTCAGAGGATTTGCATTGCTGTCAAATACCTGTGTATAGACCTCCATACGGCGTGCATCGATCATCGGGCAGAGAAGTGCCGAATCCCAATCCTCAATATCGATAATACCCGCCTTGTGGTCCTCTATTGCCACCGCAGTAAGTGCTGCAAGGGAAGATACGGCAATAAGGGGCTTGCTAAGACCATAGCTCAGACCCTTTGCAAACGATACACCGATTCTCAGTCCCGTATATGAACCCGGACCCTCACCTACAGCAATGGCATCAATCTGCTGCGGGTCGATGTCGTTCTCTCTGAGCAGCTCGTCGGTAAATACAGCCACCTTCTTTGCGTGGTCACGACCCGAGTCGCTCTCGCGCAGAGAGATAAGCTCACCATTGTTTACAATACCTACCGAACAGATATCTGTTCCTGTCTCTATACAAAGTATCAGTGCCATAATCTTCTATTTATAACGCTTCATTGCCTGATCCATCTCTCGCTTGGCGTCGTTTGCCTTCAGATACTCGCGCTTGTCGTAGCTCTTACGACCACGCGCAAGACCGATGGCAATCTTTGCAAGTCCGCGCTCATTGATAAACAGACGAAGACCAACTACTGTAAGACCCTTGTCCTGCAGCGAACGCGAGAGCTTTGCAAGCTCCTTTTTTGTGAGCAACAACTTACGGTCACGCTTTGGTACGTGGTTGTTGCAGGTGCCCCACGAGTACTCGGAGATATTCACACCGCGAATCCACAGCTCGCCATCCGAGAAGTAGCAGTAGCTATCGACCATCGACGCCTTACCCATACGGATAGACTTAATCTCGGTGCCGTACAAAACAACACCCGCAAGATACTCCTCGAGTATCTCGTAGTCAAATGTCGCGCGCTTGTTGCGAATATTTACCTTTTTGTAATCAGTCTTATTGTCTGCCATACTATAAACTCTTTTGTAGAGCTATGCGTTTTGCACCTGAGGTAAGGGTAATAACGCCGCAATATCTGTAGCCTAACCCCTCCAAAAGTCCCTGCATTATGCGGTTGTCGGCGTGGGTATCAACTCTGATCTCCGAAATGCTTCGCTTACTGCAGAGCTGCTCTGCGTAGTCGAAAAATGCCTTTGCGTAGCCCTTGCCGCGAGCAGTGCTGCGAACTGCAAGGCGGTGGATTACCGCATAAGGGTTGGAGTTTTTCCACTCGCCCTCGATTGTTGTGTATGTCGGCTCGCCGGCAAAACTTATCACTGCCGTTGCAACGATATTATCCCCTTCGGTAAGTACAAAACTCTCGCCACGGGCAATATCGTTCAGTATAATCTCGGCAGTAGGGTAGCCGTCCTGCCACTGATCTACACCGTAACTTCTGAGCAGAGCCTGCGCATCGGTGATACACGCCATAATGGCGTCAATATCGCTACTCTCTGCGGCTCGGATAACCATTAGTCGCCAATTCTTTGTCGTACAACCTCAAAGAGCATAATTGCCGCTGCTGCTGCCACATTGAGCGACTCAATAGTGCCAATCATCGGTATTGCAAGCTGCTCGTCGCAGAGCTTGAGAACCTCCTTCGAGATACCCTTTTCCTCCGAGCCCATAACAATTACGGTAGGCTTGCGAAGGTCGGCGTCGTACATCAGCTTGCGGCTGTGCTCTGTTGCTGCTACAACCTGAAAACCCTCGGTCTGCAGAGCCTTGAGTGTATTGCGTACAGAGCCTACGCGAGCCACAGGGATACGAGTCAGCGCACCTGCACTCGACTTCATCGCCTCGGCATTTACCGGAGCAGAGCTCTTGAGCGAAGTGATAATGCCGTGGGCACCTGCACACTCCGCACTGCGGGCAATACCTCCGAAGTTGCGTACATCGGTAATGCCGTCAAAGAGTACGATGAGCGGAGTCTCATCCTCCGGCACACGCTCCAGAATATCCTGCACCTCGACATACTCAATCTCGGCAATCTGCGCCACTACGCCCTGATGGCTGCCGCGAACAAGTCGGTTGAGCTTCTCCACAGGCACCTCCTGTACACGCAGACGGTGACGGAAACAGAGGTCGCGCAGATCTGCCATCAGCTGACCCTCTGCACCACGACGGATAAAGATCTTCTCAATCTGCTTGCCCGACTCGATAGCCTCGACTACGGGACGAATACCAAAAACGATGTTACTACTTGCCATATAGACTACTATTTTGCTGCAAAGATAATATATTTTTACACTACCACCAACTCCGAACTACTCTTCAACCAACTCTAACTCGTAGACTGCCTTCTCCCACTCGTGCATGAGGTGGTCAAGCTGCTGCTTGAGGGCGTCGTAAGCCTTGTAATCCTCTTCGTTGTAGTCGGTTGCTGTGGCAAATTTTGCATCATACTCCGCAATCTTAGCCTCCACCTCGGCAGTCTGCTGCTCGATGGTCTCAACAGCCTTACGATGCTTGCGGATAAGCTTCTCCTGCTCCTTCTTCTGCTCATACGAGAGCTTGCCCTGTGATTGTGCTGCCTGTGGAGCACTCTTGGTCGGAGTTGCCTTGCGCTCCACCTCCTGCAGGCTCTCTAACTTACGCTTCTCGAGGAAGTACCAGATGTCGCCCAGATACTCTCTTACACCACCATCGCGGAACTCGTAGACCTTGTCTACAATGCCATCGAGGAACTCTCGGTCGTGCGATACGAGTACCACTGTGCCGTCGAACTTGCGAATAGCCTCCTTGAGAATATCCTTCGAGCGCATATCCATATGGTTTGTCGGCTCGTCAAGTACAAGCAGGTTGTGCGGCTCAAGCATCATACGCGCCATAGCCAATCGAGAACGCTCGCCACCGGAGAGCACCTTTACCTTCTTGTCCACATCCTCGCCACGGAAGAGAAATGCACCCAAAATATCGCGCAGACGAGTCCTTATATCACCCACAGCTACACGGTCGAGGGTGTCGTAGACGGTAAACTCGCCATTCATCAAATCGTCCTGATTCTGGGCATAGTAGCCTATGCTTACATTTGCACCGATACGGATTGAACCCTCTGTAGGCTCGTGCTCGCCGATAAGTATGCGGGCAAAGGTGGTCTTACCCTCACCATTTCGACCTACAAGGGCAATCTTGTCACCCTTTGCAATGGTAAACTCGGCACCAGAGAAGACATGGTGTGCACCGAACGACTTGCCCACACCCTTCACCTCTGCCACAATCTGACCCGAGCGCGGAGCGGGGGGGAACTTGATGTTGAGTGTAGCAAGATCCTCCTCCTCAACCTCTATGCGCTCCAACTTGTCGAGCTGCTTTATGCGCGACTGTACCTGATTTGACTTTGTAGGCTTGTAGCGGAACTTCTCGATAAACTCCTCGCTCTTCTCGATAAGGCGCTGCTGGTTTTGATAGGCGGCAAGCTGTTGTGCTCGACGCTCGGCACGCAGCGTAACAAACTGAGAGTAAGGAACTTTGTAGTCGTATATCTTTCCGAGCGAAAGCTCTATGGTGCGATTTGTTACATTATCCAGAAAGGCGCGGTCGTGCGAGATGAGCAGTACAGCACCATTGTAGTTCTTCAGATACTCCTCCAACCACTGTATCGACTCGATATCGAGGTGGTTTGTCGGCTCGTCAAGCAGGAAGATCGACGGACGACGAAGCAGCAACTTCGCCAGCTCAATACGCATTCTCCAACCTCCCGAGAAGGTGCTTGTCGGCTTGTCAAACTCCTCGCGGCGGAAACCAAGACCGAGCAGAGTCTTCTCGATATCTGCATCGCGGGTATCTCCACCGAGGATATGGTAGCGGTCGTTGGCATCATTGAGCTGATGGAGCAACTTCTCGTAACCCTCGCTCTCGTAGTCTGTGCGTACAGCAATTTCGGCTGTCAGTCGCTCAATCTCTGCCTCAATGGCGAGCACCTCCTCAAAAGCCTTCGCAGTCTCGGCAATAAGGGTAGTTGTGTCGGCAACCTGCATCTGCTGTGGCAGGTAACCTATAGTGCAATCTGCAGTGCGTGTCACAGCTCCCGATGTGGGCTGCTCAAGACCCGCTATAAGCTTGAGGATAGTGGTCTTTCCCGCTCCGTTTTTACCTACAAGACCTATGCGCTCCTTTGGGTTGATAAGGAACGATATTTCATCAAAAAGTGTCCAACCGCCAAAACTGACGGAGAGGTTGTCTACCGATATCATTATCTGTGGTATGGGTTATGCATTCAATATTTTTACAATCTCATCTTCCGGACTCTCGGCGCAGAATACTGCTGAGCCGGCAACAACAACATCTACACCGGCACCGAATACCTCGGCTGCATTTGAGGCAGATATACCGCCGTCAATCTCTATTATGCAGTTTGGATTTATGCGCTCTATCATAGTCTTCAGTCGGCGTACCTTGTCAAGCGAGTACGGCATAAACGACTGACCGCCGAAACCGGGCTCTACGCTCATTACAAGCACCATATCTGTCTTGTGAAGCCACTGCTCAAGCACCTCGGGCTCTGTTGCTGGCTTGATGCTTATACCCGCCTTTGCACCGGCATTGTGAATAGCATCGATGCACGCGTCAATATCTGCCGCAGCCTCATAGTGGAAGGTTACATAGTCCGAACCCGCCTTTGCAAACTGCTCGACATAGCGAATAGGGTCGCAAATCATCAGGTGCGTGTCAATAACCTTTGTGCTCACCTTTGTTACTGCCTTGAGAACAGGAAAACCGAAGGAGATGTTTGGTACAAACACTCCGTCCATCACATCGACGTGTACCCACTCGGCAGCCGAGCGGTTGAGCATCTGTGTATCACGCTCAAGGTTGCCGAAGTCGGCTGAAAGTATCGAAGGTGCTACAACTCTTTTCATATTGCAAATGTATTTATTGTTACTATCTTTTGTAAATCCACATCGGCAGAATAGTGCTCTGCTCGCCTCGTTATCCTCATTAATGACCGCCGTCAGACGCTCTATGTTAAAGCTTCGTGCCGCAGCCTTGAATGTATTCAGAGCCTCTGTTGCATAGCCTTTGCGGCGCATCTGCTGCTCGTATATAAGAATACCGACCTCGGCACTGCTGCCGTCATAGTCGAAGATGTCTAACGCGCCAATAGCCCGACCGTCGAGCTCTATCATCAGTCGCAACTGCCCGTTTGCAGCAAGCCCCGCCTGCTGATTGGCGATAAAGACCTCTATCTGCTCCCTTGTATATGGTTCGTGAGGGTCGCTGAAGGGTGCAAGTGCAGGGTCATTTTCCCACAAAAGCGTAGTGTCGACATCCGAAGAGACGACACTACGCAGTCTGCACCTTTTACCCTGCAATTCGACCATCCTACAGACCGATTACCTGGTTGCGGATAAGCATTGCCACACCCCACGCAGGAGCGTTGTCGCTCATCTTCGAGAGGCGGAATTTGGTATCCTTATATACAAGGTTGAGTGAATATTTATTTGTTGCGCTCTTGAGTGGCAACATAATGTAGTCGCCTGCAGCTGCGAGATTTCCGCCGACAATAACAGTCTCAGGGTTGAAGATATTGATAAGGATAGCAACAGCCTTGCCAATCTTCTCGCCCGCCTCCTCGATAAGCTCGATAGAGAGGTTGTCGTCGTTGCGTGCTGCGTTGATAATGTCGTTGATGTGGATAGTCTCGCCGCTCTCATACTTCGGACGGAGGATAGAGTTCGCACCGCTGCGAATAAGCTCGCTCATCTTCTCCTCTATAGCAAGACCTGAAACCTCAGTCTCTAAACAGCCCTTCTTGCCGCAGAAGCAGATCTTCTCGTTGTCGAAGAATGGAATATGACCAAACTCGCCGGCAAAACCGTTCTTACCGTAGAAGAGTTTGCCGTTTACGACAATACCGATCGCCACACCCAGTCCGAGGTGGAGATAGAGGACATTGCTCTCGTCTTTTGAACGACCGTATGTGTACTCTGCATAGCAGCGAGAACGGGTGTCATTCTCGAGCTGCACGCGGATGCCGATACGCTGCTCGATAATATCCTTGAGATTAGCCTCGACACTTGTGAAGTACTTGTACGAACGACCCTGCTGAGTATTTACACGACCTACGATACATACGCCCACGCCGAGAATGTGGTTCTTGTCAATGCCGCAGGTGTTTATAAAGTTCTCGATATTGTCGCAAATCTTGTCAAGACACTGGCTGCGGTCGCTAAGCTCGAAGCTGTCGTCTACAACCTCCTTGATAATGTTGTTCTGCAGGTCGGTAATCACGAAGGTCATACGGTCACGACCCACATTGATACCTGCGAAGTAGATTGCAGTATTTGTCAGACCGAATACATTCGGGCGACGACCACCGGGAGTCTCTACCTTACCAAGGTCGGTAACGATGCCCTCATCGCAGAGCTCCTGTACGAGCTTTGTGATTGTCGGAACACTGATCCTCAACTCCTTAGTCAGCTCAGCGAGTGTCGATTCGCCGTTTACCGCCATATAGGCGATGATGTTGCGCTTAATTATATTGTTCTTCTGCAACAGACCCTTATTTTCGGTCTCTTGATTGTTGAAAAAGTCGATTAAAGAGCTCATTTTCCTGCTATTTAGTTTATATACGCTACAAATATAGTAAAAAAGAGCGGGAATTACCCACTCTTTATTAAATTTTTTTCGGAAAATCTTAAAAAAATTAAAGGATGCTGACCGAATCGACCTCTACTTCAGTGTTTGTCTTGCGTATAAGTCCCTGAAGTACAGTGCCGCAGCCAACTTCGGTAAATGAAGTGATGCCGTCGGCAATCATTCTCTCTACGCACTGCGTCCAGCGTACGGGAGCGGTGAGCTGCTTGATAAGATTTGCCTTGATCTGCTCGGGGTCGGTGTGCGGCTGAGCATCTACATTCTGATATATCGGACAGCGAGGGGTCGAGAATGTCGCCTCGAGGGTCGCCTGCTCAAGCTCTGCGCGGGCACTCTCCATCAGTGGCGAGTGGAACGCTCCGCCAACTGGAAGGAGCAGCGCACGGCGAATACCTGCTGCCTTGAGTGCCTCGCAAGCCGCCTTTACAGCCTCCTCTGTGCCGGAGATTACGGTCTGACCCGGCGCGTTGTAGTTTGCTGCGACAACTACACCCTCGGTCTTGTGGCAAATATCCTCGATTGTGGCGATGTCGGTCGTAATTACGGCAGCCATAGCACCCTGCTCGGCAAGGCAAGCCTTGTGCATCGCTGCGGCACGCTTGGCTACGAGTGTCAGTCCCTGCTCAAATGAGAGGGCACCTGCGGCAACAAGTGCCGAGAACTCGCCCAACGAGTGACCGGCAACGGCATCGGGGGTGATGTTCATAACCTTTGCGAGGATTACAGAGTGGAGAAATACTGCGGGCTGTGTGACATTTGTCGCGCGCAACTGCTCGGCTGTGCCGTTAAACATGATGTCGGAGATTCTGAAGCCCAAAATCTCGTTTGCACGCTCGAACATCTCTGCCGCTACTGCGGAACTATCGTATAACTCTTTGCCCATACCGGGATACTGCGATCCCTGACCCGGAAAAATGTATGCCTTCATAACTTCAATTTTACAGATGCAAAGTTAATCCTTTTTCGACTATAAACAAAAAATCCCGCAATCTGCGGGATTTTATCACTTATCTCTCTACTCGGCTGTGCCCTCCTCGAGATATTTGGACTCGTACTCGGCGCGCTCCTCTGCACTACCTATTCTGCCGTGGAGAACCTTTGCCTCGAAGTCGTCGCTCTGAGGTGTCGGCAGAGTGCCGATAAGGGTGAAGTTGCCGTTCTTGCAACTCTCGACATAGAGCGTGCCGACAGCTGTGTCGGGTGCTGTGGAGAGCAGCTGCGGATCGGTGAGGGTAAGACTCTGCGCTGCGCTGTCAAACTCCCAATTTAGAGTGTTGTAGAGCAGCGGATAGGATATCTGACCGTTCGGAACAACAAAGTAACAACGGCGACAAGTGCCGTCAGCGTAGAGAACCCAGTCGCAGTAGTCGCTGTACTTCTCTTTTAACGCTCCGTCGGTCTCAATGTTTACAATCAAAACGCCCTCTAACGCAGCATCAATAAAATCCTCGGATGTAACATCACTGCTGTTACAAGATACCATCGCCATAAGGCTCATGGCCAAAATCACCCACAACTTTTTCATAGTATAGGTATGCTCTCTAAATTAGTAAATTATCGTTTCCGTTACGCAAAGGTATAAAAAATATCTAAAAAAAGAACAAATAGTCAAAAAAATCCCGCCGAAGCGGGATCTTTATCGGGTGAGTCAAATACTACTGTGCGCAGCAAGGGTAGTCCTCTTCGTTGTAGTATACCTCTTCAAACTCAGCTCTTGCCTCAGCACCCTGGATTTCGAATTTATACTTGTATGTATAATCCTTGATGCAGGTATTTGGGAGTTCTCCGTCAATCATTAAGATGCCATCCTTGTACGAAACAATCTTAATTGTAGTTTTTGGATCTTTGTTTCGCTTTGCTAAATCTTCTGCGGTGATAGTAATTGTAGACTCTGCCTTGTTGCAACTCCACTGCCAAGTATCATACAATCCTCTTGGGTGATTTTCAATATCTTTCAAGCGTTCCTCGCAATTGCTATATAGACCGCTCGTATATCCTAATCGACAAGTGCCGTCGTTATAGAATGCCATATAGTTCAAACCAAAATCGTAGAATTTTGCACCTACAGTACCAAATACAGCTTCATCCCAAGCTTTGATACACTTATCACCCTCCATAACCTCACAGCCACGAGGAACGCAAACACCCATTAGTAAGTCATTGATAAGCATATCCATAATATCTTCTGTTACACGACTCTCGTTATCCGCATCGTTCGGAGTATTAGCCACGGAGTCGCACGATGTAGCGGCAAGCATAAACAATGCTGCAAATAAGAATAACTTTCTCATAACCATAACGTTTTAATAATTAGACACCCTTCACAAGGGTAATAAAAATATTTTGATTTTGCAAATTTATACATTAATAACTGTACATTTTTAATGTTAAGTCATACTTATAATCATCTCCTGAACCAGAATCTGGGACATCTCCAATACCTGGCTCGATGTAATTATTAACAATACGACAATCGAAAATATCTCCAATATAATATCCGTCACAATGACCACCCCAACCGAAATTGCAATGTATTCTGTCGAAGTATTCATTGGTTATGGTGTATTCAGGGGTTACAGAGTCAACCGGACCTTCTACTTCTGACGCAGTAGTAGTACGAATTAGATAATCTTTCCATCCGTCAACAATCCAGGCGTGACCTTTATTTGAGGTGGTTCTGCCTGTCATAATTACAGGTTTATTATTCTGAACTATTTCTTTAATATCTTCACAACTGTATTCGTCATAGGTGCAATCAAAACCGACCATTCGTAGGTAATTTAACATTATTGTTGTACTTGAACCGGCATAACCGCTTGAATAATTTATGCCAATTGAGCATCCAATATTGTAAATAAATTTTGCCACTTCTCTTTTTGAAAAAATTGTAGGATCCAATACACTAATCCCACCGCCGATTATAGTGCCACCTCCGATATGACCACCATCGATTATTTCACCAATTTGTTTTGCTTTGTATTCGCAATCTTCAAGTAAACTCCATGATACGGTGTATCCATTGATCACATCAGGACATCTGTGATAATATAAGAATTGACCAATTGCAATAGCGCCGCAACCCGCAGAAACAGAACTTCCATCTGCTTTTACACAAAGGTCATTATATGGACTGCCTTGGCTCCACTTTGTCTTTAACATCGGAGGAACATTGACGTTGTAAATTGTGTCTACAACTGTGTGGCCAGGAGCGGGAAGAAGACCAACGGAGTTTGCGCTTGCAACACTTATAGCATAATCCTCAATCATTGATGCCATATATGCAGAGATATCCTCCATATCATCGTTTGCAAAGTCCTCGGCTGTCAGTACGTCAGTATCCAAGACAGCGATAACTGGTTTCAACCGCGTATCTGCAGCAACAACAGCAGAGCCTTGACCCTCACCAAACTCCACGATATAGAGCAAATTATTGTCAAGAGCATTTCCCGAGCGAGTAACTGCACCAACCAACGGCTTGATAGACTTAACCTCGCGCTGAGTTCCCTCTGCGCGAGTTCCCTCATCGATGAATTTTAGCTCACTATAGAGATTTTTCAGAGCTTGCTCCTTTGAAATCTTTGTTGTAGCGTTCTGCTTCATACTAACTACAACCTCGTCGTGATTAGTTGCACACGACACCAGCATTACTGCTGTGAAAATAGCTAAAAGTTTTTTCATAGTAGTTAATTTTTTAAGGTTAATATATATAAATATAGGTATCTACAGCGCAAACTCTCCGTAGTATGTGCCGGATGTTTGGGTTTCGATAGTGATGGTGTAGCAACCCGCGATAGGCTCGATGTCGATAATCGCAACCCCGTCACTACTCTCTGCGTTGCAATACCATAAGCTGCCCAAAGAGGTATTGACAACGGTTACAAAGACAGTGCCCATATCATGAGCAAAGAATAGTTGAATTGTGTCGTTTGCGCACCAACCGCTAATAGCAGAGAGTGAACGAGGTCTATTTCCTACTTGACCCGGCTCAGGGTCAAGTTTCTCAAACGGAATTGGTGGCGGTGTTGGAGTAGGCGTAGGCGTAGGTGGTGGAGTCTGTGGTGGATCCTGAGGAATCTCATCATCAGCAAACACATTTGGTGTAGCCAGAAGACTTGCCAAAAGGAGAAGGGTAAAAATCTTTTTCATAGGTCTAAATTTAGTAGTCTTATTCTAAAACAAAATTACAACCTATAATACAAAAATAAGAAAAAAGGTTCAATAAAACGATTACACAGTGCTCTTGTAAATGTTTGGTAATCAGAGTATTAGCTGTTGAATAAAATGCGATTTGATTACAGAACGCTTAACTCATTGATTATTAGATAGTTGTATGTAATATATTGATTTGCAGTGTTTTATGCAAATAGAGATATGAATAGCTCTTTGTGTGTGGTATTGGCTTTTGTTATTTTAGATTTGAGTCGAGATTTGCGCGTGGCGACCGTTCCTATCTCGCAATTTAGGAATACGGCTATTGCCTGATTTGAAAAGCCTGCAAAGATGTAGCACAGCATTCGTAATTCGTCTTCGCGTAATTGGGGCATTTCGTTTCGCACCTTTGTGATAGCATTATTGTAACAAATATTCACTATATCCTCGATATTTGCAAGAACCTTTGCATCGGATCTAAATGAAGATATGAGATTGTTTATCTTGTTATAGATAACAATCTGCTTCTTCGCATCTGTTGGTTGCTCGTAGTACAAATTGCATATTTCATCAAATATGTCAAAATGCCCCTTTGCTGAAGCTTGTAGCTTTGCTGCAATTTCTTTATTTTGACTCTCTATAGATTTTCTGATATCAGCAATGACAGCTATGTTATTTTCTATTTGGCGTCTCTGCTGCAGAGCCTTTTTACGGCTATATATAGCTGCCGCAACTACGCAGACGGCAATTGCAGTCAATAATATTATATATATTCTTTTTTGTTGTTCTGATCTGTTCTTTGCATTGATAGCTTTTTGCTCAAAATATTTTCCTACAGAGTGATTTAATGGACCGCCTGCATTCTTGGCTGCAATATTAAACTGAATCTCTAAACTCTTATTATAGATGTCATATCCTTTGTTGATTTGGTTGTTTAATATTGCAATTTTTGATGTGTATAGATACATTGCAGATGAATCCAAATCATCTTTTGCATATTTCCAACCTTTATCAAGCAAATTCTTTGATTTGCAAAGCTCGCCTTTATGTGCAAAAACGGTTGCGGCAGCTCCGCATATATTGGAATAATTATATAATGAGGTTCCGAACTTATTCTCTCCCTCTTGTATTAGTTTAAGGGCATTATTCGTGTCGGATATATTTTCATATATAATAATAAGTGTACGATATGACCACAAAATAATTTGCTTGTGGTTGATACTCTCTGCCAAATTTATTGCATCGTTTAGGTACGATATACTTTGTTTGTGGCGATTGAGTTTCTCGCAAGTCGCTCCCTTCCAGTACAACTGAAAAGCCATATGTTGTTTAAGTCCCGCAGCTTTGTAGTATTGGTACGATTGTTCGGCGTATTTGTAAGCCTTTTCGTAGTGAAAATGTTTGTTGTACATTACTCCCAAATTTGAGTACAGCAACCCCTTGAGGTAGTTATTATCGACGGCGTCGGTATATTGGGCGGCGTCGAGGAACGAGAGGGTAGCGGGGAGTATATCGCCGGCGTTCTCCTGTGTGCGACCGAGGTAGTAGTAGGCGGTCATACGCTGTTCGGGGGTGCCATAGAGGTCGTAGAAGTCTGCCGAGTAGCGGATAAGCGAGTCGGAGGCGATATCGATATAGTTTTTGTCTAATGCGGCGGAGTAGAGCACGCCATAGCGGGCGCGCACAGGCGGAAGAAGCACTGCGTAGCGGCGAATGGAGCGCATAGTGGTAAGTGCCGAGTCGGGGCACTCGCCGATTTGTCTTTCGGCGGTATCGAGAATCTCCGAGATGTGAAACAGCTGGCAGCTGCACATCAGGCACGAGAGTAGTATAAGCAGTCCCCTAACCATAACTGACCAATTATTCTGTAAAGGTAGTAAAAAAATAGTGAAAGGCGAACGAAAAGGTAATTTTATTGATGATTGTAGGAAGATAGGGTGCTGAGTTGTATTATATTAATAGGAAATAATAAACAACATTACGATACGATATGAAACGATTTAGTTTTATTGCGTTGCTTTGTTCGATTTTTGCACTCTCTTGTGAGCAGTCGAATATCGACAATGGTGGCGATGTAGCAAAACAGATTACCTCTGTGGAGGCGACAATAGAGGGTGGCTCGCGTGTCTCGGCAACTCTGGGCAGCAACGAGCAGATGCAGCTTAAGTGGAGCAGTGGCGACAAGCTCTGCGTGACCGACCTTGCAGCAAAGACTACATTTTCATTGCGCGTGGGTTCCGGCACGACAAAGGGTACATTTGTCGGTACATTCGGCACAAAGAGCAGTGCTGTATATGCGGCATATCCGACATCGGCAATAAAGATTGACGGCAGCAGGGCGAAGATGACTATTCCGACCGAGCAGAGCTACTCGACAACAAAGGGTCAGAACATTGAGGATAAGCTTCAGCTCTTTGGCACAATCGGCGAGGACGGCTCTGTGGTTATGTATCCCGTTGCGGCGATTGTGAATTTCGACATTATGATAGCTGACGACTGCAAGGTATATTCAGTGACTATGAGTGCCGAGAAGCTGGGCCTTGCAGGCGAGGGTGTCGTTATCCTTGACTCTGCAACGCTGAGCAGCGCAAAGAGCAACAGCGTGACGCTGACCTACTCGCAGCCTGAGGCGTCTCCTTCGAAGGGCGGCTGGGCAGTTGTTGCACCGGTAGATTTCAAATCTTCGACCGATAATATCACCTACAGCGTGGTGACAAACAAGGGTACCTACACCTTCTGCCATACACCTAACCACAAGTTGGAGGCGGGCGAGGTCTACACTATTCAGCTCTCGATAGATAAATTTACACAGGTAGCCGACAAGAATAACCTCAAGCAGGGAGAGTTCCACTACAGCGGAGGTATGCCTATCCAGCAGCCGGAGCCAGATCCGGATCCGGAGGTCGATGCAAATCTCAATGTGCGCCTTGTTCGTGCAACAGACTCGACACTTTCCATTGGTTGGACCATTACGGCGGCAAATATCCCGTATGTGTCGGATATTGTTCCAAATCTCTCGGCAGACTACTCTGTAGATATTGAAAAGGAGTACAAGGTAGCACTCTATCGCGATGCCGCTTGTACAGATCTTGTATACAGCGTCTCTAAGGTTCAGTATAACACCTATGACAACTCTGCGCTGTTCAAGAATCCGAATGTGCCGCCACGATTTATCTTTGCCGGTCTGGAGCCGTCTACAAAGTACTTCGTAAAGGTATTCAACATCACCGACGGAACATCTAACGCAACACCGGTACAGATGACCACAGCGGCTATGTTGGCACATAAGTCGAGCGTTGTTACCGAAAACGCGACATTTGGCGATTTGATTCTGTACGAGAACTTCTCGAAGCTTGTCTATGCCGGCGACTTGACTGCCCGTGCAGCAGGTGTGTCGCGTACAGACAGAAATAAATTGCAGTCATTCGACGGGGCTGCACTTGTCGGAGAGATTATTCCAAGCAACAGTGGATACTACACCATAGATGCCGGTGCCGAGATGGGATTGTTCAATACTATGGCGGGGTTGATTGATGATGTATGCCTGGACGATTGGGGCTGGATTGGCGGTAAAGAGGATGCCAACGGAGGCTCTGTGTGCGCTCGTCCCGGTTATATAAAGATCGGTACTTCAGGTAACCGTGCATTTGTCTGCACCCCTCTCCTTAAGGCAATACCTGCCGATAAGCTGGCAACTTTGCGTGTAGTATTCAATGCTGCGCCTAATGGTCCGCACTCAAACGAATTGGCAAATGTGTCGGAGAAGTTCGTGGCTGTTCAGGCTCTGTCGGGAGCAAATATCTCGGCTGATAACAACCTTGTGACCTACAAAGAGGTTGTCGATAGGGTTGAGTTTACCCTTGAGGGCGATAGAATTTCGGATTGGCGCGAGTATACCGTAACCCTTAAGGATGTCCCTTATGGCAGCTCTGTAGCAATTGGTGGTGCATTGGAGGGTACCAAGTCAAATCGTATGGAGATTGACGATATCCGTATCTATATCGAGGATTTGGTGGATGCTCCGGAGGCTGTTGTGGCAAAGGGTACTATCACATATACAGATGGCACTCCGGCTGTCGGCGTGAGCGTCTCTGACGGCTTTACTGTGGTTCAGACTAACGAGAATGGAGAGTATATCCTCACTCCGCATCCTGATACTTGGTATATCTACTACACTATCCCTGCAGATTGTCAGGTGCCAATAAACAGCTATGGTCAGCCGGCATTCTTTACCAAGTACACTCCTACACGAAAGCAGTATGACTTTAAGCTCACTAAGCTTGCGGGTGGTAAGGAGACTCAGTTCTCGCTCTTCTGCCTTGCCGATCCGCAGTGTAAGGATGCAACACACCGTAACCGATTCAATAACGAGTCTATTCCGGATATCAAGGCTCACTCAGCGGCAAAGAAGATCCCTTGCTATGGTATCACTCTGGGCGATGTTGCCTACTCTGAGGGTAACCGTAATAGTTCGGGTCAGATGACCTACCTGCGTGATCATATGTCACAGAAAAATGCGGGTATTCCTATCTTCCAGACTATGGGTAACCACGACTACACATTCTTCAACGAGACAAATCCTATTGCTCCGGACGAGACCTCTTCGACCTACAATATCAAAATTCAGCGAACATTTGAGACTGTCTTTGGTCCTATCAACTACTCGTTCGATCGTGGCGATGTTCATATCGTGGGTATGCGAGATATTATCTTTAATACCGACTATGATGCAAGCTACTACTCTGTAGGTTTCCTTGATGAGCAGTATCAGTGGCTTAAGCAGGATCTTGCCCTTGTTCCGAAGGATAAGATTGTTATCCTCTGCGTTCATATTCCGATTGCCAATTCGTCAAAGAGAAATGTCCAGAAGGTAATTCAGCTGCTCCAGCAGTTCAAGGAGGCTCATATTATGTCGGGTCACACCCACTATCAGCGCAATGAGCCGACCCTCTCCGGTGGTGTCTATGAGCATGTTCACGGTGCTGTGTGTGGCTCTTGGTGGGGCTCTCATACAAACGGCGATGGTACCCCTAACGGCTATGGCGTATTCGACTTTGATGGCAATACAGTCAAGGATTGGTACTACAAGGGTGTAAATGAGGGTATGAATAGTCGTGACTATCAGATTCGCCTCTATTGGGGTAACCTTAAGCTCGGTGGCGAGTATGAGCAGTTTGAGCTTACTCACGGTGAGAATGTACTGCTTGCCAATGCGTGGAATACCGATAACAAGTGGGTGCTCAAGGTCTATGAGGATGATGTATATTCAGGCACTATGACCCGTATCAGCCACTACTGCGCAGCTCCGGCTATCGGCAATCCGACTAAGCCGAGCGTCAAGTCCAGTCAGGACTGGTGGGCTATCAGCTACCATATCGGTATCTTGGGTCGTGGTCATACAGGCGGAAATCGTGCTAACCACCTCTGCGACGGCTGGAATATGTATAAGTACACACTCAAGAATAAGAATGCGAAGATCCGCGTTGAGGCTACCGACCGCTTCGGACGTACCTATACAGCAACAGATGTTATTGGCGACTATGACTATACTCTGATGGATTTGTAGTGAGCCATAACCGTAGTAAAACAACGAAGGATTGTACTGCTTGTACAATCCTTCGTTGTTTTATGTTCCGAGTCTCTGTTATCTGTAATTTGCCTTTACAAGGAACTCTACCTGTGCATTGAACTCCTCTGCGGCAAGCAGCTGCTCGAGGGTTATATGCATACGATAACGCCAATAGTGGGTCGGATTTGCCGGTACATTGATTCGCTCGGCATCAGGGTCTGCAAAACGGAGGTTGCCGTCAATAGACATCCAATCCTGCAGTGGCAGAATAGTGAGCATTGCAGGCGAAGCCAAGTGACGATTGATAATCTCGCGGCAGATCTCTGCGCTTGCATCAGCTGGAGCCTCACCCCACCACTGCATAACATTGTTGTAGTAGTGCTGTGTAGTCTCGCGGTTCTCGCGCCACCAAGCACGAATAGGGTTCATATCGTGTGTAGAGGTTGTACATACCGCTCTGTATGGGTAGTGCATAACCGCACCAAACTCTAAGCCCGTATCCTTCGGCATACGCTCAATCTCGAGCGAGAGAATCTGCTGGTTGTTCATCACCTCAGGCACGCAGTCCGGAATCATACCCAGATCCTCGCCGCAGGTGAGCATACGGGTAGTCTCGACAAGCATCGACAGACGCTGCTCGGCAATGCCCTTCCAGTAGTCGTTGTGACGACGATAGTAGAACTCGTTGTGAATCTCTGCAAAGGCGTGCTTCTGGTCGTCGCTCAGGCGTGCAAAGCTCTGAGTATCGAACGGAGTGATGCGAGGGTAGTAGTGACCCTCAGAGTGGCGATACTCGAGCCACAGTACATCGTCAGAGCTGTAGTCCTTAGCCACATCGCGTGCAGGATCGAAGTTGAAGCCTCTCCAACGAATCTCGTCGGCAGTGTAAGGCATAGATGGGTTAAACTCGCCCAACAGTGCATTTACAGCATCGAGAGGCACCTCCCAGATGCGGAAGAAACCGAGGATATGGTCGATACGGTATGCGTCAAAGTACTCTGCCATCTTGCGGAAGCGGGTCTTCCACCAGCCATAGCCATCCTTTGCCATCTCCTCCCAGTTGTAGATAGGGAAGCCCCAGTTCTGACCCGTTACAGAGAAGTCATCAGGTGGAGCTCCTGCCGATGATTTCATTACAAAGAGCTCCGGCGATACCCACGCATCGACACTGATACGGCTCACACCGATAGGAATATCACCCTTCAGGGCAACACCTACAGAGTGACCATACTCGATAGCCGCGCGCAGCTGACGGTCGAGGTGGTACTGGATAAAGCGGTAGAAATCTACGGCCTCGGCGTTCTTCTCGGCAAACTTGGCGCACTCCTTAGCGTTGTAAGTTGCATACTTGCCCCACTTGTTGAAGTCGGCAGTCTTATACTTGTCACGCAGAGCAGAGTAGACTGCATACGGAGTCAGCCAACCCTCATTTGCTGCGATAAATGCCTTGTAATCCTTGCTTGCAAGCACCTTCGCTCCACTCTCGGCAAAGAGTATGCGCAGATATTCGAACTTGCCATTCAGTGCACGCTCGTAGTCTACCTGTGGCAGTGCATTGAGCTCGGCACCAAGTGCTGCAAAACGCTCGCGGTCAGCCCTCTTCTTGAGCTTACCGGCAGCCTCGAGGTTGATATAGAGCGGGTGCAGTGCGATAGTAGAGTTGGCGTTGTAAGGGTAAGAGTCCTTCCAAGTACGAGTCATTGTGGTGTCGTTGATAGGCAGAATCTGGATAATGTTCTGACCTGTGCGCACGCACCAGTCGGCAAGCAGCTTGAGGTCGGTAAAGTCACCTACGCCGAAACTCTTCTCGCTGCGTAGTGAGAACATCGGAATAGCAACACCAGCGCCGCGCCAAGAAGAGTTATCTCTCAGACGCAGACCGCGGATAATGTATGCCGCACCCTGAACACCGAAGTATGGAAGTGTACGATTTTCGCCCTCCTCCCAACGGATAACCTTGCCGCTCTTGCTGTCGATAACTACAAACTTGTACTCGGCAGAACTCTCGGCAGTACCAATTGTAACGCTCCAAACACTGTTGCCTATGTGTACCATCTTGCGCAGGTTGTAGGTATCCCACTCGCCAAGCTGGGTTGTAGAGCCGATAAGTGCCAGAGCCTCGTTACGACGAAGGGTCGGAGCCTCTACATCGATACGCATAGCCGCAGCTGCGAGCTTCTCTGCACTCTGAACCTCATGGGCAAAGATTGTATCGGTAAACATAGAGGTGTAGAAGGCACGATTGTGCGGACGCTCTGCCCAACAATCGTCTACGATAAGATATTTTGCATCGGCTGCAAGGGTGTAGTTGTGTCCCTCTCCCCACTCTGTGCGGATGGTGTTACCCTCGCTGTCGAGCACCTCAAAGTGGTAGCCAATGCTCTTTGCGCTCTTCGGAAGAGTGAACATAGCAACCCACTTGCTGCCCGAACAACTCATATCCACGCGCTTACCATCTGCTGTAACGAGCACCACGCGCTCGCCCCAAGCAGTACGATAATCAACATTTACTGTAATATTCATAGTAGTTATAATTTAGTTGCATTTTCAGCTATACAAATATACGGATAAATATGTAGAATACCGCCTGTTGAAAACTATTTTCCAACAAACTGTAAATATTTTGCTGTGAACAGAATAAATAGGGGAGTGGTTGGTTACTCGGCAGTTACAAACATTTGGCGGAAATTAATTGTAAAGCGCTTGAAAGAGAGCACAATATTGGCACCGATATATCCATACTCATCTTGCTGATACGGCAGGGCGTGGTCAGATGAGGTAATCTCGATATTTCGTGCCACTCTGCTCTTGCCACCAATTGTAAATTCGATACGCTCGGCAGTACGCACATTGTAGGTGGCTGTTCCGCCAAAGCCGTGTGCACGAGATACTCTCTCTTCGCCAACAAAAGTTACGCTATCCCCAAACTCTGACAAATAGCGGTAGTGCATCGAGCTATCGACAGCACCCGTATCGAACTGCATCTTGAGCATAGTGCCATTAACCGCGGGGTGAATGTAGTAACTATCGGCGTGGGTCAGCGGTGTTGCATCAGCCGTTTTTTCGCTCTCAGAGGCGGGAATAGTCATCGTTTTTGCCTCCATATCGAACTGTATCTCGCCCAAAGCCTCCATAACATCCGTTCCAAGGACAAATTCAAGGCGAAATCCGCTCAAACTATCCACAGGGGTAGAGTTGTCAGGGATGACGATAAAAAGTGGATTTTTGAGCCTTATTTTGCCGATTTTAATCTTCGGTATGGTAACTACGCGACTAAACCCGTCACCACCTACACCGGCAGTGGGCAGAGAGTCGAAAATCGGGCGGAATTTATAACGCTTGGCGCAACTCTCGGTAACTACATTGTACTTGTTTGCGCCTGTGTCGAAGATGAATGATTCTGTGCGATTTCCAATCTCTACAGGGATGTGTATATGGCGACCGCTGCCGAGTTTCGATATGGTAAATGGCACAACAACATCTCCCTTCGGCTTCTCTACCTCTAAAGGCCTCTTGCGAGCTAATGCAGCGAAGTAGTTGTAACTCTCTCTATTTTCGACACTGCCTTCTAATAGTCGTGCAGCACTTGTGTAGTCGCCCGAGCGGTGGAGATTTGAGATTAACATACCATAGAAGTTGCCAACAGCCTCCTCTCCGATGGTTTGGTTGTGGTTATTCAGCAGCTCTTCGATAGCCTTGTTGCTCCGGAGGTAGCGGTTGGTATGCGAACATCTGAGCGCCTCTGCCATAAGATAGATATGGTCGGGCAGAGAGTCCTTGCACCTTTGCAGATTATGCTCAAGGTAGAGAATGTCGTTGCCATTTATTGCCGCAGCAATCCTCTCCGTTGCACTCTGTGCATAGAGCGTGTTGATAGCAAGTATTGTTGCAAATATGGTGACGAGGGTATGTCTCATATATGGCTGTTATTCAGGCTGATAGCCGCTGTCTTCGAGCAGATTTGTACCATTTGCAGCAGCTACGGCAAGGGTGTCGCAACGGTTGTTCTCGACAGTCTCGGCGTGTCCCTTGACCCATACAAAGCGGACATTGTGGCGGCGATAGATAGCAAGAAAACGCATCCAGAGGTCTGGGTTTTTCTTGCCTGCAAAGCCCTTCTTTGCCCAGCCGAAGACCCAGCCTTTGCTTACGGCATCGACTACATACTTTGAGTCGGAGTAGATTGTTACATCCGAGCCGTCGAACTTTAGCGCCTCAAGGGCTACACAGACCGCCATAAGCTCCATGCGGTTGTTGGTCGTAAGGCGAAAACCTGCCGAGAGCTCCTTGCGGTGAGGTCCGCTGATAAGTACCACGCCATAACCACCTGCGCCCGGGTTGCCGAGCGAGGAGCCGTCAGTATATATTGTAATTACTGGAGCTGCCATTATCCGAGTACAATCTTTTCCAATTCGCAAAAACTATCGATAACCCACTCGGCACCGTTATCGACAAGATCTTTCGGAGTGTCGCAACCGTAGCTTACACCGCAGCAGTGACATCCCGCACCACGCCCCATCATCATATCGAAAGTAGAATCGCCGACAGCTACAGCCTCCTCGGGGCTGACACCTGCACGACGCATAGACTCGATGGCAATATCTGCCTCCGGTTTACCGCGCTCGACGCAATCTATACCTACGATATTGTCCAGATACGGCATAAGTCCGAGGCGATTTACCACATAGGAGATTGCCGGAACAATGTTGTTTGAGGTGATAGAGAACTTTATGCCCTGAGCGTGCAGACGCTTGACGGTATCCAAAACGCCGTCAAAGAGTTTGATCATATCAAGACCCTCCTCTCTGTATATACTATTGTATAAGTCGGTCAGACGCTTGATATACTCGGGGTCGGTAATTCCTGTAAGCAGAGATATGCAGTTTTCAGTCGTACAACCCATATTTTGGTCGATAATCTTCCTGTCAAATGGGAGTCCGGCATTTTGACACATTTTGTCGGCGCAGTGGATAATGCTCTCAAAAGAGTTGGCAATGGTGCCGTCAAAATCGAGCATTACTAATTTTATATTACTCATTATTGTGAAATATTTACAAGTTGTTCACGATATGCATTTAGAATCTTTGACTTCGAGATAAAGCCCTTATAGCGATTCTCCTTATCGACTACAGGGAGCATCCATGTATGGTTCTGCTCGAAGCGTGGCAATACCTCCTGAATCTGCTCCTTCTCAAGGATGCGATCAGGTGGCTGAATCATATATGTAGTGATAGGATTTCCCCACTTCTCGTGCTTGAACATATCCTCACGCAGGTCATCCAGCTGCACGATGCCTATCAGATGACCGAAGTCGTCGATTACAGGAAAGATGTTGCGGCGTGCAGATGCGATAATAGATACCACATCGCCCAGCGTAGCCTTCTCTCTGAGGCGCACAAAGTCACTCTCCATCAACTCGTCGAGCTTGAGGAATACGAGTACCGACTGATCCTTGTCGTGCGTCAGCAGCTCACCCTTGGCTCTGAGTCGCTTGGTGTAGATAGAGTCAGGGTCGAGGTAGTAACCCACCGCAAAGGCTATACAAGCCACAATCATCAGCGGGATAAAGAGTCCGTAACCATTCGACAGCTCGGCAATAAGGAAGATCGAAGTCAGCGGAGCATTCATCACACCAGCCATCACACCCGCCATACCTACAAGGGTAAATGTTGCGATAGAGATGTTCCAACCGAAACATATCTGGCAGAAGAGTGCCAACGATGCACCGGTAAATGCGCCGACAAAGAGCGATGGCGCAAATGTTCCACCCACACCACCTGCGGCATTGGTTGTAGCGGTGGCGATAACCTTGAAGAACATTGTGGCGATAATGTATATCAGCACCACCCAATCTATATCTCTGAAGGCATAGAAGAGTGAACGCTCGAATATAGTGTGCTTATCGCCGTGCATAAGCGATACAAACGCCTCATAACCCTCGCCATAGAGGGCAGGGAAGAGGAATATCAGCAGACCGAGAATAGTGCCGCCGATAATCCAACGGTTTCTCTGTCTTTTGATCGAGCTTATTCGCTTGCCGATAGCGGCGTTTGCGCTTGTAAAGTAGTAGGACATAGCTCCGCAGATACATCCGAGCAGGATAAATAGCGGAATATGTTTGATTTGAAAGGCATCAGCCTGGGAGAGTGAAACAGAGATAATCGGATCCCAACCGCGCAGCACAATGGCGAGCGTCGTCGCCGTAACTGACGATATAAGCAACGGAATAACCGATGCAGAGGTGATGTCGAGCATAAGTATCTCGAGCACAAATACCACACCTGTAATCGGCGCTTTGAAGATTGCCGCCACAGCCGCACCCGCACCGCAGCAGAGCATAAGGGTAATGTTGCGGTAGTTGAGTTTTGCGAGTTTGCCGACATTCGAGCCTATAGCCGCACCTGTAAGCACGATAGGTGCCTCGGGACCTACCGAACCACCAAATCCGATAGTTGTTGCACCGCCGACAATAGAGGTCCAGCAGTTGTGACCTGCAATTCTTGAACCGCGACTCGACATAGCATAGAGCACTCGCGTAACACCCTCGGAGATATTGTCGCGAACGATATACTTTACAAAGAGCGTGGCAAGGACAATACCTATACCCGGATATATCAGATAGAGGACGTGGAAAGTATCGACATCGAACCAATTGACAAGGCAACTCTTAATGCCGTGCAGCAACACCTCGAAAAGATATGTGCCAAGACCGGCAAGCGCACCGACAACCACGGCGAGTATGGCGAGCATCTGTCGCTCGCTCAGTCGCTGTGTCAGTCGCAAAAACCACTTGTAGATCTTCTCTCTACCTGCCGGTTTGATATATTTCGACTCTTCGATTATCTTCATTGTCTGTAGAACTACTTATTCTCCTCCTTGTAGCGTGCAGCCTGCTCTGCAATAAGCTCGCGGTCTGCAAAGTAGTTGATACGCATAGCGTCGCGTACCTCATTGAGGGTCTGTGCCGCTACAGCGCGTGCTGCAGCAGAGCCCTCCTCAAGAATGCGATATACCTCCTCGATATTCTGCTCCCAATACTTTCTACGCTCACGGAATGGAGTGAGCAGCTCGTTGAGAATAGCTATCAGGAACTTCTTGCACTTAACATCGCCCAGACCGCCACGACGGTAGTGATCCTTGAGTGCATCGAGGTTCTCGTACTCAGGGAGGTAGAGCGCAAAGTGCTCAGGACGGCAGAATGCGTCGAGGTATGTAAATACGCAGTTGCCCTCAACCTGTCCCGGATCCTCTACGCGCAGGTGGTTAGGGTCGGTATACATACCCATAACCTTCTGCTTAACCTCCTTCTCTGTGTCGGAGAGGTAGATGCAGTTACCCAGTGACTTACTCATCTTAGCCTTACCGTCAGTGCCCGGCAGACGCAGACAAGCGTTGTTTGACGGCAGCAAAATCTCAGGTGTTACCAGAGTCTCGCCATAGATAGAGTTGAACTTGTGGACAATCTCGCGAGTCTGCTCGATCATCGGCTCCTGATCCTCTCCTACAGGCACTGTAGTAGCCTTGAAGGCGGTAATATCGGCAGCCTGAGAGATAGGGTAGGTGAAGAAACCTACAGGGATACCCTTCTTCTGTGTAGTGTCACCCTCGGCAACATCGTCAGAGAAACCGCGCATCTTAATCTCGGTCTTTACGGTCGGGTTGCGCTGCAGACGCGATACGGTCACAAGGTTCATATAGTAGAACGCCAACTCGCAGAGCTCTGCAACCTGCGACTGAATGAATATTGTCGAAACCTTCGGGTCGATGCCGCAAGAGAGGTAGTCGAGTGCCACCTCGATAACATTCTGACGCACCTTGTCCGGGTTGTCTGCGTTATCGGTCAGTGCCTGAGCATCAGCAATCATAATAAAAATCTTCTCAAACTCGCCCGAGTTCTGAAGCTCTACGCGGCGAGAGAGAGAGCCAACAAAGTGTCCTAAGTGAAGACGACCTGTAGGGCGGTCGCCGGTAAGTATAATCTTTCCCATATATCAAATGTTATTTCAAAATTGTAAACTTTTATCTTGCGTCAGGTTCGCATTGTGCCAAGCAGTAGTTGCGGAAATCCTCCCAGCGGTAGAACGGATAGTTGTCGCTCTTTACCGGAATACGAATATCGCGCTCGCTGTGCAACATTCGGACAAGAACATCGCCCCTCTTGTTGCGATAGAATATAAACTGAACATTTACCGACATAGATGTTATGCGGCTGTCGCACCATACCTCGGGCAGACGCTCAATCTCGGCAAAAGATACTCTGCCGTCACAACCCTCGGCGTGCATAATTGCCAGCAACGGAATTACCGCCGAGTCGTGTCCGAAGCGCAGTGTAGCCACCTCACCGGGTGTCTTGCCTGCAATTACCGCATCGGCACGCTCGATAATGTCGCGCAACAACAACTTTCCGTCCTGATTGCGAATATCTCCGAAGTCGATTGACGGACCATAGGTCAGGTAGCGACGAATATTGAACAGATGCCACATCTTGTAGCGCTCCTCCTCGGTAAATATATCGTGTAACTCCGGCAGGTTGTCGAAGTTCTGAACAATCATCGCAAGGTCGTGCATATTACCCATAAAGAGGTGGGTGTCGGTGCTGTTGTAGACAGTGCGAATCAACTTCTCTGCATAGTCGTAGTCGTTGAACAGACGGCAGATAAACGCCTTGTCGTCGGTCTGCTCTTGCTGATACTGCTTTGCCATCTTGCGCGCAGTCTTGTAGAATGTGTCCATATTCTTCTCAGGGCGAGTGATATGGATGTCGTGCGCACTTGCATAGCGAGTAATCTCGAGCTGCGGATGTATCTCCTTCAGGCGCTCGGTAAATGCCGCCATACTGATAACGCTGCGTACAGATGGCGAAGAGAAGCAGGTTATGTGGTTGCCATTGCGCTTTGAGAATACCTCTGGGTAGATTGTCGCCATACGCTCGGCAATACCCTTGTGCTCGCGCTCGCCTCGTGGAGAGAGGTCGCCTGCTCGCATATGAGCATCATCAGCAATTGTGCGTACACGACCCATAAGGTCCTTGCCAAGCTCGGTCAGTTTGCCATCTTTGTATGCCTGCTCGAGAAGCAGTGCCGGCTGGTCGTACTTCTCCTGTGCGGTCTGGTAGCGTGAACCGTGACGACCGTAGTGAGAGATATAGAACGGTTTGTATCCCTTTGGTGCATCGACAACCTTCTGCTCGGTAACCATATAGGCGGTGTAGATACCTCCTGCCAAGTTAGGATTGGCAGCAATCTGCTCGCGAATACTTTGAGCCATAGCCGAAGAGGTAATGACGAGCGCAAAGATGATAAGAAGACGTTTCATAGTTAGGTTTGAGTTACTTGTGTTTCTATTAAGCTACAAAAGTATAGATTTATTTCCGTTTTGCAAAGCAAAATGGAACAAAGCTGCGTTGCGGAGCGAAAAAAATGGATGGAGAGTTGTTAATCATAAATTATTTTTATACCTTTGTTGGGAATAATAAGTATTGCACTATGACAATCATTCAGCTTGAGTATCTTCTTGCCGTTGCCAACTTTGGTAGTTTCTCTGTTGCGGCAGACCACTGTTTTGTTACCCAACCCTCTCTGAGTATGCAGATTAAGTCGCTCGAGAGCGAGCTGGGCGTGATGCTTCTCGACCGCTCCAAAAAGCCTGTGGTGCCGACCGAGGCGGGAGAGGTGGTACTTGCTCAGGCTCGTGAGGCTCTGAGGGAGTATAACTCTATCAAGGAGGTGGTGCTTCAGTTTAAGGGTGAGATTGCAGGTAAAATTCGCCTCGGCGTCATCCCGACAATTGCGCCATATATCCTCCATAAGTTTATCCCCGAGTTCGTGTCACGATATCCTAAGGTTGAACTTGAAATTCGCGAGATGCACACCGAGCAGATTGTCGATCATATGAATCGCGACCTTATTGATGTGGCACTTGTTGCGGGTGGTACTTGTGGCGATAAGTTTACCGAGTATGACCTCTTCGATGACCGATTTTATGTCTATGTATCGCCATCAAATTCGCTCTACAAGAAGAGTAATGTACAGATTACCGATATCGATATGCGCGAACTGGTCCTGCTCAGCCGTGGAAACTGTATGCGTGATCAGGTGCTCGAACTCTGTCAGTCCCGCTCGTCATTCCCATCGCGCTACTACTTCGAGTCGGGCTCGCTCGATACCCTTATGCGTATCGTCGATTGTACCAATAGCCTCACCATCATCCCCGAGATGTCTATCGAGTATATCGGCAAGGAGCACTCGCGTCAGGTGAAACCGCTCCTCCGCGGTGCCTACTCGCGCAAAATATCCCTTGCTGTTCGTCGCACCTACGTTAAGCACTCTATTGTTGAGGCGTTGCAGAAGACCATATTGGACTGCATCTCCAAGTAATTTGCCGTGAAAACGTGTCATATATGGCACATCCCTTAAAAATCAACGGCGGCTGTACGTTTTGTACTATCCGCCGTTGATTTTTTGCACGATGCACCATCTCTAACACGTTTTGACGACAAATTGGGTGCAAAGAGGTAGGGTAGTGCTGTCTGGATTTTTTACTGCGTTAGCCGTACTGCGTAGCATTGAAACCCGCTCAATTGGTGCACCTCGGAGCGAAGCGACTAAGCCTCCCTTTTTTAAAGGGAGGTTTGGAGGGAATATCAATATTTTTTTGTCTTCAGACAACTGCTGCACGAATGATTTAGGATGTCATCTGCTGATGATACAAATAGAATAGAGCCCCGTTCAAGCTTGCTTGAGAACGAAGACTCTATTCTATTTGTAATAGCCGCAGGCTATCCTAAATCATACTACTCAATCGTAAACAGACGTGTGGTTTCGTCAATAATTTCGATCTTTACGACCATAGTGTCGTCGGGCAGCAGTTGCTCGACCTTCTCGGGCCACTCGACAAGGCAGAGGTCGCCCGAATAGAAGTACTCCTCATAGCCCATATCGAACGCCTCGTTAATAGAGTTGATACGGTAAAAATCGAAGTGGTACACAGGCTCGCGCTCTGCTGTATGGTATTGATTTACAAGGGCAAAGGTCGGGCTTGTGACAATATCCTCTGAACCCGTTTTATCCATCAGTGCGCTGATAAGTGTAGTCTTTCCGGCACCCATCGGGGCGAAGAATGCAACGACATTTCTGCCCTCGAGAGATTCGAGTACAAGCTCTGCCACCTTTGGCAGTTCTGAGAGTGAATCTATAGTAATCTGTTTCATATTTTTCTAAAATTCGAGTTCTACTTTGAAGTGTGCGGCTCCGGATGCCTCGGCTGCGGCGATGCCTATCTCGGAGTCCTCAAAAATTATAGTTTCGGCTGCCGTTACGCCTGCAATATCCATCGCCTTGAGGAAGCAGTCGGGGTGTGGCTTTGACCTTTCGACATCGTCCGACGAGAGCAGTCCGTCAATATCATTTTCGATGCCCAAATAGCGCATAACATTGGTAATGTTGTCGATATGTCCGGTCGATACAATCATCGCCTTGCCACCCTTTGCGCGAAACTCTTGCACAAAGTTCCACAGAGGCTCGTTGAGCGTCACCATATCGAAATGTGTGGGGTATATCTCCACCTTGCGGCGACGAATACGCTGCATCTGCACAGGATCGGTAATACCTATATCGGTCAGAAACTCGGGGCAACGCAGTCCGAAGTACTTGTGGCGATACTCCTCCATAGTGATTGTTATCCCCTCCTCGGCAAGTGCTTCGATATATGATGTGGCGTTGGCTCTGCCGGTATTTGCTACCGTGCCGTCAAAGTCTAAAAGTAGTAGTTTTATCTCCATTAGTCAAACGATTGCATACCCGATTGGGCAATTCTGATAATCTTCTGATACTCATCCGGCGTAAGCTCCATAAAGAAGTAGTGTACCGGATCGACCCTCACGCCCTCGTATCTCACCTCGTAGTGCAGATGCGGAGAGATTGATAGTCCCGAGTTTCCCGAAAGGGCTATAATATCCCCTCTGCGCACCTTCTGACGGCGTTTTACCTTCGCCTTGAGCAGGTGGCTGTAGGAGGTTGTGTATCCGTTGCCGTGGTCGATTACTATCGTAATTCCCGAGGTCGAGGTCTTTCCCAACACCTCCTTCACCGTACCATCTGCCGTAGCAAAGACACTCTCACCCTCAGGGATGCTGTAGTCCACGCCCTGATGTGATTGCAGCGTACGGTAGAATGGGTGCATAAGCATACCGTAACCGGCAGTAAGCAGGGTGAGCTGATGGTTGATTACGGGCTGTATTGACGGTATGTTGTTGCGGTAGTCGCCCACTGCGTCGAGGTTGCTCTGCAGGGTGCTGTATGTCTGGTCCAATTCGGCGACTCTTCTCTCGAGTTCGTCGGTCTTTTCAGTCAGATCGCGCAACATCTGATGCTTCGACTTTGTCAGAAGCCTCTCGTGCAATGAAAGTCGCTGCTGCTCATAGTCGGAGTTAAAGTCGTAAGGTGCTGATTCAAAGAGTATTCCGAAGATGTTTCGGTCACGCTCGATAACATTCTCCACGACCATATTCAGCGAGTCGTAACGCGCCGAAAGTACCTCATATTCCGCCTTCATGCGGTCGGTTGAGTGGCGTAATTCATACTCGGCAGGGGTGTCGAAAAGTAGCGAGAAGAGTATGAAATATACCACCGCGGCACCAACCCACGTGAGCAGGGTAGTGATAAAACGAGTTGCCTTATTTTTGGGTTTGCGTGCCATCTTACTCAATTTCAAGGTCGGTGTTATTCTTCATCTTCTCCATCAGCTGCTTGTACTCCTCGTTGGACATATTGCGGTTGAAGTAGTTCACCGGATTTACGTGGCGACCCATATATATCACCTCGTAGTGCAGGTGCGGACCTGTCGAACCACCTGTCGAACCCACCTCGCCGATTAGCTGACCGCGAGATACACGGTCACCCTCCTTGACATAAATCTTATGCAGATGGGCATAGCGGGTCTGATATCCAAACTCGTGATTTAGAAGTATTTGCTGACCGTAACCACGACGACGCATACCCTTGTCGGTCATCTCTACAATAGCATCGCCCGTAGCATATACAGGCACACCGCGCTTGCAGGATAGATCGACGCCTTTGTGCATCTTTCGGGTCTTGTATATCGGGTGTCGAGCGCGCATACCGAAGGAGTAAAACCAGTCGAGCTGCGTGCGGTCGATAGGCCATATTGCAGGGATGGCGAAGGACATACGCTCCTTGTTTTTAGCAAGAATCTGCAACTGATCGAGCGAGAGCGACGCTGCGTATGTCTTGCGGGCAAGGTTGTCCAGACTCTTCCACGAACCGGTCATCAGACTTGTGTACTCATCGCCCTGCAGTGCGGCATATTTTGACTCGGGATATGGGTTGTATATGCCGTCAATGGCGAGCGTATCGACAGAGAAGAGCGAGCGGTAGACCGATATGTCGCGATAGTGAATATCGTCAATCTTACTCTCGAGTGTACGGATACGATCTTGCAGGATGTTGTATTTGATTACCAGCTCTTTGTTCTGATTGTCGATAGAGAAGAGTTTTGGTGTGTAGAAGCAGTACGAAATTACCAAATTCAGCAGCGAAATAACGATAAAACCAATCAGCAATTTGCGCAACAGAGGGTATCTGTTGATGCGCACTTTGCCTGTAGAGGTTATGGTTGTATTCGACATATCTGGTCTAATCGTTAAATTTTAAGTAATTTCTAAGTATTTCTTAGAAATATTGGTGCAAAAATACAAAAAATACACTAATTTTGCAACCTGAATCGGCGAAACATTTTTCGCTGACCTCAAAACGATATAAGTGATAATTTTAGTATACTATGGAATCTAACAAAATTCGTCAAGCATTTTTGGACTTCTTTGCTGCAAAAGAGCACGAGATTGTTCCATCTGCACCTATGGTTGTAAAGAACGACCCAACTCTTATGTTTACCAACGCAGGTATGAACCAGTTTAAGGATATCTTCCTTGGTAATGCTCCACGTCGTACTCCGCGCGCTGCCGACTCGCAGAAGTGTCTGCGTGTATCGGGTAAGCACAACGACCTTGAGGAGGTTGGTCACGATACATACCACCACACAATGTTCGAGATGCTGGGTAACTGGTCTTTCGGCGACTACTTCAAGAAGGAGGCTATCAGCTGGGCTTGGGAGCTGCTGACAGAGGTTTATGGTCTTGATAAGTCGCGTATGTATGCAACTGTATTCGAGGGCTCTGAGTCTGACGGTGTGCCATTCGATCAGGAGGCTTACGACTATTGGAAGCAGTACCTTCCGGAGGATCACATCATCCGCGGTAACAAGCACGACAACTTCTGGGAGATGGGCGAGACAGGTCCTTGCGGTCCTTGTAGCGAGATCCACTTCGACCTTCGTGACGAGGCTGAGATTGCAAAGATCTCAGGTCGCGATATGGTAAATACAGGTCACCCACAGGTTATTGAGATCTGGAACCTTGTATTTATGCAGTTCAACCGTAAGGCAAACGGCTCACTCGAGAGCCTGCCTGCAAAGCACGTAGATACAGGTATGGGCTTCGAGCGCCTCTGTATGATTATGCAGGGTAAGAAGTCAAACTACGATACAGATGTATTCCAGCCAACTATTGCCGTTATCTCTGAGATGTCGGGCAAGAAGTATGGCGAGGATGAGAAGGTAGATGTTGCAATGCGTGTTATTGCCGACCACCTTCGCGCTATCGCATTCTCTATTGCTGACGGTCAGCTGCCATCAAATGTTAAGGCAGGTTATGTTATCCGTCGTATCCTCCGCCGTGCCGTTCGTTATGGTTACACATACCTCGGCTTCAATACTCCGTTTATCTGCCGCCTTGTTGCAACGCTCGTAGAGCAGATGGGTGGTCAGTATCCGGAGCTCAAGGCACAGCAGGCACTTGTCGAGAAGGTTATTGAGGAGGAGGAGGCATCATTCCTCCGTACCCTTGCTACAGGTATCAACCTGCTTGAGGGTGTTATCGCAAAGCTTGACGGCGGTAAGATCTCTGGCAAGGATGCATTCGTTCTCTACGATACTTACGGTTTCCCTATCGACCTTACCGAGCTTATAGCGAAGGAGAAGGGCGTAGAGGTAGACCTTGCCGAGTTCGAGCAGCAGCTTCAGGCTCAGAAGGAGCGTTCTCGTAACGCTGCAGCTCAGGATGTAGACGACTGGCAGGAGCTTGTAGAGGTTAAGCAGAGCGAGTTCGTTGGTTACGATACCCTCGAGTGCGATGTTCGCATCGCTCGCGTTCGTCGCGTACAGAGCAAGGGTAAGACTACATATCAGATGGTATTCGACCGCACTCCGTTCTACGGTAACTCGGGTGGTCAGGTTGGCGATACAGGTTATATCGAGAGCGCAAACGAGAAGATTGCCATCGTCGCTACCGAGAAGGAGAATGGTCTTACAATCCACATCACAACTGCTCTTCCGGAGAATCTCACAGCTACTTTCCACGCTGTTGTAGATGCCGAGAAGCGTCAGTGTGCTGCAAATAACCATACTGCAACCCACCTTCTTCACGCAGCACTACGTAAGGTGCTCGGTGAGCATGTTGAGCAGAAGGGCTCTATGGTAAGCCCTGAGTCGCTGCGTTTCGACTTCTCACACTTCCAGAAGGTTACTGCCGAGCAGATTCGTGAGGTTGAGCGCCTTGTAAACCGTGCTGTTCGTGCAAATAATCCGCTTGTTGAGAACCGTGAGGCTACTCAGGAGGAGGCTAAGGCTGCAGGTGCTATGATGCTCTTCGGTGAGAAGTATGGCGATAAGGTTCGTATGGTTCGCTTCGGTGACTCTGTCGAGCTTTGTGGTGGTACTCACACCTCTGCTACCGGTAATATCGGTTTTGTTAAGATTGTATCTGAGAGCGCAATCTCTGCAGGTGTTCGCCGTATCGAGGCTGTTACCGGCGAGAAGGCTGAGAATCTGCTCTATGTTGCCGAGGATACTATCCACGCAGCAACAGAGGCTATCGGCAATCCAAAGCTTGTAGATGCAGTTCGTCGTCTTGTAGAGAGCAATGAGAGTCTTAACAAGGAGCTCGAGGCTGTTCGCAAGGAGCAGGTATCTGCACTCGCCGACAAGATTCTCGCAGCGGTTCAGGAGGAGAATGGTGCAGTAGTTATTGCTCGTCAGATTGCTCGTCCTACAGAGTTCCTGAAGGATTTGGCTTACAATTTGCGCACCCGTTGTCAGAATTTGGTGCTTGTTCTCGGTGCTGCTGCAGAGGGTAAGGCGACACTGATGATTATGCTCGGTGACGATATTGTTGCTAAGGGCGTAGATGCAGGTGCTATAGTTCGTGAGGCTGCTAAGCTGATGAATGGTGGCGGTGGCGGTCAGAAGTTCTTCGCTACAGCCGGTGGTAAGCATCCTGATGGTCTGCAGGCTGCTATTGATAAGGCAGTAGAGTTGATTAAAGAGAAATTGTAGAAATGTAGAAAATTGTTTTAAGCGGTGATTTCGGCGTTACTGAATTTTGTTCTGAATGGGAAATACGCCGGGTATGTCCCATCCAGTCCAAAATTCAAAGCCTTGAAATCCCTCACTTAAAAGCAATTTTGGACTTTTGATATTGTTACAAAAATAAAACATTAAAAAATATGGCAAACAAAGTATTATTGATGATTCTCGATGGTTGGGGAATCGGTAACCACACAAAGGCGGATGCTATTTACTCTACAAATCCGCAGTTTATTAACAATCTGACTGCAGCTTACCCACACGCTGAGCTGCGTACCGATGGCGAGAATGTAGGTCTGCCTGAGGGTCAGATGGGTAACTCTGAGGTGGGTCACCTCAATATCGGTGCAGGTCGTGTAGTATATCAGGACCTTGTGAAGATTAACCGCGCTTGCCGCGACAACTCAATTCTCAACAATCCTGAGGTTGTTGCAGCATTTGAGTATGCAAAGGCAAATGGTGTGAATGTACACTTTATGGGTCTTACCTCTGACGGTGGTGTTCACTCTTCACTCGACCACCTCTTCAAGCTCTGCGACATCAGCAAGCACTACGGTATCGAGAATACATATATCCACTGCTTTATGGATGGTCGTGATACCGATCCAAAGAGCGGTAAGGGCTTTATCGAGGCACTCGAGAACCACCTCAAGGGCTCTGCAGGTACTATCGCGTCAATCATCGGTCGTTACTACGCTATGGACCGCGATAAGCGTTGGGAGCGCGTAAAGGTTGCTTACGACCAGCTCGTTGAGGGCGTGGGTGAGAAGGCTACCAATATGGTTGCAGCTATGCAGAAGTCTTATGACGAGGGTGTAACTGACGAGTTCGTTAAGCCGATTGTTCGCGTAGACGAGAATGGTAACGCTGTAGGTACTATCTGTCCTAACGATATGGTTATCTTCTTCAACTACCGTAACGACCGCGCTCGTGAGATTACCGTAGCACTCACACAGCAGGATATGCCTGAGCAGGGTATGCACACTATGCCGCTCTACTACTGCTGTATGACTCCATACGATGCATCATTCACCGGTCTGCACATCCTCTTCGATAAGGAGAATGTAAATAACACTATCGGTGAGGTTGTTTCAAACCTTGGTCTGTCACAGCTCCGTATTGCCGAGACTGAGAAGTACGCTCACGTAACCTTCTTCCTCAATGGTGGTCGCGAGGCTGAGTTCGCAGGCGAGAGCCGTATCCTTGTTGCCTCTCCAAAGGTTGCAACATACGACCTTCAGCCTGAGATGAGCGCGTATGAGGTAGCAGATAAGCTCGTTGTTGCACTCGGTGAGCAGAAGTATGACTTTATCTGCCTCAACTTCGCAAATGGCGATATGGTTGGTCACACAGGTATCTATGAGGCTATTGAGAAGGCTGTAAAGGCTGTAGACAGCTGCGTAGAGAAGGTTGTTACCGCTGCTAAGGAGAACGGCTATGAGGTTGTTATGATTGCTGACCACGGTAACGCAGATAACGCAATCAATGCCGATGGCACTCCAAATACCGCACACTCACTCAACCCTGTACCGGTAGTAGTGGTTTCAGACCGCGTGGCAAAGGTTGAGAACGGTATTCTTGCAGATGTTGCTCCAACAGTTCTCGAGCTGATGGGTGTTGAGCAGCCTAAGGAGATGACCGGTCATTCACTGATTACTTTAGAGTAATAGGCATTTGCCGTGAAAATGTGTCATATATGGCACATCCCTAAAAACCCAGCAATGGCTGTACATTTTAGTACTATCCATCGCTGGTTTTTTTACGCGATGCACCATCTCTAACACATTTTGACGACAAATGAGTAAATAATCTGTGTGCAAATTCTGCATCAGCCGTTTTCGGATTTAGGATGCTATCGAAGATAGCGCAATAAAAGAAAACCCCTCACTCAAACTTGCTTGAAAGTGAAGGGTTTTATTTTATTGAATAGTCTCTGGCTATCCTAAATCCGCAACGATTACTTCAAAATCTTGAAGATCATCTTCTTGATCTTTCCGCTGCCGAGCATCGGAGCATGGGCATCCTCAGGGTAGAGGATTGAGAACTGACCCTCGCGCATTGTATAGAACACCTGTGGCTCGTCGGTATAGAACTGCACATCCTTCTCGGTGTCGAACTCGCCGCGCGCCTTCTTGCAATCCTTGCGCTCTGACCAGCCGAACTCCTCCTTTGTTGCGCCGCCGATAATTACCTGAATATCGATATACTTATCGTGCACCTCGAGCAGAGCCTCATAGCGTGGCTTGAGGTCAATCTCCATAACATTTACGAATACTTCTCCCTCGATAATGTCGTGTCTGCCGACAGAGATAGTCTTAGGGTTGCACTGTGCAAGGAAGTCGAATGCTGCCTTGAAGCGTGGGTTAAGCGGGTAGTAGAGCTCCGCATTTTTGATTGAGTCTAAAATCATAATGTGTATATTTTATTGTTTGTCGTTTTTCTTCACCTTTAATCTTGATATAATAGGGTAGTGGTCGGAGTGCTGCATAGTATAATCGACCTGATAAGAGAGCACATCGAACTGCTCGGATACCAGCATATGGTCAATAGCCATCAGCTTGAAAAATCCGTCGAATGTATATGTATAACCCTTACCTGCTGCCACAAAGGTATTTACAAGCGGCTCTGCAATGACATTGTAGCTGAACGAGAGCGGCACATCGTTGAAGTCGCCGCAGACGATAAGCTTCTTGCCCTTGTTCTGGTCGATAAACTCGCGCACCTTCTTTGCCTGATTGCTGCGATATACGGTATTCTCGACAAGTTTGTCGGTAATGCTCTTTATCTTGTGGTTGCGTGCCGAGTCAAGTACATACTTATGACCCTCGACAAACTCCATATCCTGCGCAGTAATTGTTGTCGATTGCAGGTGCAGATTGACAACGCGCAGAGTATCCTTATCGACAAGAATATCCGCCCAGATAGCATTAAATCGAGGCAGAGAGTCTATGCGTCCCTGCTTGAGTATGCGCTGATTGGTAAATATCTCGCACGAGAAGTCGCTCTTGCCACTTGCTGTTGTGGTATACTTATCGCCCAAACGCTTCCAAACATCCTCGGCTCCCGACTGATACTCCTGCAGACAGAGGATAGTAGGGCGGTGCAGGGCAATAGTATCGACCATAGCCTGACTGTTCGAGTTGGCGATGTTGTAGCTCATTACCTTGATGCTCTTTGACGGGAACTTGCCATCGGTATCCTGCTTGAAATCGGCACGGTAGTACTTACCGACAGAGAGTGTGCCGATAAAGAGGAATACGAACGACATAAATGCCAGACTCCACCTCCAGCGCAGTGCCCAATAGAGGGTGGTGACCAACATAAGCATATATATAATAGGTGCACTAAGCACAACTACCGAGAATATGCCCAGTCGCTCGGGCGAACTGTTAGGTGTGACTATACATATAATCGTTGCAGCGGCAAGCAGAAAGAGCAGACCCACCATTGCTATATCGAGAATAAATAGCAACAGTGAGAGACTGAAACTCCTCTGTCGTTTCGACTTTCCTTTGCGATAGTCGCGATATATATTACCGTTTGTGCGTGCCATCTAAAACTCTAAAACCAAATTATGTGCCTGTTTTTCCAGTAGTGGAGCAGTGCCCAACCCCAGAGCATACCTCCCACATGTGCAAAGTGTGCAATACCGTCGCCGGCAACACCCCAACCCTGAATAATCTCAAGGACGATATATCCGATAACAAACCACTTCGCCTTGATAGGCATAGGAATCGGGAAGACGAATATCTGATTGTTCGGGTGCATCACACCGAAAGCCATCAGAAGACCCATAGTGGCTCCCGAAGCACCAATCATTGTAAAGTATGTCTCTCCTGCCACCCACGCAACAAGTATCTGGAACAGCGCAGCACCCACACCGCAGACAAAGTAGTATATCAAAAATCGGCGTGCTCCCAGCTCATACTCCAATGTTCGACCGAACATCCAGAGCGCAAACATATTGAAGAAGAGGTGGCTGAAACTGCCGTGCAGGAACATATAGCTTATAAACTGATATGCGTGAAAGCGTGGAGAACCTACCCAGAAGAGCTGTCCATACTGACCCAGAAGCGAATTTACACTCGGAATCATACGGACTGCAAGGTATAGCAGACAGTTTGCAATTATAAGGTTCTTGACCACCGGCGGGGTTCTAAATGCTGGATTTATGTTCATCTTTTATGCCAATTTCTGTTGTATGTCGTCAAGTGTAATATATGTAATAATGGTCTTGCCCGAAGGGGTTGTCTTGTGCTCCTTGCAAGCCATAAGTTGCTCGGCAATAGCCTCTGCATCTGATTGTGAATATTGAGCGCGCTTTGCAGCCTCGCTCTTTGCAAGTGTAAGTGCCATCTGCTCACGACGCATACTCTCCACCTCGTGCGGCAGGGCAAGGCTCTGCAACAGTTCGTAGATAGCTATATCTATACGCTCGGCACTAAGCTCTGCAGGGATGCCGTTGATCTTTATCACACAACCGCTTTCGAGAGATATGTCGAAGCCGAGTGCAGCAAAATCTACCGCCCACTCCTCAACGAGCGAGTACTCGGCGTCGGAGAGGGTCAGGGTCTGCGGGAAGAGCAGCTGCTGCGAGATGCTCTTGCCACCGTCAAGCAGTGTGCAGTAGCGGTCGAAGAGTATTCGCTCGCGGGCTCTTGTAAGGTCAATGGCGCAGAGTACTCCGCCAACCATCATAGAGGCGTAGCGGCGACCGATGTAGTGTACGGCACTGATTGTGGTATCTACTGTCGATTCCAACTCGAGATACTGCTCTGCAGACTCCGACTCGATAATGTCGAAGTCGTCAGATGTGCCTGCCATAGGAATCGAAAAGTCCATATCCGCCGTGCGGCTCATAAAATCCAATCCAGAGTCGGAGAGTGTACTCTTGAGTGGGCGAGTATCACTGCTGCCTGCCTCTGCGGCAAACGGGTTGTAGTTGTCGCAGGTTGTAGCCTTCGGCATCTGGTAGACAATATCGCTTGTTGCCACCGGAATATCTATTAAATCCTCCGCCTCGAAGTCCATCATAGGCACAGAACCGGTCTTGGCAAGCGCCTCGCGAACGGCGGCGTTGATAATCTGCCAAATGGCATCGGTGTCGGCAAAACGCACCTCAATCTTCTGTGCATGTACATTCACATCCACTCTGTCGGGGTTTACCGTCAGATAGATAAAGAACGATGGCTGCGAGCCGTTAGGAATAAGGTGCTCGTATGCCTTTGCCACAGCTTTGTTGAGGTATGGCGACTTGAAGTAACGACCATTTACAAAGAGGTATTGGTCGGCTCTGACCTTTGCCGCCGAAGCACGACATACATAACCCTCAATCTTTGCAATAGAGGTCTCTACACCCACCTCGATAAGGCTCTTTTTGGCTGTAGGACCGATAATGCCTACAATACGCTCCAAAAGTGAAGCCTTCGGTAGAGAGTATATCACCGACTTGTCGGAGTATAGCTCCATAGCCACCTCGGGGTGACAGAGTGCTACGCGACGAAACTCGGTCTTAATCATATTGGGCAACTGCGACTGACGGTCGTCAATAAACTTGCGTCTGCCCGGAGTGTTGTAGAATATGTTCTTGACTAAGAATTGCGAACCGACTGACGCTGCTACGGGTGTCTGACTTACAAACTCGCCACCATTGATAACTACCTTTGTGCCAATCTCTGCATCTGCCTGACGGGTGATGAGCTCTACCTGCGAAATTGAGGCGATAGAGGCAAGTGCCTCACCGCGGAAACCGAATGTATCGAGGGCGTAGATATCCTCCAACTCGCGAATTTTGCTTGTTGCGTGGCACTCGAAAGCCATACGGGCATCGCTCGGAGACATACCGCAACCGTTGTCGATGATATGGATAAGGTCGCGACCGCCATTTGTAAAGTTTACGGTAACCTTTGTTGCCCCCGCATCAATAGCATTCTCCACCATCTCCTTGATAGCAGATGATGGGTACTCGACAACCTCTCCCGCCTTAATCTGGTTGGAGATAATCTCAGGTAGTAGTCGTATTCTGTCAGCCATAGCGGTTACTGCTCTTGATAGTCGTTTGGTACGATAGTTATCGGTGTGTATGGGTTGAAGGTGCTGTTATCCAGCTCTGCCTGCTCTACAACAGGGTTGCTCTTGCTGTTTGCCATAGTGATAATGTTCACAATGCGCGGAACGAGCATATAGGCTATGATGATTATAATAGCCACGCCGAATACCATCAGCGCACGCGGTGTGCCACTATTTGCCTTCTGCTGCGCCTTGCGCTCTGCACGAGCCTCGCGAACAGTACGGATATACTTTCCTGGTGCATACGGAGTGTCATCATCTGCACTCTGACCTCGAAGCTCACGACGACGCTGCTCGCGACGATCCTTCTCCGGGTCGTAGAAACGCGGGATGTAGTTGAACTTGTTGGCGTGCTTCTTTGGCGGTGAAAACAGTCCCATACTCTATTAGTTAAAGAAATCCTTCATACGCTCGAAGATGTTCTGCTTGTTGCCCTTCTCCGGATTGCGGAAGTGTGGCATCTGCGAGAGCTTTGCAATAAGCTCCTTCTCCTCCGAGTTGAGTGATGTCGGCATAGCAATATCTACCACAACGAGCAGATCGCCTGTGCCATTATAACTGCCGTAGCTGTTAATTGCCGGCAGACCCTTGCCACGCAGACGAAGCACCTTGCCTGCCTGTGTGCCCTGAGCGATATTTATCTTCGCCTTGCCGGTGATTGTCGGAACCTCGACCTCGCCACCTGCAAGTGCAGTGGTAACAGGTATTGTAAGGTTGTGGATAAGGTTTGCACCGTCGCGGATAAAGCGTGGGTCAGCCTGCTCCTCGATAACTACGAGCAGATCGCCGTTTACGCCACCCTGACGCGCTGCATTGCCCTTGCCCGATACGGTAATCATCATACCCTCGGCAACACCTGCAGGGATGTTGAACTCTACAACCTCGCTGCCCTTGGTGTAACCCTCGCCCGAACACTTGCTACACTTATCCTTGATTACGGTACCCTGACCGCCGCAGACAGGACATACACTCTGTGACTGCATACGACCGAAGAATGTGTTCTGCACCTGCATAACTACACCCGAACCGTTACAGTTGGTACAAGTTACGCGTGCAGAGGCATCCTTTGCTCCGCTACCACCACAGGCATCACACACGATGTTCTTGTTGAGCTTGAGCTTCTTTGTGACACCGTTTGCAATCTCCTCGAGCGTAAGACTTACCCTTACACGAATATCTGAGCCGCGATTGACCTTTGAACCGCGAGTACGAGAGCCGCCGCCAAAGCCGAAACCGCCACCGAAAATATCACCAAACTGCGAGAAGATATCCTCCATAGAGAATCCGCCACCGCTAAAGCCGCCAAAGCCGCCACCGGCAGCACCATTCATACCTGCATGACCAAACTGGTCGTAGCGAGCACGCTTCTCGGGGTTGGAGAGGACATCGTATGCCTCTGCAGCCTCCTTAAACTTCTCCTCCGCCTCCTTGTTGTCAGGATTACGGTCGGGGTGATACTTGAGCGCAGTCTTTCTGTACGCCTTCTTTATATCCTCGGCATTGGCATTCTTCTCGACGCCAAGCACCTCGTAATAATCTCTCTTTTCTGCCATAAAACCTACAGTTTTACTTGTTACTCACCTACTACAACCTTTGCAAAACGCAATACCTTGTCGCCGAGCATATATCCGCGCTCGATAACATCGATAACCTTGCCCTTCTTCTCCTCACCGGCTGCAAAACGAGCCACAGCCTCGTGCAGATTCTCATCAAACGGAGCATCGAGAGCCTCAATCTCTACAACCTTCTTCTGGCGCAGTGTATCGATAAACTTCTGCACAACAAGGCGCTCGCCCTCGCGCAGAGCGTCGATATCATCGCTCTTCTCAGAGGCGGCAATAGCGCGCTGCATATCGTCCAAAATCGGGAGAATAGCCTTGAGTACATCGCTGCCACCGCTCTGGATAAGGTCCATCTTCTCGCGGATAGTGCGCTTGCGGAAGTTGTCAAACTCTGCCTGAAGGCGGATGTACTGATCTTTCCAATCGATCAACTCCTCTGCAGGCTTCTCTGCCACAGTGTCAGTCTCTACTGTCTGCTCCTCTGCCATATTGTCTGATGCGGCAGCGTCAGCAGCAGAAGTATCTACATCTTCAGTAACGGTTGTCTGGTCTTTAATCTCCTGATTTTCAATGTTTTTCTTAGTCATATCAAAATTTTTAATTATCCTCTTATATATAATCTCGCAAAAGCTGTACCGAAAGCTATTAGAATAGGTTGTCGTACATACTTTGGCTCTTGTCGTACTTCAGATCGGCAAGTGACGCCGCCTTAACACCGATGTTGAAGCTCCAACTGCGGTGCATACCGAACGGAATCCATACAAACGACATCTGCCAGCAGTGCAGGTCGCGAGTGATGGATATGGAGGTGGTTGTCAGCTTGCGATTTTGAATATCGAAACCACTTGTAAACGATATACCGGTCTTTGGCGTGAGGTTTACACTACCGTTGAAACCGATTGTCTGGTTTACATTCTTCTTGTAACCCGTCGTTCCGTTATTCGTGTATTGGGCACTATAACTGATGACATAGTTGAAACCGAGGTTCCATGGTATCGAGAAGTCATAGTATGCCTGAGCCATATACTGTCTTCGCAGCATAGGGTCCATAAGTCCGTACGGGTCGCTGAACGGGTTGAAGTACTCCGGCGGTATGGTGTTGATATCGTTTATCGCCGCCTGCGACTTGTCGGCTCGGGACTTGAAGGTGTAACCGAAGCTCCAGCCGGTATTCATAATTCGACCCGGCAGACCTTTAGCCCACATCAGCTTGTTGATTCTCACACCCTGCGGCGTAACCTGATAAGGGTCGAGCGTCGCCGAGAGGTTAAGACCGAAGTTGCCGTAGATTGTGGTACGGATAGACATATTGATATTCGACAGACCGAGAGAGTCGGCAAGGAAGTTATACGAGCCGCTGAGTGAGAGGTCGTCGATAATCTTGATCTTCTTTACTCCCGAGGTGTCGCGCTTGCTGAGTACCTTCATTTCCAGACTCTGCTTGAGCGAGAAGTTGATAGATGCCGATGCACCCTTGCCCGGGACACCGTAGGCATTGTCCGAATATGGTGAGTAGAGAGTATAACCACCCAAAGAGTCGGCCTGTACAACCTTGTAGAATCCGAACTTCTGATTTCCGAAGTCAGGCATATACGAACCACCGATAGATGGGGTGATGGTGTGGCGGACAGCCTGCACCTTTGCCGTCTTTTTCTTCATCTGCCACATACCGTAGATAGTGGTGTTGAGCGATACAGAGGCGTTGTAGTTGTAGATACGGTAGAAACCATACTCCGGATCGAGCTTATCGATCTGATTGGTTACAGGGTTCCACTCCTGCATCTGACGCTTGAAGTACCAACGCTCGGTGTAGTTGAATGACGGTGTGAGGTTGATATACTTAAAGAGTGTGAAGCTCGAAGATACAGGTATAGAGTGCTCAATACCGTTTCTCATATTCTTCAGAGTCTGCTTTGTAAAGATCTCGCTCTCCGGAGCATTTGCCGAGTTGGTCAGCTTACCGGTGTATGTAAACGAAATCTTCTCGTACCAACGCTGCTTACCTACAGCCTCCTTGCGCTTGAACGGATAGATACGCGCCACATTGAAGACCATATTCGGGAAGTTTATCGAGAGTGCTCGTGTCTGCGAGTTCTGCGATATACCGAGGTTCATCGAGAATGAGAATGGAGTGCCCGCCCAACTCTTCGAGTATGAGATAGAGGAGTTGGTCTGGGTAGCAAGGATGTCGTTGAGCGATGTTGCAGAGTACTTGCTATATCCACTTGTCGAGAGGTTTACCGATGCCGAGAATGTCGAGCCCGGATTTGCCTTAGGGTCCTGTGAGTGTGTCCAAGTGAACTTGAAGTTGTTCTGCTTTACATAGTCCGCCTCGCCCTTGTCACCGGTCTTGACACAAGAGAAGTCGAAGTTCACATTACCGGAGTACTTGTATCTCTTCACATAGCGCGAAGAGGCATTTACCTCCCATGAACCGAGCGTATAGAAACCTCCCGTTACGGCAAGGTCCATATGCTGGTTGATGATAAAGTAGTAACCCAGTCCGCGCAGGAAGAAACCTCGCATACCATCCTCTCCGTATGTCGGCATCAGCAGACCCGACTTAGCTCCTGACGAGATAGGGAAGAAACCCTCAGGGATACAGAGCGGATAGATAGGTACATCTTCCATAACGAGGTATGCAGGACCGGTAATGATCTTCTTGCCCGGAATAACCTTTGCTTTGGTCATGGCAAGATAGAAGTGCGGATGGTCTGTATGCTCACAAGTGGTGTACTTACCCTGCTGGATGTTGATAGAGTTGTCGGGCTGCTTCTTAATTCGTCCGCCGACAAGCCATCCGTCACCCTGCTGTGTAGCCACGCCGCGAATCAGAGCCTTCTCCGAGTCGAAGTTGTAGGTGATGGTGTCCATCGTAAAACTTGTACCCGCATCGGTAAATACCGGCTGAGTCTTTGTCGGCTGACCATTGACAGTATCCATCTTTCCGTATGCGTAGATCTCGTTGTTGTTCATATTGATACGCATATAGTCAGCCTGCAGCGACTTGTCGCCATACTTGATGTCACCCTTGTTGTAGATGTAGACCTTACGGTTTACCATATCGTAGTAGAGGGAGTCGGTATTCTTACCCTCGACAATCTGATCGAGTCCGCCACGCTTCGCCGCCTTTTTAAGTGCAGGAGAGTCCTGTGGTGCCGGGGTACTCTGCTCGGTGGTAGGGGTAGTAACCTCTGCCGACTCCTCTTCGACTCTGTTGCGACGATTCTCTCGGAGCAGTTGTGATGATTTGAGGGTGTCGGATAGTTTGGATTGTGGCATAATAGTGTCGCTTGCCGAGAGTGCTGCCTTGGCAAGTGATGCATCGCTTGAAAGTTGGGTTTGAGCAAAACCGAACATAGATTGCACCATAAAGAGCGCAATTGCAAGCGTAATGAGATATTTTAGTCTAAAATGTTTCAAAAATTCAATAATTTTTAGTACCTTTGCCGGCGACGCCGGCAAAAACGCAAAACAACGCTTCCGTACGCGTATGTACGCGATTTTTCAGCGCGTAAAGGTAGTAAAAAAACTCTATTATACCAAAAGCTATGGGCAGACTTTTAACTATTCTGTTGCTTTTCGCACTTGTGTTGCATAATAACGTCGCATCGGCAGATAATGTTGCACAGGGCGTTAAGGTTATCGTCATAGATGCAGGTCACGGTGGCTCCTATCCGGGTGCACGATATGGAGGCTATTCGGAGAAGAATATCAACCTTCAGATGGCTCTCAAGTTGGGTGCTATGATCGAGAAGGGTATGCCTGATGTGAAGGTCGTCTATACTCGTAAGACTGATAAAAACTTCTCGACAAACCTCCGCGCGGATCTTCAGGCTCGTGCCGATATTGCAAATAAGGCGGGCGGCGATCTATTTATCTCTATTCATGCCAACGCACATCCGAAGAGTACCGCAACCAAGGGTGTCGAAACGCTTATTATGGGTGAGAGTGAGCTTGAGACAAGCGAGAATGAGGCAATCCTCTTTGCAAACAATAAGGAGGAGTTCTTTGATATGTCCGATAAGAGCACTGCGGCTATCGTTCGCGCTCATATTCAGAATTTGCAGTTTACCTACGGAGAGTATAGCGAGGTTATGGCTCGCCTTGTGCAGAAGCACTACAGCAAGTTGGGTCGTGTAAACCGCGGTATTCGTAAGCAGCCACTGCGCGTGCTCTATGCGACAGATATGCCGAGCATCCTTACCGAGGTGGGCTTTATGTCCAACTCTACCGAGCTGAAGTATATCACATCGGAGAGCGGTCAGAAGGAGCTTGTCGGAGCCCTCTATGCGGCAGTTAAGGATTATGTCGAGTATGTAAAGAAGAGCCTGCTTATTGAGACCTCTGCCGAGCAACCGGTAAAGAAGGAGCAGCCTGCACCGCAGACCCAGCCGAAGAAGGAGCAACCTGCAAAACAACCTGCAAAGCAGCCTGCAGCGCAGCAGAAACCGACCTCGACAACATCGAAGGGTCAATCTGCAACAACCGCTACAACAACAAAGTCGTCGGCTGTTCGTTATACTGTACAGATTATGGCAAGTAAGAGTGAGGTGGCTGTAAACGACTCTCGCTTTGGTGCATATAAGGGAAAGGTCCGTCAGGTGAGAGCCGAGGGCGCATATTCATATAAGTATTGTGTGGGTGACTATGCCGACAGAGCTTCTGCTCAGGCAACGGTTGCCAATGTTCGTAAGAGCTTCCCTCAGGCGTTTGTTATCGCCGTAAAGGATGGAAAAGTTGTAAAATAAGTAGAAACCGAAAAGTATAAAAGATGAAAAAAGAGGTTAAAATTGGAATGTACGCGCTGCTGATCTTCTTGGGTGCGTGGGCAGGTATCCGTTTCTTGAGTGGTGCCGATATTTTTGGTAGAACACATACATACTATGTTTACTACGATAATGCAAGTGGTCTGCAGAATGCGTCGGCAGTAGTTATTCGCGGCGTAAAGGTCGGTCAGGTGTCAAATGTGGCAATTGCCGAGGATGAGCCCTCAAAGGTCGCTGTAACTCTTGCAGTATCAAAGGATTATGCTATTCCAGTCGATTCAAAGGCTAAGGTGTTCAGTGCCGGTCTTATGGGTGGTCAGGCTATTGAACTTGTTATTGGTAGCTCTGCCGAGATGTTGGAGCCGGGAGCAAAGATTGCCCCGCTTGTAGAGCCCGGTATGATAGATATGCTCACATCCGAGTTTGGCGATATTAAGGAGAAGCTTGTCAGCGTGATGGATAATATCAATGTGACACTCAACTCGCTCAACGGTCTGGTTGATAGCAACAATGCAAATATCTCTGCAGCAATTGCAAACCTTAATGGTGTACTTGCAGATATTGAGCAGTCGGATATTGTCGCAAATCTCGACTCTTTCACAGGTACTCTCAAGAATAATGGCGAGAAGATTGACAGCATCGTTGCCAATGTCGGCAACCTCACAGCATCGCTCGACGAGCAGCAGACAGGTGCAAAACTTGCACAGAGTGTCGAACAGCTCAACGCTCTGCTTGCGAAGTTTAACGAGTCTGATGGTACTGTAGGCAGCCTCCTTAACGATAAGGCACTCTACGCAAACCTCGCAGAGGCATCTAATAACCTCTCTCTGCTCTTGGAGGATCTTAAGGAGCACCCTAAGCGTTATGTTCACTTCTCTCTCTTCGGCGGTAAGGCTGAAAAGGCAGAGAAGAGTAAGTAGGGGATAGATTAGTTACCAATGGTATATCCTGAGAATTTTGAGACGAGGATAGGCTTTGACACTATCCGCAATCAGTGTAGTGCTCTCTGTACTATGCGTCGCTCGGCAGAACTGCTTGCCGAGCAGACCTTTTCGACCTCTGCACGCACTATAGCTATCCGTCAGGCATTGGCTGCCGAGATGGGTACTATTCTTACTATGGATTGCGGAGTGCTGAAGGATGAGTTTTTCGATATAGATACCCTTGTCGAGAAGGTTCGTGTCGAGGGAACATTCCTTGATTGCGGAGAGGTTATGCGTCTGGGTATAACCCTCGCAGCTGCGGAGGCTGTTGTGGAGATTATTCGCGGCAAGGAGCAGTTCAAAGCACTTAATCGCCTCTCTGCGGGTGTTGTGTCGCTCTCGCACCTCACGCGCGAGATTGCCCGCATCCTTGACGAGAGGGGTGATATGCGTGACAACGCCTCACCGGAACTTGCGGCAGTGCGTCGCGAGATTCGTCAGTCGGAGGGTCAGGTCTCAAAGCGCCTGCAGGCGGTACTTCAGGGTGCCAAGAGTGCAGGTATTGTCGATGCTGAGGCGATGATATCTATTCGTGACGGTCGCGCGGTGATACCTGTCGCTGCGGCAAACAAGCGTAAGTTGCAGGGATTTATCCACGATGAGTCTGCTACGGGTAAGACCTTCTATATCGAGCCGGTGGAGGTTGTGGAGCTCAATAATCGCCTCAAGGAGCTCGAGTATGCGGAGCGTCGCGAGGTTGTAAAGATTCTTACTGCATTTACTGACCTTGTTCGCACAGATATTGAGGCTGTGGCACACTCTGGCGAGTTTGTGGCGCAGATAGATATGATTCGTGCAAAGGCTCGCTGGGCGGCAGATAATGATGCTGTGCAGCCGATAATCAGCAGTGGCGAGTTGTGGCTTGTAAAGGCACGCCATCCACTGCTTGCGCAGACCCTGAAACGCCATAACAGAGAGCTCGTGCCACTGGATGCACGACTCGACAAGGAGAGTAGAATACTCGTCATTTCGGGTCCTAATGCGGGCGGTAAGTCTGTATGCCTTAAGACCTTCGGAATAATTCAGTATATGTTCCAGTGCGGTTTCCCGATTACTGCCGCACAGAGTACGGAACTTCCCGTTTTCGATAAACTTTTTATAGATATCGGCGACCAGCAGTCTATCGAAAACGACCTCTCTACCTACTCGTCACACCTTATAAATATGAAGGCTATGCTTGCCGGTGCAGATAGCCGTTCATTGGTGCTCATAGATGAGTTCGGTACAGGTACAGAACCGACTATCGGTGCAGCTATTGCCGAGGCGGTACTCGAGAAACTTGTGGCAAGTGGTTGCTTCGGTGTTATTACGACCCACTACTCGAATATCAAGTACTACGCCTCTTCTACAGAGGGTATTATCAATGGTGCTATGATGTTCGATGTGCAGCATATCCGCCCGCTCTTCCGTCTTGAGACAGGTAAGCCCGGCAGCTCGTTCGCTATAGAGATAGCTCGCAAAATCGGTCTGCCCGAGACTATTATCGCCTCTGCACGCGAGAAGGTTGGCTCAGACCATATAGATATAGAGAAACAGTTGCGAGAGATTGCTCGCGACAAGAGATATTGGGAGCAGAAGCGCGAGAAGATTCGTCTTACCGACCGCAAGGTTGAGGAGTTGGAGCAGAGCTACCACGAGCAGCTTGCAGCCATTCGCGAGGAGCGTCGCGCCATTCTCCACGAGGCAAAGACCAAGGCTAAGGAGCTTATTGCCGAGGCAAATCGCCAAATTGAGGGTACAATCAAGGCTATTCGCGAGGCTCAGGCAGAGAAGGAGCAGACCCGTACACTTCGTCAGTCGTTCAACGAGTTTAAGGAGAGTGTCGAGGTGGCAGATGCTGCTGCAAATGATGAGCAGATAGAGCGTCAGATGGCTCGTATCGAGCGTCGTCGTCAGCGTCGCGAGGAGCGTAAGGCAGAGAAGGCTGTGGAGAAGGAACAGCCACAGGAGCAGCCTAAGAAACTGCCTGTTGAGGTAGGCTCGAAGGTGCGCCTTATGGGTCACGACGGCGTCGGCGTGGTGCAGTCTATTCGTGGTAAGAAGGCGCAGGTGGCATTCGGACAGATGCTCACAACGGTCGATACTGCTCGCCTTGAGGCTATATCTTCGGCGGAGTATCATCGTGCAACCCGTCCTCAGACACCTCGTACCGTTATCAGCTCGGATATATCACAGCGCAGACTTAACTTCAAGACATCTATAGATGTGCGTGGCGAGAGGGTAGTAGATGCCCTTGACCGTATCCGCGACTTTGTGGATGATGCGCTGATGGTTGGTGTGGGCAGTGTCACAATCCTCCATGGAAAGGGTACCGGTGCGCTCAAGGAGGAGATTCGTAAGTATCTGCGTACAATACCTGCCGTTCAGAGTGCAGTTGATGACCATCCGGACCGTGGTGGCTCGGGTATAACTATAGTAACTTTTGCATTGTAGTATGGAATTTACTCTATCCCAAATAGCTGAAATATGTTCGGCACGCTACTATGGCGCCGATGTGACCGTAAAGACCATAATTACCGACAGCCGCACTATGGCATCTGCAGATGGTGCACTCTTTGTGGCTATAAAGGGTGTAAATCACGACGCCCACGACTATATTGACGATATGGTTGCGCGTGGCGTAAAGGGATTTATTGCCGAGCGAGAGGTGGAGTTGCCGGAGGGTTGCGGAGTGGTCGTTGTGGATGACTCGCTCACTGCACTGCAGAGCCTTGCATCCCACTACCGCCGTAGCTTTAAGGGCGAGGTGGTAGCCATTACGGGCAGTAATGGCAAGACTATGGTCAAGGAGTGGATTGCAGCCTCTGTGCCTGCAGATGTAAAACTATACCGCTCACCGCGTAGCTATAACTCTCAGTTAGGAGTGGCACTCTCGCTGCTTATGATGCCGGCAGATGCCGATATTGCCGTTATCGAGGCGGGAATCTCTCGTCCGGGAGAGATGCAGAGCTTGCAGCGAATGATTGCACCAAAGACGGTTATATTTACCTCACTTGGCGATGCTCATCAGGCAAACTTTAGTAGCGAGGAGCAGAAATTGCGTGAGAAACTCACTCTTGCACAGGATGCAGAGAGTATTATATATAGTTCTGATTGTCAGCTGCTTGCAGATGTTGTAAATCGCGACTTTGCTGACCGCCGTTTGATTGACTCGGCTACAGCCGTTGTGCCTGCAATGGCAGATACAATATCTGTGCGCAATGCCCGTACCGTTGCCTCTTTCTGCACGCTCTATAACATTCCGCAGCCCGACTTTTCGGCTCTGCAGCCGGTGGCTATGCGTCTGGAGGTAAAACCTGCAATTTCCGGTGCACTGATAGTCGATGACAGCTATAGCTGCGACATAGACTCGTTTACAATAGCTATGGACTACCTTACAACAGTTGCTGCATCGCGCCGTAAGGTGGTTATACTCTCCGATATACTGCAGAGTGGTCTTGATGACCATAAACTCTACAGTCTTGTTGCGGATAGCGTTGCAAGAAATGGTGTGGCACTCTTTGTTGGTATCGGCGAGAGAATTGCGGCACACGCGGAGTTGTTTGAGGTCGAATCTCTCTTTTTCGAGACAACGGAGCAGCTGCTGGAGCATATTGATCAGATAGATATTGCAGAGAGCGCGATACTTATCAAGGGTAACCGTCAGTCGCGTACCGAGCGTATATCGCACCGCTTGGAACTTAAGAGCCATACAACCGTATTAGAGGTCAATCTGCGCGCTATGGAGCGCAATATAAACTACTTCCGCTCAAAGATCTCTGCCGATACTCGCCTTGTGGCAATGGTTAAGGCGTCAAGCTATGGTGCGGGCGATAAGGAGATTGCACAGATGCTCTGCAAGCAGGGCGTGAGCTACCTTGCCGTAGCATTTGCCGATGAGGGTGTGGAGCTGCGACAGGGTGGCGTGGATATGCCTATTGTGGTGCTCAATGCCGATGATCAGAGCTTCGATACTATGGTCGCTTGGCACCTTGAACCCGAGATATACTCGTTCGAGTCGCTCGACTCCTTTGCCGCTGCGGCGCGTGGGGAGAGTGGCTATCCGATACATCTAAAGTTCGATACAGGTATGCACCGACTTGGCTTTGCCGAGGCAGATATACCGAAGTTGTTGGAACGATTGGAGCGATATTCGGACTCTATACGCGTGGCATCCATCTTTACCCACCTATCTGTTGCGGATGATCCACAGCAGGATGAGTTTACACGCGGACAGATTGCACTCTTTGACCGCGTAAGCAGTGCTGTTACAGTCGCTTTGGATTATAAGGTTCTGCGTCACGCAGCAGCCTCGGCAGCAATAGTTCGCTTCCCGGAGGCGCACTTCGATATGTGCCGATTGGGTCTGGGTATGTATGGCTACGGCTTTGAGCATAATGATAACCTTGAGCCGGTATCTACTCTGCGTACACGCATTGTGCAGATTCGCGAGCTTGAGGCGGGAGAGACTGTCGGCTATGGCAGAGCAGGGGTGCTTACTCGCAAGAGCCGTATAGCGACAATCCCTGTCGGATATGCCGATGGACTCGATCGTCACCTTGGCTGTGGTCGTTGGAGTATGGTTGTGGCGGGTAAGAGCGCGCCTACGGTTGGTAGAATATGTATGGATAGCTGTATGATAGATGTAACAGATATTGCCGATGTAAAGACGGGCGATGAGGTTACTATCTTCTCTTCTGCTGCCGGAAATAGTGCCGAGGATATGGCGCGCCTGCTCGATACAATCCCTTATGAGGTGCTTACCTCGGTCTCTAAGCGTGTAAAACGAATATATATATACGAATAATGGCAACCCTCTACCTTATACCTTGTCCAATATCTGACGATACTGCTGTGGCAGATGTTACACCTGCTGCAAATCAGACAATCATAGACTCGTTGGACTACTTTATCGTTGAAAATACCCGCTCTGCGCGCCGCTTTCTCTCAAAGAGTGGTTATGCTCGCGCCATTGACGATGCGACATTTGTCGAGCTAAACGAGCATACAACCTCTCCGACCGAGATTGCTGCGATGATCAAACCTCTTCTTGAGGGTCGTAATGCCGGTGTTATCTCCGAGGCGGGCGTGCCGGCTGTTGCCGATCCGGGTCAGGCGGTTGTTGAGCTGTGCCATAAACATAATATCAAGGTTGTGCCGCTCGTCGGTCCTTCATCTATCCTTATGGCGGTTATGGCGTCGGGTCTGAGTGGTCAGTCATTTGCCTTTAACGGCTACCTGCCTATCAAGGAGCCGGAGCGCAGCAAGACCATTAAGCGCCTCGAGTCCCGCGCAAAGGCAGAACATCAGTCGCAACTCTTTATCGAGGCTCCATATCGTAATGTAAAGCTCTTTGAGCAGTTTCTGAAGACCCTGCAGCCCGAAACTCGCCTCTGTGTTGCTTGCGACATCACCTCAAAGAGTGAGTATATTCGCACCGCGACTGTGGCGGTTTGGCGTAAGGAGAAGACGATGCCTGATATTCAGAAACGACCAACAATCTTTATTTTAGCGTAGCATTTGCCGTCAAAATACGGCATTAGTCGCACAGCCCTAAAAGTAAACCCCTTTGGGCTGTAGGTTTTACTACTATCCCAAAGGGGACTTTTTTGTGATGCACGCCCACTGCTGCATTTTGACGACAAATGCGTGCAGAAATTACTCGGTGTGCAAATTATAAAATCTCCTTTCCGAAGACCCAGCGGCGTTTGTGCAGCTCCTTCTCGAACGGACGCCACATATCCTGTATCTTGTTGTTTGTCTCGAGCAGAGCATTGGTCTCGGCATACTTGAACCCTAACTTGATATATCTGTCGATAAGGTCGTAGAACATCAGCGAGTTTACGCCACAGTTCTGGTAGTCGGGACGCACGCCGATAAGCAGCAGGTCGAGTGTCTCTTCGCGCTTGAAGAACATCGACTTGAGCAGGTGCCACCAACCAAAGGGGAGTATCTCGCCATTGCACCTTTGCAGCGCCTTGGATAGCGATGGAATAGATGCACCTGCGGCAATAAGTTCGCCCTTGTCATTCTCGACAAATGTGAGCATACGGGTATCTATAAGGCTCAGATAGAGATCTACATAGCGATCAATCTGCTTTGGGGTGAGCAGCGAGTAGCCGTATAGGTCGCAGTAGGTCTGGTTGATAAGCTCAAAGAACTTCTGACCATACCTCTCGCGCTTGATCTGTCGGCGGGAGAGCTTTCTGATCTTGAGGTTGTAGCGCTCCATAACCATCTGCGCAATTCTTGAGAGCCTTTCGGGTGTATGGTCGGGGATAGTTATGCGAAACTCCACCCATCCCGCCTGTTTGGTATATCCCAATCGCTGCATATGCTCGGGATAGTAGGGATGGTTGTATATCAGCGCCATAGTGCTCAGACGGTCAAAACCCTCGACAAGCATACCCTCGGGATCGAAGTCGGTAAATCCGAGCGGACCTACTATCTGATTCATACCACGCGCCTTGCCAAATGCAGATACCGCATCGAGCAGAGCGGTCGAAACCTCAATGTCATCTATAAAGTCAAACCATCCGAAGCGTACCTGTCGTACATCCCAACGCTCGTTGGCTTTGTGGTTTATTATAGCCGCGACACGACCGACAATCTCGCCCTCCCTGTATGCCAAATACAGCTCAACATCGCAGAAGTCGTAGGCGCCGTTTTCTCGCTTGTCAAATGTAGCAAGATCGTCAATAACAATGGCGGGAACATAGTAGTTGTTACCCTTGTATAGGTTGTTCGCAAAACGAATAAATCTCTTCAGCTCCGCCTTGCTCTCAACCCTTCTGATTGAAATAGACATAGTGTGTATTTTAGTGTGCAATAAACAAAGATACAAATAATTTGTAAATTATGCGTCAAAATAGATTAAAATTGCTAATTTTGCATACATCTTATG
>CANBCZ010000009.1 GCA_947367255.1 uncultured Alistipes sp.
TCCGTCTTTATCCACCGATTCTTTGCCCAACAGTTCAAGCGTTCTTGTATGACCGATGGACCTAAGGTTGGCAGTGTATCTCTTAGTCCCCGTGGTGACTGGCGTATGCCAAGCGATGCATGTAGTAAATTATGGTTAGATAAAATATAAAAAAGCTACAAACATCGAATATCGGAGAAATATATGTAATTTTGCATCAAACTAATGATTTTCATATGGAGAATAATCAATTTGATGAAATAGATGAAAAAATCCTTCAAATGTTGGCGAAGGATGGCAATATTCCTTTTCAAGAAGTCGCCCGAGCCTGTGGAGTTTCCGGTACAACCATTCATACACGAGTAAAACGACTTACTTCATTAGGAGTTGTTCAAGGTTCAAAATATATCATCAATCCTACAAAAATCGGTTATGATACCTGTGCTTATATTGGGCTTACGCTTAAAGATGATTCTCGTTTTGAGAGTGTTATCGAAGCCTTAAAGTCCATTCCTGAAATTGTCGAGGTTCATTGCACGAATGAAGCTTATGACTTGTTTGTAAAAATTTATGCAAGGAACAACGAGCATTTGCTAGCATTGATTCAAACACAGCTAAAACCTCTCGGATTATCTCAGTCAAAAATTATAATTTCATTTAAGGTTGTGTATAATAAACAACTGACAATACTTCCGAAATAAGAAGAGCTAAAACATTTATGGCGACCACTCATTTGAGTAGCCGCCATTCTTCTAAATTTTTCTTCCTTTATTATATATATTTGGCATTCCAATTTTAGACATCAAACAAAAAAATTGAAGAATCTTTTCTAATATAGAAAATTTTGCACTATCTTTGTGAACAGATTTGTTGACAAACTATTGTTATGGACTGCAATGTTGGACAATATATAAGTGAGTTGGTAGCTCGTTCGGGACTCTCGCAGGCAGATGTGGCTCGCGAGATAAGTGTTTCGCGTCAATCACTCAGTTATGTTATTTGTGGTAAGCGTGATATGTCGTTACAGCTCGCTATGAAATTGGAGTCGTACTTCTCTTTGCCCGATGGCGAACTAATGAAGATGCAGGCTCTGCAAGCCGTCCAGCAGCGTAAGCAAGAGATCCGCACCCACCTATGCGAGGTGCTTGTGTCAAAGAATGCCTTTTGGTCTTACGATGTGAGCTCATACGATGCCATTCCCGATGAGGAGCTGATAGAGAAGTGTTTTACTCAGTTGGATATGGATGACATCGACCTTATGTTTGAGCTTTATCCTCGCAAGCGCATCCAGCAAGTATGGCGTGAGCGTATGGCTATCCAGGGCGAGTATATGCAGATGCTCAACATAATGATTGCGATGTACTACTTCGGCATAAAGGAGCCCGAAAAGTACCTTGCAAAGGTTGAGCGACAGCACATAAACAAGATATTAAAACAGTCGTTATATGCGTCAGGGATTAACAACTAACATCGAAGCCATCATTGAGCAGGTTGCTCAGTTGGAGTGCATCAAGCCCTACATCTTGTGTGGCGGCACAGCACTCGCTATACAGATAGGTCATCGCAAAAGTGAGGACTTGGACTTTATGATGTGGCGCATATCCAAGACCGAGAAGCCAGAGGTTAATTGGAATGCTATCGAGAGGGAACTCAAAGAGAAGATTGGAGAGATTGAAAACTTCAATATGCTCGGCTTTGACCAGGTTGAGTTTGTCGTTCGGGGTGTCAAGTTCTCGTTCTTTGTGAGCGACAACCTCTCGCCCGTCACAGCACCTACCGAGTATCTCGGCAATATCCGTTTGGCTGACATAGAGTCTATTATGGCAATGAAGATGGAGGTAATGTTGCGTAGAATGAAGTTCCGCGACTACTACGACATCTACTGTATGTTGCAGGAGGGTTACTCAATACACAACGGCATAGAGAAGGCTCTTAACATATCGCGCCACCGCCTCTCGTCTAAAAACATTATTGCAATGCTCCTGGGTGGTCAGTTTATCCCCGACAATAACTTTGCAACATTAGAGCCGAAGTACGATGTCACAAAGGAGCAGATACGCGAGTATATAATGCAAAAACTCAAGGAATAACATCCAACCACAACCATAATTTGCGGCATTAATAATGAATTAAACCCTCCATTCGCAGTGAATGAAGGCTTCGGTTATTTCTTGTCTATTTGTATGTATTCGGAGTACTTGATATCGACATAAGGATTGTCGCTCGATATGGTTTGGTGGATTGCCTTAACCTTCTTCCAGAAGATGCATTTGCGTTTGTATTCTACCCAGACTGTCTGTTGTAAAGTAACGGGCAATAGGATATCTCCTTTTAGGCTGTCGTTATCGATAACGGCATCAAGTTGGATATGCGGTGATACCATCTCTACTTTCTGTTGAACTACTGGAACAGTATCACGAATAAAGACAGTATCTCTGATTACTGCGTTGATGGGTGCAGCCACCTCCAATTGATGTTTAGCCGCCGCTTGAAGATTCTTGATTTTGACTCCCATCTGGCGGATTTTCTCTGCATCGGCGGCACGAAATCGCTCGTACTCGTCAATGGTCAGTCGAAGCGCTTTTGCATCGACTGCCATCGTAGTCGAGTCTACCTTAATTCGCTCGATATCAGAGAGCAGAGCAGTGTTGTTCTGTTTGTAACGGTCTCGCTCATCGGATAACCGGGCAGAGTGTTTGTACTGAATGAAGACAACTCCTCCAAGTACGAGGATTATTGCCAATAGGATTGGTGAAAACTTACTCATAACTTATTGAATTTTCGGGAATAAACCATAGATACTCGCCTAAGTAAGGCTCTTCGAGCAACACCAAAGCACCACGATTCCTGGTGCGATCTTCTGAGAGAACCTCCACGACGAGGCCACGACAACCAACAAGGTCATCGAGCCTCATCGCAGTGAGTTCCTTGGAAGTAATTACTGTAATATGGGCGTTCTGAATCATTGCTACTTTCCGCACACCGCGTTATGTTCCAAAAGTGCACGAAGGTCTTCACGAATCTCGTGCAGGTCGTTCTGGATTGATGTAAACTGGGTGATTGTCGCCTCAAATACTGCCTTATCAAGTTTGATGGCATCAATGCGCTCGTACTGGTCTGCAATCTTTGCATCCAGAAGCTCGCATTTATTGATAAGATCCTCAATCTCACGGGTGTTGTTCAGGTGCTGGATGTACATCGTCAACACAAAAGTGAGCACAACGGTAATAACCTTAAAGTGCTTCAAAACAAATTCTTTTAGCTGTTCCATAGTCTATTCCATTAGTAGTGAAAATGCTTCTCTTATAGCCCGGAGCAAGGCTTCTGCTCCCTCGCTGTTCCAAAACCCGAAGATGACAAGTGCTATCATTATCACGAAGTAGGTCCACCACGCAATATCCTTTCGGGTTACCTTGCTTTTACTCTTCCTCTTTTTGCTCATCTTTCGGAGGGTTAGTCGGGACAATCACATTGAATATCACATTGCCGTCAGCACCCTCGATACGCAGTCTGTTCTCCTCTTTGTGCTTGATGGGGAAAATATCCATCAGAGCCTTTGCTGCATTTACCGAAACGGCACGAAGCGGAGTACACAGTTGGTCAATACTTTACGCCGAGAGTTTGAGCGGAGAAGTATCAAAACAAAGTAACTATGAAAGATTTCAAACAGAAGGCTGACAATGCGGTATTCGTTGCATCAGCCATTGGACCTTGGGGGATCCTGATGGTCATTGTAGGTATCGTAGGTTTAGTGAAGTGCTGCGTTATGAAACCTCCAGACATTGCTGAAGAGAGCATCAATAAGAGTGGTAACATCGTGGAGCACGTAATGGTGCTGGATAGCACAAACAACGGTTTCAGGGTGGTGTACGCAACAGCAGAGCCCGTGACCAATGAGAAGTATGAAGAGATACGAGGGCGGCCTCACATCCAAACACGCTTTAATAGGTTAAAGGTGGAGGCTCCAAAATACTTTGGAGGTAGTCTTCTCAATACAGATATATGCGACTTCGCTCTCTATGCCTACCGATTTCCGATAGACAATGACCTGCGGATTCATAATATATTCGTTGCAGGTAAGGAGAAGATGAACCTCTATGTTCAGCCCAACCCGAACCTGCCTAATTGTGCTACTTGGATGAATTTCGGTACCGAGCAGGGTAACCAATACCTAAATTTTCACGACATAAATGTCTATATACCCAACGGCGGTAGAATTTATAGATATTGGAAGTGCCGTCCCTTGTTGCAAGTCTCTGATACTGACGAGCGTTTTAGCCATTTTACAGAAGATGAACGCCTGTTCTGACGAGTGATTTTCTCTGTATATTTTCGAGTGTAACCCTCTGAAAATTAACACTTAAAACGCTTGGAGGACAAGTAAAATAAGTGTATATTTGTACTCCATTTAGAGTGATCGAGTAACCTAGTTTGTAAATTGATTGAAATAGATTGAATATGGTAGACAAGTAAAATGACATCGGAGAAGTCGCAGATTAAGTTTGCGAAATCGGAAAGAACGGGAGAGCTTATTGGCTTTGTGTCCCGTCACTCAAAAACTCGTCAATTGAAAGGAGTCAGGGAAGACTCAAGATACGGCAAACAGATTTGTGTCCTGGCAGAGGACCTGAAAGGCACAATCGAGCCAAATGTTCTCTATTCGGTTGAATTGAAGCCTATGCACAAGGCGAAGGGATATGTGGTAGTTGCCGCCACACCCGTACAGTTTCCTGCGACAGTAGAGACCATAATCGTTCCCAAAACGCTGTATAAGGTTACAGTGTCATTCGGCAACAAGACCATCTATCTCGACCCGAAGGACGGCAAAAGTGCAATGAGCCGAACACTCGATGGAGTGCTCCAAATCCTCAGAGAGCGCAAGGACATCGAGGACCACGAGGAGGTAATAGCCGACTTCATTAAGCAGGCTCAAGAGATGATTCGCCGCTTCGAGCAGGACGGATACATCTACACCGGCAAGCGTTATATGGGAGGTGGTCGAAAATGAAGCGCCCGACAGTAGGAATAGCCACTGACGGCGCACATTCCACGAAGGAGAGGTTGACACGCTATAGGGCGGTTGACCTCTCTTCTGGATTGGAACTCTTCAACCATTCCATAGGCAACAAAACAAATAACATCGGAGAGTTTCTCGCCATCGTAGAGGCTGTCAAATATATCCTCAGACACCCCGAAGCACCTCGCATTATCTACTCGGATAGCATTACCGCAATCACTTGGTATCGTAATAAGCAAACTGCGTCATCTCGACGCTGTGAGCAGCTGCAATTAGCGGAGATTTTCCTCAAAGTTATGGCGGCTAAAATCGACGATATTCAGGTGCTACACTGGGATAATCGCGAGTGGTGCGAGACACCCGCAGACTTCGGGAATAAGTAATCTCTTAATATATAAATAAGGTATGGCGAAACTGAAATCACAAGCAATCCGTGTTGTCGAGCTTAAAGAGCACGAGTATTTGCAGCTTGTGGAAAACACTATAAAATTGGAGGCTCTAAAAATCGCCGGCATTGAGAAGATGGCAATCTATAAAGCAATGGAGCATATCTTAAACAACCAGCACATAGATATACTCATCAAACCTTTATCAAGGCGATATAGATAATTTTAGAGGTGATTCCTATACTCCTATATATTAGTAATACATAATGTAAACTAATAAGAAACAATAACATACAAAAGTGGCGTATGTAGGAAACTGCGTAGTTCCTTCATACGCCACTGTCGTTTGTCCACAACAAATCTTCGAAAGATATTTGTATTCAATACTTTACTTTCAAAAGATTTGTCTACCTTTGTGCTCGTAGTTAGTTGGCTTAATTACGACCTTCATGTAGTCTCCTATGTAGAATTTCGTAATTTTCGTAAAAACTAACACTGAAAATCAGTGAGTTAAAAATAAAGCCTGTCTAACATAACGTTGGACACCCTCTATTTTGTAATAATTCGGACAACAATCGTTATTTACTTCTGCTCCACGGGGCGCGGAGTTTCAGGTGCCGGAGGTGTGAGAATATATGCCGAATAGTCGGGAATTACCACCTGATTTTCAGCTACCGGTGCCTTGCTTTTTGCCGAAACACTAAAGGCTACCGCTGCTGCCATAAGCAACGCGATAAGAGATTTTGACCGTAACATAACGAAAGTTTTAGATTTGTTCTACCACAAACTTAGCAATATAAATGCAGAATACAAAATTATTGTACTTATCCTATTTTGTCGTCAAGGTTTGCACCAAGCTCCCCCTATGCACCGTTTATCGTCAAGGTTTGCACCAAGCCCCCCTTATACACTATTTTGTTGTCAAAAGGTAGTAGTAGGTGTGCATCGTGAAAAATCCTCGGATGGGACATACTTAGCGTATTTCCCATTCGGGGATTTAAGGGATGTGCAGCTAATGCTGCCTTTTCACAACAAAATTACTTGATGTAATCAAAGCCGGTGTAAGGCACCAACACCTCCGGAATACGAATACCCTCCTCAGTCTGGTTATTCTCCAAAAGGGCTGCTACGATACGTGGCAGGGCGAGAGATGAACCGTTAAGGGTGTGAGCGAGCTGGGTCTTCTTATTCTCGTCCTTATAGCGGAGCTTGAGGCGGTTAGCCTGGAAAGACTCGAAGTTAGAGACTGAAGATACCTCAAGCCAGCGCTGCTGAGCCTCAGAGTATACCTCAAAGTCGTATGTAAGAGCCGAAGTGAACGACATATCGCCACCGCAGAGGCGGAGGATACGATATGGCAGACCGAGAGACTTTACAAGACCCTCAACATGAGCAACCATACCGTCGAGAGCCTCATAAGAGTTCTCAGGCAGTGCGAGCTGCACGATCTCAACCTTATCGAACTGGTGCAGACGGTTAAGACCGCGAACATCCTTACCATAAGAGCCTGCCTCACGACGGAAGCAAGGGGTATAAGCTGTGAGCTTTACAGGGAACTCCTTCTTGTCGAGGATTACATCGCGATAGATATTGGTTACAGGCACCTCGGCAGTTGGAACGAGGTAGAAGTTGTCGGCTGTAGCGTGGTACATCTGACCCTCCTTATCAGGAAGCTGACCTGTACCGAAGCCTGACGCCTCGTTTACCATTACCGGTGGCTCGATCTCGCGGTAGCCGGCAGCGGTATTGTAGTCGAGGAAGTAGTTAATCAGCGCACGCTGCAGACGAGCACCCTTGCCCTTATATACAGGGAAACCTGCACCGGTGAGCTTTACACCAAGGTCGAAGTCGATAATGTCGTACTTACGAGCCAGCTCCCAGTGTGGCAGTGGGTTCTCAGGGAGTTTTGAGTAGTTCTCGTCGATCTTCACTACGAGGTTATCCTCGGCAGTGCGACCCTCGGGAACGATATCTGCAGGGAAGTTAGGCAGAAGGACAATCTGAGCGTTGAGCTCGGCAGTAGTCTTCTCGTGCTCGGCAGCAAGCTCTACCGAGCGAGCCTTGAGCGCAGCTACCTGAGCCTTACGCTGCTCGGCCTCCTCACGCTTGCCCTGACCCATCAGAGCACCAATCTCCTTTGCAGCCTTATTCTGCTCGGCAAGGCAGGCATCGAGCTCTGCCTGAAGAGCCTTACGGCGATCATCCGCCTCCTCAATCTTTGCGATAATAGGTGCTGCATCGACACCCTTCTTAGCGAGCTTTGCAATAGCCGCCTCTTTATCGCCACGCAACTGTTGTAATGTAAGCATATTATTCTGTTTTTATGTTTCAAATCCTATCAACTCGCAAAATTAACAAAATTTTGGCTTAATGTGTCATATCTCGCCAAGAATTTAGTAACTTTGTGCCAAATGAGCCATTCTATTCGATATATTGAGCTGCTTGCCCCTGCCAAGGACTACCTCTCCGCCGTTGATGCTGTCGATTGCGGAGCCGATGCGGTATATATTGGTGCGATGGCATTTGGTGCTCGTCACGCCGCAACAAACACTACGGAGGATATTGCCCGCGTGGTGGAGTATGCCCATAAATTTGGCGTGAAGGTCTATGCCACGCTCAACACCCTTATCTTCGATAATGAGTTGGAGGCGGCAAAGGCGCAGGCTGAAGAGCTTGTGGCGGCGGGTGTAGATGCGCTCATTGTGCAGGATATGGCGTACTGCCGTATGGGTCTGCAAATTCCGCTGCACGCCTCGACGCAGACAGCCTGTTCGAGTGCTGAGCAGGTAGAGTTCTTCGAGCGTGTGGGTTTTGCGCGTGCCATTCTCGAGCGCAACCTTTCGGGGGCGGAGATTGCGGCAATCGGAGATAAGAGTACCATCGAACTCGAGGCATTTATCCACGGGGCGATATGTGTCTGCCACAGTGGTCGCTGCTACCTCTCTCGTTCTATGAGCGAGCGCAGTGGTAATCGCGGAGAGTGCAGCCAGCCGTGCCGACTCCCCTATGACCTTACCGACGGCGCGGGACATATATATATAAAGAGTAAGCACCTGCTATCGGTCTCGGACCTCGACCTGTCGAGCCGTATCGGGCAGATGTTGGATGCAGGAGTAAACTCATTCAAGATTGAGGGACGACTCAAGGACCGCGTATATCTCCGCAACATAGTAAGCCACTATCGTCGCCTGTTAGATAGGGAGATTGCCCTGCGAGGTGGTTGTCAAAGAGCATCAGTAGGTCTCTCGACAATAGAGTTTACACCAAACCCTGCAAAGAGTTTCACTCGCGGTGGAGGAGTATATCTCTTCGACGGCAAGCGCGCAGGCGTAGCGTCATTCGACACCCCGAAGGCACTCGGTGAGAGGCTCGGACAGATCACAAAGGTTATTGGCGACAGATTTATGACCGACAGCAAGGTCGAGGTGGCGACGGGCGACGGCATCTGTTTTATTGCAGGTGGCGAGGCTGTAGGTACAAATATCAACAAGGTGGAGGGTGTGTGGATTACCCCAAATCGTATCGACGGCATAAAGGTCGGCACAGAGCTCTACCGCAACTTCGACAGGGTCTTCTCCACAGCTGTCGAGCGCAGCCGCATTCGCCGCGCGATAGATGCGCAGATAGAGGTAACATTCTCTGAGCAGAGCATAACGGCAAAGGCTACCGACTGTCAGGGCATAAGCGCAACTGCCACAATAGACTACGCAAGTGCCGAGGCGAACAACCCCGACAAGATGCAGCAGACCCTTGTGCAGCAGATGTCAAAGAGCGGCGAGACAATCTTCAACATCACCGATGTTACAATCAATAATCTCCGTTTTGCCCCTGCAGGAGTACTTGCACAGCTGCGCAGGGAGCTACTCGAGAGGTTAGAGCAGACAAGAGTCGCAAACCACCCGAAGCGCACACCATTTGTCGAAAACAGCGAGGCGAAGTTCCATATTACAACCCTCTCCGAGCAGGAGAATGTGACCAACTCTCTCTCTCGCAGTTTCTACACCGACCACGGTGCTGTGGCTATCAGCAACGGTCTTGACCTTCGACAGAGCACTGCGGGCTGTCGTGTAATGGTTACCGACTACTGCATCCGTCGCGAGATTGGGCAGTGTCTGCTGAAAAATCCGACAATCAAGGGCGAGCTATACCTTGAGCGCGGACGAAAGAGGTATAAACTATCATTTGACTGCAATCGCTGTCAGATGTCACTCATAGATACATTATGAATATAAAGACCATTTTCCCGGACTATACACTTGTCGATACAGGCGATGGCGAGAAGCTCGAGCGCTTCGGTGCCTTTACCCTTCGTCGCCCCGAGCCGCAGGCTATATGGCGTAAGAGCCTTACCGAGCAACAGTGGCAGGCGGCAGCAGATGCCTCATTTATGCGCGACACTCGCAGTGAGGAGCGTGGCGAGTGGCGTCTTAAACCAAAGATGCCGTCACGCTGGCACATCAGCTACGACTATAAGGATATGCATCTGAAAATGCGTCTGGGACTCACATCGTTCAAGCATGTGGGCATCTTCCCCGAGCAGGCGGCAAACTGGAACTTTATCTACGACTGCTGCAAGGAGATCGAGGGTGCAAAGGTGCTCAACCTCTTTGCCTATACGGGAGGTGCGACACTTGCTGCACGCGCGGCAGGTGCCGATGTAACACATGTGGACTCGGTAAAGCAGGTGGTGACTTGGTCGCGCGAGAATATGGAGTCGAGCGGTCTGACGGGTATTCGTTGGATTGTCGAGGATGCACTGAAGTTTGTACAGCGCGAGGTGCGTCGAGGTAACCGTTACAACGGCATAATTCTTGACCCTCCGGCATACGGTCGTGGTGCCAACGGCGAGAAGTGGGTACTTGAGGAGAATATTACCCAGATGCTCGAGTGTTGTGCCGAGCTGTTGGAGAAAAACAACGCCTTCCTTGTGCTCAACCTCTACTCTATGGGTCTTTCGTCTACCCTTGCACGCACTGCCGTTCGTCAATGTTTCGGTGCACCGAAAGTTGAAGAGTGTGGTGAACTCTACTTTGAAGATAAGGCAGACAAGCAGCTGCCACTTGGTACCTATTACAGATTTAGAAGATAACGATTATGGTTTTATCACTTATCCTTTTCGGACTTTTAAGCGGTTCGCTCTTTGCTGTACTTGTCGGCATACTCGGTGCTACTCGTAAAATCGGTTTTGGTTGGGCATTTGTCCTCTCGCTGATTCTCACACCGATAGGCGGACTTATCTGCACACTTATCTCCGACCCTCTGCCAACAGGCGAGCGTAAGTGGGGATGTATTGCAAATCTGATACTTATAGGTGCGATAGTTACTCTTGTACTCTTCGTGCTTGCTGTATTGGGCACGCTGACCATAGCATAGGCTACAGAGCATATATCACTATACCCGCTACTGCAGAGAGAAGAATCAGCAGTATCGGGTTTACTTTTTTATAGCTCGCATAGAGAGTAGCTCCGAAGAGTATCCAGCTCCAATGGTCGATAAATGTGCCGTCGGCACTATTTTTCGGGAACATCAGCAGCAGAGCCGCCGCTGCAATCATACCGACAACAACAGGACGCATAGCCACCAGCACACTATGTACATAGTGGTTATCCTTGAGCTTCAGGAAGAATTTTGTCAGTGCAAGCATAATGGTAAGCGCCGGCAGGCAGACGGCAAATGTCGCCACTACAGAGCCCCAGAAGCCGCCGACCGTATAGCCGATATATGTTGCCGAGTTTATTGCGATAGGTCCGGGAGTCATCTGCGAGATGGCTACGATATCTGCAAACTGCTGTGCAGTGATCCAGCCGTGTTGCTCGACAATCTCGTTCTGAATGAGCGAGAGCATAGCATAACCGCCACCAAAGCCGAAAAAGCCTATCTTCAGATAGGAGATAAACAGCTGCAGATATATCATCTTCTACCTCCTCTCTGTACCGTATAGATACTCCACAAAATGCCCGCCGCAGCACCCGCCACAAGCAGATATACCGGCGAGAAACCGAGGTGCCATATAGCAAGTGCAACCACTGCCGAGACAATCCACAACCAGCGATTCATACTCTTCGCAAGACCTACAATCGGCGCTACGATAAGTGCGACAACCGCAGGGCGCATAGCCTTAAATGCCGCATCCACGACCGTATTGTCTCTAATATCTGCAAAGAATATAGCCACCAGAAGTATTATCGAAAACGATGGCAGAACAATACCCATCAGCGCCGAGAGTGCACCTGCAAGGCCACAAGTACGATAACCGACAAAGACCGCCGTATTGAGTGCAATAGGTCCGGGAGCAGACTGCGCAAGGGTCAGCAAATCTATAAAATCCTCGCGTGCCACCCAGCCCTTTTTCTCTATCACCTCTCGCTCGATAAGCGGCACCATAGCATATCCGCCACCAAAGGTGAAGGAGCCGATTTTGAGAAATGATATAAAGAGTTGCCAGAGCATTGTTTTCTAAATTTATAACATAACCTATGTAACTACTGCAAGTGGTCAAAAAGGGTGAATTTCACCGCTTACTCCATCGTATTTTTAATTGCCACCATAGCAACAGCCATCACAGCTGCAGTCTCCGTACGAAAACGCTGTGTGCCGAGGGTAATCTCCTCAAAGCCATTTTCAACGGCAAGTCGCACCTCCTCTGGCGAAAAATCACCCTCCGGGCCGATAAGTATAACGGCATTTTCGCCCGCAGCGAGTGTCGAAGCAAGATACTTTTTACCCACTACAGCCTCGCCACAGTGGGCGATAAACTTGCGAGCATCAAACTCTCGAGTGACAAACTTCTTAAAGTCGGTCATATCCTCAAGGGTCGGATGGTAAGCCTTGAGCGACTGCTTTACCGCCGCAGTGATAACCTTCAGCTCGCGCTCGGGCTTGATTATTCTGCGCTCGGAGTGTTCACTCTCCAACGCAACAAAGTTATCCACACCAATCTCCGTCGCCTTCTCCAGAAACCACTCATAGCGGTCGATATTCTTTGTCGGAGCAACCGCCATAGTAAGATTGTATGGTCGCTTCTCGAACTCGTGCTGACTCTCCAACACACGCACTGTGCAGTGTTTTGCGCTATCCGAAACGACCTGACACAGGTGCAGATTACCTTGTCCATCAGTAATATGCAGTGTATCGCCGACAGTAAGGCGCAGCACCTTTACTGCGTGTTTTGACTCCTCCTCTGTAAGGGTATATTCGGGCAGAGTGATCTGCGGAGCGTAGAATAGTTGCATAGCCTAAAAAAAATTATTACTTTTGTCACAAAGATAGTAATTTTTAGCGATATGAAGCGTTTAGCAGTTATATTATTGGCAATTTCTATGATTGGTTGCAACAAGGAGGCGGAGCAGAACCTCCCAAATCCATTCTTTGAGCAGTGGACAACACCTTATGGTGTTCCGCCATTTGAGAGCATCAAGGTCTACCACTACGAGCCGGCATTCGAGCGTGCCATCTCCCTGCACAACGAGGAGATTGCAGCTATCGTGGCACAGGCAGAGGAGCCTACATTCGAGAATACTATCGCCGCAATGGATCGCAGCGGTCGTATGTTGTCGGATGTGGCAAACATCTTCGGTATGCTCTGCGCTGCCGAGACCAACGAGCAGATGCAGGAGCTTGAGGGTAAGCTGATGCCGCAGCTCACATCTCACAACGACGCAATCCTTATGAACGAGGAGCTCTTCAAACGCGTCAAGGCTGTATACGACACCCGCAAGAGTCTCGACCTTGAGGCTGACCAGATTCGCCTTACAGAGAAGATTTACGACGACTTTGTGCGTAGCGGTGCGCTGCTTGACAGCGAGAAGAAGAGCCGTCTTAAGCAGATTAACGAGGAGCTCTCAGCACTCTCTGTACGCTTTGGAAGCAATGTGCTTGCCGAGAACAACGCCTTTGTGATGTATCAGACCGAAAAGGAGGCGGCACAGTTGCCTTCATCTGTTCGTGATGCAGCGCGCGAGAAGGCAAAGGAGCTTGGCGAGGAGGGCAAGTACGCCTTTACACTCCACAAGCCGAGCCTGCTGCCGTTCCTCACCTACTCGCCTGAGCGAGCAGCACGCGAGGAGATCTATCGTGCATACCTCAACCGTGGCAATAACAACAACGAGTATGACAACAAGCAGATTATAAACGATATGATCCGTCTGCGTACCGAGAAGGCGAAGCTTCTGGGTTACAAGACGTACGCACACTATGTAACATCTGACCAGATGGCGGCAACACCGAAGGCGGTCTATACCCTGCTGGGCGAGGTATGGGAGCCGGCACTGGAGCGTGCACGCGAGGAGCTTGCCGAGATGGAGAAGATGTTCAAGGAGGACTATACCGACAGCGAGTATAAGTTTGAGTCTTGGGATTGGTGGTACTATGCCGAGAAGGTGCGTCAGAAGAAGTATGCACTTAACGAGGATATTATCCGCGGCTACTTCTCGCTCGACAACACTCGTCAGGGTATTTTCAACCTTGCAAACCGACTCTTCGGAATCACTTTCCGCCCTGTGACCGTACCTGTATACCACAAGGATGTATCGGCATACGAGGTGCTTGACAAGGACGAGAGCCATCTGGGTATCCTCTACTTCGACTTCCACCCACGCGCAGGTAAGGGTCAGGGTGCTTGGTGCGGCTACTATCGCGAGCAGCGCTACGAGGCTGACGGCACACGCACTGCCCCTGTAGTATCTATCGTCTGCAACTTTACCGCTCCGACCGAGGCTACTCCGTCACTGCTTACCCTTGACGAGGTTACAACCCTCTTCCACGAGTTCGGTCACGCGCTCCACTTCCTCTTTACAAATGTGCGCTACAATGGTCTGATTAATGTAGAGGGAGACTTTGTCGAGTTGCCGTCACAGATTATGGAGAATTGGGCTCTCACGCCGCAGATGCTCCGCACATACGCTACACACTACCGTACAGGCGAGGTTATCCGCGACCAGTATATCTCTCGTATCGAGAACAGCGCGCTCTTCAATCAGGGCTTTAACACCGTTGAGTTGATTGCCGCTGCACTGAGCGATATGGATATCCACTCGACAACCGACTACTCAGAGATTGATGTAGACGGCTTCGAGTACAACGCCCTCTACACAAAGCGCGGTATGCTCACCCAGATTGAGCCTCGCTACCACTACACCTACTTCGCACATATCTTCTCGGGAGGCTACTCTGCAGGTTACTACTTCTACACTTGGGCAGAGGTGCTCGACAAGGATGCCTTTGAGGCATTCCGCGAGACAGGCGACATTTTCGACCGCCGTACTGCCGACGCACTGCGCCGCGAGATACTCTCGAAGGGTGGCTCAAACGACGGTATGAGCCTCTACAAGGCATTCCGTGGCAAGGCTCCGGATAAGAGCGCAATGCTCAAGGCTCGCGGATTGTGGAAAGAGCCCGAGGTAGTTGAGAGTGAGGAGGAGGCTCCGAAGTCGGCAACTATCCGCGAAATGCTTAACGCTAAAGTAAACAAACTTAAATAGTAGTATTATGAAAAAAACACTCTTTACACTTATGTCAGTATCACTGCTTTTGGCAGGTTGCGGCGATGAGGCTATGCCTACTGTCGTTCTGCCTGAAATTGACACAACAAACCCTCTGCTTGCAGAGTGGGAGACTCCGCATCAGACACCTCCGTTCGAGCTTATCAAGCTTGAGCACTACAAGCCGGCTTTCCAGACAGCTATCGCTGTATCTCGTGCCGAGGTAGATGCTATCGTAAACAACCCTGCAAAGCCTACATTTGCAAACACTATTCTCGCACTCGAGAAGCAGGGCGAGCTGCTCAACCGCATTGGTGGCATATTCTTCAACCTCAACGAGGCTGATACATCAGAGCAGTTGCAGGCTATCGCTATCGAGATTCAGCCTGAGCTCACAGCACTGAGCAACGACATCTCGCTCAACCCTGAACTCTTCAAGCGCGTGAAGTATGTATATGAGCATCCGGGACTCTTCCTCTCAAAGGAGGACAAGCAGCTGCTCGAGAAGAGCTACAAGGGCTTTGTTCGTGGTGGTGCTAACCTCTCTGAGGAGGATAAGGAGCTCTACCGTCAGTACACCGGCGAGCTGTCACAGCTTACACTCAAGTTCGGTCAGAACTCACTTGCTGCTACCAACGCATTCAGCTACAACATCACCAACCCTAAGCAGGTTGAGGAGTTGCCGGCATTTGTTAAGGAGGGTCTTGCTATGGAGGCTAAGGCTCGTGGTCAGAAGGGTTGGACAGTGACCCTGAAGGCTCCAAGCTATGTTCCGTTTGTGACCTACTCTTCACAGCGCGCAATCAAGGAGAAGCTCTGGAAGGCTAACAACTCTCGCGCACTGGGTGGCGAGTTCGACAACTCTGAGAATATCCGCCAGATTACCGCACTGCGCCTCAAGATTGCAAATCTGCTCGGCTATGAGTGCTATGCAGATTATGTACTTGACAACCGTATGGCACAGAACACCCCTACAGTTCTCTCATTCCTCGAGGAGCTCCGCGTAGCTACCAAGGAGTATGCAGAGGCTGAAGTTGCCGAGATTGAGGAGTATGCACACTCTATCGGCTTCGAGGGTAAGCTTATGCCATGGGATATGGGCTACTACAGCGAGAAGTACAAGAACGAGAAGTATGCCGTAAACGACGAGTTGGTTAAGCCATACCTCAAGCTCGACAATGTTATCGACGCTGTATTTATGCTCGCAAACCGTCTCTACGGTCTTACATTTACCCCTGCTGAGAATATCTCTGTATATCACCCTGATGTAACTGCATACGAGGTTAAGGACTACGACGGCGAGCACCTTGCAGTACTCTACCTCGACTTCTTCCCACGCGAGAGCAAGCGCTCAGGTGCTTGGATGACCGAGTTCCGCGGCACAAGCGTAGACAACGGCACCGAGATTCGTCCGCTCGTATCGCTTGTAATGAACTTTACAAAGCCTACAGAGAGCACCCCTTCACTGCTTACATTTGACGAGCTGACAACCTTCCTCCACGAGTTCGGTCACTCTCTGCACGGTATGCTTGCAAAGGGTAAGTACGAGAGCCTCAACGGCACAAGCGTATACCGCGACTTTGTTGAGCTCCCATCACAGATTATGGAGAACTGGGCTTACGAGAAGGAGTACCTCGACCTGTGGGCAAAGCACTACCAGACCGGCGAGACTATGCCTGCAGAGCTTATCGAGAAGATTGTCGCTGCAAAGAACTATATGGCAGCATACAGCAATATCCGCCAGCTCTCATTCGGTCTTACCGATATGGCTTGGCATACACTCAAGGAGCCATATACAGGTTGCGTAGAGGCATTCGAGAAGGCATCTATGGAGTCTACAAATGTTGTTCCTGCAATCGAGGGTACAGCTATGGCAGGTGCTTTCGGTCACATCTTCTCTGGTGGTTACGCTGCAGGTTACTACGGTTATAAGTGGGCTGAGGTGCTCGCTGCAGACGGCTTCTCGCTCTTCCAGCAGAACGGCATCTTCGACTCTAAGACCGCAGCTGCATTCCGCAAGCTGCTCTCATCAGGCGGTCAGGTTCACCCTATGGACCTCTACGTCGAGTTCCGCGGTCATAAGCCACAGACTCAGGCGCTTATCGACCAGATGGGTCTGAAGAAGTAACATTTGCTGTTACGGATTTAGGATAGCCTATGGCTATTCAATAAAAGAGAAATTGCCCCATTCAAGCACACTTGAGGGGCATTTCTCTTTTATTGTGCTATCTATGATAGCGTTCCTAAATTCGAAAAACTACAGTTTCTAATACTTTACAATTATATTTACATATCCCCCAAACCCCCTTTTGAAAAAAGGGGGCTTAGTCGCAAAACAAGTTTTGCTCCGTGTCACTCTAATTAAGCGGGTTTAACGGCTACGCAGTACAAACCAAATTTGCACTACTACACCTCTTTGCACTCATTTGTCGTCAAAAGGTAGTAAAAGTTACGCCCAATTTGTTGTCAAAACGTGTTAGAGATGGTGCATCGTGAAATATCCCCGGATGGGTTGTACTAAGACGTACTACCCATTCGGGGATATGAGGGATGTGCCATATATGACACGTTTTCACAACAAATTATATAGTTGGTCGCGGAGGCGGGGAACAAATCCCGCCTCTCGAATAGCCTTTTGAATACCCTCCTTATCGAAACGGTTATCGGCGCCGGCGGAGCTGACTACATTCTCCTCGATCATTATGGAACCGAAGTCGTTGGCGCCGCTATGGAGGGCGAGCTGTGCGGTCTGCTTGCCGACGGTGAGCCACGATGCCTGAATGTTACGGATATTATTCAGAACAAGGCGGGCGGTGGCGATTATGCGGATATACTCAAGAGGCGAGAAGTGCGAGACGACACCTCGTTTTTCGAGCTGCGTACCTGAAGAGCAGAATATCCACGGGATAAAGGCGGTAAAGCCGTAGTTTCCCTCGGGGACTTGAGATTGCAGGTCGCGCAGGCGGATAAGGTGCTCTACCCTCTCCTGTGGGGTCTCGACATGTCCGTACATCATTGTTGCGGTGGTCGGGATATTCATACAGTGTGCCTGATGCATAACCTCTATCCACTGCTCGACGCTCGGCTTTGCGGGGGATATAATCTTTCTTACGCGTGGCACAAGAATCTCGGCACCTGCACCGGGCAGAGAGTCAAGACCTGCCGCCACAAGGCGTTCGAGGGTTGTCTGTGTAGAGATACCGCTAATCTTTGCAATATGAGCCACTTCCGGTGCGCCCAAAGCGTTGAGTCTGAGTGTCGGATAGCGGCGTTTGAGCTCACGGAAGAGCTCCTCGTAGAACTCTATGCCGAGTTTCGGGTGCATACCGCCCTGCAGAAGGAGCTGATTGCCACCAAGGACCATCATCGCATCGGTCTTTTGGCAGTACTCCTCGATAGTTGTTATAAAGTGTTTCTCGGTCTGGTGCGGCTTGCAGTGGAAGTTGCAAAAGAGGCAGCCCGAGGTGCATACATTTGTGGTATTGATATTACGGTCTATCTGCCAAGTGACAACGCTCGGGTCGGGGACCATCTTCTGTCGCAAAAGGTCCGCCTCAGCAGCCAGCTGCTCGAGGGGTGCGGTGCTATAGAGCAGCCACGCCTCCTCTTGTGAGAGCGGTTCGCCACTATGAGCCTTACGGAAAATATCGTTCAGAGAGAGCATACTATCTTCTGCGTTTTTTGACCTTTTCGTTAAATGTAATTGTCGGCTCCTCGATAGTCTCGCCATCGACCTCGGTAAAGGTAAAGTCGAGCATACGACGGCGCAAATCGGCACTCTTGACCTTCACTCGCACCTTATCGCCGAGGGTGAAGACATTGCCTGTAGAGTGTCCGTAGACCTCATAACGAGCCTCGTCAAAGCGGTAGTAGTCGCCCACAATATCGCGCATAGCGACCATACCCTCGACAATAGAGTTCTCGAGCTCCACGAAGATTCCCCACTCCGACATACCCGAGATATGACCGTCGAACTCCTGACCGACCTTGTCAGCCATAAACTCGACCATCTTATATTTAATAGAGGCGCGCTCAGCCTCGGCAGCCACCACCTCACGCTCGGAAGAGTGCTCACACAGAGCCTCCAGAGCGTCACGGTCGGCACTCTTTCCGCCATCAAGATAGCGCTGCAGCAGTCGGTGCACCATCATATCGGGATAGCGACGAATTGGCGAAGTGAAGTGGGTATAGTATGGGAATGCAAGTCCGTAGTGACCGATATTTGCTGTGGTATAGACCGCCTTTGCCATAGAGCGGATAGCAAGCAGACCGACCACATTCTCCTCAGCCTTGCCGCGAATATCGGACATCAGCTGATTGAGCTCCTTTGCCACTGCAAGACCCTTCTGTGCCTTGAAGAGGTGACCGAAGCGGAGGATAAATGTGCGGAAACGCTCGAACTTCTCGCTATTAGGCTCGTCGTGCACACGGAAGACCATAGTTCTCGGTTTGCCGTTACGCTTTGCGCAGAATGTTGCCACGCGGCGGTTGGCGAGCAGCATAAACTCCTCGATAAGCTGATTTGCCTCCTTCTGCACCTTGAAGTAGACACCTGTAGGCTTACCAGTCTCGTCAAGGTGAAACTTCGCCTCACGACGATTGAAGGCGATGGCACCTTTGCGGTAACGATCCTTACGCAGACCCTGCGCCAGACGATGAAGGGTAAGAATCTCCTCCTTCATATCGCCCTCACCACTCTCGATAATCTGCTGCGCCTCTTCGTAGGTAAATCGACGGTTAGAGTAGATTACCGTACGACCGAACCACTCGCTTACAATCTTGAGCTTCTCATCAATGACAAAGACCGCCGAGAAGCATAGTTTCTCCTCATTCGGGCGCAGCGAGCAGAGCTCGTTCGAGAGGCGCTCGGGGAGCATCGGGATTGTTCTATCGACAAGATATACCGAAGTTCCGCGCTCCACAGCCTCATCGTCTATAACACTGCCCGGACGGACATAGTGGGTAACATCGGCAATATGTACACCTACCTCCCACTGCCCGTTGCCGAGCGACTTTACAGAGAGTGCATCGTCAAAGTCCTTCGCATCGGCAGGATCGATAGTAAGGGTCGGCACATCGCGCATATCGCGACGCTCAGCATAGTCCTTTGCCGTAATTGTACCATCAATCTCGGCAGCAGCCTTTTCAACACTCTCCTCGAACTTATAAGGCAGGTCGTACTCGAGAAGTATTGCGTGCATCTCGGCATCATTATCACCCGTAGTACCGAGTATATCTACAAGTTCGCCAATAGGCATCTGGTCGCCCTCGTACCACTGGGCAATACGCACAGCAACCTTGTCGCCCGTCTTTACCTTCGGGTACTTCTTACGCGAAAGGTATATATCCACAGGCATTCGGCGAGAGTCGGGAGCAACGACAATAGCACTCTTCGACACCACCTCGGCAACGCCGGCATAGCAACGGTCGCTGCGCTCGATAATCTTTGTAATCTCACCCTCGAGTGCACCTGTGCGCGCCGTATGGGTTACGACAAACTCCACCTTATCGCCATTAAGGGCGTGCTTGGAGTTGCGCGAATGGATAAATACATCCGATGGTAACTCTTCGGTCGAGACATAGAGATTGCCATTATTACTCATATCGGCAATACCCTGATAGTGAGGCAATTTACTCTTTGACAGATGATAATTTCCGCGACCCTCGCACTCGATATATCCCTGCTCGAGCAGTGTATCGAGAATACTCTTGGTCATATCTCTGCCGACCTTATCCGCACCGCCTGACGCTGCAGCAAGACCCTTGAGGGTAAACTTGCGCTCCGGCTGCTCGCGGAACATACCTACGATAAAGCTTGCGCGGTCACTTAATGACTCGCGTCTGTTTTTTCCTTTTCGTGCCATAACTCACCTATTTAACCTTTACTGCCAACTCAGTCATCAGTTCTATACCCACAGCTATTGCCCTCTCGTCAGGAGCGAATGTAGATGTGTGGCTACGACCTGCCGCAGCACCGACACCCAAGCGGTAAAAGACTGATGGATAGCAAGTTGTATAAAATCCGAAATCTTCAGCCGTATATCGTCTTGCAAGCTCCACAACCTCAAATTTCTCGGCTGCAATACCTCGCACAAGGTCTGTCAGCACACCGTCGTTGATAACGCTCGGGTAGCCGTGACCGACAACAACCTCGGTAGTGGTTCCGAAGTGTCTGTCCACATCTGCAGCCACTGCCTCAACCTCTGCCCAGATACTCTCGCGCAGCTGCTGATCAAAGGTACGCATCGTGCCCTCCATATAGACTGTGTCTGGGATAATATTAGTTGCGCCATCGGCAACAACCTTGCCTATAGAGAGCACCAAATCACTATCGTTCAGACAATTAACTCTTGTGACAATATTTGCCGCAGCGGCGACAGTATCGTCAATTTTGTCGCGCATAGCTCCGTGACCACCACGACCGCGAACATAAAATCTGAGTTCATCGTTCGATGCCATAAACGGACCCTCGCACACGCCAATCTGTCCAACCTCAAGGGTGCTGTCGGTGTGATTTCCGATAACCGCCACCACATCGTAGCCGTCAAATGGTCGCTCGGCAAGCACCATCGATGCACCACCCGGAGTGCACTCCTCGCCCGGCTGAAAGAGTCCGAAAATTGTACCCTCAAAGTTGCGCTCTGCATTCAACTTCTGCAACGCGCCAAAGAGTACTGCGGCGTGCATATCGTGACCGCAGGCGTGCATAACGCCCTCATTCTCAGAGGCGTACTCCAGTCCTGTACTCTCCGTAATAGGCAGTGCATCTATATCTGCACGCAGTACAACGGCACGCTTTGTATCTCCACGACCCTCAAGCACAGCCAGCACACCCGTCTGCGCAATGCGACGACAAGCGATACCCTCTCCGGCAAGAGCGCTCTCGATAAACTCCGCCGTACAATGCTCTGCAAAGGAGAGCTCTGGGTGACGATGTAACTCTCTACGAAACTCTATCGGACTCATAACAATCTGATTTCAAACATTTTACTCCAATTCTTACCCGTAACGAATATACGACCTGTCTTACTGTCGTAGGCGATGCCGTTAAGCACATCGGTAGTTACGGTACGCTCACTATCGGGCAGTATACCCTCAAGGTTTATAAACTTCTCGACCACGCCGCTCTCGGGGTTGATAATTACTATCTGATCGAGCGTATATACATTTGCCCAAATCTTGCCGTCAATCCACTCCAACTCATTCAGATAAGGGAGCGACGAGCCGTTGCAGATGACCCCTATTCGGCGCTTAACCTCAAGAGTTTTAGGGTCGAGAACGCGAATATCTGGAGTGCCGTCGGACATATAGAGCCACTCTCCGTCGGTTGTAAGACCCCAACCCTCGCCCTTGTAGTGTTTCTGCTCCAACTTTTTGAGGGTTTTGCTGTCGTAGATATGCATCACCCCATTCTGCCAAGTGAGCTGGTAAATCCTACCCCCCAGCAGAGTTATTCCCTCGCCGAAGTGCGCCTTCGGGAGTGTTGCAACGACGGTAGTTTTACCTGTAGACATATCTGTATACTGCAGTCGAGAGGTGCCGTACTCGCCGGTACCCTCCCACATCACTCCATCGACAAACTGCAGACCCTGCGTATAGGCATCCGTCTGGTGGCTGAAGCTATTAACAACCTCAATATCTACCAATTGCGGTGCGACAACAACGGGTTGGCTCTTGGTTTTCGACCTTGCGCCACCGCACGAAACAACCATTATACAGGCTGCAAGAGTATAAAATATCGCCTTCATATAGTGCAAAGGTACGAAATATTAGTCGAAGTTATGTAAAATCAGAAAAAAATTTGTATCTTTGCGCGCTACTTTGGCATAGGAAATTAGACAATTAAAGATATACAACTATGGAAATTACAAGAGTACAGAAGGAGCAGGGCGTATCACTGCTCAAGGTTGTAGTTGGCGAGGCTGACTACAAGGAGGCAGTAGAGAAGATGCTGCACGACTACAAGCGCAAGGCTAACATCCCTGGTTTCCGTCCGGGTATGGTACCTATGGGCATCGTTCGCAAGATGTATGGCAAGGGTATTGTTGCCGAGCAGTCTTACCGCACCGCTTCAAACGCAGTGTTCGAGTATCTGCAGAAGGAGCAGATCGACTACATCGGCGATGTTATTCCTGCAGAGGAGCAGGGCGCTTTCGACTTTGACAACAACACCGAGTTCGAGTTTATGTTCGAGATTGGTGAGGCTCCAAAGTACGATGTTACCCTCTCTACAAAGGATAAGCTTGTTTACAACAAGATCAAGATCAGCAAGGAGATGCACAAAAACTTCCTTGACAACTTCCTCCGCCGCTTCGGTAAGCTCGTAGAGGTTGATAAGGTTAAGAAGGATGAGGCACTGACCGTAACCCTCGACAACGGCGAGCTCCGCGTAGAGGACGCTTACGTTGGTCTTATCTCTATGTCTGACGAGGAGCGCAAGCCTTGGATTGGCAAGAAGGTTGGTTACAAGACCACTATCAATATCAACGAGATGTACTCTTCTCCTGCACAGCGCGCAGCTATGCTCCACGTAAAGGAGGAGGAGCTTGCATCTATCAAGCCTGAGTTCGAGCTCGAGATCACTATGATCCGCCAGTTCGCTAACCCTGAGATCAACGAGGAGTTCTTCAAGACTGCATTCCCTGAGGGTAATGTAACTGACAAGGAGGGTCTTGACGCATATATCGACGCTCAGATCGAGGGCGAGATGGTTCGTGAGTGCGACTATATGTTCGCTGCAACCGTTCGTAACTTTATGCTCGAGAAGGCTAACCTTGCAATGCCTACCGAGTTCCTCAAGCGCTGGCTCTACACCATCAACGAGGGTAAGTTCACTATGGAGGATATCGAGAAGGACTTCGACGGCTTTATCAAGATGTTCTCTTGGAACTACATCCAGCGTCAGATTATCACTGCCGAGCAGATTACCGTAACCGAGGAGGAGGCTACTGCAGAGGCTAAGGATCTCGCTGCTATGCAGTTTGCTCAGTACGGTATGCCTAACGCACCGGAGGAGATGGTTGCTTCCTTCGCAAAGAACATTCTCGAGAACAAGGAGCAGAAGAACCACATCTACGAGAAGCTCTACGAGCAGAAGGTTATCGCCTCTATCCGCTCTAAGGTAAAGGTTACCGAGAAGGCTGTATCTGCAGACGAGTTTGCCGAGATCGCTCGCAACTTGTAATTGTAGACAAATCTATACAACAAGACTCTGCGAGGAACGATTCCTGCAGGGTCTTTTTTGTCAAAAAACATCCCCAAGTCAAGGGAATGGATAAAAAGATGAAGTTCAAGGCTTGCGAAGTGTGAGAAACCGGAGTTTACTAAGGTAAATGAGTATTTCGAGCACGAGTATAACGCAGAAATTCGCTTTTTTGCCATTTCCCAAACACAAAGAATACGACAATGAAAGAATTTGAAAAATTCGCTGTAAAGGGTTGTGGTATAACCTCAACAACGCTGCACGACTATCGCTCATATATCAACCCGACAATTCTCGAGGAGCGACAGCTCAACGTGACCCAGATGGATGTATTCAGCCGTCTGATGATGGAGCGCATCCTCTTCCTCGGCACACCGATTAATGACGATATTGCAAATATTATCCAAGCACAGATCCTCTTCCTCGAGTCTACAGACCCTACGAAGGATATTCAGATATATGTAAACTCTCCGGGCGGAAGTGTATCGGCAGGTCTGGGTATCTACGATACTATGCAGCTCTCGCAGTGTGATGTATCGACAACCTGTACCGGTATGGCGGCATCTATGGGTGCTGTACTGCTCACAGCAGGTGCTGCAGGCAAGCGTAGTGCACTGCCCCACTCTCGCGTGATGATTCATCAGCCGCTGGGCGGTGTGCAGGGTCAGGCGTCGGACATCGAGATTACCGCACGCGAGATACTGCGCCTCAAGAAGGAGCTTTACGACATCCTCTCCTACCACACAGGCAAGGATTACGCAACAATCGAGCACGATGCCGACCGCGACTACTGGCTCTCGGCAGAGGAGGCAAAGGCATACGGTCTTATTGACAGAGTTGTTACAAAACGATAATTATGGCAAAAAATACAAAAAGTACTCCAAAGCACGACCGTTGCTCATTCTGCGGTCGCGGCAGAGATAGCGTCAAGGTGCTCTTTCAGGGTACAGACGGCTCGACCATCTGCAACGACTGTATAGAGATGGGTTACAAATCTTTGGAGAGCAACGAACTGACATCAAAAGAGGGCAAGAGAGGTGCAAAGAGGAGCGATTTCAGCGCTGACAAGATCCTCAAGCCACAGCAGATACACGACTTTCTCGACAGCTATGTAGTGGGTCAGAACAGCGCCAAGCGCTCCATTGCTGTAGCTGTTTACAACCACTACAAGCGCCTTGTGGCGGCAGAGAGCCAGAACAATGAGGTTGAGCTCGACAAGTCAAACATCATCCTTGTAGGTCCTACAGGTACGGGTAAGACTCTGATTGCCAGAACTATCGCCCGACTGCTCGGCGTGCCGTTTACCATTGTCGATGCCACTGTCCTCACACAGGCGGGTTATGTCGGCGAGGATGTGGAGAGTATCCTCTCGCGCCTCTATCAGGCATCGGGCTACGATGTAGAGGCGACAGAGCGCGGTATTATCTTTATCGACGAGATAGACAAGATTGCCCGCAAGGGTGACAACCCGAGCATCACTCGCGATGTATCGGGCGAGGGTGTGCAGCAGGCGCTGCTCAAGATTTTGGAGGGTACTGTAGTAAATGTCGCTCCCGAGGGTGGTAGAAAGCATCCGGAGCAGAAGTTTGTGCAGATCAACACAAAGAACATCCTCTTTATCTGCGGTGGAGCCTTTGACGGCATCGAGAAGCGCATAGCACAGCGACTCAACACCCACGCTATCGGCTACGGCAGGGTGAACACAAACCACTTTGACCGCAAGAATATGCTCAAGTATGTGCAGCCGCAGGATATCAAGAGCTTCGGTCTTATTCCTGAGCTTGTTGGTCGTCTGCCGGTAATCACCCACCTCGAGCCACTGAGCCGCGAGGTGCTGCGCAGCATACTTACCGAGCCGAAGAATGCAATTATCCGCCAGTACAACCGCCTCTTCGAGATGGATGGCATAACCCTTACCTTCGAGGAGCAGGCGCTCGACTATATTGTAGACAAGGCTATGGAGTTCAACCTCGGTGCTCGCGGTCTGCGCTCTATTTGCGAGGCGATAATGAAGGATTTGATGTTTGAGGCACCTTCGTCAGATATCAAGGAGTTCACAATAACAAAGCAGTATGCCGAGCAGAAATTCGAGCAGGCAGACACTGCGCTTATTCGTGACAACCAGTAAAAAAATCGACTATCTGTTGTCTTTGTTTCAAAAAATTATTACATTTGTATTTGGAAACTGAAAAAGTATACTAAATATAATATAACTATGGCAAATGATATGCAACTCGCTAAGGCTGCGGACAACATCCGTATCCTTGCAGCTTCGATGGTCGAGAAGGCTAAGTCAGGTCATCCTGGCGGTGCTATGGGTGGTGCCGATTTCGTAAATGTACTCTTCACAGAGTTCTTGCGTTACGATCCGGACAATATGCTCTATCCTCATCGCGACCGTTTCTTCCTCGATCCGGGACATATGTCTCCAATGCTCTACTCAGTACTTGCACTTGCAGGACACTACACTATGGAGGATCTGAAGCAGTTCCGCCAGTGGGGCAGCATCACACCTGGTCACCCGGAGGTAGACTTCCTTCGTGGCGTGGAGAACACATCTGGTCCGCTCGGTCAGGGTCACGCTATGGGTCTGGGTGCAGCGATTGCCGAGAGATTCTTAGTAGCTCGTTTTGGCGAATGGATGGCTCACAAGACCTATATTTATATCTCTGACGGTGCCGTTCAGGAGGAGGTATCGCAGGGTGTTGGTCGTATTGCCGGCAACCTCGGTCTGTCGAATATCATTATGTACTACGACTCCAACAACGTACAGCTCTCTACCAAGGTTAATGAGGTAGATACTGAGGATGTTGAGATGAAGTATCGTGCGTGGGGCTGGAATGTTATCAAGATTGACGGTCACAACATTCCGCAGATTCGCGAGGCGCTTACAAAGGCTAACGAGCCTTCAGATAAGCCAACCCTTATTATCGGTGTAACCGTTATGGGTAAGGGTGCAGTAACTGCCGAGGGTGGCAGCTTCGAGGATAAGGTATCTACACACGGTCAGCCACTCTCTGCTGCCGGTGCAGACTACGCTGCAACAGTGGCAAATCTTGGTGGTAACCCTGAGGATCCATTCCAGATCTTCGAGGAGAGCAAGGAGGTATACGAGCAGCGAGCAGCAGCTCTGCGTGCCGAGATGGTTGAGCGCAAGGCTGTTGAGGCTGAGTGGCGCTCTGCAAACCCTGCACTTGCGCACAAGCTCGATATGTTCCTCGCAGGTAAGCTCCCACAGATCGACTACCGCTCTATCGAGATGAAGCCTAACACTGCTACTCGTGCAGCCTCTGCAACCGTTCTGGGTGTATATGCCGAGAAGGTAGAGAATATGATCGTTGCATCTGCCGACCTCTCTAACTCGGACAAGACCGACGGCTTCCTCAAGAAGACTACAGCCTTCAAGAGGGGCGACTTTACAGGTAAGTTCTTCCAGGCGGGTGTCTCTGAGTTTACTATGGCTTGTATTATGAACGGTATGGCACTGCACGGCGGCGTTATCCCTGCTTGCGGTACATTCTTCGTATTCTCTGACTATATGAAGCCTGTAGTGCGCCTCTCTGCACTGATGCGCCTGCACGTTATCTATATCTGGACACACGACTCATTCCGCGTTGGCGAGGATGGTCCTACCCACCAGCCAATCGAGCAGGAGGCACAGATCCGCCTTATGGAGCACCTGCACAACCACAATGGCGAGCGCTCTATGGTTGTTCTGCGTCCTGCAGATAGCGAGGATACTGTTGCTGCGTGGAAGATTGCTCTCGAGGAGCAGCGTCCTGTGGCACTCATCCTCTCTCGTCAGGATATCAAGAACCTCCCTACCCTCAATGCATCACGCCGCGAGGAGGCTATGCAGGCAGCAAAGGGTGCATATATCGTTATGGACTCTGCAAAGCCAAAGATTGTTATGATTGCTTCGGGTTCTGAGGTATCTACACTTGTTGAGGGTGCTGAGCTTCTGAAGAAGGAGGGCATCAATGTCCGCGTGGTAAATGTTCCGAGCGAGGGTCTGTTCCGCGACCAGCCTAAGTCTTATCAGGAGGCTGTAATCCCATCTGACTCACTCCGTTACGGTATGACCTCCGGTCTGCCTGTAACACTGCTTGGTCTTGTAGGCTCTATGGAGAATATCCACGGTCTGAACCACTTCGGTCACTCTGCTCCATATAAGGTGCTCGACAAGCAGTTCGGCTACAACGGCGAGACTGTTTACAATGAGGTGATGAAGCTTCTCGACAAGTAATCTACAATAGATATGAACAATAAAGGACTGGCAAATGTCAGTCCTTTATTGTTTTGCCATTGATTCACTTGCGGAGACCCTTCACTGCTCCGCAGTAATTAATGAGTTTTTTTAAGTTTCCTATTAAAGTGACGACAAATTTTGGTGTCAGAGCGGGGCAGATACTCCGCTCGGCATATAAAACAGCGAAGGGCTGTACTTATGCGTACTGCCCTTTGCTGTTTATATATGTTAGCGGAGATAGGTGCCCCGCTATCACACCAAAATTACCATGCGGTAGCTGCAGACGCAATAAGGAATGTCGCCGCTACAGTAAGGATCGCGTAGAGCTCAGGGAACGCTGCGAGGATAAGGGTCTTACCCATTACATCGTGACCGTTACCGATAGCTGCGATACCGTTAGCACAAACCTTGCCCTGATAGATAGCAGCCAAGAGGTTTACCATACCAACCAAAAGACCGATACCGAGAACTGCAGCACCCTGTGCAGCTGAAGTCTCAGGACCAACGAGTGGATAGAGGTTTGTAACCATAAAGAAACAAACGAAACCATAAAGACCCTGTGAACCCGGAAGCGCTGAGAGCACCATGTAGCTACCGAAAGCGCCACCATTCTTCTTCATTGCACCTACTGCAGCCTGACCACAGATTGCAGTACCGATTGCAGATGCGATACCTGCCAAGCCTACCATAAGCGCAACGCCTACATAAGCCATAATAATTGCTGAATTTGCCATAATTGTAATTGTTTTTAAGTTTTAATTATTGTTACTATTGTTTTACTCGTTTTTAAGCGGCTCGAAGGCGCGTGTACCCATCTCGAAGCCTGCATTTTTGAAGAACTCCACAAAGGTCAATCGCATAGGGTGTACGAATGACGATATTGCGGACATAAAGAGGTTGATACCGTGACCGACAAGCAGAATTGCCGAAGCACCGATAATCTGGAACAGAGTACCTACTGTAAACTGCTCGATGCCTGCATCAAGACCTGTAAGACCCATAGCGAGGCTGTTGAACACCAGCGCAAGTACACCGCCCGAAAGACCGATAGCGAACAATCGGATATACGAGAGCAGGTCAGAAAGCAGGCCTGTTATATTATTATAGGTATCCCACAAACCAACACCGAAGTTTGCGAAGATGTTGAAGCTCGGCTTATTGAGCAACAGCATCAGCACAAGGGCAACGGCTACTGTAGCCATATATGCCACAGAAGAGAATGAGTACCACTCAGCACCAGCCATTCCCGCAACACCCGCAGCGCAAGAGCTGAAGATAAGGAGGAACCAGCCAATCTGTCCGAGTGCATTCTTAATGCCGTAGGTGGTGGCAGTCATCACGATATTAATCGCCATACCGAAGAGAATCTGGAAGATACCGATTCCCAGAGATGCGTAGAAGAACTGATTCTGGAAATCGAGGAACTTAAGATCCTCAAACAGCGGAGCGTCAGAGATGGTCATTCCGAAGAATGAGTTGGCTGCAAAACCAAATGCAACACTCGCAACACCGCAAACGGTTGAGAAGAGTGCCGCCTGACGAAGATTCTTTCCACCCTTAAAGAGCAGGCCAAGACCCGCTGCAAGAATCACCGCACCATAACCCGCATCGCAAAGACAGATTGCGAAGAAGAGCATATAGAATGGCGCGAAGAACGGTGTCAAATCGATTGTTCCGTACTTTGGTAGTGCGTACATATTACCAACAAGCTCAAAAATGCGCGCATAGCGGTTATTCTTAAGCTTCACAGGGGTATTATCCTCTGGAGTAGGGTTACTCTTAAGGTAAACAGTGTTTGGTGAAGCATCAAGCAGAGCATCTACCTTTGGAGCATTTGCCTGCTCAGCCCAGCCCTCAAGCACCAGCAAAAGACCGTCAGCTGCCTGGTCAGCAGATGAGCTAATCTTTACATTCTGAAGTTCACGCTTGAGTGACAAGAGCTCGGCCTCAATCACTGCACGATGTGCTGCACATGCAACAATAGTCTGCTCGGCAGCCTCAACACGTGCCTGTGCCTGAGCAACAGCTGCTGAGAGCTGCTTAAGGCTCATAGTCGGTGCTTTAAGCTCCTGTGCATCAACATCTACCTGCTCAGTGCCGTCGCCAATAACAACGAACCGAGCCTGAGAGTCGGCAGTGCTAACAAGTGAGATGTTATACTTTGCCATCCACTCCTCTGCACCCTTATCAAAGGTACTTGTAGAGGTTACGAAGTAGCGCAGCACAACGCCCGCCTTTGCAAGGGCTGCAAGGTGCTCAGTATCGAAGTCGCCCCAAGGAGTCCACTCCTCAACGCTCTTCTCAAGACGAGCAATATCGCCCTTAGCAGCAGCGATAGCCGCCTGTGCCTCTGTATAACACTCAAAGACGCGCTCTGCATCAACGGTTGCAGTGGTTTTCGCCTCGCTATCGAGAGCATCGAAAGCAGCGAGTGCCTTTGTGCGAGCCTCAATATCAAGAAGCAGATTTCTATCTGACTCTGTTGGCTCCCAGCCCGAGGTGGTAATATCTACCATACCGCTCTCTCGCAATGACTCGATAAAGCGGTCACGCTCGGCAGCAAAGAGCACGATGTCGTATTTCATCATTTTAACTATCATACTGCTCTGCCCTCCTCTGCAGCTGCCTGCTGTTGCTGGCGTGTCTTAACAATCTTCTGTGCCGACTTACTGAGGTTCTCCTCGTCCTCCATAAATCGCTTAATTTTACGTATAGCATCCTCATAGCCAGGTATCTGAACCTTCTCATAGAGGTTTACTTTCTGAGTAGTCTTGCGGCGTGCGTAGTCCAAAAGCTCCATCTGGCGGGTATAGACCTGCGACTCAATGCCAAGCTTTGCGATATTCTTGAGCAGAGTCACACCATCGCTATACCAAGCAGGTGACGAGAAGAGGTCAAAGGCCTTCTCCTCAAAAATCACCTCACCGAGCAGCGGAATACGAACTCCCGCGATCTTCTGTGTCGAGAGCTCGACATCAGAGATCTTGAGTAGCGTACAATCAAACTCGCCCCACAGAGCCACCATATAGTCGTACTGCGCAACAAGCGCATCGTACTGACTGCGGAGCTTTGCGGCTGAGTCCTTCGCTCGCTTTACCTCAAGGCGCAGAGCCGACTCCTTACTCTTGATGGTAGGGAGTGCCTTCTGGCGCATCTTGAGCTGCTTTCCCAGCTCGCCAAGCGAAGTCTTGTTATATTGAAATTTGATTGCCATCAGTTGTTATGCTTTCCAGTATTTAGCAATAAGTTCTGCCTTAATTGCAACCTCCTCCTTAGTGAAGTACTCGCCGAAGAGTGCCCACGCAGTGTCGAGCATCTCGGTAATGTCGATATTTACATCGATAGCAAGCAGCTTCTCCGAGTAGTCGTGTGCAAACTTAAGTGCACGCTCATCGTAGTCCGAAAGGTCGAAACCGTTCTCCAGCTTAGTCTTTGCATTTGCAGCATCAGCATAGAGACGCACGCAGGCATTCATCACCTGTGGGTGATCCTCACGGGTCTTCTTACCGATAACAAGCTGCTTGAGTCGTGACAATGAACGGAATGGGTCGATAATAACCTTACCGGTATCAGAGTCGTTACGAAGGAAGAGCTGACCCTCAGTAATGTAACCAGTGTTATCTGGAATAGCGTGGGTAATATCACCACCAGAGAGGGTTGTAACGGCAATAATTGTGATTGAACCACCATTTGGAAGCTGTACGGCCTTCTCGTAAATCTTTGCAAGGTCTGAGTAGAGAGAACCTGGCATAGAGTCCTTAGACGGAATCTGATCCATACGGTTAGATACGATTGCAAGCGCATCGGCGTAGAGGGTCATATCGGTAAGCAGTACCAGAACCTTCTCGCCCTTATCTACTGCGAAGTACTCGGCAGCAGTCAGAGCCATATCCGGAACGAGCAGACGCTCTACCGGTGGGTTCTCTGTAGTATTTACGAACGATACGATACGGTCGAGAGCTCCTGCATTCTCAAACACCTGCTTGAAGTAGAGGAAGTCGTCGTTTGTAAGACCCATACCGCCGAGGATAATCTTGTCTGCCTTTGCACGCAGAGCCACATTTGCCATAACGGCGTTATATGGCTGATCCGGATCGGCGAAGAACGGAATCTTCTGACCGGTTACGATTGTGTTGTTAAGGTCGATACCTGCGATACCTGTAGCGATAAGCTCAGATGGCTGCAGACGCTTGAAAGGGTTTACGGTAGGACCACCGATCTCGCGTGCCTCACCCTCAAGCTGCTCACCACCCTCGAGTGGCTCACCGTATGCGTTGAAGAAGCGACCTGCAAGGTTGTCAGAAACCTTCAACTTTGGTGGCTCACCGTGGAATACCACCTCTGAGTTAGTTGCAAGACCCTCAGTACCTGCGAAGACCTGAAGGGTTACATTCTCACCCATAATCTTTACTACCTGTGCAAGCTTTCCGCCTACGGTAGCAAGCTCGTCATTACCTACGCCTGTTGCACGAAGAGTGACTGTAGCCTTGGTAATATTGTCGATTTTTGTATAAATCTTCTGAAATGCTCGTGTTGTCATTGTACCAAATTATTTTGCTGAGGCAACATACTCCTCGATTTGCTTTTTATAATCGTAGAATTTCTCGCTCTGCCACTCAGAGTAGTTCATCTGACGGAAGAGGTTGATAAGACCCTTGAAGAACTTAGAGCAAGCCTCGAAGTCTGCAAAGTCAAAGTCATACTCGCAGATGTCGAGTACCATCTTGTACATAAGCTGCTGACGCACCATAGGACAGTTTGCATCGATGTCGTCAAATGCATCCTGCTGCAGAACTACGAAGTCGATAAGCTCGCTCTTCCAGAAACGCTCGTGGTAATCTACAGGTACACCGTCATCACCGAGGATGTTGATCTGGTCGTTAGCCTCCTTACCGCGCTGAACGATGGTCTTACCCTTACGCACGAGGGATACCCAGCCCTTCTCGATCTTCTCGCCCAGATACTCCTCAACCTCCGGATACTCCAGATACTTTGAGTAAGACTCCAGCGGATCGATAGCCGGATAACGCTTTGAGTCTGCACGACCCTGTGAAAGGGCGTAGAAACAACGTGCAGCCTTCTTTGTAGACTCAGTTACAGGCTCCTTGAGGTTACCACCCGCAGGAGATACGGTACCGAGGAAGGTTACCGAACCGGTCTGACCGTTTGTAAGCTTCACAAGACCTGCGCGAGCGTAGAAGTTAGAGATAATTGCCGAGAGGTCCATAGGGAACGCATCCTGACCCGGAAGCTCCTCCAGACGGTTTGACATCTCACGAAGTGCCTGTGCCCAACGAGAGGTAGAGTCCGCCATAACAAGCACACGCAGACCCATAGAGCGGTAGTACTCACCGATAGTCATACCTGTATATACTGACGCCTCACGAGCCGCAACCGGCATGTTAGATGTGTTACAGATGATAATGGTACGCTCCATAAGCTTGTGACCTGTACGAGGGTCTACCAACTCAGGGAACTCCTTGAAGATCTCCACAACCTCATTTGCACGCTCACCGCAAGCTACGATGATAATAACATCAGCCTCTGCCTGCTTTGAGATTGCGTGCTGAAGCACAGTCTTACCTGCACCGAACGGACCTGGGATAAAGCCTGTACCACCCTCAGCAAGTGGGTTGAAGGTATCGATAGCACGAACACCTGTCTCCATAACCTTTGAAGGACGAGGCTTCTCGGTGTAGCAGCGTACAGCCTGCTTTACAGGCCACTTCTGCACCATAGTAACATTGTATTCGTTACCATCCACATCAGCAAGAACTGCGATAGTGTCGGTAATCTTATAGCTACCGGCAGCAGCAACACTCTTTACGGTGTAGTTGCCGGTCATAATGAACGGAACCATAATCTTGTGGGCAATCCACTGCTCCTGAACCTCACCGAGCCAAGATGCAGCCGAAACCTTATCGCCCACCTTTGCAAGTGGTTTGAACTCCCAAACGCTATCAAAGTCGAGCGGCTCGGTAATAGAGCCACGGTCGATAAACAGACCATCCATCTTTGCAAGGTCGTTCTGCAGACCGTCGTAGTTCTTTGACAGCAGACCCGGAGCGAGTGTAGCCTCGAGCATATGTCCCTCGAAATCCACGCGGTCGCCAATCTTCAGACCACGGGTAGAGTCGTAAACCTGTACATAGGCATCGTCGCCGATTACCTTGATGACCTCAGCCATCATTCGGGTATCACCACAATAAACGTAGCAAATCTCATTCTGTGCAACAGCACCGTCAGCACGAACGATAACGATGTTGGAGATGATACCACTAACTTTTCCTGTTGTTTTCATTTATAGATTAGTTTTATATTTCGATATATTGTTTTCCATCCAGCTCTGCCATAAGTCTGTCAAGCATTGCGCGACCCATCTTGGCATCCAGAAGAGTCCAACGAGCCACAAGATTTACCTTGACAAGGTATGCCAGCACAGCATCGAGAGAGAAATAGTCGAATGTAGAGAGTTCTGACGCCACAGACCAACGGATAAGGTCGATTTTACGCTCCTTCTCAAGCATATTCTGCTCATCCATTGCACCAATCAGTGCGTCGATATAGCCCAACTCGCCACGCAGACCGAAATCGGCAGCCGAGCTGCGATGGAGCTGCTCGACAACATCTCCACCACCAACGGTAACCTGATCCACAGCCATATTGCGATCACGAGCAACAAGAGCCGAGATTACATTTCTCAGAGCACGATCAGACTCCGACCACTCCTTAAGGAAACGGGAGCCGGAAGCTGCACACTCCTCATAGTAGGCAGCAAAGAGCGACTGTGCAAACGGAGCCTCTGTATCTACACCCTCGGCATCCTCACCCTCAGTATCGGCATAGGCACGAATGACCTTTGCGATACGCTCAGGCAGGGCTGTAGGTGCAGCGAGCTGCTCTGCAACCTGCTCTGCCGACAGACGACCCAATGCATTATGTGCACTGCTGCCGTTGCGACGAGCTACCAAATTCTCGCAATCGTAGTAGGTGTAGAGCAGACGCACACTCTGCCAATCTTTAGCAGAGAGCACCTCCTCAATCTCCGCAAGAATCTCCTCAATATCGAAACCTTTGGTCTCGGCATCGAGTGCATACTCGCGAAAACCCGCTACAAGTGCATAGTAGTTACTGCTGAACATAAGCCACTAAAAAAGCAGTTTAGATACCTTCTCGCGCAGATACTCCTGCATCAGAGCAGCAAATGACTCATCAGTAAAGGCGATATAGTAACCACCATCCTTCTGACCAACCTTAAAGCCGTTACGAACATCCTTCGAGTAACCAACCTCAACGCCGGCAGCAAGAAGTTCCTTTGCAGATGCCTCAAACACCTTTGAGAACTCAGCCTCAAGAGCCGCAGGGAGCATAGCCTTCAGCTCAACCTTTGCACCACCATTCCAGCCGGCAGCAACAGCAAGAAGAAGCTCCTTAACAAAAGCAGCATCAACAACAGCCGCAGCAACGCCTGCATTTACGCTCTTTGCAATGATTACCTCAGCAATCTCATTCTTAATCTTGGCAAGAGCCTGCTTACCTGCAAGTGAGATCTCGGTCATCGAGTTCTTTGCAGTATCGGCAGCCTTATCCTCAGCCTGCTTAACAATCTTTGCAGCCTCTGCCTTAGCCTCTGCCACAATCTTTGCAGCCTCAGCCTTAGCCTCTGCAACCAAACGATCCGCCTCAGTGCGACCCTTCTCAAGACCCTCTCCGTACAGACGCTCTGTCAATTCCTTTAGTTTAGTATTTTCCATAGGTTTTTATATAAATTATTTAAGATTTTTTCAAAACGCCACAAATTTACAAAATTTCCTATGGAAAAGCAAGCAAAATACTTAAAATCTGTCACATCTTTTATAAATTAAGACAAAATAGACAAAATGTCCCAAACCGACAATGTTCGATTTGGGACATTTGATATTCGCTATTCAGCTATAGACTATTGGTGTTGGTTACGGAGCAAATCCTGAACAACCTTCACTGGTGAGAAGGTAGAGATTGGCACATCAACAAAGATGGTATTCCAATCTGCCATAGCGCCGTTCCAAAGACCCGGAAGCTCCTGAGCGCGCAGGTCGCGACCACCGCTCGACTTTGAAGAGATAAAGCCTGTTGCAGGGTCGGTATAATCTAAAAGATTATATTTAGTACCGTCAGCAGCATAGACGCCACATACAAGATCCACAGGATTGAAGTGAGTTGCGTCCTTCATAAGGTGCATATCCTCAGCTGCAATCTGACTCGACTCGGCAATCTGAAGAGTCTGTGTACCGTCAGCATTTGCCACCCAGAACGGACCACCACCCGGCTCGCCCTCGTTGCGCACCATACCGCAGACGCGGATTGGACGAGAGAGGAGTTTTTCGAGCAGTGCAGCATCGTAATTCTCAGGAAGTTTCACGCACAACTTACCCTGCACAAACTCGGCAACGGCAGCCAGATCGGCATCACCAGCCTTGAGCGCAGCCAGCTGTGCAAAGGTCTCTGCCTGAAGCTCGAGGAGCAGACCTGCAAGAGCCTTCTTATAGAGTACGGTATCGCCACGCAGAGCATCGGTGGTAACATTGTCAATATTCTTTACAAAGATGATTGATGCGTCGATATCGTTAAGATTTTCGAGCAGTGCACCGTGACCTGCAGGGCGGAAGAGCAGTTCACCGGAATCTGTTCTAAATGGCGTATTATCCGGATTTACAGCGATAGTATCGGTAGATGATTTCTGCTGCGAGAACGATATATCGTACTTCACGCCGAACATTGCCTCATACTTTGCAGTACGCTCGGCAAGCAGAGCGCGGAAAGCTCCCTCGTGCTCAGGAGAGACGGTAAAGTGGAGGCGAACAACGCCATCTGCAGCACCATAGAGTGCGCCCTCAACAAGGTGCTCCTCTACAGCCTTACGCGCGCCACTCTCGTAGGCGTGGAAGGTTACAAGACCCTTTGGCAGCGAGCCGTAGCCAAGACCCTGCTTGATAATTGCACTGACAACAGCCTTCTCATCGCTAAAGTCGGCAACGACCTCCTTCAGCTCGGGATAGAATGCGAACTTCTCGATATTCTGGAGCAGAGTATCGATACCCTTGCCGCGCTTATCCTCATTGACAAACTCGAAGAGCTCCTTGAACATACGGGTAGCAGCACCCGATGCAGGGACAAACTTTGCAACGGTAACCGAGGCGTCTCGACCCTCATACTTTGCAGCATAAGCGGCTGCCTGCTCAGGGGTAAGCACTACAATACCGTCGGCAGGAGAGGCTGCGCTGACAACCTGCAGAGATGGGAAACCACGACGGAAATTCTCAATTTGACGCTCTACAGCCTCAACTGTAAGGCCGTGAGCTGCGATCTGTTTTAGGTCTTGTTCTGTAAACATATTTTGAAGTTTTTAGGTTTCGATACTCCAAAGTTAAACATTTTTCTCTGAACTTATCCTATTCTGAACATTTATTTTTATCTTTACACCGTAAAATATAATATTTTATGGTACGTATTTTCGAGAATGTGGACATATCTTCACGCAACAGCTTTGGTATACACCAAACAGCCGCGAAGATTATCGAGTTTGACAGCAACAGCGATCTATCCGAAATTTTCCGCCTGCACATAGACGGAGAGTGGATGGTAATGGGTGGCGGAAACAATATCGTCTTTACGAAAGATATAGAGAAGAGTATCATCTTCCCGCGCAACTGCAATATCGAGATTATCGCAGAGAGCACCGAGAGTGTAACTATCCGCGTCGGTGCAGGTCTTGAGTGGGACGAGCTTGTAGAGTGGGCTGTGGAGCGCAATCTGTGGGGATTGGAAAACCTCTCGCTCATTCCGGGCAAGGTTGGCGCAGCACCTGTACAGAATATCGGAGCATATGGCGCCGAGGCAAAGGATTGCATCACAAATGTCGAGATGTACAGTCCTGAGACCGACAACTTCATAACCCTCGTAGCAGAGCACTGCGGCTTTGGCTATCGCGAGAGTGTCTTCAAGCACTCGCTCAAGGGTCGTGTGATTATCACGGCGGTAGAGTTCCGTCTCTCGAAAGTTGAAAACCCGAAGCTCAACTATGGCGATATCTGCGCAGAGGTTGAGAAGCGCGGCGGGGCTACCTTGAGAAATATCCGCGAGGCGATATGTACCATTCGTCGTTCGAAGTTGCCTGACCCAGCAGAGACGGGCAATGCCGGCAGTTTCTTCAAAAATCCGATTGTCGAGCGCAGCGTTGCCGAGGCGTTGCTTGCACAATATCCAAATATGCCTCTCTACCCTGCTGCCGACCCGGAGTGTGTAAAGCTTGCAGCGGGTTGGCTGATAGACCAATGTGGTCTTAAGGGTTACTCGGAGGGCAATGTAGGTGTGCACAGCCGTCAGGCACTTGTGCTGATAAACACTACAGGCGAGGCAACCGGAGCGGAGGTTATAGCCTTTGCACGAAAGGTGCAGAGCACAGTTTTAGAAAAGTTCGCTATTCAGATAGACACAGAGGTCAATATCTTATGATAAAGAAGAGTCTGCTCCCTGAGCATTTTGAACAATACAACGCCCGACACTCACTCTTTACGCACGATGACAAGATACTGCTCACAGTATCGGGAGGTGTCGATTCGATGGTTATGCTTGCACTCTTTGCCGAGGCGGGCTACAATATCGGCGTGGCACACTGCAACTTCTGCCTGCGTGGCGAGGAGAGCGATCAGGATGAGGCTACAGTAGAGGCTGTGGCAAAGGGTTACAATGTACCCTTCTACAACAAACGCTTCGACACAAAGGGCGAGATGGAGCGCACCGGCGAGTCTATGGAGATGGCAGCGCGCCGCCTCAGGTACGAGTGGTTCGAGCAGCTGAGTGCAGAGCACGGTTATACAGCAATTGCCATTGCCCACCATGTGGACGACTCTATAGAGACATTCTTTATAAATCTGTTTCGCGGAACGGGATTGAGAGGTCTTACGGGCATTACTCGTCAGCGCGGCAACATCATCCGCCCGCTGCTCTTTGCCGAGCGCAAGGAGATTTTGGAGTATGCCGTACTGCACAAGGTTCCATACCGCGAAGACTCATCTAACAGGACAAAGAAGTATCTGCGAAACAAGATCCGCCTCGGACTGCTCCCGATGGTGCGCGAGATAAACTCTCGTTTTACCTCTATGATGCGCGGCAACCTCTACCGACTTGCCGATGCGCAGCGATTTATCGAGGCGGGAATAACCAAGATAAAGGAGCAGATTTTGGAGAGCAACGACGGCATCGACCGCATACATACGGAGTTAATAGAGCCCCACTTCCCGAAGGAGTTTGTGATATACGAGATTCTCAACTCGATGTACGGTTTCAAGGGCGATACGGTAGATGAGCTCTACAAAGCTCTGCTGTCGGGTGCTACGGGTAAGCGATTTTACGCCCGCGAGCATGTGGCGTGCATCGACCGCGCAGATATTGTCATCTCGACCATACCGTCTGACGACAACTGCGAGATAAAGGTCGAGCGTCGTGCAATTCGCAGCTACTGCGGCAACTCGGTGCTCTACTACGAGCATACGGATATAGACAATGTTTCGGACTTCAACACCCCGCCGGAGATTGCATATCTTGACGAGGATAAGCTCACCTACCCCCTCACACTGCGCCGTTGGCAGGAGGGCGACAGCTTCATCCCGTTCGGAATGATTGGCAGAAAGAAGGTGAGCGACCTGCTTACCGACCGCAAGATGTCGGTAGTCGAGAAGAGCCGCCAATTTGTTCTGCTCTCGGGCGAGGATATTGTCTGGGTAGTGGGCTGTCGCATCGACGACCGCTACAGAATTACTAACCGCACCGAAAATATACTCAAGATTACAAAACAGACCCTCAATGGCTAAGAGTACAAAAAAATTCAAGGATAGCGACGCCGATTTTCGCAAGATATGTTCAGATATCTCTGCGCGAAAGTTTGCGCCTATATACCTGCTTGCCGGCGAAGAGCCATACTTTATAGATGTTATCTCCGAGAAGCTGTCGTCATCAATTCTCAACGAAACAGAGCGCGCCTTCAACCAGACGACGGTCTATGGTCGCGACACCGATGGTGCAACTATTGCCAGCCACTGCCGACAGATGCCTATGATGGGCGGATATACGGTCATCATCGTAAAGGAGGCACAGGCAATGCCGCAGCTCGAGCAACTTGCCGCATATACGGCAAATCCGCTCCCTTCGACGGTGCTCGTCATCTGTCATAAGGAGAAGATGCCCGACAAGCGACAGGCGCTCTACAAGAGTTGCCTTGCAAATGGTGTGGTATTCGAGTCTGTACGCCCGCGAGAGTACGAGATAAAAGATTGGCTCGGAGGCTTCGTTGCCCAGCACGGACTGCAGATTGACCCCAACTGTACCGAGCTGATGATTAACCACTTAGGTACAGATATTTCACGAATAAGCAACGAGCTGAACAAGCTCATTGTATCTATGCCCGAGGGCAATAAACGCATTACGGCAGTAGAGATTGAGAACTACATCGGCATATCGAAAGAGTTTAACAATTTCGAGCTCTGTCGAGCCGTTGCCACACGCGATATGAAGCGTGCAATGACCATTGCCGACCACCTCTCGAAAAACCCGAAGCAGTACCCGCTATTGCTTACAATTATGGCACTCTTCGGCACCTTCCGCGAGATATTTATCGTCAATTATCTGAGCTGGATGCAGCAGCGAAAGGGTGTTCCGTTCCCAAGCGATCAGGAGCTTCTCGGACACCTCAAATCGAGCAATATCTACGCCCTGCGCGACATAAAGCAGTATGCCCGCCTATGGCAGAACTCAAAGGTATTCAACATCTTAGGTCTGCTGCGCGAGTATGACGGCAAGAGCAAGGGCATCGACACAGGCGGCAAATCGGAGGCAGAGCTTCTACGCGAACTTCTGCTCAAAATATTTATGGAGTAATGGAGCAGTGGCGCATAGATAGCAGTGGTGTATCGAGGTACGATACGGAGGAGCATGAGTTGTTCCTCTACCAACATCTGCGCGCCCAAAATGGCAAAATTTCCAACCTCAAGGCGCACCTTGCGCTGTTAAACGAAGCCTCCACTACCCTCTTCGGCGCCCCTGTTACACTGACCGAAAAGGAGGTAAACAAGGCGTGCGAACAGTTGCTCTACCGCGGCAACTACTCCTCAAGTGCAATACATATCCTCGAGCTGCGCCTCCAACAGAGCGGAAAGTTCCGGCTACGAGTTATCGAAACATCCCTCTACAAGGGATTTGCACTGCGCGTTATGCGACCAAAGGCTATGGTTGCAGAGGGGTGCAACTACCCCTTCTCTATGCCCACTTCGGCGGCGCTCTCGATGGTCGATTTTCTGCGACTTACAGCGCTGCAAAACCAGTGCCATATAGCCCTCTGTACAGACCACAACGGAGTGGTCACATCGGTAGACGGAGCAGCTCCGATTGTTGTCCACGGCACGACCATAACTATCAGTAACTCAACATCTTCAATATACAACAACTTGGCTGTTGCAGCACTCAAGGCACTGCCAAATCACACCGTTGAAATCCGCCCCGTAACACTCACCGAAACACTCTCTGCCGACGAGCTGTTCTATGTCGATGCGAGAGGTATTACGGCGGTCGGCTCTTTGGGTAGTACATACTTCTCCGACAGCATTGCTTATGCCACTGCAAAAAAGATGACTATTTAACACGCTAACCGTGTGAATTTCATATTTTTTGACTATCTTTGCGCAGTATTATTATAAACTAAGGTATAAGAGATGAAATTAGCTCTTGCTCAACTCAATTACACCATCGGAGATATCGATGGCAATACTGCCAAAATCATCGACGCCGTAGAGCGTGCAAAGTCAGAAGGTGCTGACGTTGTGGTATTTGCAGAGCAGGCCGTAAGTGGTACTCCTGCATTCGACCTCCTTCGCAAAACAACCTTCCTTGAGCTCTGTGAAGATGCTCTCGAGCGTATCGCTACCCACTGCGACTCTATCGTTGCCATTGTAGGCTCACCACTGCTCTCTGTAGATGGTCCGATGAGTGCCGCTGTAGTGATGCAGGATGGACGAATCAGCCACTGCGTAACCAAGAAGCATATCACTGCTCGTCGTGAGATGGGATTTCTCAGCCCCGGCACAGGCATCGAGACAATATTTATTGCAGGCGAGAAGGTGGCGCTTGTTGTAGGCGACGACTTCCGCCGCGTTCGCAACTTCCCGCGCACAGCCCAGATAGTTATCAATGTCAATGCACGCCGATACGGCAAGGGTGTTCTTTCGCGCCGCTACTCGTCTATCCACAATGTATCTTATGTTCAGTCAAAGACCGTTGTCTTTATCAATCAGGTCGGTGGCTCGGGCGAGATTGTCTATGACGGTACTTCAGGCATTATGGACAACAAGGGCAACCTGACCCTTATGATGCGCGACTTTGCCGAGGATTTCGCAATCTACGACACCGACGCAGAGCACGAGCCTTGTGTTCTTCCGGAGGCACTCTACAGCCACGACCGCACACCGTTCAACTTCCGTGCGGCTGTTATGGGTCTGCGTGACTACTTCCACAAAAACGGCTATACCAAGGCTTGCGTAGGTCTGTCGGGCGGTATCGACTCATCTATTGTCGCTTGTATTGCTGCGGAGGCTTTAGGTAAGAAGAATGTCCGCGGACTGCTTATGCCGTCGCCATACTCACCTGACCAGTCGGTAGAGGATGCTACTGCACTTGCAAATCGTCTCGGTATCGAGTACAGCGTACTGCCAATCACAGAGGTCTATACCTCTATGCTCAATACCCTTAAGCCTGTTATCGGTGGTCGTGACTTTGACCTTACCGAGGAGAATATTCAGGCTCGTATCCGTACCGTGATGCTTATGGCATTGCAGAACAAGACCGGATATATCCTGCTCAACTCATCCAACAAGAGTGAGAATGCGCTGGGTATGTGTACCCTCTACGGCGATACTGCAGGTGCGTTCAGCGTAACCGGCGACCTCTACAAGACCGAGATGTACGACCTTGCGCGTTATATCAACCGCACACTTGGCGAGCCTATTCCGGAGTCGATTATCGAGAAGGAGCCATCTTCAGAGCTTCGTCCTGACCAGAAGGATAGCGACATTCTGCCACCATACGAGGTTGTGGATGCTATTCTGAACCGTATGATCGAGCAGGGTCAGCACCGCGAGGAGATTATCAACGCCGGCTTCGACTCTGAGGTTGTCGAGAAGATTCATGCAATGATTATGAAGAACGAGAAGAAGCGCTACCAGTTCCCACCGGTGCTTCGTCTCTCTGCGTGCGCCTTTGGTCACGAGCGTCTGATGCCACTGATTAACAAGTATGGCGACTAACAATGTAACCCACCCGGGCAAGGTTATCGGCGTATTTCGCGACACGGTAACTGTAGCTGTAGAGAGTAGCGAGGCGTGCGGCAGCTGTGCTTCTCGTTCTGCCTGCTCTTTAGGTGTGGAGAGTAATACTCGCAACATCCTTATCACCACCCCCGATGCCGGCACCTTTACCGTTGGCGAGAGGGTTGTGGTAGCGACACGAACACAGATGGGACTTATGGCAGCTGCACTCTGCTATGCAATGCCCGCAGTAGTGCTTGTGGCAGCTCTTGCAGTAGCGGTGCTCTTAGGGGCAACAGAGGGTTTTGCGGCACTCGTATCGCTCTGCGCAGTGGTGGTCTACTTCGCTATACTGTGGTTGTTTCGCAACAAATTGGCACAAAAAATAAGTTTTACAATACATAAAGAGTAATGACAACATTAATCTACACAATCCTTACACTCTCTGTTATCGGCGTAGTGGCAGCAATCGTGCTCTATGTCGTTGCACAGAAGTTTAAGGTCGAGGAGGACCCGCGCATCGACGAGACAGAGAAGATGCTGCCGGGTGCAAATTGTGGCGGTTGCGGTTTTCCGGGCTGCCGCGGTCTTGCCACAGCACTCGTAGAGAGCGATGACATCTCAGCACTCTACTGTTCTGTTGGCGGTGACGAATGTATGGGCAAAATTGCCGACTACTTAGGCAAGGCTGCACCGAAGAAGGAACCTCAGGTGGCTACAGTCCGTTGTGGAGGCACCTGCGAGAAGCGTCCGAGAACAAACAGCTACGATGGTGCTACATCGTGCGCTATTGCCTCATCGCTCTATGTTGGTGAGACAGGCTGCGCATACGGCTGCTTGGGCTATGGCGACTGCGTAGCGGCTTGTGCCTTCGATGCTATCCACATCAACCCCGAGACAGGGCTTGCCGAGGTAGATGCCGACAAGTGTACCGCTTGTGGTGCTTGCGTTGCAGCATGTCCGAAGGGTATTATCGAGCTGCGCAAGCGTTGGCCTAAGAATCGCGCAATCTATGTAAGTTGCGTATCCAAGGACAAGGGCGCAGTGACTATGAAGGCTTGTAAGGCGGGATGTATCGGTTGCCGCAAGTGCGAGAAGGTGTGCGAGTTCGGTGCAATTACCATTGAGAACAACCTCGCCTTTATCGACAGCACCAAGTGTCGTCTCTGCCGCAAGTGCGTTGGCGAGTGTCCTACAGGCGCTATCAAGATGATAGGTCTTGCTCCATTGGTTAAAAAAGATGAAGTAAAGGAGGAGAAGTAGTATGAAGACATTTCCTATAGGCGGAGTTCATCCGTCAGACAACAAGCAGTGGAGCAAGAGCAGCGCCATAGCGGTTATGGAGCTGCCCGATGTAGTCAATATTCCACTTGCACAGCATATTGGTGCCCCTGCAACTGCTATCGTCAAGAAGGGCGATAGCGTTGTCGTTGGTCAGAAGATTGCCGAGGCTACAGGCTTTATGTCGGCAAATATTCACGCGCCAATCTCCGGTACTGTTACAGCTGTAGATCTGCAGCCAAATGGTCAGGGTCTGCGCCAGATGATGATCACCATCAAGCGCGAGGGTGACGAGTGGGATAGTGCTATCGACCGCTCGGAGACTCTTGTAACAGAGTGCAACCTCGAGCCAAAGGAGATTATCGCCAAGATTAAGGAGGCGGGTATCGTAGGTATGGGTGGTGCAACATTCCCAACCCATGTAAAGCTCTCTATACCTGATGGCAAGAAGGCTGAGATACTTATTATCAACGGCGTAGAGTGTGAGCCTTACCTCACATCGGACTACCGCACAATGCTTGAGCGTGGCGAGCAGCTGATTGTCGGCACACGAATCCTGATGCGTGCCATCGGCGTTTCAACTGCCGTTATCGGCGTGGAGGCAAACAAGCCTGACGCAGTGCAGCACCTCAACAGCATTATCGGTGCTGCAACAGATATCAAGGTACAGATGCTCAAGACCCAGTATCCGCAGGGTGGCGAGAAGCAGCTTATTGCAGCCGTAACAGGTCGTCAGGTACCTCCACCGCCTGCACTTCCGATAGATGTTGGCGCAGTTGTCTGCAACGCATCTACCGCTGTTGCCGTATATGAGGCTGTGCAGAAGAATAAGCCGCTTATCGAGCGAGTTATTACCATTACCGGCTCGGCAGTTCCACAGCCGAAGAATCTACTGACCCGCTTCGGCACACCTATCGAGGCGATGATTGCAAAGTGTGGCGGTCTTGCAGAGGGCGATGTAAAGGTTATCAATGGTGGACCGATGATGGGTCGCGCGATGTCGAATATCGCTATGGCGGCACTCAAGGGCTGCTCAGGCGTAACTATTATGGTCGGCTCTGCTGCAAAGCGCGGCATAGAGAGCGCTTGTATCAAGTGTGCAAAGTGCGTCGAGGCGTGTCCTATGGGTCTGGAGCCTTATCTGCTCTCAAAGCAGGCTCGTAAGAAGGCTTGGGATGCTATGGAGGCAAACGATATTACAAGCTGTATCGAATGCGGTTGCTGCCAGTTTACCTGTCCGGCAAATATTCCGCTACTCGACTATGTTCGCCTCGGTAAGCAGACCGTTATGGGTATTATCCGTGCAAGAAACATGAAGAAATAATAGAAAACGATATGGCAAATAGATTTTTTGTTTCACCCTCTCCGCATGTACACAGCGACTACTCGACCGTTCGTCTGATGGGCGATGTTGTCATTGCGTTGCTGCCTGCGCTGATGGTTTCGGTAAGGGTGTTTGGTTGGAATGTACTTGCAATTACTGCGGTAAGTATTGCAAGCTGCGTTCTGCTTGAGTTCTTGGTACAGAAGTACCTTGTTAAGGGTCCTGTGACCGTAAACAACCTCTCGGCAGTAGTTACCGGTCTGTTGCTCGCAATGAACCTGCCGGCAAATATTCCGCTCTGGATTGTTGTTATCGGTGCTGTTGTGGCTATCTGCGTGGCTAAGATGCCGTTTGGCGGTCTTGGCAAGAATATCTTCAACCCTGCGCTTGCAGCACGAGTATTCCTGCTTATCGCCTACCCTGTGCAGATGACCTCTTTCCCTACTCCGACAATTGACGGTTTTGTAGATGCCTATTCAGGTGCCACTCCGCTCGGAGCAGCAAAGGCTTACCTTTTGGACTTCGCATCTTTTGATGTTGCAGGTATGTTTACCGGTGCTATGGGCGGTTCGTTTGGTGAGATTTCGGCTCTGGCACTGCTCTTAGGCTTTGCCTACCTGCTTATGCGTCGCGTGATTACTTGGCACATCCCTGTAGCAATTTTGGGTACTATGGCTCTGTTTGCAACTATCTTTGCAGGTATCCGCTTTGAGGATCCTTCGATGCATCTGCTCTTCCCTCTCTTCCATATCCTTGCCGGTGGTGCACTGCTCGGTGCTATCTTTATGGCTACAGACTATGTAACAAGCCCGATGACTACAAAGGGTATGGTTATATACGGTATCGGTATCGGTGCAATTACAATGTGTATCCGTCTGTGGGGTGCATATCCTGAGGGTATGTCGTTCGCTATTCTGATTATGAACAGCGTGGTACCGCTCATCAACAAGTATGTTAAACCAAAGCGTTTCGGCGCAAAATAGGAGGGCAGATATGAAGAGTTCATTGAAAAATATGGTTTTGGTACTCTTTACCATTACCCTCCTCTCATCGGCAGCCGTAGGTGGTGTATATATGCTTACCAAGGAGCCTATTGCTCAGGCAAAGGTGGCTGCAGTAAATAACGCGCTCAAGCAGGTACTTCCCGAGTATGAGTCTACCACAAGTCAGACAATCGAGGTTGCCGAACTGCCGATTGTAACACACACTGCAACCGTTGCAGATAAGGCTGTAGGTTATGCCGTAGAGTCTATCTCGAAGAATGGTTTTGGTGGCGCAGTTCGCCTGATGGTCGGCTTTGATGCAGAGGGTAAGATTCTCAACATCAACGTACTTGAGCAGAAGGAGACTCCGGGTCTTGGTACAAAGATGGCAGATGAGGGCAATGTGTTGCTCTTGTCGCTCAAGGATAAGAATGCAGCCGAGGTCAATATGACCGTAAAGAAGGACGGTGGCGATATTGACGCACTTACAGCAGCTACAATCTCTTCGCGTGCATACGCAGAGGCAGTTGCAGTGGCATACGAGGCTTATAAGGTGGCAAGTGGCAAGCAGAGTGAGGCTGGCGATGTTGCTACCGGTGCAACAAAACAGGAAGGAGGAAAGTATGAGTAACAATAAGTTATCCCTCATTTTGAAGGGAATCATCAAGGAGAATCCGACCTTTGTGCTGATTCTCGGTATGTGTCCTACGCTTGGTACAACAACAAGCGCAATAAACGGTCTTGGTATGGGTGTGGCAACTATGGCTGTGCTCATTATGTCAAATGCCGTAATTGCGATGATCAAGAATGTTATTCCGGACAAGGTGCGCATCCCTGCATTTATCGTAGTTATCGCATCGTTCGTGACCGTTATCGATATGCTTATGCAGGCGTATGTACCGTCACTCTATGCTGCGCTGGGTGTGTTTATCCCGCTCATTGTGGTAAACTGTATTATCCTCGGTCGTGCAGAGGCATTTGCATCTAAGAACGGAGTATTTGACTCTATCCTCGACGGTGTAGGCATCGGTCTTGGTTTTACCCTCTCGCTGACTACTATCGGTGCTGTACGCGAGATACTCGGTAGCGGTGCTATCTTCGGTCTGAACCTCGGTATTGGCGACTATATGCCGCTTGTATTCGTTCTGGCTCCGGGTGCATTCCTCGTGCTGGGATTCTTAATGGTATTGTTTAACAAATTAGCTAAGAGATAATGGAGTACTTCGCAATAATTATCGGTGCGATATTTGTCAATAATGTCGTTCTGGCTCAGTTCCTCGGCATCTGCCCATTCCTCGGCGTATCAAGTAAGGTCGAGACAAGTATGGGTATGGGTGCTGCCGTAACATTCGTAATGGCACTCTCGAGTGTGGTTGTATGGCTTATACAGCAGTATATCCTCGTTCCGCTGGGCATCGAGTTTATGCAGACAATCGTCTTTATCCTCGTTATCGCGGCACTTGTGCAGATGGTAGAGATTGTTCTTAAGAAGGTATCTCCTGCACTCTATCAGGCACTGGGTATCTTCCTGCCACTTATTACCACAAACTGCGCCGTGCTTGGTGTTGCTATTCTGATGGTGCAGAAGGAGTATGGTCTGCTCGAGGGTCTTGTATATAGCGTATCTACCGCTCTGGGCTTTGCTGTTGCACTGGTTCTGTTTGCCGGTATGCGCGAGCGTCTGGAGTTCGAGGAGGTACCAAAGGCTTTCCAGGGTGTACCTATCGCCCTTATCACTGCCGCCCTGCTGGCTATGGCGTTTATGGGCTTCAGCGGATTAGTGTAGGCACAAAGAGTACCTTATAAAATAATATAGAATATCCGTAGTTTGTGCTACGGATATTTTTTTGTATATTTGTGTAACCAAAACCTATGACCTATGGCAGAGAATATCCTTCAGCAATTCGGCACGCAGCTATTCAGCAACTCGTGCCGCGTAATGAGTGACCTGTACGAGTATCACGACTACTTTGCCTATGGAGTAATTAAGGATGATAAGATAACGGGCTTTTGCAAAATCGTCTGGAATATAGAGTTTTCTTCTGTCTACCTGCCACTTTCTCATATTCTCATCGGCATTGCAGACGAGGAGTATCAAACTAACAAAGACCTCGAAACCAAAGTGCCGACCATAAAGTACGGTGTCGATTTCCGCTGCCGCTACGGGGAGATTGAGTGTGCCGATGTTATGCCCGACAGCGAGAAGTTTCTCCTTATCACTCGCGATGAAGAGGAGAAGATAACCTTCGTGGGCGAACATAAAGAGGGGGTTCGCAACGGTTTTGGAGTGGAGATAACCTATGCCGATAAAAAATACTCAATGCTCTACGGAATATGGGAAGATGGAGAGCTGAAGTATAGGTACACAGACCACCAATGGATAGGAACTTGATAGTCGAGCTCCTTTTTTGCAAATTATATGCACAGAATTTGCATTTTATCAAAGTATTATTTAACTTTGTCAAACAAAACATTAATAATATGAGCGTAAAGAAGAATTTTCCGACCACCTGCCCCTCGTGTGGAGGTGTGCTGAGTGTTAAGAGTCTGCAGTGCGCAGAGTGCCAGACCACGGTTCAGGGCGACTTCGCTATTCACCCGTTGCTGAGGCTCTCTGCCGACGAGCAGCAGTTTGTACACGCCTTTATTATGTGTAGCGGCTCACTCAAGCAGATGGCAGTAGATATGGGACTTAGCTACCCTACCGTGCGCAACATTCTTGATAACATAATTGAAAAACTTAACAGCTATGAAGAGAATTTTTAACCCATTCCACTACATTGCGGGCACAAAGTCGCTTATTTTTGGTCTGCTGTTTATTGCAACATCTACCCTGCTGCTCTATAGCGGTGGATATATTCAGGACTCCTATATACATATAGGTATGGCTGCTGCGCCGCTGTGGAAGGTGGCAGCTATGCAGATTCTTTGGTGGATAGTGCCTGCGGGTATTCTCTACCTCTGCGGTCTGTTGCTCTCAAAGTCAAAGATTCGCGTTATTGACATACTCGGCACAACCGCCTTTGCACAGCTTATTCTGCTGCTCATGATTGCGCCAATGCTATTGCCAGCGGTACAGAATTCGACCCTTGAGATGGTTGCTGCATTGCAGAGTGGTGCAATTCCTTCACCAGGTATGGCACTGATGATTTACAGTATTTGGAGCTTTATCTGCCTTGCGCTCTTCTACATCTGGAACTACAACGCCTTTGCTGTTAGCTGCAACGTAAGCGGCTGGAAGGCAATTTTGGCCTTTATCTGCGTACAGGTTGCAATTACCATTGTCTGCGCAGTTTTGTAGTGCAAAGATATATTACACCTCCTTATACCGTTTTGGTATCAGAGGGTGTTAAGTATGGAGCATCGTGAAAAAAAAATCAGCGACGGATAGTACTAAAATGTACAGCCGTCGCTGGTGTTTAAGGGATGTGCCATAGATGACACTCTATTACTCCAAAACTCGGAGTCTGAAGACAATCTTTTGGCAGTACAGTTCGCCCTCGTGGAGTAACACACTTGGGAACTGAGGCTGATTAACTGCGTCTGGGTGGATTTGGCACTCAATAGCAACGCCTGCGTAGTCACAGTAGCGAGTATCGGACTTAGTAAGTGGGCAGCCACCGCTGAGCCAGTTACCAGTATAGACCATACAGCCTGGCTGTGATGAGAGAATCTCTACTGCGCGACCCGATTTTGGATCGTAGAGAGTACCCACCTCGCCGAGGATATTCTTCTTCCAGCCATCGACAACAAAGAAGTGGTCGTAGCCTCTAAAATCCTTGATATGGTTGAACTCCGAAGCGATATCATCGCCCAAGCGGCGCGGAGAGGTAAAGTCCTGCGGAGTGCCAGCAACATCAATCAGATTGCCCGTAGGAATCTGTACAGAGTTCATCTCAAGCGCCTTTGAGCAGTTGAGCTGCAGGGTATGGTCGAGGATTGTACCCGAATTCTCGCCCGAGAGATTCCAGTAGGTGTGGTTTGTAAGGTTTACCGGTGTAGTGGCGTCAGACTTTGCCAGAAGGGTGATTTCGAGGTTATTCTCGTCATCAAAATCATAGACAATCTGTGTTGTCACCTCACCAGGATAGCCGCAGTCGCCATCCTCCGAAACAAGGGTAAAGATTACGCGGTTATACTCCACGCAGCTCTCCCAGAGGCGGTTTGAGAAGTTTTTGCTACCGCCGTGGAGGTGGTTCGGGCCATTGTTTACCTCGAGGTGGTAATCCTTGCCCTCGATAGTCATCTTACCGCCCGCAATACGGTTTGCCACGCGACCTACGGTCTTACCAGCGCATGGACCATCGCCGAAGTAGCTCATAGGGTCTTTATAACCGAGAACTACATCCTTAACCTCGCCATTGCGGTCGGCAAACTTTACGCTGACAATACCTGCACCGATATTGCTCAGCTGCACCTCGCTACCCAACGAGTTGCGAAGCGTATAGATAACTATAGCCTCGCCCTCGGGTGTAGCGCCCCAGATATGTTGCAGAATATCCATTATGCGTCAATTGGTTTCACATTAGCAATAAGGGTATCGATACGCTTCAGACACTCCTCCTTGCCGAGGAATGCAGTAACATCGTACATACCCGGACCCTTACCTGCACCTACGAGTGCAAGACGGAGGGTATTCATCACCTGACCAACGCCGTAGCCCTTCTCTGCAATCCAACCGTGAACGATAGTCTCGGTATTCTCCTTGCTGAAGTTCATAAGCTTTGAGAGCAACTCGCGCAACTCTGCAAGGATACGCGGATTGTCACCCTTCCAGTACTTCTTGAGCTGCTTCTCGTCGTACTCAGTAGGGGCAACGAAGAAGTATGAGGTCAGATCCCACAGTTCGGATGCAAATGTTGCACGCTCCTTCATAATGCCTGCTACCTGACCTGCAACCTCGTCTGAAACCTCAATACCGTGCTCGCGGAGAATTGGCTGATAAACCACAGCGAGCTCTGCATCGGTCTTGTGGTGCATATACTGTGCATTGAACCACTTCGCCTTATCCGGCTGGAAGCGTGCGCCCGACTTAGATACGCGCTCGAGCGAGAATGCCTCGATAAGCTCCTCCATAGAGAAGATCTCCTGCTCTGTACCCGGATTCCAACCCAGCAGTGCAAGCATATTGATAAACGCCTCGGCAAAGTAACCATCCTCACGATAGCCGTGTGCAGTATCGCCTGTAGGAGATACCCAATAGAGAGGGAATACAGGGAAACCCATCTTGTCGCCATCGCGCTTTGAGAGCTTACCGCCACCTGTAGGCTTGAGCAGCAGTGGCAGATGTGCAAACTCAGGCTGTGTATCAGTCCAACCGAAGGCACGATAGAGCAGGTAGTGCAGTGGCAGTGACGGCAGCCACTCCTCGCCACGGATAACATGCGAAATCTCCATCAAGTGGTCATCCACGATATTTGCAAGGTGGTATGTAGGCAGTGCGTCTACACTCTTGTAGAGCACCTTATCGTCGAGGGTCGATGTGTTTACCTCAACATCGCCACGGATAAGGTCGTGCATCTTTACAACCTCATTCTCAGGCATCTTGAAACGAACTACCCAGATGTCGCCACGCGCAATACGCGCCTCAACCTCCTCTGCAGGAAGTGTGAGCGATGTTGGCAGGGTTGTACGCACCTTGTAGTTGTAGGCGAAGGTCTCTCCGCGCTCCTCGTACTGCTTGCGCAGAGCATCCAGCTCCTCGGCAGTATCGAATGCGTAGTAAGCCCAACCGGCATCTACAAGCTGCTTGGCATACTTGAGGTAGATCTCGCGACGCTCGCTCTGACGGTATGGAGCGTGCGGACCACCATAGCCTACACCCTCGTCAATCTCGATACCGCACCACTTGAGCGACTCGATAATATACTCCTCGGCACCCGGCACAAAACGCTGCGAGTCTGTATCCTCAATTCGCAGAATCATCTTACCGCCGTGGTGACGGGCAAAAAGGTAGTTATACAGCGCAGTACGCACACCTCCGATATGCAGAGGACCTGTTGGCGACGGCGCAAAACGAACTCTTACTTCTCTCATTTTTTATAGGCTTTTGGCTTTTAGCCTTTAGCTATTGGCTTATTTTATTGTTTGACTATTTACTTTTAGTTCACGTAAAATTGCTTTTAGGTGGAACTTTGCTTAAATGCAGAGGTGTTGGTGTTTTACAAGACTTGCGAAGAGCGAAAAACCGCAGCATACTGAGGCGTATGTGAGGATTTTGAGCTCAAGCGTAACGCAGTAAAACGCCAACAGAATGCATTTACTCCCATAGGTTGCGCGGATATACTCCGTCAGCAATCAACGCCTCAATCTTTGCCATCAACTGCGGCTTATCCTCCTTGTAGGTTACACCGAACCACTGAGCGGTAGTTGAGAGCACCTTCATCTTTGCAGTGCCGTCACCAATAAGGCGGTTTACCATAAGCGGGATAAAGAACTCAGCCTTGAGGTTGGTCTTTGTACTCTCGGCAGCAAGGAACTCCTTGAACGCCTCCACAGAGTGTGCGAAGTAGTCAGGGGTAAAGCCGAAGAGGTTCATAGATACAGGGGTATTCTCATCCAGTGCCACATCATCACCCAGATCGTGGAAGACGATTACACCCTCGGCATTGCGCTCGATCTTTGTGCGCTCGACCATAGAGGTAAGGAAGCGGTTCTCGTCTACAGTACATACGCCACGCGATACAGTACCGTTCTCCGAGAGGGTCTTATTGACCTCATAGCCGACCATACAGTAGCTACCTGTGCTCTGACCGAGCTCAGAGAGGTAGGCGCCGATAACCTCGTATGCATTCTGACCGTAGAAGTCGTCGGCATTGATAACGGCAAACGGAGTCTTTACAGCCTCGGCAGCCATCATCACTGCGTGGTTTGTACCCCACGGCTTCTCGCGACCCTCAGGCACTGTAAAGCCCTCAGGCAGGTAGTCCAGCTCCTGATATACATACTCCACCTCGATTCTGCCACCGAAGCGCTCGGCATTGAATACAGAGATAAAATCCTCTGCAAACGAGTGACGGATAACAAATACCACCTTACCAAATCCTGCACGAACAGCGTCGTAAACAGAATAGTCGATAATTGCCTCGCCATTAGGACCTACGCCGTCCATCTGCTTCAGCGAGCCATAGCGCGAGCCCATACCCGCAGCAAGTACTAAAAGTGTTGGTTTAACCATTGTCGTATTGTGTTTTTGATATGTTTATCTACAAAGTCTCACAAAGTTAGGAATTATTTACATAATTCCCAAAAGATTATCTCCAAACAGTTGTAATTGCCACATTTTTTTTGATATTTTGATATTTCTTGCTACCTTTACGATGCAAACCGTAAAATCTTGTGAGTTATGAAGAGATTTTTAGTACTTTTTATCGCTATGGTTGTAGCAGGTTCCGCTATTGCCGGCAACATCGACAAGACAAAAGAGGTCAAGACCCAAAAGCCTAAAAAGGAGTACCGATACGGCAAGCGTGGATACTTTGGCAATGCGTCATTCACATTCTCGGATTTCGGAGCATTTCTCGATGGCGAGGGTTGGCTGATTGACAAACCTCACTATGGTTTAGATGTAATCAACGGCTACTCGTTCAATCCATATCTCGACTTGGGTGTCGGTCTTGGTGCCCACTTCCAGCCGAGCAACGACAAGACGGAACAGTTTATACTTATGCCTCTCTATGGCTATCTGCGCTACAACATTTTGGATCGCCGAGTAAGTCCATATCTTGCACTCAAGGCGGGTTGGGCAGGCGTTGTCTATCGCGAGAAGGATGGCGATTATGTCGGCAAGTTCAACCAGTGGGGCGGTTCTACATACACCAACCTCGAGGTGGGTGCTGCGGTGCGTTTCAAGGGCGGCAAGTCGATAAATGTGGGTGTCGGTATGCCGTGGTACTTTATCCCGCTGCTGGCAACGGGCATAAGCGTGAATGTCGGTTTTTCGTGGTAATTTCAACTAACTAAAACCTATAAAAAGATGAAAAAACTCCTTTACATTCTTTCAGCCGCACTCTTTGTCGGCTGTGGTTCTGCTCCTGTAGAGCAGAGTGCCGAGATTCAGGTTATCGGTCACCGTGGCGGTCGCTACGAGGTAGACGAGAACACACTCTCTGCATTTGTCGAGTCGTACAACAATGGCGTAAACAGCTACGAGACCGATGTGCGCCTTACAGCGGACAACGAACTTGTAATCTCTCACGACGCATCGCTCAAGCGTATATTCGGTGTCGATGTAGATGTCGAGAAGAGCACCCGCGCCGAGCTTACACAGCACAAGAGCCTCAAGGGCAACCCTGTGCTCTTTGTCGATGAGCTCGCAGCATTCTACGGCAGCAAAGATGTCCGCTATGTCGAGTGGGAGATGAAGTCAAACAACTACACCCCTGAGCAGCTCAAGATCTACTGCGACAAGCTCTACAATACCGTTATGCCGCTTAAGCCGGAGAATACACTCTACATCTTCTCCTCTTTTGACGAGCGCGCAATCCTTACAATGAAGGAGTTGCACCCTGATATCGAGGGTATGTACATCACTGCACAGCCTGTTTGTGACGAGGTTATCGAGAAGGTTCTCAGTCTGGGCATACACCGCGTAGGCGCAACAATCCACGCAACCTCTCGCGATGCGATGAAGAAGGCTCACGAGGCGGGTATTGTCGTAAACCTCTGGCCGGGCAAGTGCGTCGAGGATTTCCAGCTTGCATACGCCCTGGGCGCAGATATCGCCTGCTCTGATGTGCCTGTAGCGGTGCTCAACTTCATTAAAGATAATATGAAGTGGATCAATCCGAATAAGGATTTGAAGTAGTAGCACTTAAGTATAAAAAGTAGCAGTTCGCAAAGAATGCTATGTTTCGGATGTAAATAGTAGATTATCTTCTTAACCCTACGAGAAAGTTTCTACCAATAACATTCGCAATAATATTGCTCACCTAATGTTCTTATCAAGATTGCCATACCGTTGAGGGGGTAAATCTGGATAATATCACGGTAGAAGAGGCTGTTCGAACCCGAACAGCCTCTTTTTTATTGCAGGCAATAAGCGAACAGCAAAATCGTTATATATGCAAACGATTTGAACGATGAAGATTTCGAAGATTTTGGAGGCGATAATCGCCCAAGTGACATTTGATACTATGCAGAGCGGCAGAAACTATATGCTCAAAGACCAACTTATGCTCGCCATACTGCGCTACGACGGCACCTTTGCCGAGAATATCCTCCGCGAGGGGCTTGACGATTGGCAGATATACCAGATTACTCTGCGCATAGAGAACGCCCTCGAGCGAGGCAATAAAAACGAGTTTGAGATACCCGAGATATTCTTTCAGAGCTACCTGAGCAAGATACAGAGCGACCAAAAGACCGACAACCTCTCGACCCTGAATGCCGTAATCGACATCCTTGCGGATAAGAATACGGCAAGCTCAAAGATCTTCAAACAGTACGGACTGCTGACCATTGGCTGTTAGATGTGCTCAATTAGAATAACAACGCTCGGCAAAATTGTCCGCGATGGGCTGTACGCTTTAGTACTGCCCATTGCGAGCAATTTTGATAGAGGAAGTAAAAACCGCTTAAAATCGATTTTTGCCTAAGTTGATGCCGAGTCCGGTGTATATATTAAACGACTTCTGATACTTCGGCACGACAAAATCTCCGGCGAGAACATAGGAGGTGTCGATGTAGTCAAGACCGACGAATAGGTTTACTCCCGGCGGGTGGAGATTGAGGGCAAAGCCGAAGATGCCGGGGCGATTACGACCGCAGAAGGTGTGGCTGAAGGTTGCAGTGAAGAGTTTTGCCAAGCGGAAGTTCACAGAGGCGGTGAGCTCTGAAGAGACATAGAGCTGGCGGAACTCTGTATGTGAGAGCAGACCGAAGGCGATATGGTCGTTGAGGATATTATACTCCGCACCGATATTCAATGTGGTATTGAGGCGGCGGGTATAGCCCTCGGCAGTTGCGGTAACGACACGACCGTCAGAGGTCATATCGAGCTCCTGCGTATCGAAGTTATAGCCTCGGTAGTTGATATTATACTCTACAGCTGCTGCTGCAGCGCTCTTTGCCGACCAACATACAAATCCCAGATCGGTAACACCGAGACTTACGCGCAGGCGGTCATTCAGCAGTCGTGCCTCGGCACCGAAATCGATAGCCGCACCACCACTATTGATACCATTCTCAAGCGGTTCGACCATCATCTGTTCGAGATCTACCTCCTCGCCGACAACATAGTCAGGATTGACGACAATACCGCTTGCACGCAGTGTTCCGCGCAGGTTGGCAGTAACATCTGTTCGAGTGACGGAGAAGTAGCTATCGGAGAGTTGTCCGTTGATATTCATAATGCCGACAATTCCCTTTGCCTTAACTCCGATGCGCAACCAATCCTTAACAGGTATGCAGGCACCGAGATAGAGCTCTGCGTAGGCATTGCCATCGACGCCCACATGAGAGAGGTTGTATGTGCCGTTGCCGATACTCTTCAGGGCGTAGAAGATGGTCTGATCCATCGCCGCATCTGCATGTACGCGCACATTGGCTCCAAAGTTCCAAAACGCCTTTTTTGTCGAGAAACCCACGCCCAGTAGGCGGATATCGGTATTGAGATTGAGGTGTCCGACCTTCGGTAGCTTATCCACGAAGTCGGCAGTCTGCACGCGGCTATCAAGAGCGGTAACGGTCTGACCATCACGACTATAGATAAAGTTATCCACCGAGAGGAAGTTATTATTCAGTCCCAAGCCTATGCCGCTGATTGCAGGCAGCACGATATAACCCTTGCCCGGAATAAGGGCGGGATTCATATCGTTTCTCAGGTATGAACCATCCATAAAGTAGGATGTACGCAGCTGTGCAGAGGATGTCAGCACAAGCAACAGCGCCGCAACAAATATTATCAGTCGTTTCATAGCTCCTCCCCTCCTGTAAAATCGATGTTCACACTAATATTTCCATCCACCTCAAGCACAACTGCCGCAGATATGGTCTGAGATCTATTGAGAGCCACACCCGCTGCGGCACTCGTTGCACGAAGTGTATAGCGTATATCCTCCACCTCTTTCAATCCGTCGAGCAGATTATCACTACCGGAGTCAAGTCGGAAGCGGATAGTACTCTTACAAGGCTGCACACCATCTGTCGAACCTCGAATAACCGCCTCACCAATTGGTTCAGCCTGCAGCAAGGTCGGAGTTCCCGAGGCATTGAGCATCTGAAGTTCAAGTGCCAAATTGAGCGGTGTAGAGTTTTCGACCTCGCAGGCAAGTGCCACACTGCCCGATGCCGAGAGGTCAAGGTCGAGACCGCTGATAGTCTCGCTAATGCCCGATGCGCTACCGTCGAAGCTCAAATCGAACGCCTCGCCAAACGCAAGCGGCATATCGAAGCTGTAACAATACTCTATAGGATAGTTCGCAACAATAGCAAGCGTCACATCTTTAGTCGGGTCGGTAGCCACCGCGAGGTTTATATCGAGCAACTCCGGCATCGCCCCGCCAAGCAGCTTTTCGAGGTCACAATTTATTGTCGTAACACCCTCTGTTGGTTCGAGGTCCGTTCCGAGGCGAACAGCTGTAACTGTAGGAACAATATCTGCGAAGTGTTCGCCAAGCGTTGCAGGTTTAATCTCGAACGGCTCCACAGTAACTGCATCCTGCACCGCCGCAACACCATCGCGAACAGGCACGATAGTTACCGAGACATAGAGTGGCAGCGTAAACGAGTTGGATATCGAGAAATCGACAACAGGGCTCACTCCCAGACCATTAATCTGGAAGTTACCCTTATCAAAGAGCGACGCGAGGTCTACAGAGGCGCTCTGCTCGTGCTTGAAATCCACACACCCCGTCACCGAAGCGACAATCATCGTCAGCTCTTCGTAGCCCACCGTCAGAGTAACACCATCCTGCTGCAGGTGCTTCAGATGGATATTCGCACCCTGCTTTAGGTTTGCTCGAACATCTATATTCAAATCGACAACGACATTGCCATCTGCATCGGGCGATACCCCTTCGCCTCCAAAATCGAGTCGCTTGAGGTGCACAGAGAGTCCGCCTCTAAAACGAGCGAGTGTCGTATGGAGAGTGTTGGTCAGGTTATCGAACTCTACGCCGTCATCATACACCTCAACTTTCAGATAGTCGGGCAGTGTAATATCGATAAGTATATCCTCCAGCGCGCCCGCCATAACAGCATCGTTATTCCACTGCAATCCATCCTGAAGATTGAGTCGAAGGGTTGTGTTGGCAAACTCTATACTCTTGACACTCTTTACATTATCGTTCAGCGTCTTTGCAACTATCGAACTCTTGAATGTGCTATCCATCAGCTCCATAGATGCCAGAGTAACCTCTGCATCGTCACAGATAAAGTGCGACTTGAGGGTCATTATCGGCAGCTCCTCGGCTACTACCCTACCCTCCTTGCTCTGCAACTCATAGCTGAGCGAGTACTGGATGTTGCCCGCGATGTTGAGCACCCCGTTTTCAGGACGCTTGTTATTGGAGATACTGCGTACATAGAGTTTGAAAGCCACTGTGCTCTCACCGTCTGCTATCGGGCGATTCTCAACACGATAGACCCCATTGCTGACAAGGTTGAACTGCTCGTCATAGACCTCAAAGCCCTCAGGAAGGATTATGGCAAGGGATATTTTGCCGCCTGTGCTGATATCTGCAAGGCTGCCCAAATCAAAGAGTGCCTCGACAGGTACTCCCGGCAGAGATGCATCGTATTTCGGATAGATTTTGTTGATAGCCTCGATATAGCTCGGCACCTGCACCTCTAAGGAGTAGTCCGACTTGCCGCTCTCCTCGCCAGAGAGTTTAAGACCCGCCACAGGGCAATATATCTCCTGACCCAGCAACAGCTCCACACCATCTAACATACCGCGAATATAGCAGACATCGTCGAGCAGATACTCAGAGTTATCGAGTTTGAACGACGGATAGTCCACCTCCATACTGTAAGAGGCTGCAGGCAGAGTAAAGAAGTTGCTCGAGCCGTCGATATTAACACTCTGGTTATCAGACGAGTAAGTCAGCGAATAATCTCCGGTCACAGGATCTGCAACAAGGTTATCGACCTTATCGGACAGCAGCTCTCCGAGGCTCTTATCTGTCAAATATCCCAACGGGATTGCCAGATTCTCGGCATTTGTGCCGACATTGCCCTCCAACTTCGAGAGGTCGATACTTTTATCGACGCATCCGAGAGCAAGAAGGCTCATCAAGATACAAACAGTTTTTCTCATAGGACAAATACGGATTGTAATGTAACACAAAATTAACAATTCTCGCTAAATTTTACAAAAAAATCGTTACTTTTGTAGTATGAGCGAACAACAAAACAGTATTACCCTCAAGGAGCAGGTTGCTCTGCTTCCGCACTTGCCCGGCTGCTACCTCTTCTCGGACAAGAGCGGAGAGGTTATATATGTAGGTAAGGCAAAGAGCCTTAAAAAGAGGGTGAGCAGCTACTTTGTCAGCAGTCGCGACCACAGCTCGAAGGTGCGGGTTATGGTGCGACAGATAGCCTCGCTGCGCCATATTGTCGTCGATAGCGAGACCGATGCGCTGCTACTCGAAAATTCGCTTATCAAGAGCCTTAAACCCCGCTACAACATACTGCTCAAGGATGATAAATCCTATCCGTGGATAGCTCTCACCCCTCCGCCATTCGAGAGGGTCATCTCTACTCGTCGCTTGGTAAAGGATGGCTCGCGCTACTTCGGTCCCTATGCATCCGTATCGGCGCAGAAGGCTATGTTGGACTTTATCAGGGAGGTTATTCCGCTACGCACCTGCCGTCTTAACCTCTCGCAGGAGCAGATAGACAAGGGGAAGTATGCACCGTGTCTGCAGTACCATATCGGCAACTGCAAGGCACCTTGTTGCTCTCGTCAGAGTGCAGCAGAATATGCCGAGCTGGTAGAGATGGCTGTCTCGGCGCTCAAGGGAGATTTGCGCCCCGTAAAGAGCTACCTTGAGGGGGAGATGAACAGAGCTGCCGCAGAGCTGCGCTTTGAGGCGGCACAACGCTTCAAGACAAGGCTTGATGCACTTGAGAAGTATCGTGCAAAGTCGGTTATTGTCAGTGCAAATATCATCGATGCCGACCTCTTCTCGCTCTACATCGAGGGCGACGAGGCGTACTGCAACTTCCTCAGAGTCAAGGGTGGCTCCATTATCGCTGTGCAGACCCTTGCCCTCTCTACGGGTATTGAGGCAGACGAACGACAGATGCTCACGATAGGCATACAGCACATTGTCGAGAATATTCTGGGCGAACTTCAGAGCGAGGTTATAGTGCCATTTCTGCCTGAGGTGGAGCTCTTTGATGGTATCCACTTTACCGTTCCGCAGCGTGGAGATAAGCGCGAGCTGTTGGAGTTCTCGCTGCGTACAGCAAGGCTCTACCGCGCCGAGCTGATGAAAAACCTCGAAATTAAAAACCCCGAGCGACACACCGACCGACTGATGGAGGCTATGCAGCGCGAACTGCGCCTTGACCGTCAGCCGCGACATATCGAGTGTTTCGACAACTCGAACACGCAGGGTACCCACCCCGTTGCCTCGTGCGTAGTCTTCCGCAACGGCAAGCCTTCAAAGCGCGAGTACCGCCACTTTAATGTCAAGACCGTCGTTGGACCCGACGACTTCGCCTCTATGCGCGAGATACTCACCCGCCGATATACACGCCTTGTCGAGGAGGGTGCCGAGCTGCCCGACCTTATCGTTGTCGATGGTGGTAAGGGTCAGCTATCGAGTGCATACGCTGTGCTGTGCGAGCTGGGATTGGAGAGCAAAATTCCGATTGTCGGACTTGCTAAGCGACTGGAGGAGGTCTACTACCCTAATGACCCTATGCCATACTACCTCTCCCGTACGGGCGAGCCGCTGAAGGTTATCTGCCATCTGAGAGATGAGGCGCACCGCTTCGGCATAACCTTCCACCGCAACAAGCGCACAGGGGCGATGATACACAGCAAGTTAGAGGAGATTGAGGGTATCGGCAGCAAGACAATCGAGCAGCTGTTCCGCCACTTCAAGACCCTCTCGAAGATAAAGGCAGCGACAATCGAGTCCCTTGCAGAGGTTGTCGGCAAGTCGCGCGCCGAGAAGATTTTCAACTACTTTTCAGAGGATAAAAAATGAAGATAAAAGAGAGATATGATGGAATAATCGGTTGGTTTTCCGAGAATATGCCCGTAGCCGAGAGCGAGTTGAACTACGAAAATCCGTTTCAGCTGCTCGTTGCGGTGATACTCTCGGCGCAGTGCACCGACAAGCGCGTGAATATGACCACCCCTGCCCTATTTGAGGCATTCCCGACCCCGCAGGCACTCGCCGCAGCGACAGTGGAGGAGGTCTTTTCGTATATCCGCTCCATCTCCTACCCAAACAATAAGGCGAAGAATATCGTGGCTATGGCGCGTATGCTCTGTAGTGAGTTTGGTGGAGAGGTGCCGTCGGATATCGACAGTATGATGCGCCTGCCGGGCGTGGGTCGCAAGACGGCGAATGTTGTGGGCGCAGTAATCTGGGGCAAGGAGGTTATGCCTGTAGATACCCACGTCTTCCGCGTCTCGGCACGTATCGGACTGACAAAAGATGCCAAGACACCGCGCCAGACAGAGCTGCAACTTGAAAAAAATATCCCCTCGCACCTGCTTCCGATAGCACACCATTGGCTTATCCTGCACGGTCGCTATGTCTGCACCGCCCGCAAGCCGAAGTGCAACGAGTGTGGCATATCAAAGTGGTGCAAGAGCTATACAGAGTAACACAAATAAAAACGAAAATATATGAACAACTTTATCTTTCAGAATCCGACAAAACTCATCTTTGGCAAGGGTCAGATTGCCCGACTCTCTAAGGAGTTGCCAAAGGGTAGCAAAATTTTGGTCACCTTTGGTGGCGGCAGTGTAAAAAAGAATGGCGTCTATGAGCAGGTAACAGCTGCGCTCGAGGGCTTTGACTATCAGGAATTTTGGGGTATCGAGCCAAATCCGAAGGTGGAGACACTGCGCAAGGCTGTCGAGATCTGCAAGCGCGACGGAGTAGATTTTCTGCTCGCCGTAGGTGGCGGTAGTGTGCTGGACGGCACAAAACTTATCGCTGCGGCGGCTGTTGTCGATACCGATGCGTGGGAGCTTGTCTGCAATCCGAAGCTCTATGGCGGCACACTTCCATTTGCAAGCGTTATGACCCTGCCTGCAACCGGCTCTGAGATGAATCGCGGTGCAGTTATCTCAAACCTTGCAACGGGCGAGAAGTATGCATTCTACAACACCTATCCGCAGTTCTCTATTCTCGATCCGCAGACGACATTCTCTTTGCCTCCATATCAGGTCGCTTGCGGCTTGGCAGATACATTTGTTCATGTTATGGAGCAGTATCTGACAGCTACAGACATCGCTCCGCTGATGGACCGTTGGGCAGAGGGAGTGCTGCAAACAATTATCGAGGTTGCACCTAAAGTACGTGCAGACCAGACCGACTACGACGCAATGGCTACCTATATGCTCTCAGCAACAATGGGTCTGAACGGCTTTATCGCTATGGGTGTACCGCAAGATTGGGCTACACATATGATTGGTCACGAGATTACCGCACTTACAGCTCTTACACACGGACACTCGCTTGTAGTCGTACTGCCTGCAGTTATGGATGTGATGCGCGAGCAGAAGGGCGACAAGATTCTCCAGTATGGTCAGCGCGTTTGGGGTATTACAGAGGGCTCTTATGACGAGCGCATAGATAAGACAATCGCAGCGACAGAGGAGTTCTTCCGCTCGCTCGGTCTTCAGACCCGACTCTCGGAGCTCAACATCGGCAAGGAGGTGGCAGAGCAGATTGTTCTGCGATTTAAGGAGCGCGGCACACTGCTGGGCGAGAACTCGAATATCGATTATCTGACTGTCGAGAAGATTCTCAATCAGAGATTGTAGTCCGCAAGAGATTTTTCACTATATTTGCGTCAATGAAACCTACAATAGATATTGAGCAGCGGGCAGCGCGGGCAAAGGAGCTCTTTAACAGCGGGTACAACTGCTGCCAGAGCGTGGTGCTTGCGTATGCCGATATTATCGGGTTGGAGCCGACACTTGCAGCAACCGTATCTGCGCCGTTTGGCGGGGGTATGGGACGACTGCGCGAGGTGTGCGGAGCAGTCAGCGGAATGACTATGGTGGCGGGATTTTTATCCCCTTGTCCTACGGCAGACGACCCTGCAGCAAAAAAGGCGAACTACGCCCTTGTGCAGCACTTTGCCGAGGCGTTCCGAAGAGAAAATGGCGCAATAGTGTGCCGCACACTGCTCGGACTTGACCACGCAAAGGATGAGCCTACACCATCGCCACGCACAGCCGAGTACTACAAAAAACGCCCTTGTGGCGAGCTTGTAGCAGACGCAGCACGAATTGTAGGAGAGTATCTTCAGCAGAGTCCGGAATAGGTTTATCAAAAACCATATTTTGGATTTTAGATGAGGATTTTCAAGGCTTGCATAATCGGCGAAGCAGGAGCATACTTGAGGTATGTGACTGTTGAAGGCGGTTATGCGTAACGTAGAAAATACCATATAAAAACAAAATATTATGAACAAAGTTATCGCAAGCCCTTTGGCTCCAAAAGCAGTAGGTCCGTACTCACAGGCAATTCAGGCAGAGGGAACACTCTATCTTTCAGGTCAGCTTCCAATTGACGGAGCAACAGGCACAATGCCCGAGACTATCGAGGAGCAGACAGAGCAGAGTTTGAAGAATGTTGGTCACATCCTCAAGGAGGCAGGTTATGACTATACAGATGTTGTAAAGACAACCGTTCTGCTTGCAGACATCAAGGATTTTGCAGCGATGAACGCTGTATATGCAAAGTTCTTCAGCGGTGCATTCCCTGCACGCGTTTGCTACCAAGTAGCAGCCCTGCCAATGGGTGCCAAGGTAGAGATTGACGCAGTAGCGGTGAAGTAGGGCTTTTAGATTTTAATACATTGCACTACCACTTTTTATTGTCAAAAGGTGGTAGTTGCCACGCCCGCCAAAATTGGAAAACCGATTTTGGATTTTAGATGTGGATTTTCAAGGCTTGCATAATCAGCAAAGCAGGAGCATACTTGACGTATGTGACTGTTGCAGCTGGTTATGCGTAACGCAGAAAATACCATATAAAATACAAAAGACATGGATACGCAACAAAACGAAAAGGGAAGAGACTACTCGCAGCTGATGAATCGAAGGATTCGCAGGATACTGCTGGTGTGCAACAGCTACGACAGCTATACGCTTGAGGAGGATGGCAGATTGGAGGTACAGATTACGCAGGAGTACTCGGAGCTCAATCTGAGTAACCCGCCATCTATTACCCGCGTGGAGTCCACTATCGAGGCGTTGGAGATGATCAGCCGTTGCAAGGAGGAGTTTGATCTTGTGATTACGATGTACAATGTCGGTCAGATGGATGTGTACACCTTCTCGCACAAGATGAAGCAGGTATGTCCGAATACTCCGGTGGTGCTGCTGACAAACTTCTCGAAGGAGATATATCGTCAGATTGAGCAGGCGGATACCTCTGACCTTGACTATGTATTCTGCTGGAACAACTCTACCGACCTGATTATCGCCATAATCAAGCTCATCGAGGATAATATGAACGCCGACCACGATATTTTGGAGTTCGGTGTGCAGACAATCCTGCTGGTAGAGGACTCTATTCGTTACTACTCGACCTATCTGCCGGCGATATACAAGCTTGTGCTGCAGCAGAATGGTGCTTCGGTGCGCGATGCACTCAACGAGCAGCAGCAGATAGCCCGAAAGCGTGCCCGTCCGAAGATTCTTATGGCGACAAACTATGATGACGCCGTAAGGATGTACCAGAGGTACAAAAACAATATGCTCGGTGTAATCTCCGATGTAGGTTTTGTAATTCACAAGGGAGATGACCCTGCAACCGAGAAGCTCGATGCGGGTATCGACCTATGCAACCTTATTCGCAAGGACAACCCTACAATGCCATTCCTTATGCAGTCCTCGCAGGAGAGCATGAGGGAGGTGGCAGAGAGTTTAGGCGTAGGTTTTGTGGTAAAGCACTCGAAGACCCTTATCCACGAGATTGGCGAGTATATCGGCAGGGAGTTTGCCTTCGGAGATTTTGTACTTACAGACCCCCATACAGGCGAGGAGATTGCTCGCGCCGAGGATCTGTTGGGACTCGAGCGACTGTTGCACACCATAGCCGACCCTGTGCTCTACAATGTCGTTACGACAACATATCTGTCGAAGTGGCTCCTCTCGCGAGGTATCTTCTCGCTGGGTAACTCCTTCCGCGAGCTGACCCTCAAGGAGTTTAACGACGATATTACTGCTGTGCGTCAGTTCCTTACAGACTCTATTCGTGACTACCGTATCAAGCAGGGACTTGGTGTAGTGGCTCGTTTCTCGACAGAGACCTACAACGACGCGATATGGTTTGCCCGTCTGGGTAACGGCTCTATCGGCGGCAAGGCGCGCGGTCTTGCCTTTATGAACCACATTCTGCAGCAGTACAGCCTCTACAACGAGTGGGAGAATGTCCGCGTGATGGTGCCGCGAACACTTGTCATCACGACCGAGTATTTCGACCGATTTATTATCGAGAATGGTCTGCAGTATGTTGTCAATGCCGATTTGAGTGATGCGGAGATACTCTCCGAGTTTGTCGCCTCGTCGCTGCCTCAGGAGCTGATGGAGTCTCTGAGGGTGTTTATACACCATGTCAAAAAACCGCTTGCCGTACGTTCGTCATCGAAGCTGGAGGACTCTTACTATCAACCATTTGCAGGCATCTACTCGACCTATATGATTCCTCATACAGAGAATGAGGATCAGGAGTTGCGTCTGCTCTCAAAGGCGATTAAGAGTGTCTATGCCTCGGTATATTTTGCCTCTTCGCGTGCCTATATTACCGCTACGGCAAATGTTATCTCGGAGGAGAAGATGGCTATTGTACTGCAGGAGATTTGCGGCTCGGAGGATCAGGGTTACTTCTTCCCGACACTCTCGGGTGTGGCTCGTTCGCTCAACTTCTACCCTATCGGCTACGAGCGTGCCGAGGAGGGAATTGCAAAGGTCGCCTTCGGACTTGGTAAGGCGGTTGTAGATGGCGAGCAGGTGCTGCGTTTCTGTCCGAAATATCCGCAGCATATCCTCCAGACCTCGACCCCGGAGCTGACTATGCGCGAGACGCAGCAGACGATGTATGCGCTCAACCTGCAGCCCGACAAGTTTAAGACATCTATTGACGATGCAGTCAATCTCGAGAAGATAAAGACAGCTGACTGCACCCGTTTCCGCAATATAAAGCATGTCGCCTCAACATGGGATATGCAGAGTATGCGCCTTACCGACTCGCCACTTGCCGAGGGTATCAAGGTGATAACTTTTGCCCGCATACTCAAGTACAACACCTTCCCACTTGCCGACATCCTCTGCCGACTGCTCGAGATTGGTCAGAACGAGATGAAGACCTGCGTGGAGATAGAGTTTGCCGCAAACCTCGACAGAGGAAAGCGACTCGCCATATTCAACGTACTGCAGATCAGACCTATAGCATCGGCAGCTGCTGAGACAAATATGGATTGGGACTCTGTGGATAGCCAGAAGGCTCTGATATACTCCGAGAGTGCGCTGGGCACAGGATATATCGAGGGTGTGCGCGATGTAATCTATCTGCGCAGTGAGAACTTCGACCCTGCAAAGACTCAGATTATTGCCGAGGAGGTGACCCGTCTTAATGCCAAGATGCGCGAGGAGGGTTGCGGCTATCTGCTCTCGGGATTTGGTCGCTGGGGCTCGAGCAACCCATGGCTCGGTGTGCCTATCAAGTGGAGCGACATCTCGGAGGTAAAGGTGATTGTCGAGTGCGGACTGGACAACTTCCGCATAGAGCCGAGTCAGGGCACACACTTCTTCCAGAATATGACCTCCTTCGGCGTGGGATATATGACCGTAAACCCTTATGCGGGCGAGGGTCGCTTGGATTTTGCAACGCTCGATGCTATGCCGGCACTATACGAGAACGAGTTTGTCCGTCACGTAAGATTTGACAACCCGCTCGAGATATGTATTGACGGAGTAAAGAATAAGGCGGTGGTAAGATAACCACCGCCCTATTTTTTAGCGATTGACAGCAATCTCATCAATCAACTCATTTATCCTCTTTCTAAGCCTATTGATCAGCGGCACCCAGACAAGCGTCAGCGTAACAATTGCACCTACACCCACACCCAGAACGACACCACTGAGCAGCTCTACAACCTGCGGTTTTGAGGTAAGGAGCGCCATTGCAAGGAGATTTACGCAGATAAGCAGCGTAAATATTCTAAGCAACATCGAGAGTGTGCGGATAGCGTAGCTGTACGCCTTGTTGGTCATCTTGAGCTTTGCAAACATATCGCCCGCCTCGTCAAAAGGACCATCTGCAGCCTTTTTGCGAAGGAAGAGCCACTGCTTCTGACTACATACCACCTCGATACCGCACTCGGTCAGAAAGTCACAGTACGCCTTGCCGTCCAGTCCGTGCTCAAGATTGTCAGGAAGGTCGAGCTTGTAGATATACTCGCCCGGAGTTCCCTGCTCGAAAACATAGCGAACAAAACCTTTGATACCTACCAAGTTATAGCCGTTACGAGCCATCTCGTTGAGCCACTTCTCCTCCTCTTCCCACTGTGCAATGGTAAAGAAGTTCCATACCTTTTTTACTGTTCCCATAGTATTATAGTTTTAAGATTCTCTTACCATTATTTACAAGCTCCTCAAGGCGGGCAAGCTCCTGCTCCAGAACTACACGACCCGCAGAGGTTATCTGATACTCCTTGCGGCGAGAGTCAGCAACTACCTCGAGCTGCTCAATCCAACCCTTCTCCATCAAGGTCGAAAGCGCTCCATAGAGCGTGCCCGCCGAGATTACAAGGCGTCCGCCACTGAGCTCTGCCGTGCGCTGCATAATTCCATAACCGTGCAGCGGTGTAATAAGCGCCAAAAGGATGTAATATACCGCCTCGGTAAGTGCATTGTTTGAAGTATTCATCTGTAAATTTTGTATATTGTTTCTCATTATATTGTCCGCCGTTATATCGATTGCCGATACAAAGGTAAACGATATATTTTAAATTTGCAAGAGATTTTGCAAAAAAAATAGGCTACCAACAGAAATTGGCAGCCTATTTAACTAAAATTTTGACCTTTTAGAAGACTTTACCCTCGATGCTACTTGCGTATTTACTCCAACCATTTGCAGTCTGATAAGCATCAACCGCAGTTGGATGTACATAGATTTTACGGTCAGCAGCATTATTGTTTAATATATTATTGCCCGCCACAGGTGGAATTTTCGAATGGCAATAGACACTCTTAAGGGCAGAGCAACTACCAAATGCACTACTCTGAATTGAGTCTACCGATAATGGGAAGGAGATCTCTGTCTATTTTGAACAACTATAAAACGCCTTCTCACAAATAGTCGCAACTCCATTTGCTAATGTTACACTTGTGAGCGAGTTACAGTTTGCAAAGGCAGAACTACCGATAGTTGCAACGCTGTGAGGGACAAAGACACTCTTGAGTCCGGTCATACAGAATGCCAAATCTCCGATTGTTCCAACACTGCTCGGAATAGTAACACCTGTGAGCTGTTTGCACTCATAGAAGACATATGCTCCGATAGCGGTTACATTATCCGGAATTGCAAACTCTGTAATATCCGCAGGGGCAAAACCTTTAAGCTCGCCGTCAATAATAAGACCACGCTTGTCTGCTGTAGCAAGATGAGTATTAAACTCCTTCAGCTTCTCGCATCCGTGAAATGCTCGTATGCCAACACTATTTACATACTCGCCCATAGTTACGCTCTGCAGAGCCTTACATCCTACAAAAACACCATCGCCAAGTGAGACGAGCTTATGTGGCAGTGTGATGTTCTCCAGACGAATATTTTGGTCAAATACCCAGCTACCAATAGACTCCACGTTGCTACCAAACTTTACATCCGCTAAGCGGTAGCACTCACAAAAGGCAAAATCATCAATCTTCTCAACGCTATCAGGAATAACAATCTTTGTCAGTTTGAAGCAGTCATAGAACATCGAGCGAGTAATTGCAGGGATTCGATTACCCAAAGAGACATTTGTAAGCGATATGCAAGAGTCAAAAATTCCGTAGCCAAGCTCTGTTACAGAGTTCGGCATTGAGACAGTTGTAAGGGCATCGCAAGAGGCAAATGCGTTATCACCAATTGAAGTAAGAGCAATCGGCAACGTAATGGTCTCCAATGTCTTTATACCGGAGAATGCGTTTTTACTAATCGTTGTCACATGACCGTCAAAGCTAATCTTTCCGATACCATTCTCATAAGTATTTGAGATGATATTTGCTCCAAAATTGTAGTATTTAGGCTCAATAATATTGCCGTCGGTCGTGGTGTAGTATATAGTCTTACTATCTGCAGTAACCTCTACCCCTCCGGTATTATCATCGCCGCCTTGGTTGTCATCTCCGCCTTGGTTGTCGTCACCATTATCGCCGTTGTCGCCGTTGTCGTCACCACCAACGCCAGGGATAACGACACCTATTACGGGCCGTTTGATCTCCATACCCGAGAGTTTCTGAATCTTTGTTGTGCCGGTAGTGCCGTCGTCGTAGGTTGCAACGAGAGTCATAGCACTCGGCAACTCAGACTGTGCAAGGACAAAGTAGAATGCAGTAGGAGTCTTTGAGAGCTGCACACCCTCATCGCCCATATCGAGTGTAACCTGCTTTGCGCACTCCTCCTCAGAGAGCGAGCCCTCGTCGATAAGCGAGAGTGTGTAGTCACGGTAGTTGATAGCCACGCGACCTGCCATCTGCTCGCCCTTATCGCCTGTAAGGGTCATCTTGACAACCTTTTTCTCGCCCGTAACATTGAGTTTGAGGCGCACGCAGACATTTTTCAGTTCAAAGCTGTCGCCATCACCCGAGGCAACCATCGGATTTGCGCCGATGCTGTAGCTATCCTTCTCATAGTGCTGCAGAGCAGGGATGGTCGCATAGACGCACTGGTCGGCAACCGAGAGTGAATTGCTCTCTGCATACGGATAGAGGAGAACAATATCTTTAAAGGTTTCGCCATCCTCGACATAGAGCTGATTGTAGAACACTCCGCTGCTCTCGCCCGTTTCGCCGGCATAGCACCAGCAGGAGTTACCACTATTATTATAGAATACGGAGACCTTATCCTCGGCAGTCCAAACGGTTTTCCCCACATTGTCAAGCTGTACGCGCGACGGCTCGCCCTCCTGCTCCAACGAGATATAGAGCTCTTGCTCCGCAGGAGATGGTGAAAGCCAATCCTCAATTCTGCCAATAAGTTCGCAAGATGTTGCAAACAACAATGTCGCAACAACAAAAAGAAGTTTTTTCATAATTCGTTTTGTGGTTATATATCATCGCAAAGTTAGCGAAAATTTACTCTGCCGACAATAATTTTCCGATATATTTTTGTATCTTTGCAAAAATGTTTACGCAACATCGTTTCACAAACTACTACTATGCCATCTATACGCAACAATTTTCTATATAAGACGCTGCTGACAATATCATCGTACATCATAGGCTTTATAACATTCCCCTATGTGTCACGCGTGTTGGGAGTAGATGGTATCGGAGCGGTCAATTTTGCCGATAACAGCGTGGGATATTTTATCCTCTTTGCCTCTATGGGTATCGCCATCCTCGGAACGCGAGAGATTGCCGCGACAAAGGATGATCAGGCACGACGCAATCGCGTGTTTTCCAACCTGTTAGGACTCAACATCATCTTTACGACAATAACGATAATTGTCTATATCGGACTCATTACCCTCGTTCCACGATTTGCTCAAAATGCCGAGCTATTCTATATCGGTGCGGCAAAGATTATCGCGACGGTATTCCTTGTCGAGTGGTTCTTTACAGGTCTGGAGGAGTTCCGATATATCACCATCCGAAGCATTGTCATAAAGCTCCTCTATGTCGTTGCAGTATTTACGCTCATAAACGACAAGAGTGACTACAAACTCTACTTCACACTCTCCGTAGCAACAGTTATCATCAACGCGCTGGTAAATATTATCTACGCCCGCAAGTTTGTCAGAATCAACCGTCAGGCACTCTTCTCGATGCGCTATCTGAAGGAGTATGTAACGCTCGGTCTCTACAGCATTATGACCTCTATGTACATCACCTTCAATGTGATGTTTTTGGGTCTTAGCACCGACAATACGCAGGTGGGATACTACACAACAGCCTTCAAACTCTACATTATTATGCTCGGCATATTCTCGGCATTTACCTCTGTCACTATGCCGCGAATAAGCGCTATGCTCGCCAATGGTCAGCACAAAGACTTCACGCAGATAGTTGCAAAATCCTTTGATGGCATTATAAAGTTCATCCTGCCGATGATTAGCTGCGGAGTGATACTCGCGCCACAAATCATACTTGTCATCTCCGGCGAGGGGTTCGAGGGTGCTGTGCTGCCTATGCGAATAATCTTCCCTGCCGCACTTGCCGTAGGTATTGCGCAGGTGCTTGCCGTGCAGGTTCTCATCCCGCTCAAGCGCGACAAGGTGCTGCTGACAGCATCCATTATCGGTGCCTCGGCGAGCCTTCTTATCAACATACTGCTCGTTCCGCACCTGCAGTCTGTAGGCTCGGCAATAGTCACACTTGCGGCAGAGAGCATCGTCACACTGACATACATTACCTATATACTGCGCAAGAGGGTAATCAAGTTGCCATTTGCATCTATCGGCAAAAATGCCCTGCACGCCATACCTCCCGCTGCGGTCTGCCTTGTTTGCAGCTACACCATCGAAAATCCGTTTATCTGTGTGGCAGTTGCCGTAGTTATCGGTGGCGGAGTATGGGTTGTATCCAATTTTAAGACGCTCAGAGAGTATCTGCGTTAGTTCATATCACTTTTTTTACTATTTTTGCACCCGTTATGGCAAGAGTCGTTGTAGGATTATCGGGCGGTGTCGATTCATCGGTAGCTGCGTGGCTGCTCAAAGAGCAGGGTCACGAGGTTATCGGTCTGTTTATGCGTAATTGGCACGACACGACCGGTACTCTCGAGGGCGACTGTCCATGGCACGACGATCAGGTATTTGCCGAGCTTGTGGCAAAGCGCCTCGATATTCCGTTCCGCGTCGTAGATCTGTCGGAGCAGTACAAGCAGAGGGTCGTGGACTATATGTTTGCCGAGTATGAGGCTGGCAGAACACCCAACCCCGATGTGCTATGCAACCGCGAGATAAAGTTCGATGTCTTTCTCAAGGAGGCACTCAAACTCGGTGCCGAGGCTGTAGCTACGGGACACTACTGCCAAAAGGAGGAGAGAATAATTGACGGCAAGGTGGTCTACTCACTGCTTGCGGGTGCAGACAAGAATAAGGACCAGAGCTACTTCCTCTGCCAGCTGACACAGGAGCAGCTCAAATATGCCCTCTTCCCTATTGGACATCTGACAAAGCCCGAGGTGCGCGAAATAGCTGTAAGTCAAAAACTTGCAACAGCAAAGCGCAAAGACTCGCAGGGCATCTGTTTTGTCGGCAAGGTAGACCTTCCCGTATTCCTGCAACAGAAGCTCGCCGCACGCAAGGGCAACATCCACGAGATACTTCCGACTTGGGCAAAGTACGAGCGTTACGCCGCCGACACCTCACTTGAGGGTATGGCAAAACCATATAGTTACACAGTTCGTGACGGCAAAAAGATTGGCGAGCACAACGGCGCACACTTCTACACCATCGGTCAGCGCAAAGGTTTAGGTATCGGAGGTCGCAAGCAGTCACTCTTTATCATCGGCACAGATGTTGCAACAAACACAATCTATGTGGGCGAGGGTGACGACCATCCGGGACTCTATCGTCGTGCGCTGAAGATCGAGCCGAGCCAGATGCATTGGATCAATCCGGATGATGCACTCGCTGTAGGTGAGAGTCGTCGTTTCAACCTCCGCATCCGCTACCGCCAACCACTGCAGGATGCCACTATAAAGATGTGCGAGGATGGTGCATACATCATCTTCGACACTCCGCAGCGAGGTATTGCCGCAGGTCAGTTTGCTGCGTGGTACGACGGCGAGAGAGTTGTAGGCTCGGGCGTAATTTCTGCATAAAAAACACCCCTTTTCGCAACAGCAAACCGACTATCTCCTAAAAAACGATAGTTTTTTTCTTTTTTCTTTAGAAGTTTGCAAAAATATTACTATATTTGCTGTTCGGAACACATACGATTAAAAATTCAAACAAAATCTATAGTTAATTAACAAAAAATTAAAGAGTTATGACAAACGTTAAGCGCGTCTATACCTTCGGTAACAAAGAGGCTGAGGGTAACGGCAAAATGAGAGAGTTGCTCGGTGGTAAGGGTGCAAACCTCGCCGAGATGAACCTGATCGGTATTCCGGTTCCTCCGGGCTTTACCATCACCACTGATGTTTGTGCTGAGTACTACAAGCACGGTCAGCAGGCTATTATCGACATCCTTCGTCCTGACGTAGAGGCAGCTATCGCAAAGGTAGAGGCTCTTACAGGTCGCAAGTTCGGTGACGCTAAGCTCCCACTGCTCGTATCAGTTCGTTCAGGTGCTCGTGCATCTATGCCTGGTATGATGGATACTATCCTCAACCTCGGTATGAATGACGAGGCTGTTGAGGCTGTTGCACAGCTCTCAGGCAACCCTCGTTTCGCTTGGGACTCTTACCGTCGTTTCGTACAGATGTACGGTGACGTAGTTCTCGGCATGAAGCCGGTATCTAAGGAGGATCAGGATCCATTCGAGGTAATTATCGACGAGATGAAGGAGTCTCGCGGCGTTGCTCTCGATACAGACCTCTCTACTGAGGATCTTAAGGAGCTGGTTGCAAAGTTCAAGGCTGCAGTTAAGGCTCAGACAGGTTCTGACTTCCCTGTAAACCCTTGGGATCAGCTTTGGGGTGCAGTTTGCGCAGTATTCGGTTCTTGGATGAACGAGCGCGCTATCCTCTACCGTAAGCTCAACAACATCCCTGCAGAGTGGGGTACAGCAGTAAACGTTCAGGCAATGGTATTCGGTAACATGGGTGACAACTCAGCTACCGGTGTTGCTTTCTCTCGTGACGCTGCTACCGGTGAGAACATCTTCAACGGTGAGTACCTTATCAACGCACAGGGTGAGGACGTTGTGGCTGGTATCCGTACACCACAGCAGATTACTATCGAGGGTTCAAAGCGTTGGGCAGTTGCTCAGAACATCTCTGAGGAGGAGCGTGCATCTAAGTACCCTTCACTCGAGGAGGTTATGCCTGAGGTTTACAAGGAGCTCAACGACATTCAGCACCACCTTGAGGAGTACTTTACAGATATGCAGGATATCGAGTTCACAATCCAGGACGGTAAGCTCTGGATGCTCCAGTGCCGTAACGGTAAGCGTACCGGTGCTGCGATGGTGAAGATCGCTATGGATATGCTCCGCGAGGGTCTTATCGACGAGAAGACTGCAGTACTCCGTTGTGAGCCTGAGAAGCTCGACGAGCTGCTCCACCCAGTATTTGACAAGAAGGCTATCAAGAATGCAAAGGTTGTTGTTAAGGGTCTGCCTGCATCTCCGGGTGCTGCTACCGGTCCTGTTGTATTCTTCGCTGACGACGCTGAGAAGGTATATGCTCAGACTGGTCAGAAGGCTATCCTCGTTCGTATCGAGACCTCTCCAGAGGATTTGAAGGGTATGCTCGATGCAGCAGGTATCCTCACTGCACGTGGTGGTATGACATCTCACGCAGCCGTTGTTGCTCGTGGTATGGGTAAGTGCTGCGTATCAGGTGCAGGTGAGCTCGAGATCGACTACAAGGCTCGTACAATCAAGATCGGTGACCTCACTATCAAGGAGGGTGACTGGATCTCTCTTAACGGTTCTACCGGTGAGGTTTACCTCGGTCAGGTAGCAACTCAGGAGGCTACTCTCGATGGCGACTTCGGTAAGCTTATGGAGCTGGCTTCTAAGTACTCAGTTCTTAAGGTTCGCGCAAACGCAGATACTCCACGCGACGCTGAGCAGGCATTTGCATTCGGTGCTGAGGGTATCGGTCTTTGCCGTACAGAGCATATGTTCTTCGAGGGTGAGCGTATCAAGGCTATCCGCGAGATGATTCTCTCTGATGACGAGGATGGTCGTCGTGTAGCACTCGCTAAGCTCCTGCCTATGCAGCGTGGCGACTTCGAGGGTCTGTTCAAGGTTATGAAGGGCTATCCTGTTATCGTTCGTCTCCTCGACCCACCATTGCACGAGTTCGCTCCTAACACAGAGAAGGATCAGCGCGAGATGGCTGAGGCTATGGGCATCCCATTCGAGAAGGTTGTAGCTAAGGTTGAGGCTCTGCACGAGGTTAACCCAATGCTCGGTCACCGTGGTTGCCGTCTTGGTAACACATATCCTGAGATTACCGAGATGCAGGCACGCGCTATTATCGAGGCTGCAATGAATGTTAAGGCTTCAGGTACTCCTGTAAAGGTTGAGATTATGGTTCCGCTGGTAGGTAACCACAAGGAGCTCCGTTACCAGAAGAACATCATCGACCGCGTAGCTAACGAGGTATTCGCAGAGCGTAACGACAAGATCGACTATATGGTAGGTACAATGATCGAGGTTCCACGTGCAGCTGTTACTGCAAATCAGATTGCAGAGGTTGCTGAGTTCTTCTCATTCGGTACTAACGACCTTACTCAGATGACTCTCGGTTTCTCTCGTGATGATATCGCTAAGTTCCTCCCAGTTTACTTGGAGAAGAACATCATCAAGAATGACCCATTCAAGGTACTCGACCGCAATGGTGTAGGTCAGCTCGTTCGCGAGGCTGTACTTAAGGGTCGCTCAACTCGTCTTGATCTGAAGTGCGGTATCTGCGGTGAGCACGGTGGTGAGCCATCATCAGTAGAGTTCTGCCACTTCGCAGGTCTGAACTACGTAAGCTGCTCTCCATTCCGTGTGCCTATCGCACGCCTCGCAGCAGCTCACGCAGCTCTCAAGGAGAAGTAGGATTAACCCCTATATAGAAATAGGTGCGGCAAATGTCGCACCTATTTTTTTGCAAGAACTTGTATAACAAGTGATAGTTTTAGGCTCGTGAAGCCCAAAAACCGCAGTTTACTAAAACGTAAATAAGGATTTTGAGAGCGAGTGTGACGACAAAATATCCTTGTTGGACAAATTCTTTTTTTGTTACCGTCAGCTACAAAAAAAAGATGGTGCTCAACGTTTTGAACACCATCATCTTTACAAGAATTTGTCAGACTGATTCTTTAGAAGCAGTAAGTTGCAGAGATTGCAGCACCACAAAGACCAAGACCGTTGAAGTGCCAAGTATCCTTACCATCTACTACAACAGACTCGCCGGTAACAGAATCTGTTGCCTTCTCACGGTGATAGTCAATCCATGGACCAACTACAGGAGTTACATCAACAGCAAGGCGGATAGGCACCTTCTTGAACTGAATACCGAACTTAGCCTGACCAGCAAGACCGAACTGTACATGGTGACCGCTACCACCGGCATTCAAACCCACACCGGCATCGAGGAACCAATGACCTGCATTTGGAGTCCAATCCCAAGTGCAGCAGTTCCAATTGTGGAGCAAAGTACCCTCCAAACCTGGATATTTACCGAGATAACCGCCAACACCTACGATAGCCTCCAGATATGCCTTATCTGAGTAGAAACACTCAGCCTCAAGCTGCAATGCAGTACCTGTACGCACACCGATAGACCAACTCTTTGTATTTGCAACATCATTTGCAATCTGCTTAACTGTAGTCTCGAACTTAGACTGAGCCGAAACTGTTGCTACGCAAAGCATAGCGCCCAAAAGGATAAAAATCTTTTTCATAAGCATTAAAATTAAGTCTAAAAACAAAATTTGTTACTACAAAAGTAGCAAATTTATCGGAAAAGACAAACAATATTCACTAAATATATTATAGGTATAATCAGTCC
>CANBCZ010000010.1 GCA_947367255.1 uncultured Alistipes sp.
AGAATTTATTAAAATGTTATCGAGGCAAATAATTGAGGATCTCCACACGCAGATATTGTCGGTGCAACAGCATAATTACGCACTCGGGCGCTCTTAACATTTTTCACTGCCACACGTCTGGCTCCTGGTGCAACTACCGCATCTACAAGATTATAGATATAGAGTGCTGCAGCCGCTCCAATACAAACATTTCGAGCTATAGCAAAGTGATTGCGCCTATTTTGATAGATCTTTATAGCATTTATATCGTGGGTTTGTCCAATTTTTGCAGCGTAATTATTTCGTTCATTCTCAGTAAAGATTATACCTCCGGTAAAAATCGCGCAACCCCCTAATATCAGACCACCTTTCAGATAGTTATGCTTATGAAATTGACCCCAACCCGGTATAATCGCAGAACGCCACAATCCACGAGCTCCATATTTTGAAGTAACGCGGATATCCGAAAAATCGGCTGCTGAGCCAAAACGTTCAACAGCATAAAGCGCATAATAACAATTACGACCGGAGAATCGATCTTTCCCGAGAAACTCATCTATTCTACGAGAGCAGATAGCTCGTGCAGTTCCCTCTACGGATAGTTTTAGTTCATAACTATCACTACCTGAAGTTGTCACTCTACCATTTCGATACTGCTGTTGTGAGCTATCTGAGTAGAGCTCTGAAACCGATACTTTATCCGTTCTCTCTACATTTGTTGCCAACTCTTTAAGGACGGCTGTTCTACATGCATCAATAGAGGAAGATGTATCTGTATGCAGAGTGACAAAATAGTAACCATCATTGCGACTATGGGGAGTAGAATCAATCCAACGCGGTTTTATTTTAGTTGCAGACTGAGCACTGCCTGTTGTACACACAAGCAGTGCTGCTAATACCATGCAAAGCAATCTCATAGTAATTATTTTGCTAATGTCTGCAAAATCCTCTGGCGGAGCTGGTCGTGACGAGACTCTATAGCCGCTCTATCCTCCTTAGAGATATTATCTTTCAAAGTCTCTATAATCTGCTCAACCATTTCATCCTTTGTTCCCAAGAACTCAAGACACTTAAATATAGTCCACTGCTGAGCTTCGCTGTTATAATAACGAATAGTCTTGATTGTACTTGTATTTTTGATTATCTCTTGAGAGATGCTTGTAAGAAAGTCTCCTGTTTCAGACGACTCATCAGCAACAGATGTTCCACTCTTGTCATTGCGAGTATATTTCTCCAATTGAACACTTGTAGACTCTGTTCCTGCAGCAATAGCTGTACTGATCTTACGAGCAAAAGATGCACGAGCATTTGCTTCTGCGAGATTTCCTGCAGTCTGCTCCTTGAAGTGCTGACCTAAACCATATTGGCGGCGCACAGGATCACCCTCTGCCAGTTCAATACACTCATTCGAAGCCATAATCTCGCCATAAGGATTTGACTTTTTTGTTGCCGCCGAATTGGTTGTTCCACATGAAATAAGCGACAAAACCGCTGCTACAATAACAGCAAAATTAAAACAATACTTCATAAAAGTTAAGTTTTTATTGCCGTAGCAATTCCGATGCGGCGATTATAAATAAAAAGAGCGTGGAATTGAAATCCTATATTTACAGACGGGCCCTAGCAAAACCACATTAACATATAGGCAACAACTCCACGCCATAGGGATATGACGCGGGTATACCTCGGTTAATGTGTGCTTCAAAAAGTTTGCTAGGCTTCGTCTGCAACGAGATAGAATTTACGCTCTTGCGTAAACAGTATGTCTGTAACTCCGAAGAATTACGATGCAAATATAGTCAAAAAAACAGTATTTTCGGATTTTTCGTATCTTTTTTCTTATCTTTGTGCTGTTATGGCAAAGGCAGGCAAAGATGTAAACGATATGACATTCTTCGAGCACCTGGACGAACTTCGTCCCGGCTTGATGCGCAGTGTGGCTATTTTGCTGGTGGCAATGGTGGCTGCATTTCTGTTCAAAGAGCCGATTATGGATGCTGTGATGGGTCCAAAGTCGCCCGATTTTATCTCTAACCGAGTGATGTTCGAACTTGCCGAGAGGACAGGCAGTGAGGTGCTCAAGATAAACCAATCGCCCGTAACGCTGATAAATACCACTATGGCGGGTCAGTTCAATATGCACCTGCTTATGTCATTCTATGTAGCGCTGCTTATTGCCATACCTTATTTAATGTTTGAGCTGTGGCTCTTCGTCTGTCCCGCACTGACTCCGAGCGAGAAGAGGACAAGTTCCAAATTTATACTCTACATTGTTCTCTGTATGGCTGTCGGAATATGGTTCGGATACTTCATCCTTGCTCCGCTGTCGGTAAATTTCCTTTCGAACTATGTCGTCAGCAGCGATATTACCAATATGATTGATGTTGGCTCATACATCAAACTTGTAGCAAATCTGACACTTGTCTGCGCGCTGATATTCGAGCTCCCCGTGGCGGTGCACTTCCTCTCGAGGACGGGTCTTATCACTGCCGAGTTTATGAAGAGGTATCGCCGTCACGCAGTGGTGGTATTGGCTGTTTGTGCCGCGATAATCACCCCTCCGGATATTGTAAGTATGATACTTGTAATCATTCCGCTCTATCTTCTCTACGAATTAAGCATAAAAATAGCAAAATAATTTTGTTATTTACCGCAGATAGTCTATCTTTGTACTCAAATAGATGATTTCGGGGCGGGGTGAGACTCCCCACCGGCGGTGATAGTCCGCGACTCTCTGATTTTTTCAGAGACTGAATCGGTGAAATTCCGATACCGACGGTATAGTCCGGATGGTAGAAATCAGATCAGCAATGCAGGGCATAGTATGTCTTGTTGTGCTGTATGGTGCAGCCCCGATATCTTAACAGATGTCGGATTTTTTATTTTTACTTAACTATGATGCGTAGATTATTTACAGCACTTACACTCTCTCTTCTGCCCTACTTTGCATGGGCACAGGTAACAACAGCCTCTATTGCGGGCACAGTAACGGATAGCAATAACACCCCTATCGGCTATGCAACGGTTGTAGCAACCCACATATCGACAGGAACCAATTATGGCACAAGCACCAATATTGACGGTAAGTACCACCTCGACGGATTGAGAGTCGGTGGAGAGTATGTCGTAACTTTTTCGTGTGTCGGCTACAAGGATAGCGCAATAGATAGCCTATATCCATCTTTGGGCGAGACCATACAGCTCAATAATGTATTGCACGATCAACCGTCAATAGATGATGTTGTCGTCGTGGGCGACTACAAACCTCACGGCAACTTTTCATCTTACGACATTGAGGCTATGCCGACCGTAACTAGGTCGATATATGATATTGCACGACTCTCTCCGTTTGTAGCGACACAACAGGAGGGTGGCGTGGCTATTGGAGGCGCAAACAGCCGCTACAACGGCTTCTACATCGACGGTATCGTAAACAACGATATGTACGGTCTTACAGCAAGCGGCACTAATGGCGGTCTTGCAAGCGCCAACCCTATTCCTCTCGATGCTTTGGAGCAGATTCAGGTTGTAGTAGCTCCGTTTGATGTTCGTCAGAGCGGTTTTACAGGCGGTGGCATCAACGCAGTTACAAAATCGGGAACAAATACCCATACCGGCACTGCATACCTCTATTATACAGATAACAACCTCTATGGTAAGGGAGCAAACAATATCTCCCTTGCCAAGCAAAATACACTCACCTATGGTGCCTCTATGGGTGGCGCGATTGTCAAAAACAAACTCTTCTATTTTGTCAGCGCAGAGAACTCGTCAGACTATTCTCCATCGGCTTACCATATCGGCGATCCAAACTGCAAAGTTTCAGAGGCAGATGCAAAGATTATCTCAGAGCACTACAAGTCGCTCACCGGTTATGATGGTGGCGGCTATGGCAAGCGCAATATCGAGCACAGAACAACCTCTATTTTGGCGCGTTTGGATTGGAATATCTCCGACAAGCACAACTTTACCGTGCGTTACAACTTCCTCGACGCAGGCAAAGACGAGTACATCAACTCGGCATCAACCCTGCTCTTTGGAGGCTCAGGCTACACCTCTGTAAGCACCACACATTCGGTTATGGCAGAGTTCGATTCACGTATAAATTCGTCACTCTACAACTCATTGCGAGTGGGTTATACCCGCGTAACAGATGGACGAGATACCGACTCAAAGACTCCGTTTGTCACTATCGACCATATTCGCGACGGCGAGAATACAGCCGTAAAAATCGGCACCGACGGTATGGCTTGCAGCAATGAACTTGCCCAGAACAGCATAACTATAACCGACCACCTCTCTATACACAAGGGCAGTCACTACATTACTTTGGGTACTCACAACGAGATTTTTGCTGCGAAGGTACTCTTTGTATCCAATGCTCTCGGATCGTACACATACAACACCATGCAGGATTTTCTCGACTCCAAGCCGTCGATGTTCCAGCAGACAATTCCGATTGGCGATGCTTCGACACGCATAAATACTGCTCAATTCGGACTCTTTGCGCAAGATGAGGTCTCTATTAACTCATTGCAGCTCACATACGGTCTGCGTGCCGATGTGCCCGTTATTTTCAACACTCCGCGCGAAAATAGCACCTTCAACAGCAGCGCACTTGCACAGCAGTATGGTGTTGCCACAAACAGCAAACCGAAGAGCCATATACTACTATCTCCACGCGTAGGATTTAAGTGGACATCTTCCACAGTCCATGCACGCATGACTCTGCGTGGCGGTGCAGGTCTGTTTACCGGCAGAATACCGTTTGTATGGATTACAAACTGCTACTCCAATACCGGTATGACCCAAACCGGATACACTCTCTATGGCGATAATATTCCACCATTCGGAGTCTCGCCAAGTGGTACAGCAGGCACAAGTGCAAATCCTGTGATATATGTTGCAGATCGCAACTTCCGTATGCCTCAGACATTCAAGACAAATCTCGCCTTCGAGAGCACTGTTCGCGGTTGGAAATTTACCCTTGAGGGTATCTATGCCAAGACGCTCAACGACATCGCTATTCGCAACATTGTTGCTGCCGACAACGGAGCAAAACTCTATGCTGTAAACAGCTCACTTGCTACCGACAACAATACGACTACATACTACGACTCGAGCGCAAAGAAGAGTTTTTCGTCTATCTACCTGCTCGAGAACGAAAAGCGCGGATATTCGTACAACCTCTCGGCAATAGTCGAGAAGAGTTTTCTCTTTGGTATGCAGTTCTCTGCATCGTACACATTCTCACAGAGTTTTACTGTAAACGACGGCGTATCATCCTCTGCACCAAGCATTTGGGGTAAGAGCTATGCAACCGTATCAAACAACAAGCAGCTGACCCACTCAGTCTTTGAGGTACCGCACAAGGTCACCGCACAATTGGGTTACTCAAAGCGTTATGGCGGTCTGTTCGGTTCAACCGTTTCGCTTGTATATCAGGGCTATTCGGGCATGCGCTACACTCCGACCTACTACAAGAACGGCATTGATGTAAATGGCGACACATATCGTGGTAACTCGACCATCTACATCCCTACCGAGGCGGAGCTTGCAGCTATGAACTTCGAGAGCGCCGAGCAACGCACAGCCTTTAACGACTATATCAACGACCACCGCGCACTGAAGAGTAGTCGTGGCAAGTATGCCGAGCGCAACAGCCTGATTGCTCCGTTCGAGCACCACCTCGACCTCCACTTTGCACAGGACTTCTACTTCAGCCGCAATAATTCGCGTAAGGTGCAGATTACATTCGACATTATGAATCTGACAAACCTCTTCAACCGCAATTGGGGCGCTGTATATTTCCTTGACGACTGGAAACTCTCACCTGTAGAGGTTACATCACTTGCAGATGACGGCAAAGGCAATAAAACTCCGAACTACCGCTTTGTCGGTGGAGAGATTTCACGCAACGACCTGCTCTCTCGCTGGAGAATGCAGCTGGGTGTAAGGGTTGTTTTTTAAGTAGCATATTATGAAAAATATAGTTTTTGACCTTGCAGGAGTAGTCGTGGCACGCAATGAGGCGCGTTGCCCGCAGCAGATTATGGACTACTTCTACTTTATCAACTCGGGCGAGAAGTTGCCCGACTTCTGGGATGATTACGACCGAGGAACTCGCGAGACAGACTCTGTTGCCGAGGCACTTGCTGCCTTCCGAGGCTCGGATGTAGCGACAGCAAAACGCCTGATGCTCAGCGCCATAACCTATCAGGAGGTTATTCCTGCAACAGAGCGACTTATCAGCGAGCTGAAGGGTGCAGGCTACCGACTTTTTGTACTCTCCAATATGTCGAAAGATTATATCGCATTCCTTCGTCAGATGGATGTGTTCCGCCACTTTGAGGGCGAGATTATCTCCTGCGAAGTGGGACTTATCAAACCCGAGAGGGAGATCTATACCCTACTTTTGGAGCGCTACAATCTCGACCCCGAGCAGACAATATTTATCGACGATCGCAAGCCAAATGTAGAGGCTGCTGCCGAGGTCGGTATTGTCCCTTTTCACTTCGACCGCTGCAATCCTGAGAAAAGTTGTGAGCAATTGCGTTGCATTCTATTAAAATAATTTCTATTTTTGCAGTATGGAAGAGATTTTTGATAATATCCCCGAGCAGCCATCGTATGATGTGATTGTTATCGGTGCAGGTGCTGCCGGTATGATGGCGGCAGGTACTGCTGCAAGAAATGGAGCAAAGGTTCTGCTTCTGGAGAAGATGGAGAAGCCTGCTCGTAAGGTGCGCATCACCGGTAAAGGTCGTTGCAACCTTACCAACGCCCGTGGAGAGGAGGAGTTTATGGAGAATATCCGCACAAACTACGACTTTCTGCGTGTCGCATACTCAGAGTTCAACAACCGCGCAACGATGCGTTTCTTTGAGCGTATGGGTGTAAAGCTCAAGACCGAGCGTGGCGATCGTGTCTTCCCGGAGAGCGGCAAGGCTGCCGATATTGCCAATGCGCTTGAGTTCTACTGCCGTGACTACGATGTAGAGATTCGCTGTCACACCCGCGTTTCAGGCATTGTAACCCTCGGCAACAAGGTGCTCGGTGTAAAGTACTACAATAAGCGAGGTTTCGAGCGCAGAATAGAGGCGCCAAATGTAATTATCGCCACAGGTGGTATCTCATATCCACGCACAGGCTCTACCGGCGATGGCTATCTGTTTGCCGACAACTTGGGTCACACTATCGAGGATGTACGACCTTCGCTCACTGCACTTGTCACATCTCATCCACAGGCTCAATATATCAACGATGTTCTACTCCGCAATACCACTGTTCGCCTTGTTGTGGATGGTGAGGTTATTGGCGAGGAGTTCGGCGAGGTAAGTTTCTCAGATCGTGGTATCGAGGGTGCAGCAACACTCCGTCTGAGCCGCGATGCAGTCGATGCACTGACCGAGGAGAAGAGCGTCAAGCTGGAGCTCGACCTCAAGCCTGCGCTTGATGAGGAGATTTTGCGTGCCCGCATTGCCCGTGAGGTTGCAGAGATGGGTCCTGAGGAGTTCTTCGCAGAGCTCGTGCGTCGTCTTGTTCCAAAACCGTTGGTTGTACCTATCTGCAAGGAGCTTGATGTTCACTCTCGACTCTATATCAGCAAGGTGTCGGACAAGGAGTTCGAGCGACTTATCAAGGTTCTCAAGCGCTGGTCATTCCCGATTACCGACTACGCGTCATTCGACTATGCAATTGTTACGGCAGGTGGCGTAAAGTGTAGCGAGGTAAACGAATATACAATGGAGTCAAAACTTATTAAGGGACTCTATTTTGCCGGCGAGGTACTCGATATTGATGCCAATACGGGTGGTTACAACTTGCAGATTGCATTCTCGACAGGTCACCTTGCAGGTCTATTAAAGAAGTAGAAGTATGAAGCAGAGCGGACGCAACATCAAACGCCGATTAACACTCACACTGCTCGGCAACCATATATCGCGATTAAAGCACTTTCGCGGTCATGGCGTTCACTCTCCTTATGTATATAACTTAGTGCGCAAGGTCTTTATGCTCAAGCAGTTGCCTGTAGGCAGAGAGCACGCACTCTACCACTCACTCATCGAGCGCGATGTTCCACAGCGCCGAGCCGTAGAGTTGCAAAACCTCTACTACCACTGCGCCGCAGAGAACTTCTCTATAGACAATGCGCCCAACATCTGTCAGATGCACTTCATCACTGCGACACTTCCCGTTTCGCAGTACGATGCGCTCTACACAAAGGCTGCACAGAGTGGCACAACACTTGTTATCCTCTCCCCATACCTCAATAGGGAGCATCGTGCAGCGTGCACAGAGTTGCTGATGCGCCACGAATCTACCTCGGTGGATAACCGTGGCTATATCATATTTTTCAACAATCATCTACCAAAACAACACTACAAACTATGAAACTATATACCAAAGGTGGCGATAAGGGATATACCTCTCTTATTGGTGGCGAGAGAGTTGAGAAGTGCGACCCTCGTGTAGAGGCTTACGGCACGGTAGATGAACTTACAGCTTTTATTGCGCTCTTTGCCGACCGTCTGGCACAGCGTTGCCCTACCATATCCGAGCAGATTATCCCTGACATCAAACGAATCAACTCTACACTGATGGATGTCGAGGCTCTCTTTGCACTTGGCAGCAATGGTTCTGACAAGGTTGCGCCATTGGCAGCAGAGAAGATTGAGTGGCTCGAGTCCCGTATAGATGCACTGCAGTCGGAGCTCAAACCTCTCACCTGTTTTACCATCCCCGGTGGTTGCGAGATGACCTCTCACTGCCACATCTGCCGCACAGTATGTCGTCGTGCCGAACGCAGAGCAATCGAGGCAGCAAAAGATTATCCTCTGGATATCAATGCAATGGTCTTTATCAACCGACTTTCGGACTACTTCTACGCTTTGGGCAGAGTGTTGTGCAACAAGCTCGGAGAGAGCGAATTTGTGTGGCAAAAATAATTATCTGCAAAAAATATTGGAAATACCGTTTTTTTTATATTTTTGCAGGCTGAATAAGAAATTAACCTTAAAAACTAAATAGTTATGTATTGGACACTTGAGCTTGCATCAAAATTGGAGGATGCACCATGGCCAGCAACCAAAGAGGAGCTTATCGATTATGCCAGCCGTTCAGGCGCACCACTTGAGGTACTTGAGAACCTTGAGGCTATCGAGGACGACGGCGATATCTATGAGAGCATCGAGGAGATTTGGCCTGATTACCCTTCAAAAGAAGACTTCTTTTTCGATGAGGAGGAGTATTAGACAAGTTTATCGGCGTAAATAGCTGATTATCAACAGGAGGAGCGAGGAAAATTTCCTTGTTCCTCTTATTTTTTTGAAAATCCGCACCATATAACACCTTTTTTGCTATCTTTGCTATGAGCAAACAAAATATTATGGACTATCAGCAGATTTTAGAGAATATCTACCAAGAGATATTGCCATACGCCAAAGAGGGCAAGCAGGCTGACTACATCCCTGAACTTGCGAAGGTAAATCCCGACCAATTCGGCATGTGTATTCACACTATTTATGGCGAGACTGCATCTATAGAACAGGCAGATACCCGATTTTCGATACAGAGTATTTCAAAGGTCTTTGCGCTCGCTATGTGTCTATCTATCAAGGGTGATGAACTTTGGAAGAGGGTTGGCAAAGAGCCTTCAGGAACGGCTTTCAACTCTCTTATCCAGCTTGAGGTAGAGAAGGGTGTGCCTCGTAACCCGTTTATCAACGCAGGTGCGCTTGTTATGACCGATATTCTGCTCTCGCATCTTGAGAATCCGGAGGAGGATTTTCTGAACTTTGTCCGTGCAGTGTCCAATAATCAGACTATCAACTACAACCGCAATGTAGCGACCTCTGAGCGCGAAAACGGATACCTAAATGCCGCGATTGTCAATCTGCTGAAGTATCACGGTTCAATTAAGAACGATATTGAGGATGTGTTGCACTTCTACTTCTTGATGTGTTCTATAGAGATGAGTTGTCGCGAGCTGTCGTTGGCATTTTTGGCATTTGCCAACCATCGCCGCAAGTTCGACTATGAGGGTATCAGACTAACTTCGTCACAGGTAAAGCGAATGAATGCCATTATGCAGACCTGCGGTTTCTACGACGAGGCGGGAGAGTTTGCCTACTTGGTTGGTCTTCCCGGCAAGAGTGGTGTCGGTGGAGGCATTGTGGCGATACATCCACTCCTCTACTCCGTGGCGGTATGGTCGCCTCGCCTAAACTCAAAGGGCAACTCCGTAATGGGAATTAAGGCATTAGAGCTTCTTACGACCGAGACAAAAGAGTCTATATTCTAAAAATCTACAATATAATTTACACATTTTGTCCGAAAAATTTGGAAAATTCACGGGAGGGGCAAATTTGCAGTATAGGCTAACTTCAAAAAGTACAACCCAACAAAAGTATGAATTATGGAGAATTACGAACAGGAGTTTTTATCTGATGTGCTAAGTGCTGTAAGCGATTGGCGTTGCTCGTATGACGATTATTATGAGTCTGACTACAGTTACAATTATTACTGCATTGACATAACTTTTGATGATGAGGATTGGCAGAATGATTTTGAAATTATTCTCGATACAATTGATAGAGTTTGTTCGCAATGGCACGATGCTCGTTATGACTATAGGGATAACATTTTCGAATTAGCATTAGTAGTCGGAGATATTAATTAGACGCTAAGAATTTTACATAGACAGAATAAAAGAGCTACTTTCGAGTAGCTCTTTTTTGTTAGAAATCCAATCCGAAATTTATCTGCACGGCATTGTGGAACGGTGTACCCTTCTTGCCAAATAGGTAGGCTACATCACATTGCAAGTGGAAGAAACGCACGCCTATACCAACTGTTCCATAGGCAATTGTCGAGCTATCATTTTCAAAAAACACCTCCGACACATTTCCGCCGGCACGCAGATAGAGCAGACGCATTAGCGAGTACTCTGCACCCAACTTTGCCGCAAAGATATCCTCACGACTTGAGACTCCGTACTTCAGTTCGGCAGATATATCGAGCAGGTGCGAATCGCTGAACGGCATAGAGAGCGATGCACCCACTATCGGAGTAATACCTACACAGTTATACTGTGGAGCTATCGGCGCATCAAATGACAATTTACCACCAATATTGAGCGTTGAGCCCTCCAAAAACTTCATCGGCAAACGGGAATAAACAGCAAGGTCTGCCCCACCGCCATTGTAGTTATCGTCGTCAAAAAAGTAGTTATATGTGCGGCGATAACGGGCTGTTACCGCAAGCGACAGACGCTCGGATAGTCTATTTCCGTATGCAAGTTCAAATCGTTGAGCTCCAGGACGTTTGCTATTCTCTATCGGCTCGGAATTAAGCTGCATACCGACCGCTATTGCGTGTCGCTGTGCAAAGCGAACATAGGCACCTGCCGCCCACATACTGCACTTATTGTACGGCTCGCCCGAAAACTTGGTATAGGAGCCTGCCGCCTGTACAATCTTATACTCCATAAGCGCTGCTGCGGCATTACCGAAGGTTGCAAAGGCATCTGCCCTATTAGCCACAGAGGCTCCGCCCATAGCCGAAGTTCGTGCATCGGGGGTATGGTCATAGAGCGCCTGAGCCGACAATGACAACGGCAACAGAAGCAGTATCGAAAGCAGTATATTTCTCATAGCACCGAGTATCTCTAAGAGCCAAAAAGGCTAAATGATAAGTCCTCCGCAGCAGTTAATTACCTGACCTGTAATGTAGCTCGACATATCTGAAGCCAAGAACAGTGCCACATTTGCCACATCTTCCAGAGTACCGAAGCGGTGCAGAGGGATAGACTTTGCCCACTGCTCGCGCACCTCATCCGACAGATTGGCTGTCATATCCGAAATGATAAAGCCCGGAGCGATGCAGTTTGCACGGATGCCGCGCGAACCCATCTCCTTAGCAATAGACTTTGCAAGACCTATCATACCCGCCTTGGATGCCGAGTAGTTGCTCTGACCGGCATTGCCGCTCACACCCACCACCGATGACATATTGATAATAGAGCCACCACGCTGACGAGCCATAATAGGAGTTACGGCGTGGGTAAAGTTGAACGCAGACTTAAGGTTGGTATTGATTATCATATCCCACTGCTCCTCAGTCATACGCAACATAAGGTTATCCTTTGTCACACCTGCATTATTGACAAGTACATCTATACGACCAAAGTCGGCAATCACCTGCTCCACTACTGCGTGGCTCTGCTCAAAACTTGCCGCATCCGACGCATACGCCTTAACACGAACACCCAAAGCCTCTATCTCGGCTACGGTCTCCATAGCGGCATTCTGCTGTGTAAGATATGTAAATGCAATATTGGCACCCTGCTCTGCCAATTTTATCGCTACAGCCCTGCCGATACCTCTGCTGGCACCTGTAACAAGGGCTACTTTTCCTTTAAGAAGTTTCATTATTCAAATTTTTGTTAATAAAATCTGCTCAAATATACGAATTATATTTGAAAATATAACTACCTTTGGGAGTTCTTTAGTACCATATAGAGATATGAATAGAGCAAAATTAGTCATAACCCTCTTATTACTACCGATTTACCTCTCCGTAACTGCGCAGAGTCTTAATATCGGATGGAATATAGGTGATAGCTTTGTTCACACCTCTTTTGACAACAAGGGCCTCGTTAAGCAGATTAACAACTCTACGGTCAGCGATATTGTCGTAGATGGCGACAAGATGGTATATACCGTCACTACATCAGTCTTTGACAATGCAGGCAGACCGATAAGTTTGGACGGGCAGAAGGGGACAAATTTGTTATCGCACAAAGTTTGCGTAGGGAGCAACTCTATTCTCTTTGTGGATATGGCGAGTCTGTTTCAAAATATACCTATTCCGAAGGATGAGAACGTAACCATCTCGGAGTCGGGAGAGTTGCCTGAAGTACCGCGATATCCGACAATTGGCGCACTGCCGGACAGGGAGTACACCATCTCTGTAGCAAGCGGCAAGATGGATATGCCGATAAAGTTCAGCTACACTAAGCGTGCCGTATCAGGTCAAGAGGTAGTAAAGACAGATTGTGGAGAGTTTTTCTGCTGGAAGGTTACCGAAAGGATGAAAGTTTCAGTACTGTTTGTAAAGAAAAACTTCATCTGCACAACATGGTTTGCCGATGGCATCGGCATTGTCAAGCAAGAGATTGCAGATGGCTCGGGCAAGGTTACGAGCAGTGATTGTTTGACAGAGTTTAAGAGCGTAAACAAATGATAAACAACAATATACAAAAACAACTATGAAAGATTCACAGATTTTTGATTTGATTGCTCAGGAGCGTGGTCGTCAGACTCGCGGTATCGAGCTGATTGCATCGGAGAACTTTGTAAGTGACAGCGTTATGGCTGCTATGGGTTCTGTACTTACCAACAAGTATGCAGAGGGTTACCCTGCAGCTCGTTACTATGGTGGTTGCGAGGTAGTAGATAAGGTTGAGAGCCTTGCTATCGAGCGCATCTGCAAGCTTTATGGGGCAGAGTATGCAAACGTTCAGCCGCACTCTGGTGCACAGGCAAATATGGCTGTATTCTTCGCAGTTCTCAAGCCGGGCGATACCTTCCTCGGTCTTAACCTCTCACATGGTGGTCACCTCTCACACGGTTCTGCTGTAAATATGTCAGGTACATACTTCAACGCTGTAAGCTACTCTGTAAAGGAGTGTGACGGTCGTGTTGATTATGACGAGATGGAGGCAAAGGCTCTGGAGTGCAAGCCAAAGCTCATTATCGGTGGTGCATCTGCATACTCTCGCGAGTGGGACTATGCTCGTATGCGCGAGATTGCCGATAAGGTTGGTGCACTGCTTATGATCGATATGGCACACACCGCAGGTCTTATAGCTGCAGGTCTGCTCGAGAACCCTGTAAAGTATGCACACATCGTTACCTCTACAACCCACAAGACTCTGCGTGGTCCTCGTGGCGGTATTATCCTTATGGGCAAGGACTTCGACAATCCGTGGGGTCTTACAACTCCAAAGGGTGTTGTAAAGAAGATGTCGCAGATTCTCAACTCTGCAGTATTCCCAGGTATTCAGGGTGGTCCGCTCGAGCACGTTATCGCAGCTAAGGCTGTAGCATTCGGCGAGGCTCTCGAGCCATCATTCAAGGAGTACCAGACACAGGTTGTGAAGAATGCACAGGCTCTTGCAGCTGCATTCACCGCTCGTGGTTACAACATTATTTCTGGCGGTACTGACAACCACCTTATCCTCGTAGACCTGCGCACAAAGTTCCCGGAGCTTACGGGTAAGGTTGCAGAGAAGGCACTCGTTGCTGCTGATATTACCACCAACAAGAATATGGTACCATTCGACTCTCGTTCAGCATTCCAGACCTCAGGTCTGCGCTTCGGTACCCCTGCAATCACTACACGTGGTGTAAAGGAGGCAGAGATGGAGACTATCGTATCTCTTATCGACCGAGTACTCTCTGACCCTGAGAACGAAGCTAATATCGCAGCTGTTCGCGCAGAGGTTAATGCAATGATGGAGAAATACCCACTCTTCGCGTGGTAGAGATTATAGATTTTCTTGCTCGCCTGAGCCAAAATAATAACCGCGAGTGGTTTGCAGACCACAAGCCGGAGTATAAGGCTCTCGACAAAAAGCTGAAGGAGTTTGCGGCGAAGCTGATAAACGGCATCGCCGCATTCGACCCTTCTGTGGCAGGACTTACCGTCGCCGATTGCACATACCGTATCTACCGCGACATCCGCTTCAGCCATGATAAAAGCCCGTACAAGACTTGGTCAGGTATCTTCATCGCCCCGCACGGCAAAAAGGCGGGATATGCAGGTTACTATATCCACTTTGAGGGCGCAGGCTGTTTCCTCTTTGCAGGCTCTCACTGCCCTGAGCCGATAGTTCTCAAGAGTATTCGCGAGGAGATTTTGGATAATGGCGACGCTATGCTTGCCGCTGTTGCTGCATCAAACGGCTTTACACTTATCCGCGACAACAGTCTCAAACGCACCCCGAAGGATTTTCCTACGGGACATAAGCACGACGAACTGCTACGCCTGAAGGACTTCGGCATAGAAAAGCCTATCGACATCCGCCAATTTGACAGCAACAAGGCTCTGCTAAATGCTGTTCTGAACGACTTCCGTTCAACATATCCGCTTGTCGATATTCTCAACCGCGCAGTAAACTACGCATACGAGGAGATGATGTAAAACCAACAACTGCCCGCTTTTTCGAGAAAAAGCAGGGCGTGCAAAAAGCTTTCGCCAAAACTCCGTTTTGGTAGTTGTTGTAGCGAGAATAAGGTTGTCTGCGACAATATTAAAAACAAAAATAGCACTTCGTTTTCAAGTAAACTTGAACGAGTGCTATTTTCGTTTTTACTATCCTTGCGGATAGCTCTTATTCTCGAGAACTACCTAAACATAGTAATTTCACTACCTACATTTGTGCACTATTTTGTCGTCAAAAGGTAGTAGTAGCAACGCTCGGCGCGATTGGAGGCGATGGGCTGTACTAAAGCGTACTGCCCATTGCTGACATATCGCGTTAGCGGAAGCTAATGCTGCCTTTTCACGACAAATACCCAAATTACTCTACATAAAGAACAAGCCCCTTCAGATATTCGCCCTCGGGGTGGTAAATATTTATCGGATGGTCGGTCGGCTGGGTGAGTTGGTGGAGGATGCGCACCTTACGACCCGCGATAGCGGCTGCGGTAAAGACGGTGGTGCGGAACAACTCCTTAGAAACTGCCTGCGAGCAGGAGAAGGTAAAGAGGATACCGCCACTCTTTATCTGCGACAGCGCTCTGGCATTGAGTCGCTTATAGCCCTGCATAGCATTACCGAGCACCTTGTGATGCTTTGCAAATGCCGGCGGATCGAGGATAATCATATCGTACTTATCGCCAATATCTTTGAGGTACTCCACCGCATCGCAAGCAAGCGAACTATGCTGCGCATCCTCGCCGAAGTTGAGCTTTATATTCTCATCCACAAGGCGGATAGCCTTCTCTGAGGCATCAATCGAGCAGACCTCCTTTGCTCCACCTGCAAGGGCGTAGACAGAGAAGCCACCGGTGTAACAGAAGGTGTTGAGAACTGTTCTGCCAGCAGCATATCTGCCGACAAGCTCACGGTTGAAACGCTGGTCGATAAAGAAGCCTGTCTTCTGACCCTCCTCCCAATTTACGAGGAACTTGTGACCATTTTCCAGGACGACATTATCCTTATCTGCCGAGCCGTAGAGATAGCCATCTACGGGGTTAAGATTTGCCTTGTACGGTACAGTCTGCGCGCTCTTATCATAGACTGCAGTAATCTTATCGCCAAATACGGCAACAATCGCCTCAGCAATCTGCTGACGCGAGCGATACATACCCACCGAGTGGCACTGCACAACCGCCACACTGCCGTAGATATCGACAACAAGACCCGGAAGGTTATCGCCCTCGCCGTGAATAAGACGATAGCAAGTGGTATGCTCGCACTCTGTAAGTCCCAAAGTGCGACGAACATCGTATGCACTTGCTATACGCTCACACCACCACGCAGCATTAATCTCCTGCTGCTCAAAGGTGAGCACTCGCACAGCAATCGAACCAATCTGATAGTGTCCGCGTGCAAGGAAATCGCCATTTGCAGAGTAGAGATCGACAATATCTCCCTCGGCAAGCTCGGCATTGCCCTCAATATTATAAATTGCACCCGAGAATATCCACGGATGGCGACGCAGCAAAGACTCCTCCTTGCCACGGCGTAAAAATATCTTTGTTATAGCCATAACGATTTTTATTTAGTACAAAGGTAGTACTTTTTACCTAAAAATACAAGTTAAACAGCGCTCTGATATTGTTTGTTTGGAAAACTTTATTTAACTTTGTAGTGCTATTGGATAAATAGCGGACATATTTTTTTGATGAAAGTGTATTAGTTTCATCCCTATTAGGAATCTGGTAAATTTCAAAAGCACAGGGAAAATAACACACTCGTCACTTCGTATTGATACATTCGGGGTGTTCTGCCCCATACTCAATACGAGTGTGGGGTATTGTTTATTTGTGCTTGGGCTTACCAGAGCCTCTAATAGAATAAACCAATCGGCTCCACACTTTCTTTTTATATAACCCACTATCGCGGAGCGGATAGTAAGATTTTAGACATACATATTTAACTCATAAATCTTACTACTATGAAAAAACTATTTCTTTTGCTTACCATTCTCGGAATGGTTGCTGTAGGCTGTACTGGCCCAGAGGGTGAAGATGTGCCAGGTAATGAAGATGTGCCAGGTGGTGAAGATTATCTGACATTTATCAACAACACAAACATTAATCCAACAATGGTTGCTGGTGGTGGTATGGTAAATATCACCTTTACAACCGAGTACGATTGGACTATCACTACCAATGTTGATTGGCTTTCTACTTCTGAAACAAACGGCTTTGGAGGCACTGTGGACTTTTTTATTACCGCAAGCGCAAACAAAACAGACAAAGAGCGTAAAGGTATTGTAACAATTACGCTTGATGAGGTAGATAAAGAGTACAAAATCAGAGTTACACAAGCACCAAACGAGGGCATCAAGCACCTTGTTTGTCAGGCTAACGAGATTCTCTACACTACAAAGTATAACTACGTTATCGAGAAGGATTTTGCCGATATGACTGGCTTTGGAGATACTGATGCCACATACTGTGTAGATTACGGATACGACGGCACCTATGGCTACATTCGTTTCAATAACGATGTTACCAAGATTCCCGACAATGCATTTGCCGGATGTACATCTGTCGAGGCTATCTATCTCCCTGATGGCGTAAAGGAGGTTGGTATTGGTGCGTTTGGTGGCTGTACAGCTCTCCACTCTATCTATAGCATCAACTCTATTGATAACTATAAGGCGCTTGTAATAGATGGAACTCTTTTGGCTGTTGCTCCGGCAGAACTTACAGAGTATACAATCCCTTCTGGCGTTACAAAGATTGGTGCAGGTGCGTTCTCTGGCTGCAAGACCCTTAAAAAGGTAATTATCCCGGAGGGCGTTAAGGAGATTGAGGCAGGCGCTTTTAACGATTGCGAAAAACTTGAGTATCTTGAGATTCCAAACAGCTTAACAATCTTTGGTGGAGATATTCTTACAGGTAAATGTAACGACAATATAGAACTTGTTATTCCATCCACACACCCTAATCTACTAAAGTATACCACTACAGATAATAAGCCAGTAAATTTGTATTCATATGAAAACGTAATTGCTGAATGGTTTGATGGTGGTGTCGGATATATCTTTAATGCTGAAAATCTCAAAATAGCAAACAATCTATTCCGTAACTGCTCAACACTAAAAAGTGTTACAATTGGCAATAGCGTTACTTCGATTGGAGAGGGTGCATTCTATGAATGCAACTCGCTGAAAAACATTACAATTCCTGATAGTGTTACTTCGATTGGTAGTTCTGCATTCTATAAGTGCACCTCGCTGACAAGTATTACAATTCCTGATAGTGTTACTTCGATTGGTAGTTCTGCATTCTATAAGTGCACCTCGCTGACAAGTATTACAATTCCTAATAGCGTTACTTCAATTGGAAGTGATGCATTCTATTCTTGCGACAGTTTGACAAGTGTAACAATCGGCAATAGCGTTACTTCAATTGGAAATGATGCATTCAGATCTTGCAGTAGTTTGACAAGTGTAACAATTCCGAATAGTGTTACTGAGATTGGAAATTATGCATTTTATAATTGCAGTTCGCTGACAAGTGTAACAATTCCGAATAGTGTTACTGAGATTAGACGTTATGCATTCTATGGTTGCACCTCGCTGAAAAGTGTAACAATCGGCAATAGCGTTACCTCGATTGGATATTATGCATTCTATAATTGCAGTTCGCTTAAAGAGGTCTATTGCAAGCCGACAACTCCGCCAGCGGGTGACTCAAATATGTTCGGCAGCAATGCTTCTGGTCGCAAGATTTATGTACCGAGAGCGTCAGTTAATGCATATGAGTCGGCTTCGTATTGGAGCAACTATAGTAATAGTATTTATGGTTACGATTTTTAATAACTAACAATAAGCTTTATGAAGTTTAACAAAACAGAGTACGACAAACTTGTTGCGAATATTTTATCAGGACATATCCATGCCACTGTAAGCGTCGCATCATTTGGAGGCCCTTCTATCTATTTCCACCAGCGTGCGATAGATTTATGCAGGAGTAATTTTCTCTGCGATGAGCATATAGAGATGGTCTATGCCACCCTTGTTGCATGGGGAATGCATCGCTCAGGTAAAGGAGGTGCAAAGATGCCCGATTATGCAGATTTCTACAAAAGCATAAAAAATATATATGCAACACTATGCAAATACAGACATACAAAGATAGAGAGCGTATCTGCAAACGATATTACACAAGTAATATCCGATTTGTCCGACATCTGTTTTGGAAACAACTCTATAGTAGCATCTGCCACCAAGTCGAAGGTTGTATCTGCGTCTAAAACATTGGCTCACATATTACCTGACCTTGTGACACCAATGGATAGACAATACACTGTCAGGTTTTTCAATAACCGCAAACATAATTGCAACCTAACAATCAAGGACGAAAAGCAATTTTTCGAGGATGTAATGATGTGTATGTGGGAGTTCTATCAAAATAAAACGATACTGAGTTCATTGCATCCATTAGTAAGAAGTGGAAGTCACTGCTCATTACCAAAGTTGTTCGATGATTTAATCATTGTAACATTTTAGGCACAAACAGGAATAGGCGTACACAAAGCGGTACGCCTATTTTTGCACAGTGGAAAGATTTGAGATTTCTGTTTATTTTGTTAACTTTGTATAAAATTTAGGAGTATGGAGAATCAGAGAGTTATATTTTTGGATTATCTGCGCGCAGTGACCTAAGATTCTTCCCGACACTCAATCCGACCATCGAAAAAGCGGTCAAGGAGCAGAAAAATATCGCAGATTGGAGCGCTTTCCGATAGAAAAGTATTGCCATTCCGCAAGAATTTGCTATCTTTGCGCCATATTTGAAATAAAGTAAAGAAAACCCGTTCTTATGTTAAGTAGAAGAATATTGCGAGTAAAGGTTGTCAAGGCTGTATATGCACACCTTCAGACTGAGTGCGACAACATTCCTGCAACCGAGAAGAATCTCATCGCCTCAATCGATAAGGCGTATGACCTCTATTTCCACATGCTCTCACTGCTCCCCGAGCTTGTCCGCTATGCCGAGTCTCGACAGGAGATTGCCCGCAACAAGATGCTTGCTACTTACGAGGACCTCAATCCAAACCGTAAATTTGTAGAGAATCAGGCAATTGAGCGCATCGACTGCTGTGAGGCTATTGCCGCATACTGCAAGAAGAAGGGTTTGAAGTGGACTGAGAATCAGGACCTTATCAAGAACATCTACCTTTCACTCCTCGAGCAGCCGTTCTATAAGAAGTATATGGAAAATCCGTCACGTTCACTGCGTGAGGATGCGGAGCTTGCATCGAACATTTTCCTCAATATCTTGGAGCAGAACGAACTTTTGGAGAGTGTGCTGGAGGACCAATCTATCCTCTGGACAGACGATTTGGGATATATTCTTACAATGGCGGCACGAACTATGACCTCTATGCGCGAGAGCCACGAGCAGGTGAAGTTGTTGCCTAAGTTCAAGAGCGACGAGGATCTCGACTTTGCAAAGCGTCTGCTGCGTGAATCAATCATCCACTTTGAGGATAACCGCACACTTATCGACGGTCATACAAACAACTGGGATGTAGAGCGTCTGGCGCTGATGGATATCGTTATCCTTGCAGTAGCTATTGCTGAGGCAAAGAACTTTGCTTCGATACCTGTCAAGGTGACTATGAACGAGTATATTGATGTTGCCAAGTACTACTCTACCCCTGCCAGCAGCACCTTTATCAACGGTGTGCTCGACAAGATTGTAACCCGCGGTCTTGAGGAGGGTTGGATATTCAAAACAGGCAAAGGTCTGCTCTAATAGGGATATTCCTTTTTATACAAGAAATTTTTGACTACATTTGTAGATATTTTTAACCACTAAAACTGAATTAGATTATGATTTCAATGTTACAGGCAGCTGCTGCACAACCACAGGGCACAGGCTGGACTTTCTGGGTAATGATTGGTGCAATGATTCTCATTATGTGGCTCTTTATGTGGCGCCCTGAGTCAAAGCGCAGAAAGCAGATGCAGGAGTTCCTCGCAAACCTCAAGAAGGGCGATAAGGTTATCACCGCAGGCGGTATCCACGCTGTTGTTAAGGAGGTTAAGGAGACAACTCTTCTTATCGAGGTAGACAGCAATGTTACCCTCCGCATCGAGAAGAATATGGTTGTAGCAGATCCATCTGCTCAGCAGACAGAGGAGAAGAAGTAATGGCAGTAAAGAGCAATATTTACTACACCTCGGGCACCTGCTCGCAGGCTATTCTGACAGAGATTGACGGCGATACTATCGTTCGCGTGCAGTTTGTCGGTGGTTGTGGCGGTAATACACAGGGTATCGCAGCCCTTGTTGCCGGAATGAAGATTTCGGATGCCGTATCGCGCCTTCAAGGCATCGACTGCGCCGGTCGTGGCACCTCTTGTCCCGACCAGCTCGCCAAAGCCCTGCTCAAAATAGCAAACGAGTAGATTGTTCCATTGTCAGTATCAAAGAGTGCTCCGCGATTACGGGGCACTCTTTTTGTTAGTAGTGGTAAGTAAAAAATTACCACTATGAAAATCAACACTGGCAAGGGCACGATCTCCCTGATTACACTTATTGCGATTTGGTCAGTCTCGGCAGTAACGTCGTTACCGGGACTTGCTGTTTCACCGATACTCGGAGATATGAACAACATATTTCCCAAGGCGTCAGACCTTGAAATTCAGATGCTTACATCACTACCGAGTCTGCTAATAATCCCATTTGTACTACTTGCAGGACACCTATCAACAGGACGCAGCAAACTCGCTATTCTGTATGAGGGTTTAGCAATTTTTACCCTCTGTGGCGTGGCGTGTCTGTTGGCAAAGAGTATGACTGCACTAATTATTGCAAGTTCGATTCTCGGCATCGGCGCAGGTATGATTATTCCCCTATCGACAGGTCTTGTCGTAGACTACTTTACGGGAAATGTTCGAGTGCAGCAGCTCGGTTATAGTTCGGCAATAAACAACCTTACACTCGTTGCCGCAACGGCACTTACCGGCTATGTTGCCGACATAAATTGGCACCTCTCATTTTTGGTCTATCTGCTACCGGGTGTTTCGCTTATTCTCTCCCTTGCTCTGCGTCGCGAAACACCGACACCGGAGCCGAAACATAGTGACCAATACAAACAGACAACAATCAATCGTCGCCACCTCTGGGTGCTTACCGCCTTCTACTTTGTTGCCACCTACATTACACTGGTAATAACCTTCGACACGGCATTTCTCTTTGAGAAGTATCACATCAGCCAACATCTTGCCGGAATAAGCATTTCTCTATTCTTTCTTGCCATTATGTTGCCGGGGCTATTCCTCAATAGGATAATTGCCGTAACTCGCTCATACACAAATGCTTTATCTGCTATGGTAATGACTGTAGGACTGCTACTTCTCTCTATTTCCAAGAGTCCTATACTGCTCATTTCTGGTGTTATTTTGACCGGCTTGGGTTATGGAGTTATACAGCCACTGATATACGATAAGGCGGCAATTATCGCACCGCCGAAGTTGGCAACAAAGGCACTTTCTGTTGTGATGGCAGCAAACTATACGGCGATTATCCTCTGCCCGTTTATCATCAACGCAGCACGCAGACTTTTTGCGAGCCACTCCGAGCAGTTCGGTTTTATTCTCAACGCCTCGGTAGCTGCCGTTGTCACACTTATAGCCTTTATCGGCAGGAGAGATTTTGCACTGGGGCTTGATAAATCGTATTACGAGAAGTAATTTGGAGAATAGAGTGTCGAAAATCACCGATTTTTCGGCACTCTTCTTTTTAATTTGCACTTTATTTTGTATCTTTGGGCGCTAAATATATATTAATATGGATATCAAGTCTTTGACTCAGCCGATGTTCTCACTTAAGTGGTGGAGCTCGTGGTTTTTCATTCTGCTCGGATGTACACTTCTGGCAGCAGGTTATGTATACTTCATCAGCCCGTACAACATCGTTCCGGGTGGTGTTTATGGTGCAAGTATCGTATTGCACAACATCTTTCCGGGCGTGCAGGTAGGTACGTTCGGTTATATGTTCGATATTCCGCTGCTTATCCTTGCATTCCTCATATTTGGCAGTAAGTTCGGTAGTCGAACAATCGTCGCAGCCCTTTACACTCCGGGTTGTATGAACCTTATAACAAAGCTCAGTTTCCCTAACGAGGAGGCTATGCGCAACCTCGACCCTGCACAGATGCTCGGAGGTATGCTCGACCTGTCTGACCACCTTATGCTCGCGTCGTTTATCGGTTCGGTATTTCTCGGTGTCGGAGTGGGTCTTGTAGTACGCCAGCAGGCAACTACCGGTGGTACAGACATTATTGCGATGATGATTCAGAAGTATTTCCACATCGGTTTCTCTAATGCGGTACTTATTGCCGACTCTGTAGTAGTCATCTCCGGTCTGCTTGTCATCGGCTTCGGTATCGGTACCGGTGAGCCGGATCCGCAAGGTTGGTTGCTCTCGCTCTACTCGCTTATCACCATCTATGTAACATCACGAGTTTTGGCATACACCATCAACGGTGCATCCTACAACAAGCTTATATTCATCATTCTCAACAAGCACAACGAGACTCTGAAGGATTTTATTCTCAAGGACCTCGACCGCTCGGCTACATACATCCAATCACGCGGTATGTACTCAAATGACGAGAAGGAGATGATCTTCCTTGTTGTTCCAAATAAGGATGTGCCACTTGTGCAGAGTACTATTCACGAGCTTGATCCAACTGCGTTTATCGTAGTTACAGATGCTTATGACACCTTCGGCGAGGGCTTCAAGCCACTGCCGTCAAAAGACGAGATACAGAATATCTAACAGATGATTGAGATAAATTCACTACGTCCTCTTACAGGTGAGGGCAGAAAGCTCTTTATTGAGACATACGGCTGCCAGATGAATGCAGGCGATAGCGAGATTGTCGTATCCATCATGCAGGATCACGGCTACCGCTACACCGAGAATATCGACGAGGCAGATATTATACTTATCAACACCTGCTCTATTCGCGACAATGCCGAGCAGCGAATCTGGGGTCGCCTCTCGGCTATGCGCCAGATCAAGAAGCGTAAGCCGTCACTTATTGTCGGCATTATCGGTTGTATGGCAGAGCGACTCAAGGAGCAGCTTATCGAGAAGGGTACCGGAGTAGATATCGTTGCCGGCCCTGACTCATACCGTTCACTACCCGAGCTGGTTCGTACAGCTGAGGATGGCGCAAAGGGCATCAATGTAGAGCTCTCAAAGGAGGAGACCTACGCAGAGATTGCCCCCGTACGCCTTGATCGCAACGGCGTGAGCGCATTTATCGCCATTATGCGCGGTTGCAACAACTATTGCGCATATTGCGTTGTACCTTATACCCGAGGCATCGAGCGTAGTCGTGACCCTCAGACCATTGTTGCCGAGGCTCGTACACTCTTCGAGAATGGCTATCGCGAGGTTACACTGCTTGGTCAGAATGTAAACTCATACTGCTATGGCGAGGTCGGTTTCCCGGAGCTTATGGCTATGGTGGCAGAGATTTCACCACTGTTGCGTGTGCGCTTTGCAACATCACACCCGAAGGATATCTCAGACCGTCTGCTTGAGGTTATGGCTCGCTATGAGAACATCTGCAAGGCTATCCACCTGCCTGCACAGAGCGGCAGCAACGAGATGCTGAAAAAGATGAACCGCAAGTATACCCGCGAGTGGTACTTGGAGCGTATTGCAGCCATTCGTCGTTATATGCCCGACTGCGCAATCACCACAGACCTTATTGCCGGTTTCTGTGGCGAGACCCTTGAGGATCATCAGGCGACACTCTCACTGATGCGCAAGGTAGGTTACGCATCGGCATTTATGTTTAAGTACTCAGAGCGTCCCGGAACATTCTCGGCGCGTCATTTTGCTGACGATATTGCCGACGAGGAGAAGACTCGCCGACTCAACGAGATTATCGCACTGCAAAATCAGCTCTCTGTAGAGTCCAATGAGGCTGAGGTGGGTCTGATTCGTCAGGTGCTTGTCGAGGGTACCTCAAAGCGTAGCGAGGAGCAGCTGTGCGGTCGCACTTCGCAGAACAAGATGGTTGTCTTTAACCGCGGCAACCATAGTGCAGGAGACTATGTAACCGTAAAGATTACCGGTTGTTCATCTGCAACACTCTTCGGAGAGGAGGTTTTATAAACACGAAGTTAAATAACAAAAATATATCTTAGATTATGGCTCTGCAATGTGGAATTGTCGGACTTCCAAATGTCGGCAAATCAACACTTTTCAACTGTCTGTCGAATGCAAAGGCGCAATCGGCAAACTTCCCGTTCTGTACTATCGAACCCAATGTAGGTGTTATCACCGTACCTGACGAGCGACTCATTAAGCTCGCCGAGATAGACAAGCCAAAGCGCGTCATCCCTACCACTATCGAGATTGTAGATATTGCAGGTCTTGTTAAGGGTGCATCAAAGGGCGAGGGTCTTGGCAACAAGTTCCTTGCAAACATCCGCAACACAAACGCTATTATTCACGTTCTGCGTTGCTTTGAGGATGGCAATATCACTCACGTAGACGGTAGCGTAGATCCTGTTCGCGACAAGGGCGTTATCGACACAGAGCTTCAGCTCAAGGACCTTGAGACCGTAGAGAATCGTATTGCAAAGGTTGCAAAGCAGGCTCAGACCGGTGGTGACAAGATTGCAAAGCGTCAGTATGACATCCTTATCCGCTACAAGGAGGCTCTTGAGCAGGGTCTGTCTGCTCGTACTGTAGAGTTGGACAAGGAGGAGCGTAAGGTTGTTCAGGATCTGAACCTTCTGACCGACAAACCGGTGCTCTATCTGTGTAATGTAGACGAGAAGAGTGCTGTCAGCGGCAACAAGTATACCGAGGCTGTAGCTGAGGCTATCAAGGATGAGAATGCTGAGATGCTTATCGTTGCAGCTGCGACAGAGGCTGATATTGCAGAGCTCGAGAGCTACGAGGAGCGCCAGATGTTCCTTGAGGATATGGGTCTTACCGAGTCAGGCGTAAGTCGTCTTATCAAGGCTGCTTACAAGCTGCTCAACCTTGAGACCTTCTTCACTACAGGTGCTGACGAGTCTCGAGCTTGGACATACGTTCGTGGTGCAAAGGCTCCGCAGGCTGCAGGTACAATCCACACAGACTTTGAGAAGGGCTTTATCCGTGCCGAGGTTATCAAGTATGACGACTATGTTGCTCTCGGATCAGAGAAGGCTTGTCGCGATGTAGGTAAAATAGGCATCGAGGGTAAGGAGTATATCGTTCAGGATGGCGATATTATGCATTTCCTGTTCAATGTATAAAAAGCGACTTTTAGAACACCATTTTCCCACAAGAAACCTCTATCTTTGTAATTATGTTTACACTTGCAACATATAATACATTCCTTATCATTATGGCAGCCGTTGCCGTAGTGGTGTTTATTGCACTCTACTTTGTCGAGGCAGGATATGGCTATCTGTTCAATCCTAAATTCGGTTTTCCTATTCCGAACCGCATTGCATGGGTGATTATGGAGTGTCCCGTATTTATTGCAATGACAATTCTCTGGTGGCTCTCGGATGTTCGCTTTGAGGCAGCGCCGTTAGTACTCTTCTTGATCTTCCAGACCCACTACTTCCAGCGTTCGTTCATCTTCCCTATGCTTATTCGCGGCAACTCGAAGATGCCGTTTGGTATTATGCTTATGGGTGCTGTTTTCAACACTCTCAATGCACTTATGCAGGGCGGCTGGATCTTCTATTTGGCACCTGAGCAGGGTTACTACGATGGTTGGATGTGCAAGCCGTATATCTACATTGGCGCAGCTGTTTGGCTTGCAGGTTTTGTAATCAACCTCCAATCAGACTATATTATCCGTCACCTCCGTAAGCCGGGCGATACAAAGCACTACATTCCAAAGGGAGGTATGTTCCGCTATGTGTCATCGGCAAACTACTTCGGAGAGTTTACAGAGTGGGTAGGTTTTGCTATTGCAAGTTGGTCTTGGGCAGGTGTTGTATTTGCACTCTGGACCTTTGCGAACCTCGGACCACGCGCACATTCGCTCTACAAGCGTTACGAGCGTGAGTTTGGCGAGGAGTTTACATCACTCAAACGTAAGAGAATTATTCCATTCATCTATTAATATGAAGAAAGATCTACAAGAATCCAAACTCTTTACCCCGTACCAGATGGGTCCTGTTACTCTGCGTAACCGAGTAATCCGCTCGGCTGCCTTTGAGAGTATGGGTAAGGATTTTGCACCAACACAGGATTTGAAGGATTACCACGTCAGCGTTGCTCGCGGAGGCGTAGGTATGACTACACTTGCATACGCATCTATCAACCGTAGCGGAGTGTCATTCAACTCACAGCTCTGGTTGCGTGACGAGATTGTACCACAGCTTCGCGATATTACCGACGCTGTACACGCAGAGGGTGCTGCCGTAGGTATTCAGATTGGACACTGCGGAAATATGACCCACTGGTCTACCGCAGGTAGTTTCCCTGTATCTGCATCCAACGGTTTTAACCTCTACTCCCCTACCTTCCACCGTCGTATGACTCACGAGGATATTGCGCAGACCGCAAAGGACTTCGGCAAGGCTGTATACACAGCTCATGAGGCAGGTTTCGACTCTGTGGAGGTGCACGCCGGTCACGGATACCTCATCTCGCAGTTCCTCTCCCCTTGGACAAACCGTCGTCGTGACGAGTTCGGAGGTTCTCTCGAGAATCGTATGCGCTTTATGAAGATGTGCCTTACAGAGGTTATGGAGGCAGCTGCAAAGTGCAATATGGCAGTACTTGTCAAGCACAATATGGAGGATGGCTTCAAGAGCGGTATTCAGATTCCGGAGAGTATCGAGATTGCCAAGGAGATCGAGAAGTTCGGCGTTCACGGCATTGTCCTCTCATCAGGTTTCGTATCTCGTGCACCTATGGCGGTTATGCGCGGTCGTATCCCGACAAAGACCATGGGTTACTATATGGGCTGGAACGAGTGGCTGCAGAAGATTGTCGTTTCGCTCTTCGGTCAGTGGATGATTAAGGACTACGACTTCGAGGAGTGCTTCTTCCTTGAGAATGCAAAGAAGTTCCGTGCCGAGCTGAAGGGTCCGCTGGTATATGTTGGAGGTCTTGTATCTCGTGAGGGTATCGAGAATGTCCTTGATGAGGGCTTTGAGATGGTACAGATGGCACGTGCTCTTATCAACGACCCTGCATTTATCAATAAGCTCCGCGAGGGCGACTTTACAACTCGTGCAGGCTGCGACCACCGCGACTACTGCATCGCTCGTATGTATTCTGACAAGATGATGTGCTGTCACAACTGCAAGGAGCATATTCCTGAGAGATTGTGGAAAGAACTTCGCAAGATTAAGTAGTATGAAGAGGTGTGGACAGATAGCAAAAGGCTCTAAAACAGCACTCGTTACCGGTGCTTCGACCGGCATCGGTCGTTGCTATACCGAGCGCCTTGCCTCATTAGGCTACAATCTGATTATTGTCAGCCGTGGAGGTGAGCAACTCGAACAACTCGCAGCGGAGCTTGAGCAAAAGGAGGGTATCAAGGTTCGTGCATTGGTGAAGGATCTTGCCACAGAGAGTGCCGCAAAGGAGCTCTATGAGTGGACAAAGAGCGAGGGTTATACAATCGATGTGCTTATTAACAATGCCGGAATGTTCTCATTCTGCGACGTTCTCAACACCCCTGACGAGCGTTTTGTAAGAGCTATTACCCTGCACGATATCACCAACACACTGCTCTGCAAGTATTTTGCTGCAGATATGGCTGCTCGTGGTGGCGGATATATCCTCAATATGTCGTCATACTCTATCTGGATGCCATGGCCGGGTCTTGCACTCTATAGCGCAAGTAAGGCATATCTCAAGTCGTTCTCAGTGGCATTTTCCAAGGAGGTACGCGAGAAGAAGGTCTATGTTACTACTGTCTGCCCTGCCGGTATCGCTACAGATCTCTACGGACTGAGCAAAAAGTGGCAAAAGATTGGTCTTAAGATCTGCGCACTCTCGACACCTAAGTTCTGCGCACGCCGTGGTCTGAACTCGCTGTGGAAGAGGCGTCGTTGCGTAGTGCCTGACTGGTGGATGCGCCTGCTTATCCCACTGCTGCAGTTCTTGCCGATGTTTATGCTTAAGTGGTTGCGTAGCTTTACTTATAAGTGGCAGAAGTAATTAGCATTAGGAGTCACAGCGTGGCTCCTATTTTTTCAAAACAGATGAAACACCTTGTAACCATATTTGCTGCTCTACTCTGCCTTGCCTGCAATAATCACGAGGAGCAACTGCCACAAACCGCTGCACCTGATGACTCAACGCCACTTTTCATCGAGGTTACAGAGATTACGGCTACCTCAGCTTGCGTTACCATAACGCCGAAGGATAGCCAACTGCTCTACTACTTCGACACCCTGCGGGCGGACTATTTCAAGGTCTATAACGAGGTGTACGGCTTCCAATGCTTTATCGACGGCACTCTCAATACTCTGATGAACACCCACTCTTTGAGCAAAGAGGAGATCTTGGAGACATTCCTCTTCTCCGGCACCACCAACCGCCAATTTACCACCCTCACCCCTCAAAGCGACTACTACGCAATAGCAATGGGCATCGACCCCTCCGGCACAATCACCACCACCGTCATCGCCCTACCATTTAGTACTACAGAATAAAAAACGTACATTTTGGGGCATTATGCCGTTAAAATAGGCTTGAAGCGAGGAAAATAGAATTTATTTATCCGTTTCTGATTGCTTTTTAAGTCATAAAATAGTACCTTTGCAGCACTTTAGGTTAATGATTTTAGGTTTATGTGGTTAGTAAATCTTTTTACATCTAATTCGATTGCCCACGCTGTACTTATTTTAGGTCTTACTATTGCTGTGGGTCTTCTGTTGGGTCGAATAAAGTTCGGCTCAGTATCGTTGGGTATCACTTGGGTACTCTTTGTCGGCATTGTCCTCTCACACTTCGGACTTGGTATCGATGAGCAGATTTGTCACTTCGTAAAGGAGTTTGGACTCATCCTCTTTGTCTACTCGATCGGTCTGCAGGTCGGTCCGGGATTCTTCTCGTCGCTCAAGGAGGGAGGCGTAACGCTCAACTCGCTGGCAGTGCTGATTATTCTGCTCGGCTGCACAACTTGTTATGTTATCCACCTTATTTCGGGTGAGGATCTGACAACAATGATCGGTGTACTCTCGGGCGCTGTAACAAATACTCCGGGTCTTGGTGCCGCACAGCAGACTGTGACCGACACACTTGGCAATACTGAGGTTGCAGGAGCAATTACCAACGAGCTTGCATCGGCATACGCTGTTGCCTACCCTCTCGGTGTTGTGGGTATCATCGTATCGATGATTATCATCCGTTACATCTTCCGCGTAAAGCTCGAGAGAGAGAAGGTACTTGCAGAGCGCAACAATGAGCCTAAGACTGTTCGTATCGACTTGAAGGTATCAAACAAGGGTATCATCGGCAAGCGAATTGAGGATATTGCAACAATTACCCGCAGCAAATTTGTTGTTGCCCGTATGATTCGCGATGGCAAGCAGCAGATTGTTGCAGGCAGTACAGAGCTCCACGAGGGCGATATTCTGCGCGTGGTTATCGGCAACCGCGATGTAGAGCTTGTGCAGTCCCTTATCGGCGAGAGCGTACAGATTGACGACAAGGAGTGGCAGACATCGGCATCTAATCTTGAGAAGCGCCGTATTCTTGTTACAAAGTCGGGCATCAATGGTAAGCACATCAGCGATCTGCATATCCGCGAGAACTATAACGTAACTATCACCCGCGTTGTGCGTGCCGGTATCGAGCTGGTGGCAACATACGAGCTCCGACTCCAGATGGGCGACGTGGTAGTTGTTGTCGGTCGCAAAAATGACCTTGATCAGGTTGCTGCAATCCTCGGTAACTCTGTACACCGCCTCGACCACCCGAACTTGCTGCCGATATTTATCGGTATCTTCCTCGGTGTGCTGCTCGGTTCTATTCCTATTATGCTTCCAGGCGTGCCTCTGCCTGTAAAGCTCGGTCTTGCAGGAGGTCCGCTGATTGTGGCGATACTTATGGCTCGCTATGGTCCGAACTACAAGCTGGTTACCTTTACAACCAATAGTGCCAATATGATGATCCGCGAAATCGGCATCTCACTATTCCTTGCAGCTGTAGGTCTTGGTGCCGGCAAGGGATTTGCCTCAGCAATTGCAGACGGCGGTTATTGGTGGATTCTCTATGGTGTGGCAATCACTATGCTGCCACTGCTTATTGTGGGAATTATCGCTCGTAAGGTGTGCAAATACGACTACTTTACAATTATGGGACTTATGTCGGGTGCTATGACTGATCCACCGGCACTTGCATACGCAAACTCGGTATCGTCAAACGACCGCTCAGCAGTCGCCTACGCTACGGTCTACCCGCTGACAATGTTCCTGAGAATCTTTACAGCACAGATACTTGCACTGATAGCTCTATCATAAGTACAATAAAAAAAACTGAAAGCAGATTGCTTTCAGTTTTTTTTATTCCCCCGACTAAAATCCCAACTCATAGTGCAGCACACACTCGGCAACGCCATCGCCATCATAATCAAAATGGTCACAGGCAAACCGCCCCAAAGGAATCTCTTTAACCTTTGTACCATTTTCTGTATAGAATACTTTTGGTGCAGGTCGTTTCTTGAATGTATCTATATTCTCAGCGCGTTCAATCCATAGGTCTGTCCATCCGTCTAACCCCTCCGGATAGCTTCTGTGAGCCACTTTACCTTTACCAGAAAGTAGTGTATAAATCTCATAATAATCACACTTTGTCCGTTTTGATAGTGCCGGCACCCAGTCGGCATCGTGATTTTTGACAAAACTAAGTCTTACATAGACCGACATCTCGCCACTTTTGCGATCTTTAACAAAGAGTAATGTAGTTTTTGAAACTGCACTGACAAGATTTGAATCTTTGTCCTTATATGTGATACGATAGGCATAGTTATCAACTATTGGCAGGTCGTAGGCAGAGTATTCGCTATTTACAGAGTATGCAAAATTGAGCGTATCACCCAACTTCGCCCTCTTACCCATACTAAAGCCCCATTGCCAATCCTTTGGCATTTTTCGCAGTTGAGCCTCGCAATCATTTGCTTTATAATACGGCAGACAATCCGATAACTTTATAAGCTCCGGAGTCCACGGCACCAACTTATCATTCTGCTCTTGTGACAGTTCCTGTGCAGAGATTGAGCCACATAGCAGTGCGGTAAATAATATCAAAGAAAATCGGTGCATAATGCTTAAAATATACCCTCTTATATCTAATACTTTAGTTTGTCTTTCCAATATTTATCGACCTCTATTCCGTGACTGATAAATATATCGACCAAATTATCTATATCCTGCCAACGAACTAACCCTAAACCTTTACTAAATCGCTCACCATCGCATGTCCAAACTGTAACTCTCATAATAGCTGTTCTACCTATTAGGTTGAACTTTACACGAGCTATATCCTTAAATAGTACCTCTTTGTACTTTCTGAGATATGGGTGTACAAATGCAATCTCTGTATCAGTTATCGTTACATAGTTACAACATAGCAACTCCACAATCACCAATAATATCGGAAAAGCAGTTACCACCCACCAAGGCCAAGTCGGATATTGATCATCCAATGAGAGCATGTAACAAAGTATCGGTGTTATGATAAGCGTAGGCAGAATGCTATAAAAATGTCCCGACCTAAAATAACCTCTTCTAAACGTCTTCATTCGCTACTTTTCATCTGATAACCACTTCAAAGTTAGCTATTTAATAGATAAAATACAAATAAAATCACACTATTTTATTATCAAAAGGCAGTAGATGTATATCTTGAAATATCCATATTTACACTCCGATTACTCTCTGCACTCATTTGTCGTCAAAAGTACGTAGCTGTGGTGCATCGTGCAAAAAAGTAGTGGCGGATAGTACAAAACGTACAGCCGCCACTACTTTTTAAGGGATGTGCCGCAGATGCGTGCTTTTCACGACAAATGCCGACAAATTAATCTCTTGGATACGCCGCAATAAAGATATTACGCTTTCTCAACTCCTCCTGTGCCTTATGTAACTCGGTAAGCGAGATACGACCTACCACATACTTGTAGTTATCAGATGTGTAGCTCTCGCTGATTGACTCGAAGTTAAGAAGAGCGAGGTCCGACGCATCAGTATAGCGGTAGTAAACACGGAATGTGTGGTCGGTAGTATAAGTTGGCAGCTGAGAGTCATTGCGCTTCTTATACTCGTACTTATAGTTATAGAGGCAGGCGGTAATATCGCTAAGCACAGCCGAGCCCGTAGGATAGCCACCCGCACCACGACCGAACATAAACTGCTTGTCGTAGAAAAGACCCTTGATAACAACACCATTGAACTCATCCTCAACGCTGTAGATGTACTTATTGCGAGAGATAAGCTGCGGCATAACGCTCATAATAAGGCGATTATTGGCAAGTTTCTCGACGTGAGCAACAAGCTTAAAGCGGCGCTCCTTCTCAGTTGCAAAACGAATATCGTCGTCGTTCATATTGCTGATACCGTATGTAAAGATCTTATCCGGTGCAACATAGAGACCAAAGGCGTGAATAGTAATGATAATGAGCTTAAAGAGCGAATCCCAACCGTCGATATCGAGTGACGGATTACTCTCTGCAAAACCCAAATCCTGCGCGAGCTTGAGGGCTGCAGGGTAAGACATCTTCTCATTGAAGATCTTCGAGAGGATAAAGTTTGACGAACCGTTCAGAATACCCTTTACAGATGTAAGCAGGTCGTTGTCATAGTACTCCTCAAGGTTACGAATTACAGGGATAGAACCGCAAGCTGACGCATCATAGAGCAGAGCGGTATTGTACTGCTGCTGCAGCTCGATAAGCTCCTCGATGTGGTAAGCGAGCATCTTCTTATTACCCGACACAACAGGCAGACGCTTCATCAGCGCGCGCTTTACGATAGTATAAGCTGCCTCGGCATCGTCGATAAGCTCAACGATAAAGTTCACCTCCGGATCTGAGAAGATATCGTCGGCATTATCTGTAAAGTTTGCCTCAATATCACGAGGTTTGCTAAGGTCGCGAACACATATACGACAAATCTCTACATTGTCGGCACCAATACGCTTCAACACGTCATACAGACCCTTGCCGACTGTTCCGAAGCCGAAGAGTCCGATCTTTAATTTCTTACTGTTCATCTTTTATAAAGTCTAAAATTATCTCATTCAATAGTTTATGCTCTACTAAAAATCCGTCGTGACCAAATACCGAGTCGATAGTACGGTATGTGACATCAGGAATATTTGCCACCAAAATATCGTGATCCTCCGGTGGGAAGAGTATATCGGAGGTAATTGATACCACAAGGCTCTTTGCCTTGATTGTCTTCAGTACATCCTCTACCCTGCCGCGCTCACGACCGAGGTTGTGCGAATCTACAGCCTGCGAGAGGCGATAGTATGAGTAGGCATTAAATCTGCGGCGCAGCTTCTCACCCTGATAGCGCTGATAGCTGAGCACTCGACGATTAAACGATGCGTTATCGGGCTCGGCATCCTCCTGAGAGATATTGTAAGCCATACCTCCACGATAGCTCAAAAGAGCAATGCTTCGTGCAACAGCCATACCATCAAGACCCGCCTCGGCACTGCGATTGCCAAATGTAGGGTCGGTCTCAATAGCCATACGCTGCGACTCATTAAAGCCTGATGCCCAAGCCATAGTTCTCGGTGTGGTTGCAATATACGCCGCCTTCTGGGCAAAGTCTGGCTGCATAACCGCCCACTCAAGGCACTGAAAACCACCAATGGAGCTACCGATAAGCAGTTTCACGCGCTCGATACCAAGATGCTCGGCAAGCAGTTGATGTACTCGCACCATATCTCGTACCGTAATAAGCGGAAAGTCGCCATACCACGGCTCGCCTGTCGCGGGATTTATGCTCAACGGACCTGTTGTACCATAGTGCGAGCCGAGGAAGTTTGCGCAGACAGTAAAGTACCTCTCAGGATCAAGGAAACATCCCTCCTCAACGGTATGCGGCCACCAATCGGCAACATCAGAGTTGGCTGTAAGGGCGTGGCATACCCAGATGACATTGCTCTTATCCTCATTCAGCACTCCGAATGTATCGTAAGCAATATCGAGCGAAGGGAATGTATATCCCCCCTCTGTAGTAAACGGATGTGGGTATTTATAAACCTTGCTCATTACTCAACGCACTCAAAAGCCTGCTCAAAGTCATCAATAATATCCTCAACATTCTCCAGACCCAAGCTCATACGAAGCAGGGTCGGTGTAACACCCGCAGCAGCCATATCCTCCTCCGAGAGCTGCTTATGGGTTGTAGAGGCAGGGTGGGTAACTACACTTATAGAGTCGCCAATCATAGTCATATTACCCATAAGTTTGAGCGACTCGACAAACTGAACAGTACTCTCAAGAGTACCCTTCAGTTCGATATTCATAACTGCCGAAGCGCCAAAGCGATAGTACTTCTGTGCATTCTTATAACCCGGATGGTCCTCAAAGCCTACATAGCTTACGCGAGCAACCTTCGGATGGTTCTTGCAGTACTCGGCAAGTGTTCGGCAACTCTCCACCTGATGTGCCACACGCAACGAGAGGGTCTCAAGACCGAGCAACATCAGATAGCTGTCAAATGGCGATGGGCAGCAACCAAAGTCACGCAGACCATCTACGCGACACTTGACAATAAATGCCTGATTACCGAAGGTCTCATAGAGATTCAGACCGTGATAACCCTCAGACGGACCATCAATCTGCGGGAACTTACCATTGCCCCAATTGTAGTTTCCGCCATCAACGATAATTCCGCCCATAGCTGTTCCGTGACCGTTAATCCACTTTGTTGCAGAGTCCACAACGATATTTGCACCCCAATCAAACGGATTGCACAGATAGCCCGCTGCGCCAAAGGTATTATCCACAACAAATGGCACATCGTAAGCGGTTGCAAGGCGTGCAATAGCCTCCAAATCCGGCACATCGCAGGTCGGATTACCCATACTCTCGACATATATCATCTTAGTATTGGCATCAATAAGCTCCTCAAAGTCCTCAATGCGCTCAGAGGCTGCAATACGAACATCGATACCCAGTTTACGCAACGATACGCGGAACTGGTTGTATGTTCCACCATAAAGGAAAGGTGCCGCAACGATATTATCTCCTGCCTGTGCAAGTGCTGTAACGGTAATAAATATAGCTGCCATACCCGAAGATACGGCGAGTGCACCGACTGCATTGTAGAGCGAGGCTATACGCTGCTCGTAGGATGCAGTGGTCGGATTATGCAGACGAGTGTAGATATTTCCACCCTCGCTCAGTTCGAAGAGGTTTGCCGCATAGTCACAACTCTTGAAGTGATATGCTGCTGTAGGGTATATAGCAATGCCGCGAGAGCCTGTCTCATCAACATTATAACCGCCGTGAATTTGGCGTGTCTCAAAACGAAGATTCTTTTTGTCTAACATAGTTTAAGGTTTTTGTTAGTCTTGAACTGACTCTACCCACTCGATTGTCTCTATCGAGAGTGTATCTGTTCTGTCTATCCAACGACCCTCATTCATCAGGCGCTGCTTGCGCATATTTAGTGCCCTCTCTATAGGGAAGTTAGGCATCTGTAATTTACGACGTTCATCGCGCTCTGTTGGGCGGATAGTTCTATTAAATACACTATCTCGTACAGGACGACGCGCCCCCTCCCACTTAAACTCCTTGAGTTTAGTCTCTCTTGTCTCCGGAATCTTATCGATAGGATAGAAGAAGTAGGTCGGATTTGTTCTGTATGTAATACCCTTAAGCTGGCGATTCTCGAGGTATGCAGTCATATCGCCACTCTCGATATATGCCATCATAGTAATCTCAGGAGAGTTCTGCTCCTGCATATAGTATATGGTCTGGACATTACCATTGACATCATTGCGGTAGAGCTCGCTATTCTCGTTGAAGTAGGCAATCATCTCCTTACCGGCAATCTGATTGTAGTGTGCCGTATCGAGCTCCGCCACAATCATAGGGTGACCATCGAATTTAGCCTTGAGCAGACGACCATCACGACTGAAGATATGCATACTATCAGACGAGATCTGATTTACATCATTCCAGAGCACAGGATCTCTATAGAGGTGGATAACAGAGTCCGTACTACGCGAAATAAGCGAGTCGCACACCATCTGGGCATCGGCGCGGAACATTCGTACATTTCGCAGTGCAATGATAAGTTTATAGGTCGAATCGACAGCTATAGTATCCATAACGGCTGTAGTATCCACAACAGCCTTTCGCGGATAGTATATAAGTATCAACGAGTCGAGCATCCGATTTGTAATCGTATCCAGTCCCAGCAACTCTGCAAGAGCCGCAACCTCTGCATTACGATAGACAGAGTCGTGCACCGGCAGTATCTTTATACCCTTGCGCTCAAGTCGTGCCACACGTCTGCGGAGCTTCTTATCGGCACGCTCACGAGCCTTTACTCGGTTGAGCGAGTCTATACGCTCCAAATTCTTATAGTACGCTGTACGCTTTGCCTGTCGCTTGTCTGCAATACGATCGAGCTTTACACGCAGCGAATCCTCCTTAATCTTTTTGAGTGAGTCACGAACAAACTGCTTTGCAGCCTTTGCTGCAGCCTTCTCAAGTGCCTTACGCTCCTTAATGGTAAGCGTATCGAGTGGATTTTTCAATGAATCTGTGGCAAGAGAATCGACCTTCAACGAGTCCACCGCAAGGGAGTCTGCACCCTTCGCCGCTACAACGACACTATCGGCACTACCCTGCTCTTCAGTTCTCTCCTGCTGCGGTGACTTGCGCGGTTTAGGTTGCTCTTCAGCGTCCTTTCCCTTTCTATCCCTTTTCAGCTTATTGAGCGAGGCAAGTGCCTGATCTGTTCTCTGTCTGTCGGTCATAGGCTCCTCAACAAACTCATCCTCCTGCTCCTGCTTATTTGGTTTTGCAGCAACATTTTTTGCAGTCTTCTCTGCCTCTGCCTGCTGCGCTATACGCTGCAGAGAGTCGGCAAGGGCTATGGAGTCTGCACGATGTTTGGCAATACGCTCACGCTCCAGACGCTCGGCAACAGGATCTTTTGTATAGAGATACATCGAATCCGAGCGGATAAATACAGAGTCGCCCTGCTCGGTATCATAGCTGACAAGTATCGGATTGTCGGTCAAAAAGGCATTTCCCGGCTCCTTCCAATACTCACCCCAATCACTGAATACAAGGACCTTATTCTTTACATCGTCTATCTGAACATTGCGCTTAAGCAGTGCATAACCATTGTCGCGATAGTAGTCAAGGCTGTCGCTCCACAACTCCTGCTCGTCGGTAAGGATATATCCGTTCTCGGTAAGACGATAGAGCTGTTTTGCATCGTCAAACTCACCACAGTCGGCATAGAGATACTCATTATCCTCTGTATTCCAGATATTTGTATTGCGGAAGAAGCGCGCTCCGTTGGTATCCATATTGTAGATTACCGAATCGCCCTTCATTCTGTACTTCTCGTCGCGCATCTCGACACGCTCGACACAGATTATCTCCTTTGTATCGGCGTTATAGTAACCACGATCTGCCTCCAAACGGTTGTTGTCATCAATAACCACACCGCCACCGGTGAATGTACCTATATTTGTCTTGGTATTGAAGGTGAAGTTGTAGGTATACATCGTAGTACCCTTATCCACCACCTTAATAATATCGGAGAAGATGTGCGCCTCATTCTTCTCTCCGTTATAGTCTGCTCTATCGCCGTAGATATATGTCGTACCCTTCTTGATAAGCACATTTCCGAAACACTCCAAGTGTGAATCAGAGTAACGGACAGTACTGTCACAAGTGATAACAGTGCCATTATGGTGTGCAGCGAAGTTACCAACCGCAATGAGAATCTTCTCTCCGCGGATCTGCGTTTGGCGACCGGCATCCGACTTCATATCGACATACTTATCGCTCTTCTTCTGCTCCGACTGCGTATGACGATTTGCATGCGGACCTTCAGGAAGTCGAGGCATACCGCTGCTGCCGGCAAAGACAATACTGACAAATGCCGATAAAATTACAGATATTGAAACTAAAGTCTTACGCACTACTTCTGCTCCTTTTTAACCCAATTCTTATTCACAAACTCGCCGTCACGATACTCCGGAGCAATATATACATACATTGCATCGATCTTTGTATCGAGCCACTGTTGGAATACCTTCTGCTGCTTCTCCTCGAGAGCAATCTGCTCAAGACGCAGATAATCGTCATCGAGAGTTGCATTATGAGCAGGGATTACATCGAGAAGTTTTACAATCTTAGCCATCTCGTTACCGTTCATATCCGAAGTACGGAAAGCTGCCGAGATGTCGCCCTTCTTCATATAACGGATAGCATTGTAGTCGTCAATGCTCTTTCCGCCACCTACACCGAAGTCCTCTGCAAGGAACTTTGTTGCGGTAAGTTTTGCATCAAATGCAGAGTAGTGCTCAAGCAGGTCGTGATTTGTCACAATACCGCCATTCTGCTTCGAGTACTTATCGTCAGAGTAAGCCAAAGCTGCCGCCTCAAATGTAAGCGAATCCTTGCGAATAAGGTTTGCAATACTATCGAGTTTGAGCATCGGCGCTACAATCTCATCTGTAGTAAATGTAGGTCGGAGGACAATGTGACGGCAGTGATAGAGGCTACCGCGCTTGTCAATCATCTGGATAATATGCAGACCAAACTGAGTCTCTACAACCTCAGATACCTGACCCGGCTTAAGCTCCTCTACAGCATCTGCAAACGGCTTTACCCAACCCTGCAGTGTTGTCGGCTCGAGCTCTCCACCACGAATTGCAGCACCATCAACAGAGTACATACGGGCAAGGGTCGAGAACTGAGCCTTACCTGTAACGATTCTCTCACGCATATCGAGCAGACGCTCGCGTGTACGGCGCTTTGCCTGCTCCATACCGTCAGGATACTTGGTAATGTGCGCATATACATACTGCTCAGCAATTATCGGCAGCTCTGACTTGTCGGTATTGTTGTAGTAGTGCTCCACCTCGCCCGGAACAACCTTTACCTTACCGATAACCTGCTGCTGCATTGCACCTGCATATGCCTGCTCCTCCATCTGACGACGAATAAGCTCGCGGATATGGTATACAGGCATATGGCTCTGACGCTCAAGCTCGATTACCGAACCTGCCTCCTCTGTCATCTGCTGTATGCGTGACTCTACGCGCTGTACGATGTCGGCGGTGCTCACCTCTACAGAGTCGATAAGCGCCTGATTATAGAGCAACTTCTGCATAAGCAACTGCTCCAGTGCCTCATTCTTCGGGTCGCGGTCAGAGGTATAACCCTCGGCACGACGTGCCTCAACAAGCTGCTGCGCAACCTGCTCCACCTCCGAGTGCATAATAGAGGAGTTACCAACCACGGCAACAACCTTATCAAGCATCACAAATCTCTTCTCGGCATACAGACCGGTTGCTGCCAAAATCACAGCTACTGCTGTCAAAATACTCTTCTTCATATCTTTTAATTGTTTATATTCAGTGAATCTCTGTAAATTCTGATCAATCCGTTATTGTTGGCGTTCTGGCGAATACGCTCCTCGTTCTGAAGAACTATCTCGCCCTGACGACGCTTTGTAAGTATACGCACAATCTTATCCTTTGCCATAAATAGCGGCATAGGCTCGCCGGCACTAAGTACATCGGTAATGCGGAAGGCGTAGCAGGTTGCATCGTAGTGAATCTGCTGCACACCTCGCTCCGAGAGGCGCTTGTCGTGATTTGCAGTGCGAAGCAGCGGCAAGTTGGCAAGATATTCGCCATAATCGACCCACTCCTCGTACTTGACCATACGGAAATTGTTCTTCAGGCAGACCTGCTCAAACTCCTTGAACTTATCACCGCTCTCCCCCTTTGCCGAACGCATCATCTGCAACAGCCAATCCTTGCGACGGAACTTTTCGGGGAAACTTACAATATAGCCCTTCACTACAGCCGAAGTGAGACGGAAATCGCCCTTGTGGCTGTTGTAGTAAGACTCTATATCCGCATCCGATATCTGAAAATCGACATCCTTGTCCAGATAGTACTGCTCAATCTTGCGAATAAGCAGCGACTGACGATACTCCTCCACCATACGGTCAATATCGCCCTCCGAAGATGAAAAAATAAGCTCCGCCTCCTGCAACTTGAGCTGGCGGATAATCCATTTGTCTATATACGAATCGACATAACTGACCGAGTCGGCACCCGAGAGTCCCTTAGGTACTGCAGCAGATATATCTGCCGAACTGAGGGTATTGCGACCAACTCTGACGACTGTATCATAACCAAAAAGGGTCGATGCCTCACGACAAGATGTCGCAAAGAGTACAACCATCAAAACCGATATGTAGTTCCAAAATCTCATAATCAACCTGCAAATATACACTTTTTCGACGGAATACAACGTATTACTACGTAATAATATTGCCGCAAAGCCAAAAAAATCAACTTTTTCGAGCAATTTTTGCAGATTAAAACCAAAAAAGAGATCGGCAAAGCCGACCTCCAAGACAAAACATCAATCTATTGTCGTTTTCTTCGTCGCCAAGTTTCGACCGTTGCGACAATGCTGATTACGAAACAGAGAGCATAGACGATATAGTATAACTCGCCTCCGCCAAGCACCTGACGATAAGAGTAATCTTCGACATTGAGAGTAATGAGCGAAAATGCTATCGCATTGTTAATCGAATGAAGAATTATGGTAGAAAATATCGAGTTTGTATGCAGATATATCGTACCCAAAACAAGTCCCGAAACAAACGCCGAAAACATCACCGAAGGCTGGAAATGCACAATAGCAAAGAGCATTGCCGACACAACAACCGAAAGTGACCTTCTATGGCGTCTGAGCAGCGATTCCATCACCAATCCGCGAAATATGAACTCCTCCAATACAGGTGCAAAAAGTACAGCTGTGACTATAGCCCAAAAACCCTGACCTGCAGCACTCTCTGCAACCGGTAGATAGAGTGAAATAGGCTCTACTACGACCTGTACAGAAATGAGCCAAATCAGTCCACCAAGAATTACATTCGGATTAAATCCCGATGTAGATACTCGCGCCACACGACCCTTTCCGTCACGAAAACGGATATAGCTGTAGAGTAGCAGAAATGCCACAATCATCGACACCGGATAGATAATAGCAAAGCTCTCGCCACGCACCACCTGCGTACCGATAAAGTGCTCAATATCGCCAATCTCTCCGCCCAACACATTAGGCATCGGCAGACCGAGCGCCACACCCGCCACAGAGACTGCAATCTGCGACACCACTATTATCAGCAGCATAGCCAGCAGATCGAAAACAGTCGGGAAGTCACCTCTGCGAATTTTTCGTCCAAGACCGAGCTCCTCAAGTGGGCGATCCTCCATATTATCAGTATCGTTCGGAATCAGTTCTTCCATACCATCACCTAAATTTGAGTACAAAGATAGTCAATTTTGGGAGATTTGTATGGCAGTTCAATTTAATTTTATTAAATTTGCGCGATATTTTGACGTTTTGAACAATTTTATGGGAAAAGTTGTAGCTTTAGCAAATCAGAAGGGTGGCGTAGGAAAGACCACCACAGCGATAAACCTTGCAGCATCCATTGCTCTGCTGGGCAAGAAGGTGTTGCTTCTTGATGCCGATCCGCAGGCAAATGCCACATCGGGTTTGGGCTTTGACATCAACCTGAAGGGTATCTACGAGTGTATTACAGGCGAATGCAAGGCGGAGGATGTTCTGCTTGCCAGCGAAGATGTAAAGAATCTGTGGGTACTGCCGTCAAGCATCGAGCTTGTTGCTGCAGAGACAGAGCTGCCGACAATGGAGAACAGCCACTATGTGGTAAAGAACATCATCGACTCGGTGCGCGACAAGTTTGACTACATCTTTATAGATTGTTCGCCGTCACTTGGCTTTACGACTGTCAATATCCTTACCGCAGCAGACTCAATTCTTATCCCTGTTCAGTGCGAGTATCTTGCACTTGAGGGTCTGAGCAAGCTGCTCAACACATACAACCGAGTTAAGAGCGGTCTGAACCCTAAGCTCGAGATTGAGGGTTTTGTAATGACAATGTATATGCGCAACCGTCTTAACAATCAGGTAGTTACCGAGGTGCGCGAGTACTTCGGCGAGCTCGCCTACGACACAATCATCCAGCGAAATGTGCGTCTTGGCGAGGCTCCGTCACACGGCAAACCAGTAATGCTCTATGACGCCTCGGCTGTTGGTGCTACGGCATATCTGATGTTGGCAAAGGAGTTTTTGAAGAGAAATAGAAAAAAGAGATAAAAAAATGGCAAAGCAGAAGGGATTAGGTCGCGGTTTGGGCGCGATCTTCGGAAACGAGACAATAGATATTAAGGTTAAGCCTATGGCTGAGATGGCAGAGATTAAGGTTGCAGACTGTAGTCCCAACCCTACTCAGCCACGTAGAAATTTTGACGAGGTGGCACTCGAAGAGCTTGCCGACTCCATCCGCACACTCGGTCTTATACAGCCGATAGCTGTTCGCAAAGATGGCGAGAAGTACCTTATCATCAGCGGTGAGCGTCGTTGGAGAGCTGCACAGTTGGCGGGTATAGAGACAGTTCCTGCATATATTCGTGATGTAGATGATGAAAATCTGCACGCTATGGCTCTTGTTGAGAATATTCAGCGTCAGGACCTCAACGCCATCGAGATTGCTCTGGGTCTTCAGCGTCTTATTGAGGAGTGCGGACTGACTCAGGATGCCCTTGCAGAGAAGGTTGGCAAGCGTCGTTCGACCATTGCAAACTATATGCGTCTGCTCCGTCTTGCAGAGCCTGTACAGCTTGCTGTAAAGGAGGGCGCTATCTCTATGGGTCACGCAAAGGCTATTGCATCTGTAGAGTTGCCAAAGCAGCAGATTGCTGTACTCAAGAAGATTATCAAATCGAACCTCTCTGTTCGTCAGACCGAGGATTATGTTCGCACAATTCTTGAGGGTAAGAACCGCGCTGCTGCGCCAGTGGCTGACGAGGAGTATCCGGAGAGCTACACCCGTCTTGTGGAGTATTTAGAGAGTTTCTTCTCGCAGAACATCTCCATCAAGCGCACAAAGAGTGGCGGTGGCAAGATTACAATCGGTTTTGACAACGACAGCGATATTGACCGCTTTATCGAGAGATTTTCAAAGAAGTAATATGGCAAACAGAGGTTTCAAAATACTCTTTACACTTGTGGCAATGCTCTTTGTCACAAACCTTTGTTTTGCCCAAGTCAATCCCTACACTCGCCAGTTGCGAAGTGCAAAGCGCATAGTTATCGGTGGACAGTTCGAGAAGATTGACTCGGCAGCAGTTACTCGTCGTGACTCTATCAGAGTTACGCAACTTGCAGACTCGCTGCGTATGCTTCCGACCGACTCGCTGATCAATGTATCCGACTCACTGCGCCTTTCACTGCCGGACTCACTGCAAAAGGCTATCTTTACCGACGAGGTATGGGGCAACAAGCGCGACTCGATAGCTCGTGCCGAGAAGCTCCGACTGAGAGCCGAGAAGCGTGAGGGCAAGGAGCCGTTTATCAGCGACTCTATGTCACTGCGCAAGGTGAGTATGTTCTCTGCCGTTATGCCGGGTTTCGGACAGATATACAACAAGCAGTATTGGAAGTTGCCAATTCTCTACTCTACCGTTGGCGCATCTATCGGTATGTGGGCACATCAGGCAAGCAAATACAAGCCGCTCAAGGCCGAATTTGAGGCTATGACCGATCAGGGACTTAAGCGCACAGAGGAGATGAACAGCCTGCAGCGCGAGATGATTAAGCACAACACCCTCAAGCAGACCTTTATGTTCACTACCATCGCCTCATACATCTACTTTATAGGCGATGCGGCAGTAAACTATGCAACAAACGAGGTATCTGCCGTAAATAAGGCTACAACGCTCTCGACAATATGTCCGGGTGCAGGTCAGATTTACAACAAGAGCTACTGGCGTGTACCACTTGTCATCGGAGGTTTTGCAACAACAATCTACTGTATCGACTGGAACAACCGAGGTTATCAGCGATTTAAGAAGGCGTATCGTCTGCGTGCCGACTACGACACCAATCCGCAGCTCTACCCTAACGGTTCTGCCGATGAGTTCGGAGGTCGTTATGCATCATCGTTCCTCAAGAATTTGAGAAACAGCTATCGTCGAAACCGAGATTTGTGTATCATCCTTACGGCAGGTATCTATCTGCTGCAGATTGTCGATGCACATGTCGATGCACATCTTCGTGACTACGATATTTCGGACGATTTGAGCGTTGATGTAACACCTGTACTCAACTACTCATACCACCCGGGTTTGGGAAATACCGCCTCGGTAGGTATGAATTTCAGTTTCAAGTTCTAAACAAGAGATATTTCCCCAAATGAGGAGACTTTCAACCACTATAATACTTATCCTGCTCTCTGTTTGTACACTGCAGGCAGGACCGATACGATTAAATATCTTCAAAAACCGCAAGGGCAAACAGGCAACCACTCAGCAGAATGTGGTTACTGTCTACGATACTGTTCGTGTAGTTGTCACTGACACTATCCGTGTCGAGCCAAAGGCCGCTCCAAGAATTGACACACTGCATATTGCTCACACCCCCGAGCAGATTGACTCTCTGCTTGATGTATGGCACACAATGAGCCTTGAGCAGAGCCACAAGAGCTACTTCGAGCCTTATTCGGAGGCTACTGAGGGTGAAAGTAATATGGCAGTAGATTCACTCTACCGTTCACGCCTGCAGGACCTTGTTTCGCCTGTACACTTGCCATACAACTACATCGTTCGCGACTATATCAACTACTATCTGACAAACCGTTGGAGTCCACTGAGCGATGTGCTTGCACTTGCAAAGTTCTACTTCCCGATATTCGAGCAGGAACTTATTGCGGCAGATATGCCCGTAGAGTTGCGTGCATTGGCAATTATCGAGTCAAATCTATCGCCACTTGCAGCATCGAGAGTAGGTGCTGTAGGTCTGTGGCAGTTTATGCCTGCAACGGGTAAAAATCTCGGTCTGGAGATTAACTCGCTTGTTGATGAGCGTAGTGATATTATACTCTCGACCCGTGCGGCGTGCCGTTTTCTGAAGGATTTGTACAATATGTTCGGCGACTGGACACTCGCCCTTGCGGCATACAACTGCGGTCCGGGCAATGTCAATCGCGCCATAGCTCGCGCAGGTAGCGAGGCTAAAAGTTTCTGGGACATCTACGACTTTCTGCCACGCGAGACTCGCGGTTATGTTCCGAAGTTTATCGCAGCAACATATGTCTACGCCTACCACGAACTACACAATATCGAGGCTAAAGCCACTCCGGAGTGTATCTCGACCGATACTGTGATGATTAATCGCACAATGCACTTGGGTCAGGTAGCATCGACTCTCAACATTCCGCTTGAGACACTGCGTATGCTCAACCCACAGTACAAAATTGACATTATCCCTGCAGCACGCAAGCCGTATGCGCTCCGTCTGCCGACAAGATATACCACAGAGTTTGTAATGCAGCAGGACTCTATATACTCCAAAGACTCTATGTACCTGAAGGAGTATATCAACCCTGCCAATCTTGAGAAGAAGCGCGCCGAGGGTGTAGGATATGTATATACCGTTCGCAAGGGTGATAATCTGGGAATTATTGCAAAGCGTAACCGATGCACCGTAAAGGATATTATGCGTTGGAATAAGCTCAAATCGACCACTATCCGCCCGGGACAGAAGCTGAGAATAGAGAAACCTAAACCACGAGTATAATGTTCAGAGAGGGAGTTATCGTAGCACCTGCAACTGCGCTTGGTGGAGCCATTGCTGTTATCAGAGTAAGCGGCGAGGGTTCTATCGACTGCTGTGATGCGATATTTCGTGGTCGCAAGCCACTCACCGAGGCGGCTACGCACACAATCCACTACGGAGATATTGTCGATGACAGTCAGGTGGTGGATGATGTAGTAGTTGCCGTTTTCCGCGCACCACACTCATATACGGGTGAGGAGAGTGTCGAGATTTCGATACACGGCTCGGGATATATTGCCTCGAAGGTCATTTCTCTTCTCTGCAGTCATGGAGCAAGGCTTGCCGAGCCGGGAGAGTTCTCTGCTCGCGCCTTTGCAGCGGGTCGCATAGACCTCTCACAGGCTGAGGCTGTTGCCGATATTATCGCGGCAGACTCTCGCGCAGCGCACACCCTCGCTGCAACACAGATGCGTGGCGGATATTCGGATACGCTCAACGCTCTGCGAGATAGCCTTATAGAGCTAACTGCACTGCTGGAGTTGGAGCTCGACTTCGGCGAGGAGGATGTAGAGTTTGCCGACCGCACACGCCTGAGCGATATGCTCAGCAAAACTATGCATGTGGTAAAGACTCTCAAGGAGTCGTTCCGCACTGGCAATGCAATACGCAATGGTGTTTCTGTAGCGATTGTCGGAGCACCAAATGTCGGCAAGAGTACACTGCTCAACCGACTTGTAGGCGATGACCGCGCAATGGTCTCTGATATAGCCGGAACGACCCGCGACACTATCGAGGAGAGTGTAGTTATTGAGGGTATTCGCTTCCGTTTTGTCGATACGGCGGGTATTCGCTCGACGGAGGACAAATTGGAGAAGATGGGTATCGAGCGTACCCTCAGGGCGGTGAGTAAAGCGCAGATTGTTATCAACATGTGTGAACCGAGCGGAGTTTTCGAGCAGATTTCGCTGAGCGATGAGCAGCACGAAATTCGCGTTGTGAACAAGGCTGATACCGTTACCGAGAGGCATATTGCAGGTGCGTTATATATCTCGGCTCGTGAGAATATAGGCATCGACTCTCTGCGTGCAGCACTTGCAGCTACCATTGACACGACCAACCTCTATCGTGGCGAGGCTATTGTCTCGAACATTCGCCACTACGAGGCTCTCGGTGCTGCATATACGGCACTTACAGCGGCTGCCGATGCGATTGCTAACAACATCTCCTCCGAGCTGCTTGCCGAGGATATCCGCACCGCCATACACCATATTGGCGAGATTACGGGCAGGACTATCAGTTCGGATACAGTGCTTCACCGTATTTTCAGCTCGTTTTGCATCGGCAAATAGGGGGATATAATTTGAATTTTGAACAAAGTTTCTTACCTTTGTAGAGTATGATAGATAGAGATACCGTTGATCGAATAATGTCGGCTGCCAATATCGTTGAGGTGATTAGCGACTATGTCACTCTCAAGCGTGCCGGAGCCAACTTTCAGGCGTGTTGTCCGTTCCACAACGAGAAGACGCCTTCGTTCGTCGTATCTCCATCAAAGGGTCTTTTCAAGTGCTTCGGATGTGGTAAGGCGGGCAATGCCGTAACATTCGTTATGGAGCACGAGAGCATCACCTATCCCGAGGCGCTGAAGGTTGTGGCAAAGAAGTACGGTATCGAGATTCGTGAGAAGGAGATGACCGAGGAGGATATTCGCCGCAACGACAATCGCGAGAGTATGTTTGCCCTCAACAGTTGGGTTGCCGACTACTTTGTCCGTTATATGCACGAGGACAAGGCGGAGGGTCTGCCTGTGGGTATGAGCTACTTCCGCTCTTCGCGCGGCTTCTCGCAGGCGACAATTCGCAAGTTCGGGTTGGGTATGTGTCCGGGCAAGGGTGATAAGATGACCACCGACGCCATCAAAGCGGGCTACAAGGAGGAGTTTTTGACCGCCACAGGTCTTACACTCAAGCGCGAGAGTGACGGCAGACTCTATGACCGTTTCCGCGAGAGGGTTATGTTCCCGATACACAATATTTCTGGTCGTATTGTCGGCTTTGGAGGTCGTACAATGCGCACAGACAAGAGCGTGGCAAAGTATCAGAACTCTCCGGAGAGCGAGATTTACAACAAGTCGCGCGAGCTCTATGGTCTCTACTTTGCCAAGAAGGCTGTGCAGCAGAACGACTACGCCATTATGGTCGAGGGATATACAGATGTCATCTCTATGCATCAGGCAGGTGTCGAGAATGTTGTGGCCTCTTCAGGAACATCGCTTACTATCGACCAGATACGACTTATCCGTCGTTTTACAAATAATCTGACCATAATCTACGACTCTGATGCCGCAGGTATCAAGGCATCGTTGCGCGGTATTGACCTTGTACTGCACGAGGGTATGAATGTCCGCGTAGTACTTCTTCCGGAGGGTGATGATCCCGACTCTTTTGCGCGTTCTCACAGCGCAAGCGAGGTGCAGAGCTACATTGCCGAGCACGCCCGAAACTTCATCACATTCAAGGCGGAGTTGCTCCTTGCTGAGGCGGCAGATGATCCGATAAAGCGCTCAAATGTAACACGCGATATGGTGCAGTCGATTGCGCAGATTCCCGATGCCATCCAGCGTTCGATGTTTATTCAGGAGTGCGCAAAGATCATGGATGTAGACGAAAATATGCTCATCAGCGAGGTTGCTCGTTACCGAATGATGTCGCTCGGAGACAGCGAGGCTGAGGCATTTATCCGTCGTCAGCAGCAGCAAACTCGTCGCGAGAATGGTGGATACAACAACTACTACAACCGCCAGCAGCAACCTACAACCAACTCCGAGGAGGCTACACAGCGTTTTGGCGAGATTCCACTTGTCGCATCACGCCAGACTCTGGAGCGCGAGGTTGTTTACTATCTGCTCAAGTATGGCGACCACAAGTACGAAGTTATGGAGGGCGGCACTATTCTTGAGATGAATGTCGCCAATGAGATTGTCAATCAGTTGGATAGCGACGGTCTTTCATTCTCGGACCCTACATACAGCACCATTTTGGATATATATCGTCGTGCACTCTCTGAGGGGCGATTCCCAAATCAGGCAGAGATTGTAAACCACGCCGACCCTGCAGTATGTACCGTTGCTGTCGATATACTCACGATGGATGACAACTATACCGAGAGTGCACTATGGTCACAGAAGGATATGCGTTCGCTCAACGAATCGGATATGCTTGCAACGGGTATTCCAAAGCTGCTCTGGCTCTACAAGTCCAAGACCGTTATGGGTCGTATAGCCGAGCTCAATGCAGCATTAGAGAACAATCCGTCGGATGAGGATATATTGGACATTATGCAGGAGCTCAACAATATGAACAAGCTCAAGGTTGCACTTTCGACCCATCTGAAGCGATTGATAATATAGAAAAGGGTGGTCGGGGCGTACACGCATCGCTGCGAGTACCGGTGTGCAAACAGAAAATAAACAGAAAGATGTGTAAAACATATCAAAGATAAAAGACTCAGTTATCTTGACCGACCACCCTTCGACCTTTTTGTTGCAAGATTTGTACCAAATCGACTATGATCTTCAAGTTAGTCTCTAAATACGACCCTACGGGCGACCAACCTCAGGCTATAGAGCAGATTCTAAAGACCTTTGAGGCGGGCATTGACCATTGTACCCTGCAGGGAGTGACCGGCTCAGGTAAGACCTTTACGATGGCAAATGTCATCAAGGCGTTGGGTGTTCCGACCCTCGTACTTAGCCACAACAAGACGCTTGCAGCACAGCTCTATGGCGAGTTTCGCAACTTCTTCCCCGAAAATGCCGTAGAGTACTTCGTATCCTACTACGACTACTATCAGCCCGAGGCTTATCTGCCTGCGACCGATACATACATCGAGAAGGATTTGTCGATAAACGACGAGATCGAGAAGATGCGACTCTCGACCACCGCTACCCTACTCTCCGGTCGCCGCGATGTAATTGTCGTGTCGAGTGTGTCGTGTCTTTACGGTATCGGAAATCCTGCGGACTTTCACGCCAATACCATAACCCTCAAGGTCGGACAGATAATCAACCACAAGCAGATTCTCTACCGCCTTGTCGATGCGCTCTATACCCGCACAGAGATCGAGCTCACCCCAGCCACCTTCCGTGTCAAGGGCGAGACTATAGATATTATGGCGGCATTTGGCGGCAAGTGCTATCGTCTACTCTTCTTCGACGATGAGATTGAGGCGATATACTCCATCAACTCCGTTACGGGACACAAGATAGAGAGTCTTAACGAGGTCAGCCTCTTCCCCGCAAACCTCTTTGTGACTACCAAGGAGAGAATAAATGAGGCTGTAAGTCAGATATATCTCGATATGGGCAAGCAGGTCGCCTTCTTCGAGCGCGAATCCCGCCCTACAGAGGCAAAACGCATACAGCAGCGTGTAGAGTACGATCTGGAGATGATCAAGGAGCTCGGTTACTGTCCCGGCATCGAGAACTACTCTCGTTACTTTGACGGCAGAGCTGCCGGTACACGCCCATTCTGTCTGCTCGACTACTTCCCTGAGGATTTTCTGCTCATCATAGACGAGAGCCATGTCACCATTCCGCAGGTTCGTGCAATGTTTGGTGGCGACAGAGCCCGCAAGGAGAACCTTGTCGAGTATGGTTTCCGTCTCCCTGCGGCGCGTGATAATCGACCGCTGCGCTTTGAGGAGTTCGAGGAGCTGACAGGTCGTACACTCTATGTGAGCGCTACGCCTGCCGACTATGAGATTATCCGCTCAGAAGGTGCCGTTGTCGAGCAGATTATCCGCCCGACAGGTCTTATCGACCCGCCACTTGAGGTACGCAGCTCCGAAAATCAGATTGATGACCTTATCGAGCAGATCGAACTGCGCACCCGCAAGGATGAGAAGATTATCGTTACTACCCTTACAAAACGCTCGGCAGAGGAGCTTGCCACATACTTCGAGCGAATGGGTATCCGATGCAGATATATACATTCGGATATCGACACCCTTGAGCGCGTGCAGATTTTGGAGGATTTGCGCGGAGGACTGTTCGATGTGCTTATCGGTGTAAATCTGCTGCGTGAAGGTCTTGACCTTCCGGAGGTATCGCTCGTGGCAATTATTGATGCCGATATGGAGGGTATGCTTAGAAATGTCCGCGCAATTACACAGATTGCAGGTCGTGCAGCACGCCACGAAAACGGACTTGTTATTATGTATGCCGGCAAGGTCACAAAGACTATGCGCACCTCTATCGAGGAGAGTAACTATCGCCGTGACAAGCAGATACGCTACAATATGGAGCACAATATGATGCCGCGTCAGGCTCATAAGAGCGGTAGCACACAGGAACTTATCGCCACACAAACAGCATCTGTCGCCGCCGATACTCAATCGACCTACGACGCTCCGGCAACCCTCGATGAACGCATTGCCCAAGCTCGCGCCGATATGGAGCGCGCTGCAAAGTCCCTCGACTTCCTCGCCGCCGCTCGCTTCCGCGACCTGATGTACGAACTACAGAAACAAAAAGAAAAACAATAGATTGCGCAATATTTAGAATTTTGCAACAGCTCGTACAATGTAAGAGTCATATTTCAGTGTAGAATAGCTATTACCAGTATAGTAAAGTATTGTATGGACTATTTCTGCCTCCATTTCATTTATCTCCGTAGAAGACCAATAATAACCCGCAGCTATTCTTTGTAAATTCATCTTAAAAAGAGTATAATCCACAGCAGAAGCTACGGCTTCATTACATAATAATTGCTCTAATTCTTTAACAGCTGGCAAATACCAACCTTTTCCCAAATTAGCACAATACGCAAATGCCGGAAATCTTTTTTCCCAATCTGTAATCTCAGTCACAACTTCCAAATTAGCAGAGCCATCATTCTCATTTTGAGCACCAATAAGGACATCTGCACTCCCTGACAATGCCCATGAACAGAATGGATCATTCCACTGATTGTTTGGTTGTGCTTCTGATAGATTCACAATTTTGCCATGATTACCTGTTTCATCCACCTCAAAAACAACCCCCATTTTTCCATTTTCATTATAGAAATCACCTATAGAATATGGGGCTGATGTAATCTCATACTTTGAGTCTTGCTCTACATCATTAGGATAATCATTCGGATTTTGTGTTATATCACCATTTTCACATCCGGTAAACACCAAAAACACAAATAGCAAAAGATAAAATTTTCCTTTCATATTTCTGAAATTTTACTTCGCCATCTCCAAACGAAATATTGCAAACAGAAAGTGTGGAGATGATTCCCGTTTATTAAAATGGAGGTTGTGGTAAAACCCTGCGATAGTAAACGATACAATGCCCCACACTTGGATAGTATGGGGTATATACCTAAAAAGGCATAGCCACACATAGCTATACAAGAAATGAGTGTCGTTCGTTATCCCATCGCTTTGAAAACTACCACATTTCCATTTTAGGACTGCGAAAACACTTTCTATATGTCTGTAATCTCTCCGATTACGAGCACAAATTTAGAAAAAGTTTTGCAAACAAACAACACCCAATGGGACATTGCAAGTACAATGAAATAAAAATAGTCAAATTTTCTTCTGCACACCGATACATTTATACTCTATTTTGTTGTCAGAGTGGTGTAGTTGTGGTATATCGTGTAAAAAAATCAGTGGCAGATAGTACTAAAACGTACAGCTGCCACTGATTTTTTAAGGGATGTGCCGCAAATGCGCCACTATCACAACAAAATTATCGGAAAGTGTAATATCTACCAACCAAATAGCTGTAAACCGTTGAAATTACCGTTGTAATAACCTTTGATGGTGTAGCCCAGATATGGGCGTGCTCGACGAGGAGTTTCATCGAGATATAGTTGATAGCAATGGCGCCGAGGACAGTGAGCAGGTATTTTGCAAGTTGCTTGCTGCTTGAGACATCTGTTGTGCGGAACGCCACATGGCGGTTAAGCCAAAAACCCGTAAAAAATGTTATCGGGAAGACAATTGCCAGCGAGAGGATATGGGGCGAGATAACGACAAAACCCAAATCGACAAACTGTTTGGCAACGACAAAGTGGTAGATAACAAAGTACCAAATCGCATCCAAGGTCATATTGATAGCACCACAAGCCCCGTAGCGGAAGATCTGTCGTGGAACAAATCTCTCTACTACGGGGATGTAGAACAGGTCTATAACCTTAGTTATCAGCGATTGAAGGGTCATTATTTATTGGTATAAACCCACATTCCGTCAAACAATCCGTCTATCTCCTGCATACGGTAGATAGCCACCTGACACTGGTAACGAGTACTCTTCTCGGCAATCGAGAGCAGGTACATAGTGTTATCCTTATAGTTGTAGATGGTAGGAGTGATCTTATCGCCATGCTTGCGGGCAAGCATATTCTTATATTTCAGTGCATTAGCCTTCTCTGCAAAGACGCCCCAAACAGCATAACTTGCACCCGGAGTCATATCCTCAACATCCGGATCCTTAGTAACTACAGGTGCGACCTCAGGCTCCGGCTGTGGTTCTACAACCTCAACTACCGGCTCCTCGACTACCGGAGCAGGCTCCTCCTTGCAGCAGTAGAAGCATGACAAAATAACTGCAACAACAAGCAGCAGCAGTGCTACGAACAGGTAAGGTTTCCAATTTCTGCGCGGCTTGAGAAGCACAGACTTCATTGCAGGGTTGAGCAGCGCTGTAAGTGCCTTATCCTCTGTAAATTTACGGTTGGCAATTACACCTACCCCCTCGATAGTGACGCTCTCGTCCCTCTTGGTCTGCTCCAGCCACTGCTGGTATATCTCCTCGGCACGACCATTATCCACACCCGCCTTAGATACGATAAGCGAGATGATAGACTCGCCACGCTGCTCGCCTGTAAAGGTTACGCTACGGCAAGGAGGTGCCATCTTGGTACTACCTGCGCGCGATGCGGCATTTCGACGAACAACAAGTGTTCCGACACCCGGCAGAAAGATATCACGACCTTGAGCCAAGGTATTGCTAATCAGTTTGTTAATCTCTGTAACCATAGTTCTATTTTTTAGTTGATTTTACACTCTTTTTATCATCTGCAACCGGTGGTCGTGAAAGTGCATACCATACAGACAGCACACCCAAAGCGACAAATGGCAAGCTGAGCCACTGACCCATATTAAGGCTCATACCCTCCTCAAAAGCGACCTGATTTATCTTTACAAACTCGATAAAGAAACGAGTAAGGAAGATACCTATCAGCGCCACGCCGAACATAAGTCCGCGACGACGAGGTGCATCAGTCTTATGATACATCCACCACAGCACAAGGAATGTTGCGATATAGCACAATGCCTCATAGAGCTGTGTAGGGTGGCAAGCCGGCACCTGCTCGGCAGGCAGACCTCTATAGAGGCGCATAAACTTAAAACCCCACGGCACATCGGTCTGGTGTCCGATAATCTCCGAATTAAAGAGGTTTCCGAAGCGGATAAGTGCACCACTTATCGGAGCAATAACTCCCAAGCGGTCGGTCATCCACATTACAGGCACCCTATTTTTGCGAGAACAGAGCCATATTGCCGTAATAATACCTATAGTTGCACCGTGGCTGGCAAGACCGCCATTGCGAATCTCGGTAATAATTGCCCACGGCTTAAGCAGGTAGTACTCAGGCTCATAGAATAGACAATGTCCCACGCGGGCACCAATCATTGTACCCAGCGCAATATAGAGGAACGCAGAGTCTGAAAGTGACTGCGGACGACCCTCCTTTTTGCAGAAGTAGCTGAATATCCAACCGCCGACCAAGAGCGCTGCAGCCCACATTAGGCTGTAGTAGCGGATCTCAAAGCCTCCGATAGATACCAGCACGGGGTTAAAATCCCAAACAATTGAGAGCATCGAGGTCATTGTTACAACTTAACCTTTTTAAGTGTGAATGTAAATGTACTGCCCACGCCGAGTTCACTGCGCACAGAGACCTTCTCGCCGTGGTTCTCAATAATATGCTTTACGATAGCAAGACCCAGACCTGTACCGCCCTGCTCGCGGCTACGACCCTTATCTGTACGATAGAAGCGCTCGAATACGCGTGGCAAATCGCCCTTTGCAATACCGATACCGTCATCCTCAACCTCAACAAGCACCTTGTCGAGCATATCGCGGCAAGTAATCTTTGTCAGACCACCCTCCTTACCGTAACGGATAGAGTTTACAATAAGATTTTCGAGCACCTGACCGATATAGAATTTATCGGCAGATACCCAGCAGCTTGATGGCAGATTATCTGCGCCCTTAACCTGCAGAGTGATGTTACGCTTTGCAGCCTCCATCTCCGCCTGCTCGGCAATATCCTTACAGAGGGCAACCATATCGAAGCTCTCCGGATGCATCTGATTCATATCGCTATCCAGACGAGAGATTGTATCCAGATCGCCCAGAATGTTAATCATACGCTCTACGCTCTTCTCTGCACGCTCAAGATACTTGCGGTTGATAACCTCATCCTCCAAGCCGCCATCGAGCAGTGTGCTGATATAACCCTGAATATTGAAGATTGGGGTCTTAAGCTCGTGAGCTACATTGCCCAAGTACTGCTTACGGAACTTCTCTGCCTCCTTGAGTCGAGCAATCTCGCGATCGTTATCCTCTGCCCAAGAGTCCAACTCGGTTGATATATCATCCACCTTCTTATCCTTAAGCTCTGCCGCCACATCGCCCGTATGCACCTCTCGCGAGAGGACCATAGAGTAGATTGGACGCAGCTTGTAAGCTACATACTTCACAATCATCCACAGCGCAAAGAGTGACACTGCGACAAACACCAATAAAGAGGCAGCAAGTACAAGCCACCAAATAGTTCCTGCTACAACCATTGCTACGGCTGTGCAGATTCCTGCTACCGCGCCGATTAACCACGACGCACTCTCTTTAGTCTTAATTATCATAGGTTTAGTTTTTAAGAATTATGCTCGCTTTTACTGAGTATACAGACAACACATCGGAGATGCGCACCATAACCGAATCAAATCGTTCAGGATTATCCGCCTCGAGTCTGAACTGAATATCTTTTGTTGCCGACTGCTGACTGCGCACCCTGCGAAGTGTTACGAACTTCTCGGTAACAACCACATACTCGTTGCCGTAGACAATCGAGTTCGGATCGCATTTACTGAGCAGCAACACTGTACCACTCGGTATAGAGGGCATCATATCCTCTCCGTGATAGATAATGGCAAAGTCTGCCGTACTTGCCATAGGCAGAAAAATATAACTCTCAGGCTCAAGGTAATCTATATTTACAATCTGCGACAGATTGCAGTTATAGAAAGGTATGTGACCCTTTGCCGATGACGGATCGGCATACTTGTTACCAAAACCGGTAAGCAACCACGCCTTATTGTACTGAGGATAGGCAGCAATAATCGAATCGGCAACCTTGTTTGAGATACCGATCTGACCACGACGTATCTGATAGAGGGTCTCGCTGCGAAGCAAGCCTATCGCCATTGCAAAAGAGTGCAGCGTAAGCCCCGACTCCTCAACAACCTGCGAAAGACGATCCCAACCATCTTTTGCTGTACTACGATTTGCCATATAACAATTTTTTTTGCATCTTTGCATCGCGGTTCCGTAGTTCAATGGATAGAATATAAGATTCCGGTTCTTACGATAGCGGTTCGAATCCGCTCGGAATCACAACTTTGCACGAAACACTCGAAATTATTCGAGTGTTTTTATTTGTTTTTGTCTGCTCTTGAACAAGTTCAAACAGACAAAACAAACAAAACTGCTTGTCAGCATTCGTGCACTTCCGCTCGGACTACTCACCTGTGGCGGCGGTTACCTCGGTCGTTATACCGCACCTGCAACTGCAGACTGCGATACTCCCTCGGTGATGACGCACTGCGTGCGACATTCGAATCCGCTCGGAATCACAACTTTGCACGAAACACTCGAAATTATTCGAGTGTTTTTATTTGTTTTTGTCCGTCCTTAAACAAGTTCAAACAGACAAAACAAATAAAACTGCTTGTCAGCATTCGTGCACTTCCGCTCGGGATCAGCATCTATCCATCACTGGCACACCTGCGATACTATTCAATTAGCAAATATAGTAATTTTGTTTGAAATATACAAATTTTGATACATATAATAAAAGATGGAGAGCTAAAATAACTCTCCATCTTTTGTCATCGGTGTTAAACCGAGGTGTTTATAGGCAAGTTCCGTAACCTCTCGACCGCGTGGTGTACGTTTCAAGAAACCCTCCTTGATAAGGAACGGTTCATAGACCTCCTCGAGAGTTCCCGCCTCCTCGCTCACCGCAGTAGCGATAGTATTAAGACCCACCGGACCACCACCAAATTTGGCAATGATTGTAGCAAGTATCTTATTATCCATCTCATCCAGTCCGCGCGAGTCTATATTGAGTGCACCGAGCGCCATACGGGTAATATCGAGGTCAATATGACCCTCGCCCTTAACCATAGCGAAGTCACGCACACGACGTAGCAGCGCATTAGCAATACGCGGAGTACCGCGCGAGCGCAGAGCAAGCTCCGTTGCCGCATCGTCATCAATAGAGATACCGAGGATACCCGCCGAGCGTTTTACGATACGATTCAGCACCGGTGCATCGTAATACTCGAGGTGGCAAGTGATACCAAATCGTGCACGCAGAGGCGATGTAAGCAGACCGCTGCGTGTTGTGGCACCGATAAGGGTAAATGGAGCAAGCTCAATCTGTATAGAGCGAGCCGAAGGACCCTTATCCAGCACAATATCTATCTTAAAGTCCTCCATAGCCGAGTAGAGGTACTCCTCAACAATCGGCGAGAGGCGATGAATCTCGTCAATAAAGAGCACATCGCCCTCCGAGAGGTTTGTCAGCAGACCGGCAAGGTCGCCCGGCTTATCAAGCACAGGACCTGAAGTGACCTTCATCTGTGCGCCCATCTCATTGGCAATAATATTGGCAAGCGTAGTCTTACCAAGTCCCGGAGGTCCGTGCAGCAGCACATGGTCGAGCGAGTCACCACGCATCAGCGCCGCCTTGATAAAGACCTTGAGGTTATCAACGGTCTTATCCTGACCCGAGAACGACTCAAGTTCCTGCGGACGGATGCGATTCTCAAACTCGCTATCAGACTCCGAGCGTCTTATATTTCTAACTTCAGACATAACCGACTATTTATACAACATCTTCTCAAGTGAGGCGATAGTCATACCCTCAAAGTTTGGAACAATATGCTCCACTCCATCAGCTGCAAGGGTCTCAGCCGTAGCTGTAGTAGATAGCGCAACGACCTTACAACCGGCAGCCCAACCAGCCTTGATACCCGAGATTGCATCCTCAAAGACTACACAATCTTCAGGCGACAACCCCATACCCTCACAACTTTTGAGAAATATCTCCGGATGTGGCTTAAAGTTCACAACATCATCGCCACAGATATATCCATCAATCTTTCCGTCAAGCTCTGCTCCATTCCAGATCAGTTCAAGATTTACTCTCGGACCTGCTGAGCCGATATAACACTTCACGCCATTAGATCGTGCATCTGCAATAAGCTCCTCAAGGCCATCTGTCAGACGGATATTTCCAGCATAAAGTTCGCGATAGATAGCCTCCTTCTCATCTGAAAGGTACTGCAATCCATACTTATCAATAACCCACTGCGGAGCGATAGCTCTAAAAATCTCGTCGTTATGGCGACCATAAAACTTATTTGTCACCGGCTGCAACATCTGATAACCGAGGCGCTCTGCAAGAATATTAAACGCCTTCATATGGTACGGCATATTCTGAATAAGCGTGCCGTCCATATCAAAGATAAGACCCTTTATCATATTTCTCTTCTTAAACAACTTCTCAACTTCATCAAAGCCCAGAGCAAGATCCTCTACCGCACCTATTGCAGTCGGCAATATCAGATGCAACTTATCCCCCTCGCGCTTTTTATCCTTACGAATAGCCTTCAACAGCTTCTCTATCGGTTCGGGAAGCTCTGTTGGCAGATTATAACGAGCACAGAGCGACTCTATACGCAACCTCTCCTCTGCCGAAAGTTTACCCATTCGCTCTGCAACCGCTGCCACACAACACAGACCCACAGCCACAGCCTCACCGTGGTTGCAGACCCTTGTACTCTTCTCTATAGCGTGCGCCAATGTATGTCCAAGGTTAAGCACGCGACGAAGCCCGCTCTCCCTCTCATCTGCCGCAACAACATCAATTTTAACCTTCAGCGACGCCTCAACAACCCTCGAAAGCAGTTCGTTATCACTACGCAGAGTGGCAAAATCTGCACTCTCGAGCAACTCAAAGAGCTTCGGATCGGCAATAACCGCCGCCTTGATAATCTCCGCAACACCCGCTGCAAACTCCCTATCCGAGAGGGTCGAGAGCTTTGCCATATCACATATAACGAAATTAGGCTGCAAGAATGTGCCGACCATATTCTTAAATCCGCCGATATTCACACCATTCTTACCACCCACCGAGGCATCTACCATAGCAAGCAGCGTTGTCGGGATAAATCCAAAATCTACACCCCGCATATAGGTAGCACCAACAAAACCTGTAATATCGGTAACTATACCGCCGCCGATACCGAGCAGGAAGGTCGAGCGATCCGCCCCCATCTCCATAAGCTGGGTATAGACCTTCTCGAGTGTGGTGAGATTTTTCGCCTGCTCTCCAAGACCTATAATAATATGCTCGTATGACGATATGAGTGCCGAGTGACAGCGATCGACATTGCTGTCGGTAATGACAATAACACGACGCTTAGGCAGAAGTTGTGACAACAACTGCTCCACACTGCCGATATATACACCGCTATTTGCTACTCCATTCATAACTGACCCGTAAAAGTAAGACAAAAATAATACTTTTTTCAGATAAAATCATTAACTTTGCACGTTAAATAATCTTTTTTTATGCAGAAACTGAGAAATATCGCAATCATCGCCCACGTAGACCACGGAAAGACAACTCTTGTCGATAAGATGATTATGGCAGGCAACCTGCTACGCGAAGCATCTAAAACGGGCGAGCTTGTACTGGACAATAACGACCTTGAGCGAGAGCGAGGAATCACCATCCTCTCGAAGAATGTATCGGTAATATACAAGGATTACAAAATCAACATCATCGACACCCCGGGTCACGCCGACTTCGGTGGTGAGGTAGAGCGTGTGCTCAATATGTGCGACGGCGTACTGCTGCTTGTAGATGCCTTTGAGGGCACTATGCCGCAGACCCGTTTTGTACTTCAGAAGGCACTCTCGCTTGGCAAGAAGCCTATCGTTGTGGTAAATAAGGTAGATAAACCTAACTGCCGTCCCGAGGTTGTGAACGAGCAGGTATTCGACCTTATGTTTACCCTCGATGCAACTGAGGAGCAGCTCGACTACAAGACAATCTACGGCTCTGCAAAGCAGGGTTGGATGTCACACAAGTGGAACGAGCCTACAGACTCTATCCAGCCGCTGCTCGACGCAATTATCGACGAGATTCCGGAGCCTGAGGTAAGCGAGGGTACACCGCAGATGCTCATCACATCGCTCGAGTACTCTTCATACATCGGTCGTATTGCCGTAGGTAAGCTCACTCGCGGTTCTCTGACCTCCGGACAGATGGTTACCCTTGCAAAGCGCGACGGAGTGACAAAGGTCAAGACAAAGATCAAGGATCTGATGGTGTTTGACGGTCTTGGCAAGAAGAAGGTCGAGCGTGTAGAGTGTGGCGAGATCTGCGCACTCGTAGGTATTGACGGTTTTGAGATTGGCGACACAATCTGCGATGCAGAGAATCCGGAGCCACTGCCTCCAATCAAGATTGACGAGCCTACAATGTCTATGCTCTTTACAATCAACAACTCTCCATTCTTTGGTAAGGATGGTAAATATGTAACCTCTCGTCACATCAAGGAGCGTCTTGACCACGAGCTTGAGAAGAACCTCGCTCTGCGTGTAGAGCCGGGACAGAATGCCGACTCATTTATCGTCTACGGTCGTGGTGTGCTCCACCTCTCGGTACTTGTCGAGACAATGCGTCGCGAGGGATATGAGTTGCAGGTTGGTCAGCCGAAGGTTATCATCAAGGAGATTGACGGCTGCAAGTGCGAGCCTGTCGAGGAGATGACTATCGACTGTCCGGATGAGGTTGCAGGTACTGTTATCGAGCTCTCGACACGTCGTAAGGGTGTGCTGACAAATATGGAGTCCAACAATGGTCGTACACGCCTTGAGTTCGACATCCCATCACGCGGAATTATCGGTCTGCGTTCCAATATGCTTACTGCTACTGCCGGCGAGGCGATTATGTCGCACCGTCTGAAGGGTTTTGAGCCATTTATGGGCGAGATAGAGATGCGTACAAACGGCTCTATCATTGCATCGGAGACCGGAACTGCTTACGCCTACTCTATCGACAAGCTTCAGGATCGCGGTCGCTTCTTTATCTCCCCTATGGAGGATGTATATATGGGTCAGGTAATCGGCGAGCACACTCGTGGCAACGACATCACCGTAAATGTCACCAAGGCAAAGCAGCTGACAAATATGCGTGCATCGGGTTCTGACGACAAGGCATCTATTGCACCTCCAAAGATCTTCTCGCTCGAGGAGGCATTGGAGTACATCAAGGAGGATGAGTATGTAGAGGTAACCCCGAAGGCTATGCGTCTGCGTAAGATCCTGCTCAACGAGGTAGATCGCAAGCGAGCATCAAAGTAGAAAAATAAACCTAAAAACCACACCAAAATGAGAAAGATATTTATCACATTGGTCACAGCTCTCGGAGTTGCCGCTACAGGAGTATCACAGGATGTGACAGGAACCATCCGCAACACCGACGGCAAACCGTTGGCGGGTATTGTTGTAACTGACGGTTATACCGTAACAACTACCGATGCAGAGGGTAAGTACGCCTTTGATCGTCACGATGAGGCTGCATATGTATACTATTCACTGCCGGCAGAGTACCGCGTGCCGTTGCGTCAGGGTCACCCTTGTCTCTACAAGAAACTCACTGACGACAAGGTTTACGACTTTGTTCTTCAGCCGCTCAAGGGTGGCAAGGAGGAGAAGTTCCGTCTTGTAATGGTTGCCGATCCGCAGTGTCAGAACTTGCGCCACGTATACCGTTTCCACTCGGAGACTGCACCAGATTTGAAGAAGACTGCAAAGAAGACTAAGACCCCTTGCTATGCAATCTCGCTCGGCGATATTGTCTACTCAGAGGGTCCTCGTAATGCAAACTATCTTATGCCTATGATTAAGGAGGAGATGCGTGCCGAGAGTATCGGTATGCCTATCTTCCAGACCATCGGTAACCACGACTGCGACTATGAGCCTGTGGCTATCGGCAAGCGCAACTCTACCCCTACTGTTCGTCTGCAGCGTATGTTTGAGGCTACTTTCGGTCCTATCAACTACTCTTGGAACCGTGGCGATGTGCACATTGTCTCGATGAACGATATTGTCTATGATGACATCAACAACTTCAAGAAGTATCACGGCGACTTTACCGACAATCAGGTTGAGTGGCTGCGCAAGGATCTGAGCTATGTATCTAAAGATAAGATGGTTATCCTCTGCGTACACATTCCTCTCGAGCATATGCGCAAGAGCAAGAATGTGCAGGCGGTACTCTCTATGATGTCTGAGTTTGCCGAGGCAAAGATTATGTCGGGTCACACCCACTACTCTCGTCGCTTTACCCACAGCAACGGTATCCACGAGTATATCTTCGGTGCTGCATCGGGTTGCTGGTGGTGGAGCAACAACAATGGCGACGGCTGCCCTAACGGCTACGGTCTTATCGACATCGACGGCAATAAGGTCGTTGATCACCGCTACAAGAGCACCGGTTTCGACATTGACTACCAGCTGCGAGTATATCGCGGTAATGCAACATTCGGCGGTAAGCACGAGCAGCCTCAGTTGCCATTTGGTGCCGACAAGATCCTTGCCAATGTATGGTTTGCTGACAAAGATTGGAAGATTGAGGTATATGAGGATGGTAAATTCTCGGGAGATATGCAGCTGATGAAGGCATCACCATATCGCGGCGACGAGCACCCGTCACTCACATCGAGCAAGGACTGGTGGGCTATCGGTTACAATACCGGCGTTGTAGGTCGCGGTCACAAGAAGGGAAGTACCCGCAAGAACTACTGCTCTCCTTGCCACCACATGTATATCTACACCCTCAAAAATCCTGATGCAAAGGTTAAGGTTGTAGTAACCGACGACAAGGGTCGCAAGTACACCTGCGACCACGTTATCGAGGGTCCGGAGTACGAGCTTGCTGCACCTCCTGTATACAAAGTTTCAGAGGTTTGGTAAACAACACTCTATAAATATAGGTATGCCGAGTAGTTTTGCTGCTCGGCATATTTTTTTGCATTTCCCCGTAAAAAAGTTTGAAAAATATTTGGAAATCCGCAGAGTTTTGTTGTATCTTTGTGATATCAAAATGATATCATCGAAAAGCAAAACTTGATTACTAATTTATAGAACACAACTTAAAACTTCAAAGTTATGAACAACAAGAATTTCACTTATTCGGGTTGGAAACTCAATGGTTTCCTTGCGCTTATTGTAAACCTCGGTCTTGTAGCACTTGCCGTTTGGTTATTTGTCGAGCTTGTTAATCGCGACGAGTTTGGCGGTCTGCTCTTTGCGGGCGTATGGGTAGCGGTTATTGCTGCTATTATTATGGCTTGCGGATACAAGATGCTCGAGCCGAACGAGGCACGCGTGCTGCTCTTCTTCGGTAACTATCGCGGTACATTTTATGAGACAGGTTTCTGGTGGCTCAATCCGTTTATGAGTGCAAAGAAGCTCTCACTGCGTGCCCGCAACCTCAATGTAGACCCTATCAAGGTAAATGACAAGGCGGGTAATCCTATCCTTATCGGTCTTGTGCTTGTTTGGAAGATTAAGAACGAGGGCGCATATAAGGCAGTATTCGAGATTGATGCTCCGGCAGAGGTTGGCGCAGTAACCACATCTACTACCCGTATGAATATTCTCGAGAACTTCGTGGCTGTACAGTCAGACTCTGCTCTGCGTCAGGTAGCAGGTATGTACGCTTACGACGAGAACTCAAACAATGGTGACGGCGAGATTACCCTCCGCTCAGGTGGTGACGAGATTAACGACCGTCTGACTGACGAGCTGAACGAGCGTCTTGCTATGGCGGGCATCGAGGTTATGGAGGCACGACTCAACTACCTTGCTTATGCACCGGAGATTGCAGCAGCTATGCTCCGTCGCCAGCAGGCAGACGCTATTATCTCTGCTCGCGAGAAGATTGTCGAGGGTGCAGTATCTATGGTAAAGATTGCACTGGAGCGTCTTTCGACAGAGGAGGTTGTCGAGCTTGATGAGGAGCGTAAGGCAGCTATGGTAAGCAACCTGCTCGTAGTGCTCTGCGCCGATGAGGCAGCACAGCCCGTTGTAAACACAGGTACATTGCATAACTAACAACACTACACCACTGCTTAGCTATGGCTACAAAGGAGAATAATACTCGCAGTTTTGTGCTACGCATCGACGCCGAGACGATGGATGCCATCGAAAAGTGGGCGGAGGATGAGTTCCGTAGCACCAACGGACAGCTGCAGTGGATAATTGCCGAGGCTCTGCGCAAAGCCGGGCGCAAGCCTCGTGCAAAGAAGAGTAAACCTAATACAGAGGAGTAGTTATGAGAAACCGTTATAGTTTTTTCAAGTTCTCCATTGGCAAATGGAAGAACAAGACAATGGAAGATGTTAATCGAGAGCTTAAAGTCACATTTACCAAAACCGAGATTTTGGCTCTTATATGTATGGCTCTAATCTCTGTCGCAATCTGCATTCCTCACGAAGTTATTAGTGGCGTGGTTAGTCTGATAGCTATGATCTGCTATGTGGTTGCGACGATATGGGATTGTTTCAACTACAGTCCGGTAACCCGTTGGCGTCACGCTACGCTCAAGAGTGCCATTGGTGCAACACTCTGGCTTGTAATGCCGATTATCATATACTACGCCGGCGATCAGAATCCCGAGGAGAAGAGAGATATGATAATAATCTCAATCTCGTCAATTATTATGTGGATCGCTCTATGTATCAGCATCTACAAGTGGATAAGCAACCGTCGAGAGGCTCGAGCACGTGCAGCGGTATTGGATATGAAGATTCGCACACGACGTAAAAATACCTACTAACTATGAAGAGAAGAACCCGATTTTTCGGTTGGGGCAATAAGGGTCGCAAGCTATCTACCCCAACACCAGATGATGGGAGACTGCAGTTGGCAGATATTCTACTCTTCATTGCTGCAACAATGATTATTCGCGCCGACAAGTTCAATTGGATACCCGACTTTCCATACAAAGAGGTTGTCATCACATCCATAGCTATAGTGCTAATACTCTACAGCATCTATCGCAACTTCCGCAACCTCTGCCCTATGTCGCGCTGGCACCGCTCAAGTTGGGCTACGGGTATGATTGCAGTCACTTGGAGTCTTGTTCCGATGATTGTCTACGTTACTGGTATGAACAACAATTGGGAGAAGATGTGGCACATCAGCATCTGGTCCGTGGTTATGTGGATAGCCTTTATCTTCTGCCGTTTCAAGCTGTGGCAAGTGCGCAAACGCACCCGCGCCGAGGTTGCAATGATCGAATGGAGATCCCGCAACAGACATAAATAACCATATTTTTGCATATTCCTTAAAAAGAGTGGATAAATTTCCACTCTTTTTTATTTATATC
>CANBCZ010000011.1 GCA_947367255.1 uncultured Alistipes sp.
CACATATGCTATTGAAATTAAAGGTAAAATATATTTACTCCCATCAAAATATGTTAATGACAATAGCATTATTAATGAAGTAAATAAAAATCTCTGTTTTAAGTATAACTCTTATACTTCAAAGATTAACGCGTACATACACGAGCGAGATTCATTAAAAGCAAAATATTTACCTATATGTGAACAAGAATTTCAACATTATTACAAATTAAAACAATCACTACCTGCTATCATTGATTCTCTTACATACAAAATACAAGCCGAAGAAGATAGAATACATACAGAATGGTATGAATCTCTAACTACGTCTGCAAAAAATGCAAGTAAAAAAATATCAATTGATTCTTTCTTTTTAGGAGCTCCTAATACAGCTAGTGGATGCGACCTTACATTTCACTACACAAATAAATCACCAAACAAAACTATAAAATATTTATACTTAAGTTGTTCTTTTTATAATGCTGTTAATGACATCGTTTCTTGCACAGCACGCCATAAGAGAATATTTGATGGTGTAGATACAGGGCCTGTCCATCCTGGAGAAAAAAGCGGAGGTATATGGGATTGCGTAATATACAATTGGTCTGCTAAATTAGCTAAAATAGAATCTATCTTGATTGAGTATTTAGACGGAACCTCTACCTCAATCAGCGCAAGCGATGTTAACCTACTGCTTACATCTCCAAGTAACAATAATGATATAATAAAAAAAGCAATAGAACCTTATACTAAGCAATTATTAGAATCCAAAGAACAATTACAGTTAAGCAGAGTCCGATCAAGAATTTGGAACAAAAGATACATGGCTATCAAAGAGAATTCATTTTATGAATTATCAAAAAATGATGTAGGCTCATATAAATCATTATTTCGCCAATTATATAAGATTGAATATGACCGTGAAATCTTAACTGAAGAGTTTGAGGACTTCAAGTCTCGCAATTTTATGAAATAAATTACCTAATTATTAACATACAAAAAAATCAATTATGGAACTAAAAGAGAGATTTTTGAAATATGTCGCTATCAACACTCGCAGCGACGAGAATAGCGAGACCTTCCCATCTACAGCCGCAGAGTGGGATCTGCTCAACGCTCTTGTTGAGGAGATGAAGTTGCTCGGGCTCGAGGATGTTTCTATCGACAAGTACGGCTATGCTATGGGTACCATTCCTGCCACAAAGGGCAAGGAGGGTGCTCCTGTTATCGGTTTCCTCGCCCATGTAGATACCTCGCCAGATATGAGTGGTGAGAATGTCCGCCCACGCATTATCGAGAGCTATGATGGAAAAGATATTGTCCTCAACAACGCTCTTACGATGAAGGTTGCCGACTTCCCGGAGCTTACAAAGTTTATCGGTCACACCCTTATTCATACTGACGGCACAACCCTGCTCGGTGCTGACGACAAGGCGGGCATTGCAGAGATTATGACCGCAGCGGAGTATCTGATGGCACATCCAGAGATTGAGCACGGCAAGATTCGTATCGGTTTTACACCCGATGAGGAGATTGGTCGCGGCGTAGATTTCTTCGATGTCAAGGCGTTCGGTGCAGACTTTGCCTACACTATGGATGGCGGCTATGAGGGCGAGCTGGAGTACGAGAACTTCAACGCTGCCGGTGCAAAGATCGCCATTCAGGGTCGTAATGTCCACCCGGGCTATGCAAAGAACAAGATGATTAACGCCATAGAGGTTGCCTGCGAGCTGAACAGCCTTATTCCTGCGGTAGAGCGTCCTCAGTTTACCGAGGGTTACGAGGGATTCTACCACTGCATAGGTCTCAACGGCACTGTTGAGAATGCAACAATCTCATACATTATCCGCGACCACGACTTTAAGAAGTTCGAGAAGAAGAAGTCGTGGATGTACGATGTTGTGGGTATGCTCAACAACAAGTATGGTCAAGGCACGCTTACCCTTACGCTCAAAGACCAATACTACAATATGCGCAAGATGGTTGAGCCTCATCCGCAGGTTATCGACATTGCCCTTGCAGCTATGCGCGATGCGGATGTAGAGCCTATTGTTCGCCCTATTCGCGGAGGAACAGACGGTGCAAGACTCTCGTTTATGGGTCTTCCTTGTCCTAACATCTTCGCAGGTGGTATGAACTTCCACGGCAAGTTTGAATACTGCTCTCTCAACTCTATGGAGAAGGCAGTGAAGGTAATTATTAACATCGCAAAGAGATGGGCAAAGTAAGAGGTGGTTTTATAAAGGTCGCAGCAGCAACGCCACGCGTAGCTGTTGCCGACTGCACCACAAATGCAAAGAGAATTGGCTCGCTGATTTGTAAGGCGGCAGAAGAGGGCGTGAGCATCATATCATTCCCCGAGTTATCTATTACCGGCAGCAGCTGTGGCACACTCTTCACACAGCACTCACTGCTCGAGGCGGCAGAGGCGGCACTTCATCGTCTGCTGTTGATTCCCGAGCCGATAGTATCTGTTGTCGGTATGCCTGTGCTCTACAACTCGCACATCTACGACTGCGCCGTAGTAGTCGCTGAGGGCATTATCCACGGCGTTGTGCCAAAGAGCTACAGCAACGACACTATATTTACCGCAGGTCGCGGCACAGAGAACCGATATATCAATCTCTGCGATCAGATGGTACCATTTGGCAGTGATCTGATCTTCTCGATTGATGGAGTAAAGTTCAGCATCGAGATTGGTGACGACTGCCGTCAGATTATCACCCCATCAGCAGAGACCGCCTCGGCAGGTGCGCATATCGCTATCTGTATGGATGCAAAGGAGGAGTACAGCCAGAGCCACAACGCTCTTGTAAACTCTGTAGCTCACCACTCGGAGGCTATCTGCGGCGGTTATATCTACTGCTCGGCATCTGTCGGCGAATCTTCAACAGATCTGGTCTATACAGGCGGTGCTATTGTTGCTGAGCGCGGAGAGATCTTGGCAGAGAGAGCTCGTTTTTCGAGAACTGACGAGCTGACTATTGCAGATATTGATGTAGAGGCTATCGAGCACGCACGCCTCAAAGACCATAAGACTACCCTCTGCGACTGCTACCGCGTTATGGAGCTGCTGCAGACGATACAGCCAAGCCCGATTGTGCGCAAAGTAGACCCTGCACCATTTATCCCGAAGGATCTCGATGGAGGTTGTCGCGAGGTAATCGAACTGCAGGCAGTAGCCCTTGCACAACGACTTGAACATACACACTGCAGCAAGGTCGTTATCGGTATCTCGGGCGGTTTGGACTCCACTCTGGCACTGATTGTCCTTGTGCGTACATTCGATATGCTCGGTCTTGATCGCAAGGGTATTGTGGGTGTTACTATGCCGGGATTTGGCACTACAGGTCGTACATACAACAATGCCATTACCCTTATGCAGGAGCTGGGCATTACTCTGCGTGAGATATCTATCCGCGCGGCGTGTGAGCAGCACTTTAAGGATATTAACCTCGACCCTTCTGACCGCAGCGCAGCATACGAGAACTCGCAGGCGCGCGAGCGTACACAGATTCTTATGGATATTGCAAATGCCGTTGGTGGTATGGTTATCGGCACGGGTGATTTGTCGGAGTCGGCACTGGGCTGGGCTACATACAACGGCGACCATATGTCGATGTATAATGTAAACTGCTCTGTACCAAAGACTTTAGTGCGCGCACTGACCACTTGGGCAGCAAATAACGAGCAGAACGAGAAGGTCAAGGCGGCACTGATGGATATTGTCTGCACTCCTGTAAGCCCCGAACTGCTTCCGGCGGACGAGAAGGGCGAGATTGCTCAGAAGACCGAGGATCTTGTCGGTCCATACAAGCTGCACGACTTCTTTATCTACCACTTTGTCGTTAATGGTTTCTCCCCGGCGAAGATTCTTCTGCTGGCAAACCTTGCCTTTGAGGGTAGCTATACTGAGGATGTTATAAAGCACTGGCTGAAGGTCTTTATCCGCCGATTCTTCGCACAGCAGTATAAACGTTCGGCAGTACCTGACGGTCCGAAGGTCACAGCCGTATCTCTCTCGCCTCGCGGCAGTTGGATGATGCCTTCCGATGCCTACCCTACCGAGTGGCTCGCCGAGGTTGAATAGTTACAGTACTGCCCCTTTGTGAAAAAACAACAGCGGATAGTACTAAAACGTACATCCGCTGTTGTTTTTTGAGGGATATGCCGTAGATGCGTGCTTTTTACGACAAAATTATATCTCAAGAAGACCTTCGGGCAAGACCAACTTCATCGTGCGAGCCTCAAAGTCTATCGCGGCGATAAACTCTTCGACGGCAGGGATAAGGTAGGATTTGCCGCCAATTTCAATCTCAAAGAGTGGATTGAACTCGTTATCGTAATAGTCGGTGATTGTGCCCTTGCGGCGGGAGATTTTGACGGTAAAACCGATCAAATCATCAAATGTAAACTCGTCGTCGTCACTCTCGGGCTCCTCGATAAATATCTCATTACCCATAATCAGCTCGGCGCGCTTTGTGGTGTCTATATCGGCAAAGCGTACCGTAGCACTGCCCTTGCCACGACGCGAGAAAGAGTCACAAAAAAGAGGAACAACCAAGCTGTCCACAATAGTAAACAGCGGTTGTTCCCCAGAAAAGTCGTCGGGAAAGTCGGCATAGAGGTTAATATTAACCTCTCCCTCAGCTCCAAAGAGCTTTGTTATACGACCGACCGCCAACATAACCTGCCTTACTCAGCAGCCTCGGTTGACTCCTCTGCAGTCTCAGCAGCAGCAGCCTCTGCAGCAGCAGCGGCAGCCTCAGCCTCAGCAGCAGCCTTCTTCTCAGCCAATGCCTGAACGCGTGCAGCGTTTACAGCAGCCTCAGCAGTAAGACGAGCCTTCTTGTCAGCAGAAGCAGCAGAAGCGAGTGAGCTTACCTTAGCGGCAACCTTACCCTCCTTCTCACCGAGCCACTTGTTGAAACGTGCCTCAGCCTCAGCCTCAGTGAAAGCGCCCTTAGCTACACCACCAAGCAGGTGCTTCTTGTACAATACGCCCTTGTACGAAAGAATCGCACGAGCAGTATCGGTAGGTTGTGCGCCCTTCATTAACCAACCCAGCGCTTGCTCGAAGTTCAGGTCGATTGTAGCAGGATTCGTGTTAGGGTTGTAAGTACCCAGCTTCTCGATAAATTTACCATCACGTGGCGCTCTGCTATCTGCAACAACAATGTGATAGAAAGCGTAAGCCTTCTTACCATGTCTTGCCAAACGAATTTTAACAGCCATTTTGCTATAAAATTTTTTGTTAATAAATAAGTTACACTAACCCACTTTGGATTAATCGGCACAAAGGTAGAAATAATTTTCCGAATTTCAAAATGTGCCACAAAAAAAGAGGTCAGGTCGTAAAACCTAACCTCTTGATATAGAGTTTGTAATCGGATTACAATTCAATCTTAGCGTATGAACGAACAACCGGAGTTGCGTTCTTCATTGAGGTAGACTTCTTAGCCTCAACTTTCTTTACATTTGCAAGAGAAGCTACGCGACAACCGTTCATAGGCTTGAACTTGCTAACCACCTCGTGCTGTTTAGCATTACGGTTAAGCTTCAAGTTGTTGATATTAACCTCAGCAGCAGAAGACTGTGTTGCAGCTGGTGCATCGCCGGTAATCTGGAATGTGTGAACCTGTGGTGCACCGTCCTCCACGCCTGTGTATGTATAACCAAGTCTATCGTAGTAAGTAATGCAGAGTGAGAAAGTCTTTGTTGATGCATCATAACCATTTGGATATGCCTTATAAACCATCTCTTGAGTCCAATTATTAGCTGCAGCTGTACCCCAGTCACTGAACAAAGCCCAAGCATCGCCACAGTAGATATCTGTCATAGAACCGTCAGACTCCTGGTACTGCAAACCAGTCTTATTAGCCGGAACAGTAACAAGACCTGTAGACTCATCGTAAGTAAACTCAAGATCAAATGCACCCTGTCCTACACCTACAATCTTATACTTATTGCTCTGTCCAAAGCGCTGAAGAGTGAGGTTTGGCTCTGCTACAGGAAGCTGCTCAGCCTTTGCAAAGAAGTCTGTTGTATGAGTAAATGTACCTACTGCAACATTCTCCCAAGTAGACTGCTGTGGAGCAGCATCAAGAGTAAAGAGCTCGTTTACGAAGCGAGTAGATTCACCGGTAGAAGTCTTCCATGTCAATGTTGCCTCAGCCTCAGGAAGAACGTATGCTACACGGAATACGAATGTAAGCGACTGTGGATCAAAGAATGGCTGTACTGATGCGCCATACTCTGCCTGCAATGACTCCCAAGTATCTGGATAGCCCATCCAATTCCAAGTAGTCTTCTCATCAGCGAAATGGATGTTACCTGGAGCACTTACACCCAGCATAGAGGCAGCAATACCAGTATCAATCATACCCTGAACCTCGCAGAGATTAGTTGTAGTATCCCAAGTGAACATAAAGTGGTTACCACTCACACCTGTTAGCATTGACATAAAGTCAACAACACGATAAAGGTTAGTATCCTCTGCGTTCTGCAGTTTCAGACCCGGAAGTGGCTGGTTAAGAACGTTACAAGTCCAAGAACCTGTTGCAACGTCAACCCAAACATAGTTTACTAGAGACTCTGTGCAAAGAGCTGCTACTACAGGCTCACCCTCAGCGTTTACGAACTTAGCGCTAAGTGTTACACCCTTATTTGAGCAAGTACCGCTCTGAATCTCCATATAGACGCGCTGACCATATACGGTTACACCTGTATCCTGATACTCGAAACCTGCAGGAACGACAACCTTACCATCCTCATTAGCTGCTACGAAGTAGATATCGTAACCGGTTGCATAAGGAGAAGGGAGACGATATGGAGTCTTGTCAGCAAAGTAACCTGTGGTTGGACCCTCACCAATCTCAAGAGTTGCATCATACTTATCATTCATAAACTTAGAAGTAAGCGGTGCAGTGAAGAGAGGTACATAGTTGAAGTCAGACTTAATGTCATATACGCCAGCAAAGTTGAAGTCAGGCTCCTCTACAGAGATAGTCTCATTGTAGATGCCGTAAGAGATGAAGTTCTCACCCTGAAGTGAGCCGAACTCTGCTACGAGATTTACAAGACCGGTCTGAGGATCGAACTTAGACGACTTAGCGTCGATGAGCATATATACATCAAAACCATTCTGAGTAAGACCTGTAAGCTGAGCCATATAGTCATCGTGGAGAGTTACAGTACCGTCGAGCTTTGCACCGAAGTAGATTGGATAACCCTCAGCATAGAGGTTTGGCAGACGATAGAGGTAACCATACTGATCAACAAACGCACGGTCTGCATTGTCAGTATTTACAGCCGGCTTACCCTTCTCGAGAACAGGCTCTGCTGCGAGTGCCTGAGACTCAGAATAGAAAAGTGCACCCTCAGGAAGATCAACCTCATCGAATGTGAAGTCACCATCCTCAGTACCCTCAGGCAGAACAAGAGAGTACTTACCGAGCTTTGGAGCAATAACGAGTTTGAAGTTACCATTGAGGTTTGAGTAGAACAATGGCTCAGTCTCTTCACCACCCGGACACATAAGCAGTGCACGAGTTGGGAATGTCAAAGCGCCACCCTCAATCTTACCGAACATATCAGGTGTAGGAGTTCTATCGTTGTCATAGTAATAAGCTGCAAGAGAGTAGATTGAAGTCATACCACCATTAACGGTCAAGCCAATCTCCTGAAGAGGAATCCAAGCCTCATTGTAAGGATTTGCATTGATGATAACATAGCTAGGATCTGACTCAAGAGTTGTATCCTCAGGATCAGCCCAAACACCTACACGCCAACCATTCACGATACGGTAGATACCTGACAGACCTGCGTCAGAACCTGTACCATCAAGAGCAGCCTGGAATGCAGCCTCATCGATAGAGTCAGCACGTACCTGAACCTTAACATTGTATGTAGGGTTTGCCGGATTGAAGCCGAAGTTCCAATAGCTTGTCAAAACGTCCTCTGTGAATGAGCATACGCCTACATCGTTCCACTTAACGCGGGTAACATTTACGCTGAGTGCGTTAGAGTTAGAGCTATCGTACTGCTTTACGTACTGAGGATCATCGATTGAGAGTGCAAGTGAGTAAGTTACACCGATCTCTGACTCGAGAAGAGATACCTGGAACTCGGCAACATCCTCACCATCAAGGAACTTAATCTCTGAAACAACGAACTTGTTATCGGTGTTCTTAGTAACGTTTACAGGAACAACGATCTCGCCATCAGAGTTGTTACGATACAGAGTATATGTGAACTCAGTTGCCTCAGTTGGGTCGAGCTCTACAGCACCGATAGGGCCCTGAGTCTCGAGGGTATTTGCATCTGGGAAATAGACGTCATAGCAACCCTCCACCTCTGGCGCACCCGGCTCGTAGGTATTGTCCTCCGAACAAGCGACCATACCTACTGTCGCGAATGCGAGCAGAGCATAGAAAAATTTATTTATAGCTTTCATATATATCCTTTTTTTCAATTTGACATATTATTCTGTCTACGGATTACTCAACCCACAGAGCTACAGTGTTTGTAGGGTCAGGGTTATTGGTCTCAGAGAGAGCCTTGTTATCCTGTGCCTCGTAGCCATTGATAGGTACATTGAACCAAGGAGCAAGACCGTCGCAGTTGAAACGAGCAGGCTCTGAGTGGTTTGTACCAGCGTAACCACGCTGAATCTGGAGAAGCTCAGGGCAACGCTTGTAGTCGAACCATACGATACCCTCGCCCCAGAACTCGATACGCTTCTGGAGGAACATCTCCTTAAGGAGTGCATCACCAGTAAGTGAGCAAGAGTACTCAGGGTTACGAGTTGATACGATGTCAACGAGTGAAGATGCATCATTGTTACGAGCGTCGCACTCAGCAATGATAAACTTCATCTCCTCCATACGCATAAGAGGGAAGTCGGTAGCTGAACCTGTCAAATAGTCATCAGGATTACCATCACCCGGGCGGAACTTAACTGCACCGTACTCAGGAACCTCAGAAGAACCCGGATAGGTGTCGGTAGCAGGAACGAAGACGTTCTGAGACTCGAGTGCGTGACCTGCAGGAGCCTTCCAAGAGAGCTTACGGAAGTCAGTATCAGGAATCTGGTTGTAGAAGCGCTTATCAACCATTGCGAAAGCACCTGCACCAGGACCACCGTAACCGTAAGTCTGCTCGTTTGACATAAACGATACGAAGTTGATGATACCGGTCTTAACTACAGCACTCTCGTTTGAGGTACGAATGCAGAGCATCCAAGAGGTCTGAGAGTCAGCATCGTTAAAACCTGTAGTAGGTGAAGTCCACTGCTCCTTTGTAAGTGGAGAGAATGAACCTGAGTCGAGTGCCAACTGTGCATACTCCTTAGCCTTTGCGTAGTCACCCTCATAGAGCTTTGCGCGAGCGTAAAGACCGTAAGCTACAGCCAAATCTGGCAAGGTCTTATCGGTTGTAGGAGCGTGACCGTCAAGCAAAAGAACTGCAGCATCCAAAGACTCATAGATCTTCTCAAGATACTCAGCCTTAGGGAGGCGTGGGTTGTTCTTTGCATAGTCAACGTCCATATTCTCGTGGAGATAAGGAACAGTCAGACCGATAATCTCATCCTTAGAGGTATACTTGTTAGCCTTGAACTCGTACATCTGAGCCATATCGATCATACAGAGCGCACGGTAAGCATAAGCAGCACCTACATAGCCCTTATTATCATCAACGATAGCATCGAGGTCCGGATTCATACGGATAACATCGTTTGCCAAAGCGATAAGCTTGGTATAGATCAACCAAGGAATCTGGATATAGGTACTTGTTGGGTTCTGGCTGAGGTTCTGCATCTCACCAGAGTACCAACCGTAAGGGTTATCCATAATGGTAAAGTCGTTACCATAAGCCTCACGTACTACGCAGAGTGATGGATAGCCGTAGAAAGAGTGTACGCTACTATTTGCCCAGTTTGCATTAGCTGCATAGTTTGCAATAGCGGCAGACATTGACTTTGCAGCATCCGCTGAAGCTGTAGCCTGCTCTGCAGAGATTGAACTACCGGTAGGGAAGGTCTCCTTGATACAGCCGGTAGTCACAACTGAAGCAAGAGCAGTCAATATTGCTGTATATTTAAGTATCTTTTTCATATCTTTTCTCCTTTCTTTAATAATTAGAAGGTCAGATTAACACCACCCGAGATAGTACGGATTGGAGAGTAGTATGCAGCAGATGCGCCACCGGTGAAGCTCTGACGTGGGTCGAGACCCTTACGAGCAGACCAATACCAAACGTTCTCGCAAGCTACATAGAGACGGAGCTTAGAGACACCAATCTTTGACATCCACTTGCGTGGGAATGTGTAACCAAAGTTGATATTCTGGAGGCTGAGGTATGATGCAGACATCAAGAAACGATCTGAAGCTGCAGCAGTGTACTCGTCACCATATACGAAGCGTGGATACTCTGTAGATGGGTTCTCAGCAGTCCAAGCGTTGTACATATCCTTGTGGATAGCACGACCTGCGCTCTGTGCGTTAGGGCTTGCCATTGAACCTGCATAGTCACCATCGTAAACCTTACCACCAAGCTGATATACGAAGTTTACTGACAAATCGAAGCCATAAGCGTCGAGTGATGTACCGAAACCACCATAGAGATCAGGAAGTGAAGTATCGAAGATGAAGTAGTCACCCTCAGATGCCTTATCAGTTGTCTCGAGAACAAATGACTTCTCACCTGTGTTCTTATCAACGAACTCACGACGCTTGTAGAACAGAGCCTTACCGGTCTGTGGGTCTACGCCTGCGTATGCACGGTAGTTCTTTGTATAGATTGAGTGACCGATAGCGTACATATTAGAGCCATCACGGTAACCGGTATAAGCGTTACCCTCGAGGTCATAGTACTGCTCCTTAACGTTGTCATACTCGAGGTCGAGGATCTTGTTCTTTACGTAAGTAGCGTTAAGGTTGATGTTCCAATTAACGTTCTTTGTGCGAACAACGTTTGCATTGAGAGCAAGCTCAACACCCTGGTTAGACATATCACCAACGTTCTTCCAGAAACCTGAGTAACCCATAGATGATGGTACTGAGTACCAAGAGAGCATATCGGTAGTGATACGGTTGAAGTACTCGAGGCTACCGGCGAGGCGACCCTGCCAGAATGAGAACTCAACACCTGCGTTCATATTTGCATTGGTCTCCCAAGTAATCTCCTCGTTACCCTTTGAAGAGAAGGCTACTGACCACTTATCTGTACCGTCGTTTGCGATTGAGTAACGGTCCATATAGAGGAAGTCAGAGATCTTATCGTTACCCTGAGAACCGTAAGACGCCTTAAGCTTGAGCTCATCTACCCAAGTAGCATTGAACCAGCTCTCCTTGTTGATCAACCAACCTGCTGAGAGTGACCAGAAGTTACCCCAACGGTGATCTGGGTGGAAACGAGAAGATGCATCACGACGATATGAAGCCGAGAAGAAGAAGCGGCTGTCGTAGTCATACTGACCACGGAAGAGATAACCCTCATTGTTGTACTCTGAGAATGAAGAGCTTGTTGATGAAACCTTCAGACCCTGAGTAAGCTCAGAAGAGTCTACAGAGTAGAGACCGTTCTTGTAACCTACCAATGAGCGACCCATATCGTAGTTATTCTCGTGACCGAGCATAACGTCTACATTGTGAACATCGTTGAAAGTGTAGTTCCAAGTCAGGAGCTGCTGGAGAGTGTAGCTCCAGTACATAGTCTGCTGACGACCGATAGAACCACCATTTACAGCATACTGACCGTAGAGTGGGTTAGATGTGCTGATAGCCTCAGACTGGCTTACAGAAACACCACCATTGAACGAGAACTTGAAGCCGAGTGGCAACAGAACATCTGCAAAACCGTTGAACGATGCAAGGTTAGATGTTGAGTTGTTCTTATCGAGCAACAGAGCAGCCATAGGGTTAGCATTCGAGAGGAATGCACGGTTCAGACCTGCGTTAGAACCTGCCATAGTTGCAGTACCGTGGTCGTAAACGATGTTACCGTAAGAGTCACGACGGATATTACCCTTACCATCACGAACATAGAGCGGATAGATAGGTGCAATCTGTGAAGTATATGCGAAGATGTTACCAGATGAACCTGATGAACCATCCTCAGAAGAGGTCATAGACTTTGAGTGGGTGTAAGATGCGTTACCACCAACCTTGAGCCACTTCTTTGCGTTGTAGTCAGCACGCAGACGAGCTGTGTAACGCTCGTAACCTGTAGCCTGAACGATACCTGCATTGTTCAAGTAACCGAATGAACCGTAGAAAGAAGAGCGCTCGTTACCTGCAGCAACGTTTACGTTGTACTCCTGACGTACACCCTGCATATAAACCTCATCAATCCAGTTATCAGGGGTTACCCAGTAGTCCTCACCATTGTGGTTTACAAGACGACCCAGAGTAGCCTCAGGATTGAGCTTACCGTTACGACCGATAAGATCCTGACCCTCAGGAAGGGTATAAACATTGTAACCAAGTGAGCCGTTAGCAGCCTTAGGATCAACCATAGTCTGATTTGCCTTAACGTGTGCATCGTAAGGAGACATATCTACAACCTGAGTGTAGTAGTTGTTGAGCATCTTGTAGTACATCTCATAGTACTCACCCGGATCGGTAATGAAGTCGTAATCCTGCTGTGCACGCTGGTTAACACCGATCTTGATATCGACATTAACGATAGCATCACGACCCTTAGCACGCTTGGTAGTGATCAAGATCACACCATTAGCACCACGTGAACCGTAGAGGGCAGCAGCTGCAGCATCCTTCAATACTGACATAGACTCGATATCGGCTGGGTTGATATCGTTCATAGAACCTGCGAACGACATACCATCAACGATGATGAGCGGGCTTGTACCTGCCTCGATAGACGAGATACCACGGATAATAACGGTTGGTGATGCGCCACCAGGCTGACCTGTTACGTTCACGATCTGCAGACCAGGAACCTTACCGTTCAGAGCATCGATAGCATTTGTGTGCTGGCTCTTAACGATCTCCTCAGTCTTAACCTGAACAGCCGAACCGGTAAATGCCTCACGCTTAGCCTCACCATACGCAGTAACGATGACATCGTCGAGCGCGTGTGCAGCCTCTGCGAGAACTACATCAACAACGGTCTTACCGTTGATAGCAACCTGCTGATCGCTATAACCGATAGAAGAAACAGTAAGTACGCCGTCAGCCGGAGCATTGAGAGTATACTGTCCCTGGGCATCGGTAGAAGTACCGATAGTGGTTCCTTCAACCACAACAGTTGCACCGATAACCGGTGCACCCTTAGTATCGGTAACCGTACCCGAAACTTGCTTATTCTGTGCCAGTGCCATACCGACTACTGACAGAACAGCAGCTAATGAAAGTACAATTTTCCTTACCATAAGCATTTGATATTAGTTAGTAAATAAATTTCTTTTCGTAGCAAAGTTAATAATAAACAACTACTCAACCAAATAATTTTATAACATTTTTGGGGCAAAGTAACAGAGTTTTAGAATTTTTCAGCAAATAATAGTCAATTGAAAGTAAGAGTGTATTCAATACTTACAGACTGTAATTAAAATTTTTCAAAAAATTGTTCAATAAATATAAAAACAAAAAAGAGCCACGCAAAAATGGCTCTAAAACGGCATAGAAACGCGTTTTTTTTGATATTAGGTACTACTTACACTTTTTTATGATTACAAAGTGTAAGCACTACCTCAAATTTGACATCTCGCCCCTTTATATAAATATAGGTATTACTCCACAATCAGCAGAGATGAGTCTCCATAAGAGAGAAAACGGAAGTCGTTTGCCAGGGCGTAGTTATAAATTTTATGCCAATCTTCGCCCACATAAGCCGACACCAAAAGCAGCAAAGTGGACTTAGGTTGATGGAAATTTGTGACGATTTTGTTCACTATTCGGAAGCGATATCCGAGCGGTGTAATCATAATCTGTGTAGCCGCTTTAAGGCGCTCCACACCCTGATTTTTCATATACTCAATCAGAGTTTCGACAACCTCTGTGCCCGTAAATTCGGCAGGAATATCGTAGAGTTCCCACTGCCCTATCACTCGGTCGCAATCTGCTGTACCACAACTCTTTACACGCCACGCAAGAGCCGACAGCGACTCGAGAGTTCTAACCGAGGTAGTACCTACAGCTGTGACATTTCCCATCTTTTTTCGGAGCAGTTCGAGGGTCTGAAGATTGATACTGAAGTGCTCGGTATGCATCGAGTGTTTGGTCGCGTCTTCATCCTTGACGGGCAAAAATGTTCCTGCGCCGACATGCAGCGTAACCTCTCCAAACGAAAATCCGCGCTCCTTAAGGCTCTCGATAAGCTCATTGGTAAAGTGCAGACCCGCCGTAGGAGCCGCCACAGAGCCCTCAAAACGGGAGTATACGGTCTGGTAACGGGTATTGTCAATCTCCTCGCTATCGCGGTTGAGATATGGCGGAATAGGGATACGTCCCAGCCACTCCAAGAGCTGTCCGAAAGAGAGCGGAGCATCCCACACAAAGCGAACAATATGTTCACGCGTGCCGCGCTCAGCGATATACGCCTGCAAAAGATAGCTGCCTCCCTCATACTCGAAAGGTATCTGCACAGCACCCTCCTTCCACTTCTTCAGATTACCGACAATCGCGCTCCAACTGCACTCCCCCGTAGCGGCAAATGCACGCTCATAGTCCGCCGGAGCATATGGCTCAAGGCAGAAGACCTCAACACGCGCACCCGACGGCTTGTGCATAACAAGACGCGCACGCACAACCTTCGTATTGTTGAAGACAAAGAGTGTATCTGACGGCAACTGATCGCCAATATCGGCAAAGTGTCGTTCAGAGATCTCTCCATTGCGATATATCAGTAACTTCGAACTATCACGACGCTCCAACGGGAACTTCGCAATACGCTCATCCGGCAGCGGATAGTCAAAGTCGTTAATGTTGATTGATCTATTCATAATCGTCTACAGTACTGCCCCTTTTTGAAAAAAGCGGCACCAAAAACTTTTGGCGAAACTTTGTTTCGCCTCTATTGTTGCGGATTTAGGATAGCTTCAGCTATTACGCTATAAAATAGAGCCTTTCACTTTCAAGCAAGCTTGAGTGTCAGGCTCTATTTTCTATCATACCATCTGCGATGGCATCCCTAAATCCGAGAACAGTATCGGCTGATTTTAGCAACCGATTTAGCGGCAGATGCCGTGCTATCACACTAAATCAAAATTGCATTTTATGCGGATATTTACAACGCTCGGCAAAATTGTCCGCGATGGGCTGTACTCGTGTACTGCCCATTGCGAGCAACTTTTGTTAGCGGCGGTAAATACCGCATAAAATCAATTTTTCTTTAGAAGCCCTTACCGATTGCAAGGAAGTCCTCAGCCTTAAGAGCTGCACCACCAATAAGACCACCGTCTACATCCTCCTTAGCGAAGATCTCGGCAGCGTTAGATGGCTTGCAAGAACCACCATAGAGGATTGGACACTCAGCAGCTGCTGCGCCGAACTTTGCAGCGAGCACCTCGCGGATATATGCGTGGATCTCCTGTGCCTGCTCTGCAGTAGCTGTCTCGCCTGTACCGATAGCCCAAACCGGCTCATAAGCGATAACGAGGTTTGCGAACTGCTCCTCAGTAAGGTTATAAACTACCTCCTCGATCTGAGCCTTGCAAACTGCAAAGTGGTTACCTGCCTTACGCTCCTCGAGGCTCTCTCCTACGCAATAGATAGGAGTAAGACCGTTAGCGTAAGCCTGAACCATCTTCTTATTGAGGGTCTCAGAGGTCTCACCGTAGTACTGACGACGCTCAGAGTGACCGAGGATTACATACTTGCAACCCAGAGCTGCGATCATTGAAGCAGCGATCTCACCGGTGTAAGCACCCTTAGCCTCAGTAGCGCAATCCTGTGCACCTACAGCGATATCAGAGCCCTTAACAGCCTCGATAACCTGTGAGAGGTGTGTGAATGGAGGGCAAACGATAAAGTTTACACAGCTGCAAACCTCGCCACGACCGGCTACAACGTTCTTTGCCAACTCTACACCCTCTGCAGGAAGGGTATTCATCTTCCAGTTACCTGCAACAATCTTCTTTCTTGCCATAGTTTTAATATTTAATTTGAGTTTAACAATAATTTTTCATTTCCATCCACCCCGAAATTATTGTTAATCTCAAATTATGCATCTAACGATGCAAAACGAGATTGCCGAGGCGGGAAAATAAATATTTACATTCCCTCCAAACCTCCCTTTGACAAAGGGAGGCTTAGTTTGGAATTCCTAATTAATCTTCGGTTAAAAGAACCAATTACTCCTCCTTCTGAGCCTCTATCCAAGCCTTAATCTCTGCTGTTGGCAGACCGAGCTTGTTCTTCTTATTGAAGCCGCAGAGGTCGTTGAAGAGCTTCATACCACCGCTCTTTGCTGTACCGGCAAATGCCTCGAGGGTGATATAACCCATCTTCTGGATAGTCTCAACCCACTCGGCAGGGAGACCAGCCTCGGTATATACCTCGGCAGCGTCTGCGACAACCTTCTTCTCCGGACGCATAGTCGGGAAGAAGAGCACATCCTGAATAGATGTCTGACCGGTCATAAACATTGTCAGACGGTCGATACCCATACCCATACCAGAGCAGTTAGGCATACCGTACTCCAGTGCGCGAACAAAGTCCATATCGATAAACATAGCCTCATCGTCACCACGCTCAGAGAGTCGCATCTGCTCCTGGAAACGCTCGAGCTGATCGATTGGGTCGTTCAACTCAGAGTATGCGTTACAGAGCTCCTTACCGGCAACAAAGAGCTCGAAGCGCTCGGTAAGATCCTGATTGTCGCGGTGGCGCTTGCAGAGTGGCGACATCTCAATAGGATAGTCGCAGATAAATGTAGGCTGAACGAGGTCTGCCTCGCAATACTGACCGAAGATAGCATCGATAAGCTTACCCTTACCCATTGTATCGTCAATCTCGACATTCAGGCGGGCACAAGCCTCACGCAGCTGAGCCTCGCTCTGACCGGTGATATCGTAGCCTGTCTTCTCAAGGATAGCGTCGGTCATTGTCAGACGACGGAACGGAGCCTTGAATGAGATGGTCTTGCCGTCAATCTCGACATCTGTAGTACCGTTTACTGCGAGGGCAATACGCTCGAGCATATTCTCGGTAAACTCCATCATCCAGCGGTAGTCCTTGTAGGCGATATAGATCTCCATACAGGTAAACTCCGGGTTGTGAGTGCGGTCCATACCCTCGTTGCGGAAGTTCTTACCAAACTCGTAAACGCCATCAAAACCACCCACGATAAGGCGCTTGAGGTAGAGCTCGGTAGCTATTCGCATATAGAAGTCGATATCCAGCGCATTGTGGTGTGTGATGAACGGACGAGCCGATGCACCACCCGGAATTGGCTGGAGAATTGGTGTCTCGACCTCGAGACAGCCGTGCTCATTGAAGTACTCGCGCATTGTAGCGATAATCTTCGCACGCTTAACAAATACGTCACGAACCTTAGGATTTACCACAAGGTCCACGTAACGCTGACGGTAGCGCACCTCAGGGTCTGTAAGAGCATCGAACTGCTGACCATCCTTCTCCTTTACGATTGGCAGCGGACGGATAGACTTTGACAGAACGGTAAACTTACGGCAGTGTACAGAGAGCTCGCCTGTATTTGTGCGGAAAGCAAAACCCTCAACGCCGATAAAGTCACCAATATCGAGCAACTTTTTGAATACGGTATTGTAGAGTGTCGGATCGCCCTCCGGACAGATGTCGTCACGACGAATATAGACCTGAATACGACCTGTGTGGTCCTGCAACTCGAAGAAAGATGCGCTACCCATAATACGGCGGCTCATCATACGACCGGCAATGGTCACGGTCTGAAACTTCTCCGGCTCGGCATCAAAACCTGCAGCAATATCGGCAGCCGATGCACTCACATCGAAACGCTCTGCCGGATATGGGTTGATACCAGCCTCACGCAGTGCGGCAAGGGACTTACGACGCAACTGCTCCTGTTCACTAAGATGTTCTATCATAATCGTTATTATTTGTTTTCAACAAAAAAGCGCGCAAATTTAGCTATTTTTCAGCAGATTATCAAGTTTTCGCCACAAAAGATACATCGCACCGCCGGAAATAAGTCCCACAGCAAGACCCAGCAGAATATCCTGAGGGAAGTGGCAAGCAAGGTATATACGCGAATAGCTGATTAGCAGCACGATAAAGGCGATAGTCAGACTATACCACCTTTTGCGCAGCACAAGAGCCGACAAAACAGCCATTGCAGCGGTAGTTGCAGCGTGCGCAGAGACCGTTCCGTATGGTCCGTGGGCATAGGAAACAACGTGTGCCAAATCACGCACGGCAATATCGAACATAGGGCGATGGCGAGCGGGGAAATCTGCCCACACACTCTTCAGCAGACCTGTATGTTTGAATATTCCGCAGAGCATATCGGCAAAGCCCATAGCGAGCGCCAAACAGACCAAAAAGGCAATAAGGCTCTTCCAGCCATACTTTCGCAGCACAACCCAAGCGATAAAGAGGTAGAGCGGCAGCCACATAACCACCCCCGAGATGGCACTCATAATCGAGTCCAGCACAGCTCCGCCATCGAAATTGAGCCACAGAAAGAGTCGCTCGTCAATATTTAATTCGTTCATATACAACTACTTAAGTGGCAGTGACGCAATCTTGGCAATAACCTTTGGGATGTCGGTATTGTCGTAGCACTCACGGAACAACTCCGCGCCCACACCCTTTACATAGAGTGGCACCTGCATACCCGTATGGTCGAGGCTTATCCACTTTATTTTCGCATATCTGTTAAGGACTCCGACAGCCAAAGATGCGAGTTTTTCGTTATGGTTATAGAGGCTCACCACCTCCTCTGCATCGCGGACAAAATCCTGCTCAAAACACTCCTTGAGCAGCTCTTCATCCTCTGCCGACAACTCTACCTTATCCCACAGACCAAGCTCGGTTGTAAGCAATTTTTTCATACTCTCCCACTCAAGGTCTCCACTATTGCGCATAGCTCTCATCTTTGCCGTAAGGGCAACCATAGAGCACTGCTGCCAAGCCAGCTTCTCCGGATACATAAAGTAGTCGTTGCTACCGAGGCTCAGACCGCCCGTTTCGTGGTCGGCAGTAATGACAATAAGTGTCTGCTTCGGGTGCTTTGCATAGAAATCGAGCGCCAGCTGAACCGAACGAGAGAGGTCATTCACCTCCTCAAAGGTGGTCACAGCGTCGTTATCGTGAGCACAATAGTCCAAGTGCCCCGCCTCGACCATAAGGAAAAATCCCTTTGAGGTAGCCTTACGCTCCAGATAGTCGATAGCCACAGCCGTATAATCGACAATAGAGTGGTCGCCCGGTTTACAATCGACTGCATATTCGAGGGTCTGCTTTTTGAGATTCGGACCGAGGAGCAGCACGCGCTTATCTTTGATATCATAGACCGCCTTAGGGTCCTGCACAACCTCCACGCCTGCCTCCTTAGCCATATCGACGCACTGCTGTGCACTCTTTCCGCTGCGCTTTGTGAGAATCGACGCGCCTGCCGCAAAGTCCACCTTCGAAGCAAGGAGCTGCTCAAAGAGTTTTCCATAACTGCTGCGCGACTTGTCATGGGCAAAAAATGCGCTCGGCGTTGCATGATTTACCGCCACATTGGTAGCCACACCGACCTTCATACCACGCTCAGAGGCAAGTTCGGCAATAGTTACGGCAGGCACCACCTCTGCATCCACACCCATATAGCCATTAACAGACTTTACACCGGAGGCAAGAGCCGTAGCAGCCGCCGAGGAGTCGGTAACAAGGGACGATGCGGAGTGGTTTGTAACATACGAACGAATCGGAAAACGGGTAAAGCTCAGTTTGCCATTATCCGCCATATCTGTATGAACAGCAGCATTATAGAGCTCTGTGCCGTGAATATGGTTGATACCGAGTCCGTCACCGATAAAGTAGAAGATATACTTTGCCTGTTGCGCAGCCGATGTTGCGACAACAAATAGTAACAGCGTCACAAAGGTCAGTAGCTTTTTCATATTTTTAATCCCTTCTATTGTTAATCAATGCAATATAGTAGAGCAGCGAAGCTATTGCCGAGAGTGCTGCCACAAGGTATGTACGAGCAGCCCAACGCAGCGAAATCTTCGCACCATCCATCTCGTCTGTCTGCAGTGTACGGGTACTCTGCAACCACTCCAGAGCCCTATCCGAGGCGTTATACTCTACCGGAAGGGTCACAATCGAGAAGATAGCCGACATTGCAATCATACCGACACCGATCCAGCAGACAATCGAATTTCCGGAGACGCTCATCATAATAAGACCGAGGATAATCACCCACTGTGCAAGTGATGCCGAGAAGTTTACCACCGGCACAAGCGCCGAACGCAATTTGAGCGGGGCATAACCCTCTGCGTGCTGTATAGCGTGACCGCACTCGTGGCAAGCCACAGCGGCAGCGGCAATACTTCGGCTCGAATAGACCGCATCCGAGAGGTTTACAGTAAGCGTTCCCGGATTGTAGTGGTCGGTAAGCTGACCGCCGACATGTGTTACGCGAACATTATAGATATTATGGTCGCGCAGCATCTTCTCCGCAATTTCTGCACCTGTCATTCCGTTAGATATAAAGACCTTGGAATACTTATTGAAGACCGACTTGAGTCGAAACTGCACAATCATTCCCACAACGGCGATTATTATCGTAATAAAAAACGCCTCCGAGGTGGTAAGATTGGTCAAGAGAGCCGATTGCTCCCCGTAGTTACCCGATAAAAGAAGTGTTGTTATCATAATTTTGTTGTTTATTCTCAAATAATACGCGCAAAGTTATGAAAAATTGTGTAAATTTGCATTATGAATAGTACTATTTTTTCAAAGGAGGACGAAAAGTTCATGCAGCAGGCTATTGATTTATCAATAGAAAATGTCGCAAATGATGGCGGACCGTTCGGTGCGGTGATAGTCCGCGACGGAGAGGTTATTGCCACCGGAACAAACAGAGTTACAGCAACCTGTGACCCTACGGCACATGCCGAGGTGAGCGCTATTCGTGCCGCCTGCGCAAAGCTTGGTGACTTCAAGCTTGCGGGCTGCACCATCTACTCCTCGTGCGAGCCGTGTCCGATGTGTCTGAGTGCACTCTATTGGGCAGGTGTAGAGCGCATCTTCTACGGAAATACGAAGGAGGATGCCAAGGCTATCAATTTCGACGATTCGTTCATCTACGACCAGATCGCTCTCGACTATTCAGAGCGTTCGATACCTTGCATCAACATTATGCGTGAGCAGGCACTTGCGGGCTTCAAGGCATGGAGTGACAAGGAGGATAAAATACTATATTAGAGCCAATTACAGAAGATGAACCTACCGTTATTCATAGCTAACCGAACTGCAAAATCATCCACCTCTACACAGAGCACAATGGTTCGCATAGCCACTGCTGCTGTAGCGGTGAGCATTGCCGTTATGACAATCACTTTAGCGGTAGTTTTCGGATTCAAAAAGGAGATATACGCAACCATCTCCGACCTCTCCTCAGACATAACCATAACTGACCTGTCGGCACTCTATGGCGCAGAGATCAGACCAATAAAACGCAGCGACTCCTTAGAGAAGGTTTTCGCTGAGACTGAGGGTGTTACAACAATCGACGGCTATGCTATGCGAGGCTCGGTCATTCGCTCCAAAAGCGGTGCCACCGGCATAGTTATAAAGGGTATTCCTTCATTAGACCCCAAATCGGCAATGGCGCGAACCCTTATCGACGGCACGCTTCCTCGCACCGAAGAGAGTCGCTACAAGGAGCTGATACTCCCCGAAAATGTCGCTACAGAGCTCGACATAGCCGTTGGCGACAGGGTCGAGTTGCTATCAATCGAGGAGCAGAGTTTGCCGAGCAGAGATATATTTAAGGTGTGCGGCATCTACAACACTATGGGCGATATGGCAATAACTATTGCACTGACCGACATCCGTAACGTTCAGAAGCTCAACGGCTGGGATTACGACACCTTCTCGGGTTTTGAGGCGGATGTTGCCGACAAATACTCCGTCGAGGAGGTTGCAGAGCAGTTGAATTGGAACATTTTCGACCATTTCGAGGGTACCGAAAACCTCTCTGCAGTGGCGGCAAGTCAGATGTATGCCAACATCTTTGCGTGGCTTCAAACACACGACATAAATGCTGCGGTAATTATCGTCATTATGTTTGTCGTTGCGCTGTTCAATATGGTTACGGCGCTGCTCATACTGCTCTTTGAGCGCACTCGTATGGTCGGTATTCTGAAGAGTTTAGGAATGAACAATCGCTCCATTCGCGAGATATTCCTCTATCAGGCAGCGCGTATCGTAGGCATAGGTCTTACTATCGGCAATGTGGTAGCTATTGTGCTGATAATCATACAGAAATACACCGGAGTAATAAAGCTCGACTCTTCGGCATATTTTGTTTCGCATGTACCTGTCTCCATAGGAGTTGTGGAGATTTTGATAATAAACACTATCTTTGCAGCTGCAATACTCTCGCTACTCTTTGTCGCAACGGCAATAGTATCGCGAATAGAGCCCGCAGAGAGTGTAAAATACGAATAACTATGAGTGAAGTAAAACCTCAAACCGAGCAGGTTAAGCAGATGTTTGACGACATCGCACCGACATACGACCGTCTCAACCACATACTCTCATTGTCTATTGACAAACTTTGGCGTCGCAGAGTGGTAAAATCGCTCCGCAAGCTGGGTGCAAAGGAGATTTTGGATATCGCCACAGGCACGGGAGATCTCGCTATTGCTATGGCAGAGAAGATTGAGGGCTCGACCATCTGCGGTGCAGACCTCTCGCCCGAGATGCTTGCCGTAGCGCGCCGTAAGGTTGCAAAGGCTGGACTTGAGAGTCGCATAACCCTTATGGAGGGCAATGCAGAGAAGTTGGAGCTACAGTCGGAGAGCGTAGATGCAGTGACAATAGCCTTCGGCATCCGCAACTTCGAGAATAAGGAGAGTTGCCTTATTGAGTTGCGCAGAATATTGCGTCAGGGTGGACACTTGGTCATCCTCGAGTTCTCCAACCCCAAGAGTAAGCTTATCGGTTGGTTCTACCGTCTCTACTCGCACAAAATCCTGCCATGGGTGGGCGGACTTATCTCTCGCAACCGTTCGGCATACGAGTATCTGCCGGCATCGGTAGATAGTTTTCCGAACCCCGAGTTATTCTCGCAAATTATTGAGAGCGCGGGATTTACAATGGTTAAACGCCGTAGCCAGAGCTTCGGCATAGCACAGATTTATATAGCACAGAAGTAATGAAAAAATTTTTAGCAATAGTTGTCATCATCTTCTCACTCTTTACCGCAGGTTGTTCCCAGAAGAAGAGTGCCGCCGAGCGTATTCAGGAGAAGTTAGGCATTGAAGGTATCGAAAACATAACCGGCTCCCTCTCCGGAGGTTGGGTTGTCACCCTGCGTGTACGCAACGAAACCGGTTACACACCTGTTCTCAAGACGGGCGAGGGCGATCTCTACTGCGACAATGTACTTACGGCACACGCCTCACTGATGGCACCGGTAACAGTTCCCAAAAAGGGTATTCACGCGGTAGATATACCTCTTGAGATCAAGCTGCACAACCCTCTGCGCGCCATAGCTCTGCTGGCGAAGTTCGGAGAGAAGAATTTTGACGGTATCGAGATAGCCTTCGACTCGGACATCGAGGTTATGGGTATCAAGAAGCACTTCGGCAGTCCGAGAGTTGCCGCGACAGAGTTGCTAAACAAATTGGGAGCCTCTAAATAATATAATAGGATGAAAAAGTTACTTATCGCAATATCGCTCTTTGCAGCCTTTGCCATTTCGGCACAGAACCTGCGCACATTCAAGGAGCACCTCGCCTCACCTGTTCAGGTAGATTCGCTGACCACCATACGCTCCACCGTAGAGGTCACCGAGCACGGCGATGCGGCACAGATTACAGGTCGTGTAGCGCCAAATCGCGCTACGAGCGTCAATGGTTACCGCATTATGCTCTTTATGAGCAACTCGCAGAGTGCGCGCGCGGACGCCTTTGCCGCCTGCGACTCGCTTGCAGTGCGTATGCCACAGCTCAAGACATACGTTACCTACGACAATCCATACTTCAAAGTGGCTGCCGGAAACTGCACAACTCAGGAGGAGGCACTCATCCTGCTCGAGCGCATCAAACCGACCTTCCCAAAGGCATTTATCATGCGTGAAAGTATCCCGATGGAGGAGTTAAAGCGCTAAATCTGCATTTTAGTAACAAAAAATTTGCATTTTTCAAAAATTGGGCTTAACTTTGGGTGTGAATTTTTTGTTTAACACTTAAAACTTGAAGATTATGAAGAAGATTCTTTCGTTGGTAGTAGTAATTGCAGCTCTTGCAATGGTAGGTTGCTGTGGTAACAATAATAAGAAGGCTTCATCTTGCGAGAAGGCTGCTTGCGAGCAGTGCGTAGAGGCTGCTGAGGCAGCTGCTGCACCTTGTCAGGCAGAGTGCGCAGAGAAGGCTGAGTGTCAGAAGGAGTGCTGCAAGGACAAGGCAGAGTGCAAGGGCGACTGCAATAAGGAGGGTTGCGAGAAGGCTGCTGATTGTCAGAAAAAGGCAGAGTGCGAGAAGGCTGCTGAGTGCCAGAAGCCTTGTAGCAAGCAGTAATTACACTTTACTAAGAACAAGGAGGGTGTCCAGCAACTATTGGACACCCTCTTTTTTTGTGAGAATTTGTATAACAAGAGCTATTTTGAAGCTGCTCGCAGGTTGGGAAAGCGGAGTTTACTCTGTCGCAAATGAGCATTTCCCGAGCAAGGCAGATGCCGAAAGAGCCTTGTTATACAGATTCTTTTGTTAGCAGTACAACTCTATATCCCCCTGCGTAATCCTCTCTCCACTAAGGATTATCAATCGCTCGATAACATTTCTCAGTTCGCGAATATTACCACTCCACCGCATACGCGACAGAGAGGCAACAGCCTCTGACTCAATAGCTTTACGGGGCATATCGTACTCCGAGCAGATGTGCGAGATAAAGTAATCGACAAGCATCGGGACATCTCCGTGGCGAGTGCGCAGAGGTGGCACGCTGATAACGATAACGCTCAATCTGTGGTATAAATCCTCGCGGAAATTACCCTTCTCTATCTCCTCGCGCAGATTCTTGTTTGTTGCCGCAACAACCCTCACATCGACATCTATATCTCTATCACTTCCCACACGCGATATTTTACGCTCCTGCAGCGCACGCAGCACCTTCGCCTGAGCCGAGAGCGACATATCGCCAATCTCATCCATAAACAGCGTTCCGCCATCTGCCTGTTCGAACTTTCCTTTACGCTGTTTTACTGCCGAGGTAAAGGCTCCGCGTTCGTGACCAAACAGCTCACTTTCAATAAGTTCCGACGGTATAGCTGCACAGTTTACCTCAACAAATGGAGCTGTTGCTCGCGAAGATTTGGCATGCAACCAACGCGCCACAAGCTCCTTACCCGTTCCATTCTCGCCCGTAATGAGCACACGCGCCTGCGAGGGTGCCACTTTATCTATAAGGTGACGCACGTGGACTATCTCTTCGGACTCTCCGACAATCGGTTCGATAGCAATATCAGGCAGGCTCTTCTTCTGCCGAAGAGTACGACGAGCGGCGCGGCACACCCCTCCCTGCGACTCGACATCCCCGATATTTCCACGAATAGAGGAGAGCAATCTGTTCATATCTATCGGTTTGGTCAGAAAATCGACCGCCCCGCGATGCATAGCCGCCACAGCCGACTCAAAGCTCGGTCTTGAGGAGATGACAATAAGCGGAATATCTACCTCTGACAGCGGCTCAATATCGTCAGCTATAACCAAATCAAAGGGTTCCTGACCCGCTATAACCTCCGCTGCAGCAGCCGTTTCAACAGCTCGTGTGGCATATCCCTCAAACTCCAATCGCTCACAGAGATTGTTTCGCACACTTTTTGAATGTTCAAGTATCAAAAGTTTTGTCATTGTGTAAAAGTTTACTATTTTTGCATCAAATATAGAGCATTACTCTCGTAATAGACAACCGCAGCAAATCTTTGCCGGAGGGGTATTACGGTTAAAGTTTAAGATCAAACAGGGCACTGTCCACGACCGTATGGAGCATCGGACAACCCTCAACAGTTATGAGACATAATTACAACTACACGCGTCGCAAACTCTATTTGCCGGAGTATGGTCGTCACATCCACAAGATGATCGATTCATTGCTAACTATCGAAGATCGTGCCGAGCGAACACGTCAGGCAAAGGCTGTTATCGCAGTGATGGGTAACCTCAACCCGCTGCTCAGAGATACAGCAGATTTTACCCACAAACTCTGGGACCACCTCTTCATAATGTCTGATTTTCAATTAGATGTAGATAGTCCATATCCACAGCCTACACGCGAGGAGTTGGAGCCGACGCCACGCCGACTGAACTATCCGCAGAGCTTCATCCGCTTCAAGCACTACGGCAAGTATGTGGGTCGTATTCTCAAGACCCTCTCCGACTGTCCTCAGGATAAGAGCATCAACAACACCGTAGGCAATATTGCCCGTTATATGCGCACCAAGAGCTATGAGTATAACCTCGACCATCCGAATAACGAGGTGATTATAAAAGATATAAAGATTCTGTCCGGAAACAGCATCGAGATAGACGAACAGGCTCTGAATAATATCCGAAGCGACTACAAACACACCGTTTCGGCACATCCGCAGCGCAACAAGGGTCGTCAGCAGCAGGCTAAAGGCAAGAATCGCCCTGCCCAGCAGCAGAAAAACCACAAAAAAACTACAACTCGCCACACAAATACACAGGGAATTAGAAAATAATTACTATCTTTACCCTGTTTTTGAAAGATTTTTTATGAAGAATACCATTTTCGCACTTATTTGTGCAACAATCCTCTGCTGCAGCTGCAGCAATAACGATGTTCGTATCTCCGGAAAGTTCTTGGGGCTCAATGCTCAGGATGTATATCTGGAGCAGATGACAGCTTCAGGTCAGACCATTATCGACTCTGTAGCCCTTGCTGCCGACGGCTCTTACCGTTTCCTTGTCAAGAATGTTCCGCAGACTCCGTCTATCTACAACATCATATACAACAATGAGCGTATTCCGTTGCTCCTTACCGCCGGAGAGAGTGTCACAGTAGGCTCTTTGGGCTCTGTGCTTGCAAACTATACCGTAAGCGGTTCGAAAGAGTCGGAGTTGCTGCGCGAGTTTAACCGCGAGTATATCTCGGGTATGCAGGAGCTCAATGCAAGCATTGCAGCCTATGCCGAGGCAGGCGAGTCGGCACGTCCGGAGATTGCACGCCTCTACAACAACAAGCAGCGTGAACTGAAGCGCAATCAGATCTCGTTTATCATCAAGAATAAGAGTTCTATTGCTGCCGTATATGCACTCTACCAGCGTCTGCCGGACGAGCAGTATCTCGTAAACTCGGAGAGCGATCTGATCTACTTCCGCACCGTTGCCGATGCTGTTTGCAAGAGCTACCCTAACTCTCCGTTTGTTGTCACTCTGCGTAACGACGTGGCTCGTATGGAGGCTCAGGCATCACTGCTGGAGACCATCGAGGAGCGCGACTATCCGGATATTATTGCCGACGACATGTATGGCAATCAGACAAAGCTCTCAGAGCTTGCCGGCAATGTTATCCTCGTAGATTTCTGGGCTGCCGAACTTGGCAACAGCAATGCTCTCAATGCAGAGCTCAAGCAGATCTACAACAAGTACGAGGCAAACGGTTTCCGCGTATATCAGGTATCGTTTGACACCTCTAAGGCTGCGTGGATCAAGGCTGTGCAGGAGCAGAAACTTCCGTGGGTATCTGTCTGCGACTTCCGCGGTCAGGCATCTCCGATTATGGGAGTTTACAATGTTCGTTCGCTCCCGTCTAACTACCTTATCGACCGCAATGGTCGTATCGTAGGCAAGAACCTCTACAGCGACGCGCTGGAGGCTGAGCTGAAGAAACTCTTTTAAGGAATGATATATTTCGCATCGGACATACACCTCGGCAGTGGCGACAAGCAGGCACAGAGAGCTACCGAACAACGATTTGTGGAGTGGCTCAGAGCTATTGAGCCCACTGCCGAGGTGCTGTTTTTGGTTGGCGATATATTCGACTTCTGGTTTGAGTATAAGAGAGTTGTACCGAAGGGCTTTGTTCGCACCCTCGGACAACTTGCGCGTATGACCGATCGCGGAATAAGGGTTGTAATGCTGACGGGCAACCACGATATGTGGGTCGGCAACTACCTTGCGGAGGAGTGCGGCATAGAGCTCTACACCACCCCTCAGGTTTTCGATATTGCGGGCAAGCGACTCTTCGTATCTCACGGTGACAACACCAACATCAAAGGGCAGCCAATGCTCCGACTGATGAACGCCTTTTTCCGTTCAAAAGTGCTGCGCGTAATAGTCTCGTGGCTTATCCACCCCGACCTTTTCCTCAAGTTCGGACAGTGGTGGAGCGGCTCATCGCGTAAGGCTCACAAGCAGCAGACCGAGCTGAGCTATCTCGACCCGCTGATTGAGTATGCAAGGGAATATAACGAGCAGATAATCGACCACTTCATCTTCGGTCATCTGCATATCCCACACCAAGTAGACAACATCACCTTTTTGGGCAATTGGGCAGAGGGTGCATCGTGGGCAGAGCTCGACAATAATGGAGATATAACACTGAAACACAAATAGTTATGAAACAATATCACGACCTTCTCAATCGAATAATGACCGAGGGTGTCACCAAGAGTGACCGCACAGGTACAGGCACAAAGAGTGTCTTTGGTCACCAGATGCGCTTTGATCTGAGCGAGGGATTTCCGTTGCTTACGACAAAGAAGGTCTTTCTGAAGGGCATTATCCACGAGCTGTTGTGGTTTTTGAATGGCGACACAAATATCAAGTATTTGGTCAATAATGGCGTGCATATTTGGGATAACGACGCCTATCGTCACTACAACAACCTCTGCATCCGCCACAGTGTGCTGCCTGTAGATATGGATACCTTCCTCGCCGCTGCAGCAAAGGGGGTAGTTTCGCCTATCGATGGTTACACTTTTGGCGATCTGAACCGCGTATATGGTTGTCAGTGGCGTAGCTGGGCTACCCCTGACGGAGGTGCTATCGACCAGATCGAGCAGGTGGTAAATACAATCAAGAACAACCCCGATTCGCGTCGTATGATCGTTTCGGCGTGGAATGTTGCCGATATTGAGGGCATGGCACTGCCACCTTGTCACGTGCTGTTTCAGTTCTATGTGGCAAACGGCAAGCTCTCCTGTATGCTCTACCAGCGCAGTGCAGACACATTCCTCGGTGTACCGTTCAATATTGCGTCGTATGCCCTGCTGACGATGATGATTGCGCAGGTTTGTGGTCTTGAGCCGGGCGAGTTTATCCACACTTTGGGAGATACACACCTCTACCTCAACCACTTGGAGCAGGCTGCCGAGCAGCTCTCGCGTACACCGCGCAAGTTGCCGACTATGCGCCTCAACCCGGATGTCAAAAACCTCTTCGACTTCAAGTTTGAGGACTTCACCCTCGAGGGTTACGATCCATATCCAACCATTAAAGCACCAATGTCGTTCTAATGATAAGCATTATTGTTGCCGTTGCAAAAAATGGCGTTATAGGCGATAAAAACTCGCTGCTGTGGCATCTGCGCGAGGATATGATTCACTTCCGCACAACCACATCGGGACACCCTGTAGTTATGGGTCGCAAGACCTATGACTCTATCGGTCGTCCGCTGCCAAAGCGCACAAATGTCGTAATTACTCGCGACACAAACCTTACTATCGAGGGCTGCACTATGGCACACTCGCTCGAGGAGGCTGTGGCGCTGTTTGACAAGAGCGAGGAGGTATTTATCATCGGTGGTGCGCAGATATACCGTCAGGCACTGCCACTTGCCGACCGCATCTACCTCACTGTAATCGACAAGGAGTATGAGGGCGACACCTCATTCCCCGAGATCGACTACTCGCAGTGGAGGGAGTGCAGCCGCGAAGAGTTTGCCCGCGGAGAGGAGTTTGAGCATCCATTTTCATTTATAACACTCGAAAGAGTCTAATTTCCGCCCAACAATGAAACAAGTATTAATCACCGTAATCCTCTGTGCTACATCGCTTGTGGCACTTCGTATCGCTATGCCTGAAAAAGAGAAACCACAGACCGTAATTGAGGCTATTCACGCCCGCCGCAGCATCCGCAAGTACAAAGATACTCGCGTCGAGAAGGAGAAACTTGAGCAGGTTGCCCTTGCAGGTATCGCCGCACCAAATGCTATGAACCGTCAGGCGTGGGCTATCCGCATCGTCGGCAGTCAGGAGTGGATCAAGCGTTGCACAGATGCCTTCCTGCCAACTATCAAAGGGACACCGATGGGCGATCATCTGCTCACACCCGACTTTAAGAATATGTTCCGCAATGCCCCTGCTGTAATCTTCGTTGCTGCCGAGCCGACTATGTTTGCCGGCGTGGATTGTGGTATTTTGGCGCAAAATATGATGCTTGCAGCCCACGAATTGGGTCTTGGCACCTGCTGCTTGGGCTCGCCCGTTCCTTTTATGAACTCAAAGGAGGGAGCACCATTCCTTGCATCTCTCGGTCTGCCTGAGGGTTACGCTCTGCAGTTTGCCATAGCCATAGGCTATGCCGACGAGGCTCCGGAGGCTAAGCCGCGTGATACAAGCAAGATTGTATTTGTTGAATAATGCACTACCCGCAGTAAGTGTATATGAGGATTTTGAGAGCGAGCGTAACGCAGAAATTCACATTTTAGGCACTTCCTCAACTGTTGCATTTTTGATTAATATAGCGTATCTTTGTCCCGATGTTAAGTCGAATACGGAGATACGCTATTTTTACGACCATTTTGGTCGTTTTTGCTGTCGCGCGCGTGCACGCGGAGACGGCAGAGCGTGTTGTGCTGCTCGAGGCAGATACACTCTTTACGGTCGATCCGGTAGCAGTTACTGCCGTAAAGCACGAGCAAAATCTCAAGCAGAGTGCCGTTACGGCGACAGTTGTCGATTTTGCGACTATCGACAAGCAGGGCATTGGCGGCGTGAAGGATATAATTACCGCCGCGCCAAACTTCTTTATGCCCGACTACGGCTCTCGTATGACCTCTTCGATATATGTCCGAGGTCTGGGTACCCGCATCGACCAGCCCGTAGTGGGTATGACGGTGGATAATGTTCCTATTGCCGACAAAAATCTCTACGATACAACCCTCCCCGATATTGAGCGAATAGAGGTGCTACGTGGTGCACAATCGACACTCTATGGCAGAAATACTATGTGCGGCGTAGTAAATATCTACACCCTCTCTCCGCTACGCTATCAGGGTATCAAGGTGAGGGCAGAGTATGGCTCACGCAATGCCATTCGCGCAGGTGCATCGGCATACTTTAAGCCACAGGCGGGTTTGGGAGCATCTGTCTCGGCACAATTTACACATAACGACGGCTACTTCCGCAACAGCTACGACAACTCGTTGCTCGACAAGCAGAATTGTGGCGATATCCGCACAAAGTTCCAATGGCGTAAAAACTTCTTGTCTATAGACAACACCCTTGCCATTACCGTTCTTAACCAATATGGTTATCCATACACCTATGCAGGTGCTATAGAGAGCAGCAAGGAGCAGAATAGCGAGCTTATCGGCACGATTTGCTACAACGACCCTTCGTCGTACAACCGCATCGGAGTTACCGAGGGTGTTACGGCGCGTCACGACTGGGAGAAGATTACCCTTACGAGCATCACCGCCTACCAATATCTCAACGACCGTATGGTGATGGATCAGGACTTTCTGCCACAGAGCTACTTTACCCTTGAGCAGGCAAAGCAGCAGCACGACATATCGGAGGATATAATCATCCGCTCCCGAACAAACACGCGCTACAAGTGGATGGTCGGCGTATTCGGTTTTTACAAACATCAGAAGATGCAAGCTCCGGTAAACTTCCTTGCTGACGGTATCGAAAACCTTATTCTGAAGAATATCAACCAGCACAGCGGCTACCCGGGCGAATATCGTTGGGGCAAGGCTGATGGCTCTATGGGCGACAACCTGCTGCTGGGCAGCGACTTTATAACATCCACTACAGGCTTTGCAGCCTACCACGAGTCGTCACTTACAGCCGGACGCTGGTCTTTTACCCTCGGTATTCGTTTTGATAACGAGCTTATCTCGATGAACTACCGCAACTTTACCGACAGTTACTACACCGCCTTTCCGAGTGACACGACAAAAAATCCGAGCGAAGTAGCTCTAAATATTGACGATAAAGGTCATCTGCGCAGAGACTTTTTCGAAATTTTGCCTAAATTTACAGCGAAATATGACATCGACACCGCCAATAACCTCTACCTGTCGGTAGCAAAGGGTTACAAGGCGGGCGGTTTCAATACTCAGATGTTCTCGGAGGTGCTGCAGCGTCGCATAAAGCACTATATGGGTATGTATCAGGATTTGGATATCGAGGATATAATAACCTACAAGCCTGAGGAGAGTTGGAATGCGGAGATTGGCAGCCATTTTTCGACAAAGAATGCACGATTTAGTGGCGATGTTGCGTTATTCTGGATAGAGTGTTTCAACCAGCAGCTCACGGTCTTTCCCGAGGGTCAGACTACGGGTCGTATGATGACCAATGCCGGCAGGACACGCAGCTTTGGTGCAGAGGTATCGTTCAACGCCCTGCTTGCAGAGGGGTTACTGCTCAACGGAGCATACGGATATACAAATGCCCGTTTCCGCGAGTTTAAGGATGGAGTGAACGACTATGCGGGCAACTTTATCCCTTATGCACCACAAAATACCGCCTCGGCGACACTTAGCTACACCCTTAACCTTAAGAGTAGCTGGTTGCAGAGCATAACACTCAGTGCAACGGGTCGCGGTGCGGGTAAAATTTATTGGAACGAGAGAAACGACATAAGCCAGCCATTCTACGCCACACTTGACAGCTCTCTGCGTTTTGAGGGCAAGATTTGGGCAGTAGACTTTTGGGCGAAGAATATAACAAATACGCGCTACAACCTCTTCTATTTTGAGAGTATGGGTAACGCCTTTCTGCAGAGAGCAAGAGGAACAAGCGTGGGTGTAAGAGTAAACTTAAATTTATAACTAATTAATTAATAACCACTTATGAAAAAAAACATTTTAATTGCTGCAGCACTTTTCGCAGCTATTGCTTGTAACACAGACCAGAATACAAACTCTTGGTCAAAGTCAATCGATGGCAATATGATTACCGTCAACACATCAACAGGCGTTGAGTATACAGACAATGCTACTGTGACTGTCGAGATGAAGGACATTACAAAGCCATACTTCAACCTCTCTATTGAGGGCGTAAAGTTTGTGCCGATGATGCCAGATGTAAACTTCCTCATCTCTGATATTCAGTTTACTATCTACCCATCTGACGACACTAACGACCCGCTCTACGGTTCGTGGGTATTCAACCAGAGCTCTGTAGTGCCTACAGTTGGCGGCGTACCTCGCGAGGAGTACACAATGCTCAACTTCAAGGGTTCGATCTCTGACTACGGCTATGTTGTCGAGTTTGATGTAAACTTCGGCGGTTCACTCTACCACGCATCGTTTGGCAAAATTGATGTTGTACAGACTTGGGAGGCGGCTTATGATGCTGTTGCAACCGTAGTTATCAATCCGGGCGAGAACTCGACATACTCTGAGGATGAGTTTACGATCTCATTTGCGCAGGCAAATCTCTCAAAGCAGGTCGTAGATATTACCCTTGCGGGTATCCGTTTTGTCGAGGTGATGCCGGAGGTTACAGTTATACTTAAAAATGTACCATTCAGCTACTCTGATGATGGCTCACAGCGTCTTTTCAATGTAGCCACTATAACACCGACTGTTGATGGTCAGGCTATGGAGTACACAATTACAAATCTTACCGGTAACGTATCTAAGGGAGCCGTTTTGCTCGACTGCGACATTACTGCAATGAATGCACACATATCTGTTGCCGGCACAACAGCAAAAAAGTAGTAACCAATAATTTTAGCAATATGAAAGCTGAATACAAACCCTATGTAGATGCTCTTATCGAGCTTGCCATTGCCGAGGATTTGGGTGATGGCGACCACACATCCCTCTGTTGTATCCCTGCTACCGAGCGCGGCAGAATGAAGTTGCTCTGCAAGCAGGAGGGTATTATCGCAGGAATTGAGATTGCGCAGATTATCCTTGCTCGTCTTGACCCTGAGGTAAAGGTTGAGCTGCTGCTCAAGGATGGCGACCGCGTAAAGGTTGGCGATGTAGCGTTCTATGTCGAGGGTAGACTGCAGTCACTGCTTCAGGCAGAGCGTATCCTGCTCAACATTATGCAGCGTATGAGCGGTGTTGCCACACAGACTGCTATCTATGCCGACCGCATTGCAGACTTCCACACAAAGGTACTCGACACCCGCAAGACCACTCCGGGTATGCGCGTGCTCGACAAGATGGCTGTAAAGATTGGTGGTGGCGAGAACCACCGCATCGGTCTGTTCGATATGATTCTGCTCAAGGACAACCACATTGACTTTGCGGGCGGCGTTCGCAAGGCTGTGCTTGGTGCAAAGGAGTATCTTGCAGCTAAGGGCAAAAACATCCCTATCGAGTGCGAGGTGCGTACACTTGAGGATATCGACGAGGTATTTGCAGCAGGTGGCGTAGATCGTATTATGTTCGACAACTTCTCGCCTGAGCTTACAAAGGAGGCTGTTGCTAAGGTTGCAGGTCGTTGCCAGACCGAGTCAAGTGGCGGTATTACTCTCGAGACTCTGCGCGACTATGCCGCTACAGGTGTAGACTTTATCTCTGTGGGTGCGCTGACACACCAGATCAAGTCCCTCGATATGTCACTCAAGGCTTGTGAGTAGATTTTTAAGAACATATCCAGTTATCACTCTGTGGCGCACAGTGCTGCTCTTTGCGGTGCTGATGCTCTGCAGAGTGGTTTTTACACTCTATAATTTAGAGACTTTCGGCAGTCTCGAGTGGGGCGAGATTCCCAAACTGTTCTATGGTGGCGTGCGTTTCGATATTATCTCGTTCTGCTACGCCTACTCTCTGTGGATTCTGCTCTCGCTACTGCCACTACATATCCGAGAGAGGCGGTGGTACTGCAATGTGCTGTATTGGTACTATGTCGTCGTAGGTACTATTTGCGTGGCGATAAATCTATCCGATGCCATCTACTTCCGCTATACTCAAAAGAGATTTACAGCTGAGGAGTTCTTCTTTGCCGACAACTCAAACTCTGTTCAGCTGATATTTAAGTTTGCCGTCGAAAATCTGCACATTGTAGCCATCGGTTTTGCGCTTATCGCACTGCTGGCGTGGGGCTATCGCCGCAAAACAGAGCCGAAGCCTCTGGTTGCAGGGTGGTACTACTACATTGGCGGCATACTGCTGCTCTGTGCCACAATAACCCTCTCCATTGCGGGTATTCGTGGCGGATTGAGCCGTATGGCACGCCCAACAGCCATTCCGTACTCGCTTAAGTTTGCAAAGAGCAGCGACAAGGCAAATATCGTACTCTCAAATCCGTTCTGCATCATCAGAACTATAGGCGACAGCGAGGTCAGAGCTCCGCAATACTTTGACTCCGAGGAGCTTGCAACTATATACACCCCTTATCACCTTCCGGCTTCAGATGCTCAGTTCAAGGAGCGCAATGTGGTGATAATTGTCACCGAGAGTATCTCTGCCGAGAACTCGGCATACCTCTGCCCCGAGATCTATGAGAATGAGGAGCAGAAGGGCTACACCCCATTCCTCGACTCGTTGATCAGAGATGGTTATGCCTTTCGCCGAATGTATGCAAACGGCAAGAGATCTATACAGGCACTGCCGTCGGTTTGGGGGTCGATACCGTCATTGGAGACTCCGTTTGTCCTTATGCCGCAATCGTTGGGCGAGAGCCGACCACTACCTATGTTGCTCAAGGAGAGGGGCTATTCGACAGCCTTCTTCTGCGGCTCGGAGCGTGGTTCTATGGGCTTTGACGCATACGCCATCTCTGCCGGTTTCGAGCGCTGTCTGAGCAAGGAGGATTACGAGAAGGCACACGGACACGACGACTTTGACGGCTATTGGGGTATCTGGGACGACAAATTCCTCTCGTTTATGGGCGAGCAGATAGACACTCTCAAAGAGCCATTCCTCGCGTCGGTGTTTACCATATCCTCGCACCACCCGTTTGTAATTCCTGAAGATTGGAAATCTCGTCTGCCGAAGGGTCACAACCAGATACAGCCATGTGCGGCATATCTGGATGGTGCTGTAGAGAAGTTTTTTGCAGAGAATAGTGGCAAAGAGTGGTTTGATAACACCATCTTTGTCTTTGTATCTGACCATGTATCGTGCGACTACTACGCCGAGCAGACAACAGTCTCACCGGGCGATTTTCATATCCTCGGTGCAATATACACCCCAAAAGGAGATATTCGTGGCGAGAGCTTTGAGCCCGTTTCGCAGATAGACATTATGCCTACGCTGCTCGGTATTTTGGACTACGACGCGCCATACTTTGCCTACGGCAGGGATGCGCTGAAGCCATCTGAGGAGCCGGTAACTATTGTCTTTGACAACGGCGTCTATAAAGCATTCTCGGCAAAGTATGTGTATATATTTGCAGATGACGCCATCTGCGAGGTCTATGCAATCTCAGACGTGGCTCGCAACAATAACCTTATAGCCACACATAACAGTAAGAGTATCGAGCGCCGTATAAAGGCATATATTCAGCAATACTATGAACACGCAGAGCGCAAGAGCTACATTGTTCCCGATACCGTTTCGGCAGGTCACTGACTCGGATTACAAGATTTTTGAGCAGATAACACTCGACTCGGAGTGTCGAAATTGCGATATGAGCTTTGCCAACATCTTCTGCTGGCAGGATAGCTACAAGAGTCAGATTGCACTATGGAACGGCTATCTGCTTATCCGTTTTACGACGGAGAGGGGCTCTACAGCATATATGCAGCCACTTGGTGGCGAGCCGAGCAGAGAGGTTATAGATGCCCTTGCTGCCGATGCGGCACAACTTGGCGAGCCACTGCGCCTCTTCGGACTTAATGAGCAGTGGAGAGAGGCACTTAACACCCTCTATCCTGACCACTTTGCCATAAGCCACTACGACGCCAATAGCGACTACATATATCTCTCGACAGATCTTGCGACTCTTGCAGGTCGTAAATATCAGCCAAAACGCAACTTCATAAACCGTTTCGTTTCACGCTATAGCTACCGCTTCGAGGGTATCTCTGCAGCAAATATCGACCACTGTCGAGCTCTCAACAGCCGTTGGTGTGACCAGCGCAAAGAGCTCTGCGACCGTGGCGAGCAACGAGCACTACACCGCGCATTAGACAACTTCTCGACCCTTCCGCTTGAGGGGTGGATACTCTATGTGGATGATATCCCCTGCGCCTTTGCCATAGGCTCGGCAGTAAACCACGACACCTTCTGCATCCATATAGAGAAGGTCGATACCACCTTTGAGGGTGCGGGAGCTATGATCAACAACCTTGTGGCAGTAGAGCTGCAGCACCGCTTCAAGTATATAAATCGCGAGGATGACTTGGGCATCGAGGGTCTGCGTCGTGCAAAGCAGAGCTACTACCCCGTAGAGCTGATAAAAAAGTACTCGGCACTGCAACTCTCTCAGACCGAGCAGCAGATGCAGAGCTTGTGGAGCGAGGTCTTTGGCGATGCAAAACAAGATATCGACGACTTTTTCGTAAAACTCTACGACCCTGCGTTAGCCTTTACACATACTGCTGACAATCAAGTTGTTGCAATGTTACACATTGTTCCGTTACAGCGAGAGACGGAGCGTATTGCGTATATCTACGCTGTGGCGACAAAGGAGCCGTATCGCCGTAAGGGTATAGCCTCTGCGCTGCTTCAGTCTGCTCTGCGCACGATAGAGAGAGGCGGGTTTCATCGCGCGATGCTTATTCCTGCAGACCAGCACAGCGCCAAATTCTATGAACAATTTGGGTTCAGCGCTACCGGGGAGCTGTTCAATAGCTCTGAATTTGGTATCGATTATGACCTTGGCACCGGCAATAGCGAGCAAGATTTTGTGATGGAGCGAAAAATTTACTAACTTTGTAGTATGGGTATTATCTCCAAACATATACCACAGCGTTGGCAGAATATGGTCAGTATGCTGACAGCGCTTCTCTCGTTTGTTGTTGCGGCGGTATTTATAGCCACAGCAATAATCGACTATGGCTTTAACCTGACCCCTACAGAGATGGGTTATGTGGAGAGCATATACCGATTTGTCCGACTCTTCTTTGTGGTACTCTTTACCCTGCGACTTACAACAAATTGGCGGCAAATCTGGAAAAATAACTTTGTCTCGACCATAATTCTGGGAGTGTTGCTATATATCTCCATCATTCCCGATATTATACCTGCAGCTGCGGCACCCGTCTGGTTTGCACGCTTCTATCACGCCTTTACGGCAAAGGGTTATCTGCTCAGCATCCTCGGCATATTCTCTGTTATGGAGATTTCGCGCAGTGTGGTGAGCATCACCCGCCGCAAAACCAACCCGGCACTGCTGCTTGCCGTGACATTTCTTGTTATTATCTTCTTCGGAACGATACTGCTGATGGTGCCTCGTTCGACTCTTGACGGGGTGAGCATCTCACTTGTCGATGCACTCTTTACCGCCACAAGTTCTGTCTGTGTGACGGGACTCTCGACTGTAGAGCTTGCGACGACATTCTCGACAGACGGACTGATAGTCATTGCCCTGCTTATTCAGATCGGAGGTCTGGGAGTTATGACCATAACAAGCTTCTTTGCCCTCTTCTTTATGGGTAATACGGGTCTGTATGACCAATTTGCACTGCGCGATATGGTCGGCTCGGATACCCTCTCGTCACTGATGTCTACCCTGCTGTATATTCTCGGATTTACACTCGGCATCGAGGCTATAGGTGCACTCTTCATCTGGACAACAATCCACGGAGAGCTGGGTATGGGGCTTACTGACGAGATACTCTTCTCGGTTTTCCACTCTATCTCCGCCTTTTGCAATGCCGGAATGTCTACACTGAACGGTAATTTGGGTAATCCGATGATTATCGAGGGACACGGCAGCTTCTTTATAACTATCTCGCTGCTCATTATCCTTGGCGGTATCGGCTTCCCGATACTTGTAAACTTCAAGCAGGTCTTGTCGTACCACGTCCGCTACCTATTTGCAAAGATTGTCCGCCACAAGACGCCTGCAAGGTATCCACACCTGACAAGGCTCAACACAAAGATAGCCATCAGTTGGACCCTGCTCCTGCTTATTGTCGGCACTGCAACCTTTGCACTTACAGAGTGGAACGGGGCTTTTGCCGGTATGACCATATCGGATAAACTTGTCCACAGCTTCTTTAATTCCGCTGCACCCCGCACGGGAGGTTTCAACAGCGTCAATTTGACAAGTTTCTCGCTACTTGCGCTTATCGTCTATATGATACTGATGTGGATCGGAGGTGCCTCGCAGTCCACTGCCGGAGGTATCAAGGTCAATACTTTCGGTGTGGCTTTTGCCTCGTTTATGTCGGTTGTTCGCGATGAGAGGAGTGTCAGAATGTTCAATCGCGAGATTAGCGACTCGTCTGTCAGACGCGCCTACGCCACAATATTCGGCTCGGTGATAATGATTCTCACCTGCTTTATTGCGCTGATGATTCTCGAGCCAGAACTCGACACATTCGACATATTTTTTGAGACCATATCGGCACTCGGAACGGTCGGTGCATCACTCGGTATTACGGCAGAGCTCAGCGTAGCAAGTAAAGTACTTGTTGCGGTGATGATGTTTGTCGGTCGTGTGGGCATTATAACTGTGGCAATGAGCCTCTTCTCACGCAAGGAGCAGCCACACTACCGCCTGCCGGAAGAGAATGTGATAATAAACTAAATGTAGGTTCTCTTAAATTAGGTCGAGACGATTTTGGAGGTTATTCTGCGGCTCTTTCGAGGGTGCAACAAGTCTATTGGAACCGAGGAAAGCGGCGAAATATGCCAAAATAAGTCCAAAAGCGACCGAAACGGAACTTACTAAAAACAGTAATATTTAATGTCCTAATTTATAGAACATACCTAATTGTATGAAATATTTGGTTATCGGTCTGGGAAACTTTGGTAAGACCCTTGCCCAGACACTTACAGACAACGGTCACGAGGTTATCGGCGTAGATATTCACAGCCGAAATATTGAGCAGATAAAGGACCGCATCGCCTTCTCCTACATTATGGATGCCACCGATCCGCTTGCACTGCGCTCCCTGCCACTTGCGCAGATCGATTGCACCGTTGTAGCCATCGGACAGAGTATGGACCACTCACTGCGTACCGTTGCGGCACTAAAGCAGCTGAAGGTCGAGAATATATACGCCCGCGCATTGGACACCACACATAAGAGCATCCTGGAGGCGATGAATATCAGAAAGATATTTATCCCTGAGAGCTATGCCGCAAAACTCTTTGCAACAAAATTCGCAGATAACGCCACCGAAGAGCTACTCTGATGAATCTGCGCTATCTTCTCCAGTCAATCGCACAGCTACTGTTTCCTCCCTCCTGCCCCATCTGTGGCAAGAGTTTGCTGGAGATAGATAGTTTTGTCTGCCTTAAGTGCAGCACAACCATCCCCTTTACCCATCTTTGGAGGGTAGAGGATAATGTTATGAAGGAGAAGTTCTGCGGTCTGGTGCCCATTGAGCGTGCCGCAGCACTCTTTTGGTTCTCGAGTGGCAGCGGTTGGAGAGATATTATCCACGACTTCAAGTACAACAACCACTGGTACTATGCCGAGAATATCGGGCGACTGCTTGCCAAAGAGTTCGCCGAGAGCAACTTTTTCGATGGTATAGATCTGATTATCCCCGTTCCGCTACACTGGAGCCGCAGACTCTCTCGCGGATACAACCAGTCGGAGCACCTTGCCGCCGGTATAAGCCACGTTACGGGAATACCCTGCAACTTCAGGGCTATATCCCGCAATCGAAACAACCCTCCACAAGCCCGACGAAAGTTCTACCAGCGCTGGGAGAATATCTCTACGCTCTTTACCATAACCCACCCCGAGAAGCTCGTAGGACGGCATATTGTCCTTATTGACGACGTTTTCACATCGGGAGCAACACTTATATCGCTCGCCCACACAATTCATACTGCGTGCAATGGCAATGTTAAAATTTCGGTTGCCACTCTTGCAGCATCTCGTCATATGATTGACGGGTAGCTTTGACTTTTCAAAATATTTGAGTACCTTTGCGCAAATAGCACGATATTTATGGCAAAAGATTACAAACCTTCGCAGAAAAATAGAGAGGCATATACCGCCCTTGTTCCCGAGGCAGAGCTTGGAGGACTTGTTCCACCGCAGGCTGTAGAGCTTGAGGAGGCGGTGTTGGGTGCGCTGATGCTTGAAAGCGACTCTGTAACAATCGTTCAGGAGTATATCTCTGAGGATTCGTTCTATACCGAGGAGCACCGTATTATCTACCACGCCATAAATGAGCTTGCAACGGTCGGCAAACCGGTCGATATCTACACCGTTACAGAGTATCTGAAGGCAAACCGACAGCTTACAAAGGTTGGCGGTGCAGCATATCTTGCGAAACTGACACAGAAGATTGGTGCTGCGGCAAATGTGGAGTTCCACGCCCGAATTATTGCCCAGAAGCATGTACAGCGCGAGCTTATATCCTCGGCTGTGGAGATTCAGCGTCGCTCATACGACAGTGCTACAGATGTTACCGAGCTTATCGGCTTTGCAGAGTCGTCTATCCTGCGTGTGACCGAGGGTCACGTAAAGCGCAGCGTGCAGGACTCGGCGTCTATCCTCGACAAGGCTATCAAGCAGATTGAGGAGGCGGGTAAGAACGACTCGAAGTATAGCGGTGTCTGCACAGGCTTCAGCGACCTTGACAATGTGACCCTCGGTTGGCAGCCTTCCGACCTTATCATTGTTGCGGCGCGTCCATCTATGGGTAAGACTGCCTTTGTGCTCTCTATGGCGCGAAATATGGCTATCGACTACCAGTGTCCTGTAGCATTCTTCTCGCTTGAGATGTCGGCAGTGCAGCTTATGACCCGACTTATCGTTGCCGAGACCGGTCTGGATAGTAAACTTATCCGCAGCGGTCGCCTCACTCCGGAGGATTGGAACCATCTGATGGTGGCAAGTAAGCCGCTGGGACACGCAAAGCTGTTTATCGACGATACTCCGGCGCTCTCTATCTTTGAGTTCCGCTCAAAAGTACGCCGACTCCATACACACCACGGCATTAAGATTATCATTGTCGATTACCTGCAGCTGATGACTGCCGGAAATATGAGCGGTGGTGCTAATGGCAACCGTGAGCAGGAGGTGGCTTTTATCTCCCGTACACTCAAGGCTATTGCTAAGGAGCTCAATGTTCCGGTTATCGCCCTCTCGCAGCTCTCTCGAAATACCGAGTCGCGAGGCGGCACAAAGCGTCCGCAGCTTTCGGACCTCCGTGAGTCGGGTGCAATCGAGCAGGATGCCGATGTTGTAGCATTTATCCACCGTCCTGAGTACTACGGTTTTACAGAGACCGAGGATCACAAGAGTACCGACGGTATTGCAGAGATTATCCTCGCTAAGCACCGTAACGGTGAGGTTACCGATGTGCGTATGCGATTTATCAAGGAGCAGGCACGCTTTGCCAACCTCGAGATGATTGTTCAGGCACCGCAGGGCGAGCAGTATGACAACTACGAGTCACCGGCACCGGCAGCAGCCGCTTCGGCAGTATCGCCACTGCAGAATATGACCGGCGCAGACGAGTTTGCCATAACTCCTGCAGCCGCACCGAGAATGGCTATCGCACCTGTAGACGAGGAGGCTCCGTTCTAATCAAGAACAGCTTACATGAACTTTGCTCAGATCATTCTCCCCTTGGCTCAACCCTGCTACACATTTGCGGTGAGCCATATTCCCGATTTGAGGGTCGGGGAGGCGGTCGTCGTGCAGTTCGGTAAGAAAGCACTCTATACAGGTATCGTTCTCAGTCTGCACAACGACCCTCCAAAGAGTGGAAAGGTAAAACCTGTTCTAAAGCGTCTTTACAACTTCCCTATACTGTCAGATATCCAAATTCGTTTCTGGAGCTGGATGGCTGAGTACTATATCTCTACCGTCGGTGAGGTTATGCGCGTAGCTCTGCCCTCACTCGTAAAGTCACACGCAACAACTGAGGAGTTCTACAACCCCTACACCCTCCCACAGGAGCGAGTACTGCAGCTTATCTCTGTTCCCGACAGCGATACACTTGCCAAGATGTCGCGCCGAGCACCTCGTCGTGCTGCACTTATCTCGGAGTTACAGCAGGCGGGCGGCTCCCTGCCACGACAGCAGAGCAGTGCCGATGCAGCTACTATCTCGGCTCTTGTCAAGGCGGGTATTGTCGAAATATTCGAGCGCGACTCATCTCCGCAGCTGCAACCGATAACACAATCGGCACTTCCGATACTCTCCGAGGAGCAGAATAGGACTCTGCAGGCTCTTGATCGCGGTCTTGAGGCGCGAAATGTGGCTCTGCTACACGGAGTGACAAGCTCGGGAAAGACCGAGATATACACCCACTACATCGCCCGTGCGCTGGAGCGTGGTGAGGATGTACTGCTGCTTGTTCCCGAGATTTCACTTACGGCACAGCTCGTAGAGCGTATGCGACAGATCTTCTCCGAGAGGGTTATCGCCTACCACTCGAAGCTCACCGCTACACGCCGCACACAGATATATATGGATATGTTACGCGCACCTGCAGGCAACTTTATTGTCGGTGCACGTTCTGCGCTCTTTTTGCCATATCGCAAGTTAGGACTTGTGATTGTTGATGAGGAGCACGACACAAGTTACAAGCAGAGTGAGCCAAATCCTCGCTACCACGGTCGTGACGCAGCGATTATGCTTGCAAATCTACATGGTGCAAAGACCATTTTGGGCAGTGCAACCCCTTCGTTGGAGAGTTTCAACAACGCTATGGCGGGCAAATATGCAGGTGTTACTCTGATGAGCCGCTACGGAGGTTCGTTACCGCCGAAGATTATCATCTCCGACACTATGCGTGCCGTAAAGCGTGGCGAGCGTAAGAGCCACTTTAACAAGGAGTTACTCGACCGCATAGCCGACCGACTTGCTGCGGGCGAGCAGATAATACTATTTCAAAATCGTCGCGGATATGCCTCATACGTCGAGTGTCCGCGTTGTGGTTGGAAGGCTCGTTGCCCGCACTGCAATGTCACACTCTCACGCCATCTGAAGAGCGGAACGCTCAACTGCCACTACTGCGGCTACACTACACCCGATCCGCACTTCTGTCCGGAGTGCAAGACCTCGCAGGTCGAGGCGATGGGTATGGGTACAGAGAGGATTGAGGAGCAGATTGCGCTACTCTTCCCTACGGCACGCGTGCTGAGGCTCGACAGCGACAGTGCAAAAAGCGATAGCGCCTACAACAAGATAATATCCGAGTTTGCTGCAGGTAATGCCGATATACTTATCGGCACACAGATAGTGGCAAAAGGTCTTGATTTCAAAGGAGTTACACTCATAGGCATACTCAACGCCGACAACCTTACAAATGCACCCGACTTTAGAGCCGTAGAGCGTGCATGGCAGATGATGCTGCAGGTTGCAGGTCGTTCGGGAAGGCGTGATCGCGCCGGAGAGGTGGTTATTCAGACTGCCGACCCTGCTCATCCCGTATTCTCTGCACTAAGCGAGGCAGGGTATCAGCACTTTGCCGCAGCACAACTTGCAGAGCGTCAAATGTTTAACTATCCGCCATTCTCCAGACTGATACGCATAACACTTCGCCATTCAGAGGCACACAAACTCGCTGCAACAGCCACAGAGCTGGGTCAGAGGCTCAGACAGAGGTTCGGCAGTCGTGTACTCGGTCCGGTGACTCCGCTCATTGACCGTATTCGTGGAGAGCTGATAGTAGAGATTATACTCAAGATTGAGGTTACAACATCCTTTGCCCGAGCACGCGCAACACTTACAGAGCAGATAGATGCCCTGAGAAAAGAGGATAAGAATAAGGGTGTTACGATTATCTGTAATGTCGATCCGGTGTAGTCTATCGTACTCGCAACTCCTTCTCCCTGAGCTTTCTAAGCTCTCTTGAGAGTAATATTGTCGCAAGAGTAATCGATGCGCAGTCCGCAATAGGCATAGATACCCATACGCCCGTAGCACCGAGGTATTTAGGGATAATCCAGAGCAGTGGCAACAAGAATATCAGCTGACGAGTCATCGACACAAATATTGCCAACTTTGCGTGACCGATATATTGGAAGAATGCCGCTGCAACAATCTGAAAACCGACCAACGGAAACATAATGACAATCAGTCGCATAGCCTGCGCCGCAGCCGCAATCATCAGAGCCTCATCACCTCCACGCGCCGAATCTACAAAGGCACGGGCAATACTCTCCGGGAAGAACTGACAAGCCAAAAATCCGAGCGTCGAGATGGTCATACCGCAAGCGATAGTCATAAACAGTGCCTTGCGCACGCGGTCGTACTGCTTTGCACCATAGTTAAAGCCAACGATTGGCTGCATACCCTGATTAAGACCCTGAATAACCATAATCAGAAGCATCACCACACGGTTTGCAATACCATAAGCACCGACATATATATCTGCCGAGCCTGCGGTCTTGACAATATCGTGCGTTCCTGTACCGCCATATTTGAGCAGTGCCGTATTGACAAATGCCGCAACCATAGAGGCACATATATTGACCATAAACGGAGCAAGTCCGATAGAGATAATAGCCTTTACAATCTTCCAATCAAAGACAAATGCTGCACGACGGAAGCGCACAAACGAACTCTTCGAGCAGAAGTGGCTGAAGGTAATAGTAAAGGATATTGCCTGTGCAATCACCGTTGCAAGTGCCGCACCCTTGATACCCCATCCGAACTTAAAGATAAACAGATAGTCGAGCACCAAGTTCATAGTAACGGCTGTAAGGATAATACGCATAGACTTCTGCGGATATCCCGAGGCACGAATCTGCTCATTCAGACCCAGATACATATGCTGCGTCATATTTCCGAGCAGGATAACTCTCATATAGTCACGCGCATAGCCGAGTGTCTCTACTGACGCCTTACCACCACTGAACAGTTGCAAAATAGGGTCGAGGAATGTGAGCATTACGGTCATCAGCACAAGACCAAGACAGAAGTTGAGCATCACAGCATTTGCCAGCGTCTTCTCCGCCGCCTGCATATTACCCTCTCCGAGGCGGATGGACATTCGTGCCGCAGCACCCACGCCAACCATCGCACCAAATGCCGCCGCGATATTCATAATCGGCATAGTTACAGCCATACCTGCGATAGCCGCTCCACCGACGCCGTGACCGACAAATATCGAGTCGGCAATATGATACAACGACGAGGATGCCATAGCGATAATTGCCGGCGCCGCATAGCGCCAGAGCAACGAGCCGATATTATCTGTACCTAAAGATAGCGTATTTGCCTGTTTTGCCATAAATTTCTACAATACAGAGACGACAATATGGTCTGCCGTCTGCTCAATTCTCATCTTCAAAACTAACCCATCTTTCACCTCTGCCGTAACACTGCCACCGGCCATATCGAGCTCGGTAACGCCGATATCGCCCAGAATATCGAGCTGTTTGTTGCGGCAATACTTATAGCAACACTCGCGAGCGCACCACACTGCTACTTGCGAGGCACTATCTGCGGCAAGCTGTCGTTCACGCTCGGTGAAAAAACGCGACGCCACGCGGCTGACATCTCTATCTGCCCTCTCGACATCCACCGCACAAGGGTTTTCGGAGATAACCACTGCCGCCATATCTGTCGTATGCGACACACCTATATATATATTCTCCCCAACAACTATCGGAGCACCATCTTCGTATGCGATACTAACCCTTCTGTCCAGAGCCTCATAGAGCATCGCACGCCAAGTGAGATACTCCCTGCGACGAGAGAGTGATGAAAACTCCGCTGCTGCAGCTATATCGGCATCCGAAACCCTCTTGTGGCACTGCTCCTCGGTCAGCAACTCTGATAACAACAGTCGGTTAGCCATTGTTCGGAAGAATCACCTTTATCTTATCTATTCTATGTCCATCTACGGCAGCTACGATAAAACGAATGCCGTGCGATGTGAGCTGCTCGCCCTTCTTAAGGAAATTGCGCTTGATCTCAAGGAGCAGTCCGGCTATTGTCTCTGCCCTGCCCTGCACATCCTCAAAGAGCTCATCCTCGAGCTGAAGTACACGAAGCATATCGACAATATGGGTCTTACCCTCGAAGATATAGGTGTACTTATCTATACGCTCGTAGAAGCTCTCATCGATATCGCTCTCGTCTGAAATCTCGCCCACAACCTCCTCCAGAATATCCTCCAGAGTGACAAGTCCCTGCGTTGCACCATACTCATCCACAACAATAGCCATATGGACTTTGTCGTGGCGAAAATCCTCCAAAAGGTCTGTCACCTGCTTGTGCATCGGTACAATATATGGATTGCGGATAAGGCTCTGCCAACCAAAATCATCCCCACGATTTGCATAAGCGATAAGGTCCTTGACAAACAGAGTTCCCTTAATGTTGTCGATTGTCTCCGAGTAGACCGGCAGACGCGAGTAACCCGAAGTGGTGATAGTCTCTCGCACCTCGCCGAAGGTCATCGTCTGCTCCACGCCGACTATATCCATTCGTGGACGCATAATCTCCTCAACCTCTCGATCGGCAAAATTGACAATTCCCGAGAGGATCTTTTGCTCCTCGGTAGAGGTTGTGGTGGTCATATCCACAGCATCGGCAAGATCCTCGATAGAGAGGTCGTTGCTCTTCTGCATAAGACGCTCCGAAGCCTTGTTACTTGTCTTGACAAGTGCATAACTGAGCGGATAGACAAGCCAACGCAGCAGTGTCAGCGGCTGGGCAAACCACAGCGCAACACGCATAGTCGAGCCCTGAGCAAAGACCTTCGGCAACACCTCGCCGCAGAGCAGCAGGATGAAGGTCACAACCACCGTATGTACCAAAAATCCGAAGCGGTGGAAGACAAACAGCGAGTTGAGAATCTGCGTAGTGAGTACGACCGTACCGATATTTACCAAATTATTGACAACCAATATCGTCGCCAACAGTTGATCGGGATTATCGAGCAACTTTGACGCTGCATCGGTTGCTATAGACCCTCCGCGCTTTATACGACGCAACTCAGCAGGGGTCAGAGAGAAGTACGCCACCTCCGACGACGACATCATACCCGACAGCAGAAGAAGTACAATATCTCCCACCATCAGTGCAATTACGCTCGGGTTAAAACCTAAATACTCTACCATTATGCGTTAAAAATCGAGGCTCTGCTGCATAGAATCATTCGGAGTCTCCTCCGCCTGGCTCTTTGTGCCGTCCATCTTAATTATAATCTTTCTACCCTTTACCTCATTGATAAGCTCCAGACCACGACGAGTCTTGTATGCAGGGGTCTTGCCGTCCAATTTATAGTTTGTAGGCAGTACCTGTGGCGGAATAGGACGAATCTCCTTTCGCACCGGAATAGCTACTCTCCACGGCTCGTCTGCAATCTCCTCCTCTGCCACAACCTGCGGCTGTGGAGTGACAACAACCTTCGGCACAACAGGCTCTGTCTGCGGCTGCGGAGTGACAACAACTTTCGGCACAACAGGCTCTGTCTGCGGCTGCGGAGTGACAACAACTTTCGGCACAACAGGCTCTGTCTGCGGCTGCGGAGTGACAACCTTTGGTGCAACAGGCTCTGTCTGCGGCTGCGGTGTGACAACAACCTTCGGCACAACAGGCTCTGTCTGCGGCTGTGGAGTAACGACATTTGGTGCAACTACGGGTTCTGCTGCCGGCTGTGGTTCGACAGCTACCGGTTCTGCCACCTGCGGAGCTGCGCTCTTTATCTCATCCTCAAGGTCGAGGCGACCGCCGAAGGTCTCGCTATAGTATGCGTTGGCGTGGAAGCCCGTAACAACGATAATAATCTCTATCTTATCCTCCAGCTCGGGCTTGATGCTTGTACCCCAGATGATATTCACAGGTATTCTGTCGCCATTCTCATCCTCACCTGCGGCAATCTCCTGAATATAGTTGAGCGCCTTGTTTACCTCCTTCATCTTAAGCTCCGAAGGGGCTGAAGTGGCGAAGTTTACAAGCACCTCCTTAGCGCCCTTGATTGGCACATTACCAAAGAGTGGAGAGAGGACTGCCGACTCAATAGCCTTGACAACACGATCTTCTCCAGCCTCGGATGCCATACCCATAACGGCGTAGCGGCTGTTTCTTACAACCTTGCAGACATCGGAGATATCGACGCTGACCAAATCGGACTGTGTCAGTGCGATCTCGGCAATACCCTTTGAGGCGTATGCCACAATATCATTTGCCATATTGAAAGCCTCGTGCACGGAGCGTTCCTCACTCAGCTCGATAATTGTCTCGTTCTTGATAACGATAAATGTATCGACAAGCTCGCGCATAGAACGGATACCCTCCATAGCCTGCTCAAAGCGGTGTACACCCTCATTTACAGGCGGAGTGGTCAGTATGGCGATAGTCGGAATATTGAGCGCGTGAATCATCTGCGCAATAACCGGTGTAGCACCCGTACCTGTACCACCACCCATACCGGCAGTAAGGAAGATAAGGTCCGGATTACGACTCTCGACATACTGTCTAATCTCGGCAAGTGACTCCTTAGCCTTCTGGCGACCCACTGCCGCATCGTTTCCTGCACCCTTACCGTCGCCCATACATATCTTCTGCGACTGCTCCAGCGGGCTCTTGTCCAGAGCCTTGCTATCGGTGTTACAGATCATCAGGTTCACGCCCTTGATGCTGAGCTTGAAGATATGGTCCACAGTATTACCTCCTGCACCACCCACACCGATAACCATAATTCGGGCAGGGATGCTGTATGCGGTGATTCTATTACTCTTAAATTCGTCGTGAAGACCCATAGATATATCTTTTATGTCATTAACACTCTTTTCTACTTACTCTTAATATCCTCACTACCCATCCAGCGAGAGAGATTTACCAGACGCTTCAGCTTGCTCTTTATACCATCCTTCGGCTGTCCTGTAACATCCTCCTCATCCTCCTTTTTCGCAGCTGTTGGCTTCTGCACAGGGGTTGTCGGAGTCTGTATAACCTGAACTGTCTGTGGCACCACCTCCACTGCAGGCTCTGCAACCGGCGCTGCAGGCTCCGGAGTTGTCACTGTAGCTGTCTGCGGCTCTACAACTGCAGCCGGAGCAGGCTCCTTCTCAACAACATACGAGGATGCATACTTCGCCGCCTGCATCATAATAGCCACTGCGGCGTGCTGTCCCGGAGTAATCTCGCAATCCTGCGGTTTTGTGCCGATGCCGTAGAGTTTATCGGCGATGCGGCAAGGACGATTGGTCTCTCGCTCAAAGAGCTGCTCAATCTTATCTGTTGCAGCAGTACCTCCGGTAAGTACATAGCCGTGAACAATCTGCGACTCGAGTCCCGACTCACGAACAACCTTGGCAACAAGCTCGGCAATATCCATCAGTCGCGCCTCGATTACGGTTGCAATATTTCGGTGGATAACCTCCTTGGTACCCACCTGAATAACCTGATTCTCGGCAATATCACTGCTGATAGCTGTACCATAGAGGTGCTTGATCTTGCTATAGTTCGCACCCTTAGGCAGTATAGATCGAAGGTCGGCATTGATAAACTCTGCACCTGCGGCAATCGAGCGGAAGTACTGCACCCTCTTCTCGCGAACGATAGTGATATCTGTCACCTCGCTACCGATATCGACGATAACAACACCCTCCTCTGCCTCCTGCTCGCTGACAAGTAGCGGGAAGGTGATCATCGGATTTACGAAGACCTTCTGAATCTCCATACCTACTCTGTGGTGCAGCTGCTTGAGGGTATTTATCTGGTCGTTGAGACCTATGGTGAGCAGATACTCTCCCTTCAGCCAACTACCCTGCATACCCACAGGGTTGAGCGTACGCTTTGCTCCATTTACATAGTAGGCAAGCGGGCAGATCTCAAAGACCTTCTCCGAACAGCTCTCGGTCTTTACCTGACGCAACAGCTGGCGCAGGATTGTGATATCCTCCTTGCCGATAACACCCGTCTTCTTGTTCTTTACAGGGACAAAATCCTCGACAATAACACAACGGGTAGCGCTATTTCCCAGTCCGAAATAAGCCTGCTCGATCTTAATACCTAAGGCCTCCTCGAGCTCTACCTTTGCATCCTTTATGGCGTAGCTGAGATTTAAGACTGCACTCTGAAGAGTTGCGCACAGACGACCCTCCTTGACACTCTTCTTACTCTCCTGAATAGATACACCCTCGATATTCAGAAGATCCGAGCCCTCTGTTCGAGAGCCTACAACCATCACCACATTGGCACTACCAACATCTACTCCGACAAAATATTGCTTCATATCTAAATACTATTTCTCTCTATTGTATGTGCAGACAATTCTGTCTGTATAGTTCAAATTCACACTCTTATAACTCTCCCAGCCGCTTGTTACAGCAACCTGATCGTAGAACAGACGCAATCTGTGCAGTTTATCCTCCACATTCTCGATCCATCCGAACTCTATGCGATGATCTCCGCTGCGAGGTATAAGCGTAAGGCTCAGCGCACCATCCGAGGTTGTCGTGGCAACAATCTGCACAATCTCCGCCCTCAGAAACTTATCCCTCTGCAGACGCTCCACAAAGGATATAAGCGCCAAAAAGTCGCGGTAACGACTCTCTCGACCCTGTAGGCGTTTACCGATATTGTCACGCTTCAGCGCAAGGCGTCTAAAGTCGTTGTTGCAGTCGCGCAGATGACCAGCTATGTAGTTATTGAGTCTCTGACGCTCCTTTTTATCGGTAATCGTGCTGTCGCGCACAGCTTTGCGACGAGAGTTCCAATGGCTCTGGCGTCGCACCACCTTTTCGCGTTCAACAGCCACAAGCTGCAGCGAGTCTGCTGCATCGGCTCGGATCTTCTCAAGCACAGTGCTCAGTTCACCCTCAAAACCGCTCTTAAACTGCGGGCGGTAGTTGCCACTCACCACAGGCACATAGAGCGCCGCGTGTGCAGGGGCATTGAAAAGGTAACCGTCTGCCGTAATATAACAGTCGTAACCATCTACGAGCAGTCGCATAAGCGGCGTACGCTGACTGATGCGGATATGGAGCGTTCCGCTGTACGAGGCGTAGATATCGACATCAACGACAAAGCCCTCATTACAGATCATCTCCTTGATGGCGCGGGTATCAACCTTATCGACATTTGTATCTATCGTGGCAATACCCCTCTCGAGAAGCATCTCCTTAACCCTCTGCGAGGTTATCAGCTGACCCGAAGAGGCAGAGTCTACAAGCTCGATCTCTACCCTCTCCACGCTCTGCTCGCTTCTGTGACGACGGGTAAGCATCGCGCTGCAGACAATATAGGCAGCTATAGCTCCCCATATCACCAACACAAGTAATACTCGCCCAATCTTACGCCACATACTCTGTTACGCCTTCTGTTTTATCACCTCTGCCACCGCATCGCAGTAGGCATCTATATTTCCCGCGCCGAATGTAACCACCACATCGGTATCCATACCCTTGAGTGCCTCGGCAAGTTGCTCTCGCTCCACAATACTCCACGGAGCTGTCACGCGCTCGGCAATAATCTCTGTCGTAATACCCTCGATAGGCTCCTCACGTGCCGGATATATCGGCAGCAGAACGACCTTATCGGCAAGACTCAGCGCCTCGGCAAACTCCACATACAGGTCGCGAGTACGGGTATAGAGGTGCGGCTGGAAGACAGCCGTAAGCTTTCGCTCAGGGAACATCTTCTTTACTGAAGTGATCGCCGCACTAAGCTCTCTCGGGTGGTGAGCATAGTCATCCATATAGACCGCCTTCGGAGTGTTCACATAGAACTCGAAGCGGCGCTTAACACCCGAGAACGACGCAAGTGCAGCACGCAGGGCATCGTAATCGACACTCTTGCCCTCTGCCCTTGTTGCAAGGATATAGAGCGCCACAGCTGCAACTGCATTTTCGACATTCACCCAGCCCGGGATACCGAGAGTACAACCCTCAACAGTTCCAAATGGAGTGACAATATCGAAAGTGTAGTGACCTGTAGGCAGCAACTCTAAATTGGTCGCATAGAAGTCTGCCGGCTCGTTGAAAGAGTAGCGATAGCACTCTATCTCACCATTTCGAACCTCTACATCCACCCCCTTTTTAATGACCAGCGCACCTGCTGCCTTTATGCGGTCGATAAACTGCGAGAATGCCTCCTTGACAGCCTCATGTGTGCCGTAGATATCGAGGTGGTCGGCATCTGCCGAGGTAACAACAGCCACATTAGGGTTGAGCTGCAGGAACGAACGGTCAAACTCATCCGCCTCAACAGCGAGTCGGCGACCTGCGCCAAGCACAAGGTTTGAGTCGAAATTCTTCGACACGCCACCCAAAAAGGCACTACCCTCACCCGCCGCAGCGTGGTTGAGCCAGCTGACAAGGGTCGAGGTGGTAGTCTTGCCGTGTGTGCCGGCTACTGCCATAACAAACTTACCCACCGAGAGCTCTCCGAGCATCTGCGAACGCTTGAGCATACGGTAGCCACCCTCGCGGAAGTAGCACATCTCGCTATGGTCTGCAGGAACGGCAGGGGTATAGACCACAACCGTATCGGGTTCAAGGAACTGAGGTGGTATTGCCGCCACACTATCCTCATAGTGGATAGCCGCGCCCTCCGCCTCGAGGCGAGCCGTAAGAGGTGTAGCTGTACGGTCATAGCCCGCCACAGCACATCCCTCGTGCATAAAGTAGCGCGCGAGGGCACTCATACCGATACCGCCAATACCCAAAAAGTATAACTTTCGCTGCTCCATAGCCTCTACTGCTTGCAATATTTCAACGCCTCACGAGCCACACGCTCCGCAGAGTCGGCAATGGCAAGTTTCGATATATTTTTCGACAACATAGTCAGCTCACCATCATCCGAGATCATACGCAGTGCCGTAGACATAGCGCAATCGACAGCCTCTGCATCGGCAACCATACGCGCTGCGTGCTTATCGACAAGTGCCTTGGCATTCTTTGTCTGGTGATCCTCCGCAACATTTGGCGATGGCACAAAGAGTGTCGGCTTACCTGCAAGGCAGAGCTCCGAAACGGTACAAGCACCGCTGCGCGAGATAACCACATCTGCCGCCTTGTATGCGTAGTCCATACGGTCGATAAATGCACCCTGCCAGATATTCTTTGTCGGATAGTTCTCCAAAAACTGCTTCATCTCCGCCTCATAGTAGCGACCTGTCTGCCAGATAACCTGCACAGGAGCCTCGCCACCGAGGGTCATAAGCCACGAACGCATCATATTGTTCAGCGTACGGGTACCGAGCGAGCCGCCGACAACAAGAATTACCGGCAGCGAGTCGTTGAGTCCGTAGTAGTTCAGAGCCTCGTTCTTATCGATATTCTCAGCCGAGAATGCGGCGCGCAGCGGATTTCCCGTCTTTACGATACGCTCGGCAGGGAAGAAACGCTCCATATTGTCGTACGCCACACATACACTGCGAGCACTTCCGCCGACAATCTTGTTCACAAGACCGGCATACGAGTTCTGTTCCTGAATAACTGTCGGAATACCCATTCGCTGCGCAGCCCAAAGTACCGGAGCCGACGCATAACCGCCGAAACCGACAACAACATCGGGAGCAAACTCCTTAATGATACTCTTTGCCTGTCGCACACTCTTCCACACCTTGAACGGAAGAAGAAGATTTTTGAGTGAGAGACTGCGCTGCAGACCCGCGATAGGCACGCCGACAATACGGTAACCCGCCTTTGGTACTGCAGTCATCTCCATTCGTCCCTCGGCACCCACAAAGAGGATCTCGACCTCATTCTCGCCCAAAATGCGCTTAAGTGCCTCTGCCACAGCGATTGCCGGGTAGATATGACCTCCCGTACCGCCGCCTGAAAGTATAATTTTTTTCATTGTAAAAACTCTTTTTCGGAATATACCCACAAAGGTACTAATTTTTCCCCATCTAACCCGATAAAAAACAATAAAAAATATAGGCTGTCGAAAAAAATTTTCAACAGCCTAACTTTTACAAAGTTAAAAGCACTTGTTACTCAGCCTTTTTAGCCTTATTTTTCAGACCTCCTCCAATTACAACACCGAGGCTCACGCCGAAGTGACCCTGCTCCTTAATCAGAGTCTTATCTGCCGGAGCCTTGTAGTAAATTGTCGCACGCAGATGGTGCCACGCCTCTATACCAATTCGCGGCATAACCATCAGCGCAGACTTTCCGTGCCATGCATCTTTGGTCTTGTCCAAAGCATCGAGAACATCCTCGGATGTGCCGATATTTTCGACATCTTTAGCCAGCCAACCATAACCCAAACCGCAGCCGGCAAAGAACTGTACCTTCTTGTTCCTGAACAAGTTAAGATCTGCCACAGCCATCGCATTGTAGGACATAAACTTAATATCGCTAACGCTCTTCACCTCACGCTTAAAGAGGTTACCATCAACATGCAAACCGAGATCCACAGGCACCATTCCGAAGTTGTAACGAACCTCAGTCTGGATGTTAAAACCTACCTCGTTGTCAAATATAGGCTTCAACCTATCCGACGGGATAATACATCCTGCACCAATTTCAACCTCCCACTTGCGCACCTGTGCAGATGCACTCTCTACGCCGACAAGCAACATTGCCAGCACCAGAAGCAATGAAAATATACTCTTCATATCTTTTGATTTTAATTGTTTATATCCGTTTGTTTATGACAAAAATAATAAAAATTTGATAATTTACAAAAAAGTATTTACCTTTGCCACTCGATCCTGCGGATATGGTGTAATTGGTAGCCACGTCAGACTTAGGATCTGATGCCGAGAGGCGTGGGGG
>CANBCZ010000012.1 GCA_947367255.1 uncultured Alistipes sp.
AGTAGTAGGTGTGCATCGCAAAAGAAACCCCTTTGGGATAGTAGTAAAACCTACAGCCCAAAGGGGTTTACTTTTAGCGATGTGCAGCTAATGCTGACTTTTCACAACAAAATTAGATGTTCATCAGGACGGTAACCGGCGCAATCTTCTCCAACCTCTCGCGACCACCAATCTCAGGAATACCTACGAGGAAGACGAACTCCTTGATCTTCACCTTATATGGTTTGCCGTCGCGGTAGACGGTCAGCTGCTCGAGTGAGCGAGCAACGCCCTCGGCAGTACCACCTGTAGCAAGAACATCGTCGAGGATTGTAATCTCGAAAGTATCGCCGGTAGGGACACCTGCAGCAATATCGCTGAGACGGTAGAAGAGGCGGTCAAAGCCATACTCCTTCTCGATCTGTACCTCAATAAGGTCGCCCTCGTTGAATGGAAGTTTGCCCGACTTGCGCATAGGGATAATATTCTCCACCACGCCCTCTGTGGTAAGCAGCGGAGCGGCAAAGAGGAAGGCACGAGCCTCAGGGGCTGCAACATTCGGAGCTGTTGTAGCCTTATTCAGAGCCTCTACGACCTCGGCAAACGCCTTGCGCGACTGCAAGAACGGGATAATATCGATAAAATTAATACCCTCCTTGGGGAAATTCTTGTAAAATTTCAGTGTCTCAAGCATATCTTTTTGTGTTTACTGTTGCAAAGGTAATAATTTACTGCAAAATTTGCATCATTTGTCGGAGGTGTTTTTCAAATATTCGATCAACTTTGGCGTTAAACTTGGCAATATCGGTCGGCATAGTTGTCGGAACTTTTATGTGATTCTCTATCTTCAGCGCCTTGCTAACCACCTCCTTATTCAGATAGTTTGCCTTCCCTCTCTTCTCATAAGCCTTCGCGACAAATCTACGACCCAGATAGTACATCTCTCTGCCCGCCACGCACTTCGGGATATTATCCCCTGCTGCCACCCACACCGGCACAGCCATACCCGCCACAGGGTGTCCGACAATAACATCCATGCGGGGATTTTCACTGCAGACAATCACGATACTTGCAACGCTCGATGCTCGTGGCACAGTATAGTTATTATCTCTGTATGGTGTCTCTGCGGAGAGCACATCTCCCTTGTCGGCACTCCAATAGCTGCGCGAGTAGTCGATAAAGTCGCCTGCTGAGAAGGATTTCTGCCCTACCATCTGCTCCATAACCGTTCTGTAGCGTCGTTCAGAGGCTCCGCGAACACTACTTGTTGCAGCAAACGAGAAGTTTGTCCTCACATCAAAATCCTTGACATCATAACGACAGTAGCCATCCGACCATATCTCGAAGTAGGCAGCACCACCCTCGGCATCGGCAACACCGACATTAGACTCAAAGCTCGCACCACGACGGCGCATCTTGAGCATATTCTCAAAATCATCAACTGTCCTACACTCGCGCAACGCCTGACAGGTAACAGTATACTTGCTGCTCTGCGGAAGGGTCTGCTGCGGCGCTCGATGCAGATTTTTGGTTGCAGTGCTTATACAACCAAACCCGACCTCGTTTACTCCGCCCAAAACAGCGGTACCCACACTCACATAGGAGTTTATAAGGGCTGTATAGGCATACTTACCATCGTCAAAATGGGCGATACGGCAGTCTGTTATATTCGTCTGATCGCGGTGCTTCCACAGTATCGCGCCACCCTCCTTCGAGAGTCCTCTGACCACAATAGCCGAGGAGCATGCCTCGACACTGCACCAGACAAGCAGCGCAATGGGCAGCAGTAAAAGTCTAAAGCTCTTCATACAACATCTTTATTGCGTATGCGGTTGCTCGCTGGATAATCTGTCCGCGGTCTGTTCCGCAATTTTTCATCACCGCAAATGTTCTCTCGGGTGTCGAGATACCAATCCACACAGTACCCACAGGCTTCTCGGCACTACCTCCCGAAGGACCTGCAATACCTGTTGTGGAGATTCCGTAGTCACTCTGTCCGGCATGTCGCACGCCGGCAGCCATCTGCATAGCAACAGCCTCACTTACAGCACCATAGCGCGCCAAGTCCTCGGCACTCACACCCAGAATATCTATCTTTGCCTCATTTGAGTAGCTGACAACACCCGCATGGAAATATGCCGAAGCGCCCGCCATAGCGGTAAACTTCGCTGCAACATTTCCGCCGGTACAACTCTCGGCAACCGAGAGGGTCTTACCCTGTGCAATCAGGGTGTTATGCACCAGCTGCTCAACCGTTGCATCCTCAAAACCGACAATAGCCTCGGGGATAATCGCCTTCAGTCGCTCAAACTGCTCGTCAATCATCGCTGCAACGCTCTCTCCATCAACCTCGTATGCCGAGAGTCGCAGACGAACAATATTCGGCGCAGGCAGATAGGCAAGGTGTAGAACCTCCGGCAGAGCATCCTCCCACGCAGCAATTCGCTCGGCGAGGATAGACTCGGCAATGCCCGAAGTGATCATCGTGCGATGGACAATAGCCTTCAGAGCGAACCTCTCTCGCAACATCGGTACCACAATATCATCAATCAGATGCACCATCTCGAACGGCACTCCCGGCAGCGAAACAACCACCTTACCGTCGCGCTCAAACCACATTCCCGGAGCAGTTCCGTGGGCATTATGGAGCACTGTGCAGCACGCCGGCACCATAGCCTGTCCGCGATTAAGATCATTAAAGGCGATGCCACGACGAGATAGCAACTCGCGCACAAAATCGCCAACCTGCTCGTTGTAAACCAACTCCGAACCGAAGTAACGGGTCAGCGTATGCTTTGTAATATCGTCTTTTGTAGGGCCCAAACCTCCCGTAATAATCACAATATCGGTTGCGGCGAGTGCTCTATCAAGGGTCTCGACGATCTGCTCGGCACTGTCGCCAATAGATGTACGCTCGGCAACGACAACACCTAAGCGGTTGAGAGCCTGCGAGATATAACGAGAGTTGGTATCGAGAATCTGTCCTATCAAGATCTCGTCACCAATGGTAATAATTGTCGATTTCATACTACTTTTGATTTATCAGCTCCTTGCAAATTTCTCCGACGAAGTTAGGTCCGTTATAGACATAACCCGTATATACCTGCACAAGTGTTGCACCGGCATTAAGCATCTCACGCGCATCTGCCGGAGTCATAATACCACCCACACCGATAATCGGATAGGTACCATTCGAGCGCTCATAAACACGACGCACAACCTCCACCGAACGCTTTGTAAGAGGTTTTCCGCTTACAGCTCCTGCACCATATCGTTTCAAGGTCTCCGCATCGGTTGCAAGAGATGTATGGCGCACCGTTCCGTTTGTCGCCACAATACCGTCAAGCGGAGTATCGACCATAATATCGGTCATCATATCTATATCCTCATTTGTAAGGTCGGGCGAGATCTTCAGAAGTATCGGGCGATACTGATTCTGTCCGCGGCGGAAGTCAAAGAGTGGCTCAAGAATAGAGATTATACTCTCACGGGTACGCGGCACATACTGCTTGAACGAGGTGTTATAGCTCACATTGACCGTAAAGTAGTCCACATACTGATAGAGATTGCGAAACACTCGCAGATAGTCCTGCGGAGCATCCTCAGGGGCTGTGGCAGAATTTTTACCGATATTACAACCGAGCACAAGTCCCTTATTTCGCTCGCGGATGTTCGATATAACCTGTTCCAGACCCTTGTTACACAGACCTATACGGTTCATTATCGCCACATCGTCAGGCAGACGAAATACTCGCGGCTTAGGATTTCCCGACTGTGGCAGAGGGGTCACCGTGCCAATCTCCACAAAGCCAAAGCCGAGGGCATCGAGCTCGCCGAAGACCTCTCCATTGCGATCAAAGCCCGCAGCCATACCTATCGGATTGCGGAAATGGATACCGAAGACCTCACGCTCAAGCGACGGATCCTCGACAGCATAGAGTTTACGCATCAGCCACCTTGCTCCGGGGATCTTTCCCAACAGATGCAGCAATGCGACCGAAATATCGTGCGCACGCTCCGCACCAATCAGCGGAGATAAAAACCTTAACAGAGTAAACATAGAACAAAGGTACTAAAAATATTCCTCTCTTAATCGATAGCCATTTCTCAAAGCCTCGAAATCACCGCCATTTTTAAGTGGAGCAGACTCTACATCGAGGTTGCAATAGTTATCAATAGTATCTATAAGTCGTTGCCAATCAATATCTTGCGGCACACTGCCGGTCATACCCTCCGGATACCACTCCGTCAGTGGCAGCTTAAAATATTTTGCCACAGCACGCACTGCCAGCGCTGTTGCATTTGCCTTACCCTGAACCGAGTAGCCGGCAATATGAGGTGTCGAGACTATCGCCTTTTCGAGCAGACGAGCATCGATATTAGGTTCATGCTCCCACACATCAACAGCAACAGTCAAATCCTCTCGCAGCAGAGCCTCCGTCTGTGCCACCTCTCCTCGCGAAGCGTTTATAACTGTCGCACCCGGGCGCAATGCAGCAAGCAAATCGGCATTAATCATACCCCTTGTCGTTGCATCGAGCGGAGTGTGCAGAGTAAGTATATCCACCTGAGGCACAAGCTCTTGCAACGATACAAAGTCGAGATTTTCACGCTGCTGACGCGGCGGATCGCAACAGACCACCTTAAACCCCCAACGCTCGGCATATTGTTTTACAAGCGAGCCGACATTTCCCACACCGACAATACCGAGTGTGCGCTGCGACGGAGTGAAATTCTCACGCTTTGCAAGTCGTACAAGCACTGCCGCCACCCACTGCAACACTCCGCGAGCATTGCAACCCGCAGCCGTCGCCACCTCGATGCCATTATCGGCACAATATCTGCAATCTATATGGTCAAAACCAATTGTTGCCGTAGCGATAAACTTCACCTTTGAGCCCTCCAAAAGTTCTCTGTTACAGCGAGTTCGGGTACGGATAATAAGCGCATCCGTATCTGCCACAAGCTCAGTCGTAAAGTTATCGCCCGGAGTGTAAACCACCTCGGCAAACGGCTCCAATACACCCTTGATAAAGGGGATTGCACTATCAATTATCACTTTCATTGTGACAAATATAATATAGGTATGGTGATTTTCCAATAATTTTCGTAATTTTGTCGCATAATACGATTGTTATGGATATTAACGACCTTTTCAGATTTGGGCTCAACTTTTCGATTGGCAGTGGCGGCAACGACAATGGCGGCTACTACTTCCGTGATGCCATGGAGGCTCAAGATGCCGAGATAGTCCTTGTCTCTGCGCCGTGGGCTGTAACCTCGGCAGCCGGTCAGGGTCCTGCATATACCCCCGATGCCATTATCGACGCCTCGACCTCTGTATCGCTCTATGATGCTCTCTCTGAGGTATCTATAGAGGGCAAGGTTGCCACAGCCGAGGTAGACTACGATCTGCAGGAGAGCTCTCTGCAACTTGGTGGCGACGCGGCGAAGATTGTCAGCCACATAGAGGATGGCGGCACACTCTCCGGTGACTACTTCATCCGCAAGGTAAACCGTATAAATATCGGCTTCAGAGATATGCACCGCAGCGTTGGCAAGCGTGTCTTCCGCTTTGCCGACAAGGGTAAAATCGTCGGCGTAGTGGGTGGCGACCACTCGGTTACTCTGGGCGCCGTACGCTCAATATCATCGGTCTATCCGGATATGGGCGTGCTCTTTATCGATGGTCACTGCGACCTTCGCCAGAGCGGTAAGATTTTCGCCTACTCACACCTCTCTATTGCCCGAAACATCATCGACGAGGTGCCACAAGTATCGAAGATGGTACAGGTTGGTGCACGCGATATGAGCCGCGAGGAGGTGGAGTTTGCCCACTCTCATCCAAAAATCGAACTCTTTGGTCACGAGGCGATGGCTCGCAGCCTCTACAATGGCGAGAGTTGGAGCAGCATCTGCGACAAGGTTGTGGCAGAGTTGCCAAACGATGTCTATATCTCGTTCGATATCGATGCCCTCTCTCCGGAGTGTTGTCCAAATACAAAGCGCCCTGTTGCCGGCGGTATGAGCTTCGACCAAGCGGCACTGCTCATCAACCGTGTAGCCGAATCGGGCAGACGAATTATCGGCTTCGACCTTACAGAGATAGTACCTGTATCAGAGGGCAGCATTGATGCTACAATTGGTGCAAGAATGCTCGTAAAACTCTGTGCATCAGCACTTAAATCGAAAAACAACAAGTAATGAAGAAGTTTATATCAGTAATTTTTACCGCCGCGCTGTTCGGTTCAATGGCGCTCTCTTGCAAGCAGAAGGTACAGACAATGGCAACCGAGGCGGACTCTCTGAGTTATGTCATCGGTCTTAGTGTAGGACAATCGCTTATCAAGTTTGACTCTACGCTCAATATCGATATGGTCTGCGAGGCTATTCGTGATGTATACAACTCTACGGAGAAGATCAGCTTCGATGAGGGTCGCGACTACTACCTCGGTCAGCAGACCTACTTTATTCACGAGAAGGCTGAGAGGTATCAGGAGCAATTTCTTGAGGATCTGCGCAAGAGCAACCGCGACTTTGTCCGTCTGCGTAACGGCGTGACATACAAGATTGTAAAGCTCGGCGACCAGAACAACCAGTCGCTCGTTTCGCGCGATACAATATCCATTGCGCTCTCTATTTTCGACCAGTCGGGCAATGTTATCCGCGAGCAGGACACCCTTGTCTCAGCATATCGTGACCTGCTTGAGGGTCTTCGTGAGGTCATCAGAATTACCGGAAACGGAGGTAGTGCCGACATTTGGATCCCTTCAAAGCAGGCCTATGGCTCAGAGGGTAACGAGGAGCTGGGTATCAAGCCAAATCAGTTGCTCAACTATAAGGTAGATATTTTCGATATAAATTTCTATAATAAAAAGCGATAATCTTATATTTTTTACTACCTTTGCACCCCAAAGAGAATTAAACAATTAATTGTATATCAGTATGAAAAGAATTTTCAATGTAGCAGTTGTAGCACTTTTTGCAGGTGCTGTAGCTGTAAGCTGCAATGGCGGCAAGTCAATGGTTACCAAGGGTAACACATCAGAGATGGATACACTCTCATACGCTATGGGAGCAAACCTCGGCGAGTTCCTCTCTACTCGTCTTGCAGAGCTTCCATTCAACTACGAGAAGCTCGAGAAGGGTCTTCAGACAGCAGCTCTTGGCAAGGCTAAGTGGTCTGCAGAGGAGGCTCAGGAGGTATTCCAGTCACTTATCGGTCCTGTAAACGATCGTTTCGGTCGCCTTATGCAGCAGAAGCAGATGCAGGCACAGGATTCAACAGCTGTAGCTGAGCCAATCGAGGTATTTACATCTGAGGGCGAGTGCGACAGCCTCTCACTTGCTTATGGTATCAACATCGGTAACGATCTTCGTCAGGGTCGCTTCCCTATCCAGATCTACTGGTATATGAAGGGTGAGCAGCAGACTCGTAACGGCGAGGGTGTAATGAGCTCAGAGGAGATTGCTCAGTACCTCCAGAACTACTTTATGGTAGTATACCCACAGCAGGAGCTCGACAAGTCTGAGGCTTGGCTTGCAAAGATGGAGAAGAAGGCAGGTGTACAGAAGTCTGAGAGCGGTCTGCTCTACAAGGTTGTTAAGGAGGGTGATGTTAGCCGCTCAGCAACCGATGATCGCGACGAGGTAACTGTTCACTACACAGGTCGTAACCGCGATGGTGAGGTATTCGACTCATCAATCTTTGAGAATATGCCAAAGCAGCGTCAGGAGATGATGCGTCAGTATCAGCCGGATGCATTCGACGAGAAGGGCAACATCATTGAGAATGAGCCTGTTACATTCCCACTCAACCGCGTAATCGCAGGTTGGACAGAGGGTATGAAGCTCGTTGGTCCTGGTGGTAAGATTATCCTCTACATCCCTGCAGAGCTCGCTTACGGTGCTCGTGGCAATCAGGCTATCGCTCCAAATGCAGCTCTCGAGTTCGAGGTTGAGCTTATCGATGTTAAGGCATTCGAGGAGCCTAAGACTGAGGAGACAGCAGAGTAATTTAGGCTATTGGCTTTTAGCCGTTAGCTATTGGCTTAAGACCGTCGAATTCGACGGTCTTTTTTTTGTCTATGCGACTTTGCACGCCGCTACACCATTTCAACCATTTGTTGCCAAAAGTCTGTAGGTGCGGTATATCGTGAAAAAAATCTAAGCTTGCCACAGTTCTCTCCTTGCACTATTTTGGCGTCAGAACGCTGCGATTAAGCCGAAGGCAGAGTGTGCTTGCACGCTATGCTGAGGCGGAGCAGTGAAGGGTCGCCGTAGGCGAGCCAATGGGGCAGATACTCCGCTCGGCATATAAAACAGCGAAGGGCTGTACTGGAGTGTACTGCCCTTTGCTGATTTTATATGTTAGCGGAGATAGGTGCCCCGCTATCACGCCAAAATATTACAGGCGAGCCTTAATCGCCGCAGTCTGCTCCTCATAACCCGGTTTCTCGAGCAGAGCGAACATATTGCGCTTGTAGTCCTCAACACCCGGCTGGTCGAATGGATTTACGCCGAGCATATAACCGCTGATACCGCAAGCCTTCTCGAAGAAGTAGAGCAGAGCACCGATAGTGCGCTCGTTGATCTCAGGAATCTCTACGCGGAGGTTAGGCACACCACCATCGATATGAGCGATCTGCACGCCGAGCTCAGCCATACGGTTGATATCGCTCAAGCGGCGACCTGCGAGGTAGTTAAGACCGTCAAGATTCTCAGCGTCAGAGCATACGCGAACATCGTACTTTGGAGCACCTACAGAGATAATGGTCTCGAAGAGTGTACGCTCACCGTCCTGAATATACTGACCCATAGAGTGAAGGTCTGCAGTAAGGGTTACTGATGCAGGATAGATACCCTTGCCATCCTTACCCTCGCTCTCACCATAGAGCTGCTTCCACCACTCGTTGATATTCATAAGCTTAGGCTCATAAGAACCGAGGATCTCGATCTTCTTGCCTGCACGGTAGAGGGCGTTACGAACAGCAGCATACTGAGCAGAGATATTATCCTCATAAGCAGTACCTGCCTTTGTAGCGAGCTCAACAGCCTTTGCACCCTCAACGAGCTCTGCGATATTTACACCACCTACAGCGAGTGGGAGCAGACCTACAGGAGAGAGTACAGAGAAACGACCACCGACATTGTCAGGAATAACAAATGTAGGATAACCCTCCTGAGTTGCAAGGGTCTTGAGAGCACCACGAGCCTTATCGGTTACGGCAACGATACGGTTCTTTGCACCCTCCTTACCATAGCGACGCTCGATCTCCTCCTTAACGATACGGAAAGCGATAGCCGGCTCGGTAGTGGTACCAGACTTAGAGGCTACGATAGTTGCGATAGAGTAGTCCTTCAGAGCCTCCATCATCTCGCCCAGATAGTCCTCAGAGATGTTCTGACCTGCGAAGAGGACGATAGGGTTCTTGTGGCTCTTGTGGAAGAGCTCGAAAGAGTTGGTCATCGCGTCGATAACAGCCTTGGCACCGAGATAAGAGCCACCGATACCGATGCAGATAACAACATCAGCAACCTCGCGCAGCTTTGCAGCCTGAGCGTTGATTGCAGCAAGATGAGCCTCGTCAATCTCAGACGGAAGGGTAATCCAGCCCAAGAAGTCGCTACCCTTACCATTACCTGCGTGGAGCAGCTCATTTGCAGCGATAGCCTCGCGCTTAATCTCATCACTAATTTCGATACCTGCCTTGCGGGTATCAAGCTTAATCAATTCCATAATGTGTATCTTTAGTTGGTTTAAGTATACAATCTTCCAAAATCTCTCCAAAGGTACAATTTTTTTGCTAAACTTCATATAAATCGGGCAACTATTTTTTATAAAAAAATCTCACTATTTTTTGTCGAAGATTTATTTGTTTTTTACTACCTTTGTATCGGGGTAGCACACACTCCTAAAAATTGAAAAAATAAAAGATAAAAAAGTATAATTATGGGATTCTTTTCACTCACTCACGAGTTGGCTATCGACCTTGGTACAGCCAATACTCTTATTGTTTATAACGACGAGATTGTCGTTGAGGAGCCATCGGTTATCGCCGTTGATCTCCAGGGAAAGTTGAAGGCTTTTGGAAATGAGGCTGCACGTTACATCGGCAAGTGTCCGGACAATCTGCGCACTATCCGTCCACTGCAGAATGGTGTTATTGCCGACTTCGATGCTACTGAGCTTATGCTCAAGGGTATGATCGGTCGTATCAAGACCACCGGTTCGCTCTTCTCCCCTTCACTCAAGATGGTTATCTGTATCCCTTCAGGCTCTACCAACGTCGAGATTCGTGCCGTTCGCGAGTCTGCAGAGCACGCAGGTGGTCGCGAGGTGGCTATGATCTTCGAGCCTATGGCAGCTGCGCTTGGTGCAGGTCTGGATGTTATTGCTCCGGAGGGTAATATGATTATCGACATCGGTGGCGGTACCTCTGAGATTGCTTGTATCTCTTTGGGTGGTATTGTCTGCTCAAAGTCTATCAACATCGCGGGTGATGTATTTACATCAGATATCAAGAACTACGTAAAGATACAGCACAACATCCGTATCGGTGAGCGTACTGCCGAGCTTATTAAGTGTAAGATCGGTGCTGCACTCCCTGAGTTGGAGGATGAGCCGGAGGATCTGCAGATCAGCGGTCCGAGCGTGCTCACATCACTGCCACAGACCGTCACTCTCAACTACAGCGAGATTGCTTACGCTCTGGAGGGTTCACTTGCACAGCTCGACGAGGCACTTATGCAGGTACTTTCAGATATGCCGGCAGAACTCTACTCCGATGTTGTTAAGAATGGCATCTATATCGCAGGTGGTGGTGCGCTGATCAAGGGTCTTACAAAGCGTCTTTCAGACAAGACCGGTCTTCAGTTCCACATTGCCGAGGATCCACTGCGTGCTATTGTTCGCGGTACCAACCTCGCACTGAAGAATATGGATCGTTACTCATTCCTCATCCGAGCATAGTGTAGTCAAAACAGCGTAATGGGCTGTCTTGCGGGACAGCCCGTTTTATTAGGGTATGCACAAACTTATCTACTTCCTTAAACAAGTATACATCCCTGTAATCTTCATTATTCTGGAGATTACGGCTCTGTTGTGCTACTCCACCTCCTCGCCCTACTCGCAGTCTCGACTGAGGAGTATCAACCACTACATCACCGGCTGGAGCGGCAACATCTTTCTGCAGATGCGAAACTACTTCAACCTGCGCAAGGATAATGCTATGCTCAACGAGCGCATTGCCGAGCTTGAGAATCGCCTCAATGCCTACAAGTCGCTGCTGCCCGAGGATGTCGAGATTGGTGTAGATCTCCAGTCACACCAATATATCACCGGAAAGGTAGTGAGCAACTCACTCAACCGCCCGCAGAACTATATTGTCATCAACAAGGGTCTGTCGGACAATGTCCGTATAGGTATGTCAGTACTCTCGCCTGAGGGTTATGCAGTAGGTTATATCACAAACTGCTCGCAGAACTTCTCGATTGCGCTGTCGATCCTCAACACCTCGTTCAATATCAGTTCCCGACTCTCCAAGGACCGCAGTATGGGTCTTGTGTCGTGGTGTGGCGGCAGCCCTCATATAGCCAAATTGACCGATGTGTCGAAGTATGCCTCTATCAATATCGGCGATACGGTCGAGGCGATCGACTTCTCGGAGTACTTCCCGAGCGGAACAATTATCGGTACGGTAGAGAGTATGGAGATGAATGACGAGCAGACGATGTACACCTGTACCCTGCGTCTTGCTGCCGATATTGCGCGTATTGACAATGTCATCCTTGTCGATGGTCGCGATATTGACGAGGTACGCCATCTGAAAACCGAGCCAACGCCTCCATATATGCCTATGGATGACCATTTTGACAATTAACGCCACTATCGAAAAATGAAGAGAGCTTCAGAATATATACTTTTTGTTGTCGTTGTGCTTGCTGTGCAGATCCTTCTGCTCAACAATCTCACCTTCAGCACCTATTTGGCGCCATTGGCATATATTGTATGCCTTATCCTCACTCCGCTCGGCACCTCACCGCTCAAGATGCTGCTTATAGGTCTTGCGCTGGGAGTGACTATGGATATTACAATGGGCACTATGGGTCTGAATGTTCTGGCAACCCTCCCTGTAGCATACTTCCGTCGTCCGATACTCCACTTTGCAGCGTCATATATCGATGTAGATAACGAGACAGGTGTCCCTACGGCACGTCGTCTGAGCCGCTTTCACAACTATGTTGTGGCGATGGTTCTCATACACTCGTTCATCTTCTTTGTCTTCGAGCATATGACAACTGCAAATTTCGGCTTTATCTTCCTGCGTTTCTTCTGTAGTACACTCGTAACGCTGGCTCTTACCTACTTCTTCATCGCCATCTTTACCCCTAAACTCGCCCGACGATGAACAACCCGCGTAATGACAGATACCGCCACCAGATACTCCGCATCATAGTCTATGCCGTTTTTGGCTTCTTTGCCCTTACGGCGGGATACCTGCAGCTTATCGAGGGAAACAGCTATATTGACAAGGCGGAGAACAACTATATCCGTTACATCATCACCTACCCGCCTCGTGGCGAGGTGTTTGACCGTAACGGCGAGTACCTTATCCAGAACAAGGTGGTCTATGACCTTATGGTCGTACCTCGCGAGGCATCGCGCAAGGGTATCGACACTGTGCGTCTTGCGACAATCACAAACGAACCGATGAAGCGTCTCAAGCGCTCGCTCAACGAGGCACGCCGCAGCTGGCGCACCGCCTCGCCTGTGGTAAAGTACCTCTCGGCAGAATCAAAGCTCAAGATGGACGAGTGGAACCTGCCGGGATTCTATACCGTGCCGCGTACCGTGCGCCAATATCCGCGCAGAATTGGAGGTAACCTTCTGGGCAGCCTCTCGGAGGTGTCGCAGAACTTCCTTGCAAAGTACAACGAGGATGGCTACTACAGCATCCGTGACTATATCGGCGAGCAGGGTATCGAGTCCGCCTACGAAAAAGAGCTTCGTGGTGAGAAGGGTCGTATCCGCCGCAACCTCTATGCCGACCACTCGACAACAGACGAGGTGGAGAAGGAGCCCGTTGCAGGCAAAAACCTCATAAGCTCTATCGATGCGCGTCTGCAGGCATTTGCCGAGGAACTTATGAAGGATAAGATTGGTTCTGTCGTTGCCATTGAGCCCGAGACCGGTGAGATTTTGGTTATGGCATCGTCACCTACTTTCGACCCTAACGAGCTGGTTATCAGCCGCGAGCGCGGAAATAACTATATGCGTCTGCTCAATGAGCCTCGCCGTCCACTCTTCAATCGTGCTGTAACCTCACCACAGCCTCCGGGCTCTACATTCAAGCTGCTCAATGGACTTATCGGTCTGCAGGAGGGTGTACTCAAACCGCACTACAAGTATAGCTGCAACAGAGGTTATCGTGCCGGCAATATCAAGATGGGTTGCCACGAGCACCGCTCGCCACTCGACCTTGACTATGCTATTGCCACCTCGTGCAACGCCTACTTCTGTAATGTCTACCGCAATATCTTGGAGAATAAGAAGTACGAGTCGCCAAAGCAGGGTTATGAGGCTTGGCGTAACTATGTCGAGCAGTTCGGCTTCGGCGTAAAGCTCGGCACAGATATTCCGGGCGAGCGACGCGGAACGCTTATGCACCGAGAGTACTACGACAAACTATATCGTCGTTCGTGGAATGCGCTTACAGTGCTCTCCGTATCTATCGGTCAGGGTGAGATCCTTGCCACAACACTCCAGCTTGCCAACTTTGCAGCTATTATCGCCAACCGCGGTTACTACTATACTCCGCACATTATCAAGGCTATAGAGGGTCAGGACTCGATAGATATCAAGTATCGCACACCGCACTACACATCTATCGACCGTCGCCACTTCGAGACCATTATCAAGGGTATGTGGCGAGGTGTAAACCGCGACGGAACCTGCCAGACCGCGAAACTTCCGGGGCTCGATGTCTGCGGAAAGACCGGTACGGCACAGAACCCGCTGGGAGATGATCACTCGACCTTTATCTCCTTTGCGCCGAGAAACAATCCGAAGATTGCCATTGCCGTATATGTCGAGCACGGAGTGTGGGGTGCAACTGCCGCCGTTCCGATTGCCTCGCTTATCGAGGAGATGTATCTTACCGATACCATTACCCGCCCTTGGCTTATCGAACATGTGAAGAATCTTAACTTGGACTACTCGATTTATGACAGGCATAGGAAGAAGAAATAGCAACAGTATGGCACTCTTCAGTGGTGTCGATTGGTGGACAGTACTGCTCTATGTAGCACTGACACTCATCGGCTTTACTGCGGTATTCAGTGCCTCGTATGTCGAGGATAGCCAAAACTTTTGGAGCTTCTCGCACGAGTATATCAAACATATCTTCTGGCTCGGACTCTCATACTTTACAGGTCTGATTATCCTGCTGTTAGATCGTAGTTCGTGGCATAAGTGGGCGTATATCATCTGCGTCATAACGCTGTTTATCGTTCTGATGACCTTCACGCCACTCGGAAAGACCGTTAATGGAGCTCGCGCGTGGTTGGGTCTTGGCGGTTTTACGCTACAGCCAATGGAGCTTGCAAAGGTGGGCATTTCGCTTGCTGTAGCGCGCCTAATGAGCCTCTATGGTTTCTCTGTGCAGCGCGCCAGTGACCTGATGAAGGTTATGGCAATACTTGTCGTGCCTATGGGCATTGCCGTTCTGCAGAATGATACCGGCTCGGGACTTGTCTTCTGCTCATTTATCTTTATGCTCTTCCGCGAGGGTCTGAACTACTGGATTTGTGTGCCGCTCATATTCCTTGTGGCGCTGCTTATCCTCTCGTTCCTCCTCACCCCGGGTGTGTTGCTCATTGCACTGATACTCATCTTCACATTCTGTGCAGGTATGCTTATGCGTAACCGTTGGAAGGCTTGCATAAACTATATTGTCAGCCTGTTCCTTGTCAGCACCCTGCTTTTCATACTGCTTGTGGTGGTGATGGGTAAGAGCTTGAACTACTACGACTGTCTGCTCTTTACCACAGCGGCATCACTGCTTGTGGTTATTGTATATGCGTATCGTGCAAATATCCGTTCGATATATCTGCTTATCCTCTTCTTCTTCGTCTCAATTATCTGCCTGCCGACTTCGGATATGGTATTCCACCACCTCAAGCCGCACCAGCAGAACCGTATTCGTACATTCCTCGGACAGGTAGATGACAAGGATCTGCTCTATAATGTAAACCAGTCGAAGATAGCCATCGGCTCGGGAGGCTTCTCGGGCAAGGGATTTCTGCAGGGCTCACAGATCAGATACGGACTTGTGCCGGAGAAGCATACCGACTTTATCTTCTGCACTATCGGCGAGGAGTTCGGATTTCTCGGAGCGCTTGTCCTCTTCAGCTGCTTTGCAATGCTTATACTAAGGCTTATGCGTATGGGCGACCGACAACTCGAGACCTTTGGACGAGTCTACTGCTACTGCGTCGCCTCGATACTCTTCTTCCACTGTTGTATAAATATAGGTATGACTATGGGAATTGTTCCGGTGATGGGTATCCCGCTGCCGTTTATCAGTTATGGAGGTTCGTCGTTGCTCGGCTTCTCGATACTCGTATTTATCGCCATAGCCCTCGACGCCTCACCTACAAAACACCAATCGACACTCAGAAAATGGTAAAAATATGAAGAAGTTCCTACTCTCTTTTGCAGCGCTGCTCTTTGCAGTAGGTTGCAATAATAACGGCGATGAGCCGACATGTGAGACCGTTGTTCTCGACTTCGAATCGCTCTCTGCAGCTATCGACAGCAAGCAGTATGGCGGCGATCTGCTCTACAGCGGAAATGGTTACAACTGGCACGACGAGAAGACAAAGCTCGGCGCTACACTGCCTAACTATTGGGGTGATAACACCTTCTTCGGAGGCGGCATTGTTATCTCTAACTATGTTGATGCGCCAGAGAAGATAAACTACGAGCTGCAGCTGACTATCTCTGCCGAGCCTGTATCAGGCAAGAACTTCGCTATCTGCTATGTTGCGACCAACGACTGCCCACCGACCATCGAGTTTAGCGAGGGCAGCGCAACTATCGAGAGCCTCTACATCCTCCCTACGGCATATACAAACGATGTTGTGCAGAATGGTAACGACTTCTCGCCCGCAATGCCCGAGAATGGATATATCCGCCTCACTGCAACCGGCATCGGCAGCAGTGGCGAGGTTACAGGCATTGCGGAACACTACCTCTATGACGGCAGAACATTCCGTGGCTGGCAGAAGTGGAACATCTCTAAGCTCGGCGATGTGAAGCGTGTAGAGTTCCGTATGTATGAGGGTACTACCGAGGGTGGCAAACGCGTAGACTCAAAGGCTGACTATCCGACATATCCGTTCTACTTTGCAATTGACGATATAGCAGTTCGCAAGTAGTACAATGTAAACAGAGAGTGCCGACAATGGAGCATAGTTATCCATTGTCGGCACTCTTTATATCGGTAGTACACTACTACTTTCTTGCCTCTTTAGCCTCGATGCACTCTGTAGCGTGAGGGACTCTCAAAAGACGCTCGCGAGGGATCAGTTTACCGGTAGTCTTGCAGACGCCGTATGTCTTGTGCTCGATACGCACCAACGCCATCTCAAGATTTTTGATAAACTTAAGCTGATGTGCAGCCAGACGCTCAACCTCCTCCTTCGAGAGGGTCATAGCACCCTCCTCCAACACCTTGAAGGTTGGCGAGGTATCCTCAGTATCATTATCAGCCGAACGAGTGATAGATGCTCTAAGCTGCTCATAGTCCTGACGAGCAACAGCAAGCTTCTCATTTATCAGAGCTTTGAACTCCGCAAGTTCCGCGTCGCTATATCTAACTTTAATAGTCTCAGCCATAGTTTTAAGGTTTTGTTTTACCAAAATTAAAGATAATATTTGAGATATGCAAATATCGGGCTAAAAATTTATGTTATTAGCTGTTAGACTCTCTATTAAAACAGCGAAGGGCTGTACTTATGCGTACTACCCTTTCTGAACTTTCAGAGATATATTATCAATATTCCCCTATTCTACTATTTTATTGTCAGAGTGTGTCAGGTATGGTGCATCGTAAAAAAGTCAAATTCGCACTATGGGTATTCTTTGCACTTGTTTTAGCGTCAGAACGGGGCAGATACTCCGCTCGGCATATAAAACAGCGAAGGGCTGTACTTTCAGATATATATTATCAATATTCCCCCTTTCTACTATTTTATTGTCAGAGTGTGTCAGGTATGGTGCATCGTGAAAAAATTCAGTCGCGGATAGTACTAAACGTACAGCCGCGACTGAATTTTAAGGGATGTGCCATAGATGACACACTATCACTATAAAATCTTGGTGATTGAGATCTTCAGAGGAATATCATTCACATCACTATCCACAACAAACTCACCCTTAGGCTCGGCTGCGCAAACAACCTCTACGGCGAGGGTCTGCTGACCGATATAGCTTGCGTGGTCAGCAACGGCGTCACGAACAGCGTCGATAGCCTCTACCTCTACGCGAATCTTATCGGTAACCTCAAGACCTGAGTCCTTACGGATGTTCTGGATACGATTGATAAGCTCACGAGCAACACCCTCCTTCTCCAACTCAGGGGTAAGGGTAATATCGAGTGCTACGGTGAGTTTACCCTCAGAGGTTACGAGCCAGCCCGGCATATCCTCCGAAGTGATCTCGAAGTCGGCAGCCGATACCTCGATGCTCTCTGCACCCATATCGAGAGTTGTCAGAGTACCATTCTCAACGGCAGCGATCTGCTCCTGAGTAAATGTAGCAACGAGTGCTGCGATAGCCTTCATATACTTACCATACTTAGGACCGAGGGTCTTGAAGTTCGGCTTAATACGCTTGGTAATCACACCTGTAGTGTCGTGGATAAGCTCCACCTCCTTAACATTTACCTCGCTTGCGATAAGCTGCTTAACGGCAGTGATATGACGCTCAACCTCTGCATCAAGAACCGGAATAAGGATCTTTGTCAGTGGCTGACGCACCTTGATATTGACCTTACGACGCAGCGCAAGTACCATTGACGATACCTTCTGTGCGATATATGTCATCTGCTCAAGGTCAGAGTTGATAAGGCTCTGGTCGCATACAGGGAATGTCGAGAGGTGAACAGAGCTCTCTGCGCAGTGACCGCTAACAGCATTCAGGTCGCGATAAATGCGGTCTGAGATAAACGGAGCAAATGGTGCTGCGAGCTTTGCAACGGTCTCAAGGCATGTATAGAGGGTCTGGTAAGCTGCCAACTTATCCTCTGTCATACCGCCACCCCAGAAACGCTTACGGTTAAGACGCACATACCAGTTACTGAGGTTCTCGCAGACGAACTCCTGAATAGCGCGAGCTGCAGGGGTTGGATCGTAGTTCTCGAGAGCCTCGGTTACGCGTGCAGTGAGCGAGTTGAGCTCCGAGATAATCCAACGGTCAATCTCAGGGCGATTCTCTACTGCAACAACATCCTCCTTACCGGTAAAGCCATCTACATTAGCATAGAGAGCGAAGAATGAGTAGGTATTATAGAGTGTTCCGAAGAACTTACGACGCACCTCATCCACACCCTCAGTATCGAACTTAAGGTTATCCCACGGCTGCGAGTTGGTAATCATATACCAACGAGTAGCATCAGCACCATACTTATTGAGCACCTCAAATGGATCTACGGCATTACCAAGACGCTTTGACATCTTATTACCGTTCTTATCAAGTACAAGACCGTTAGAGATGATATTGCGGAACGCAACCTTATCGAAGAGCATTGTCGCAATCGCGTGGAGAGTATAGAACCAACCACGAGTCTGATCGACACCCTCTGCAACAAAGTCCGCAGGGAATACAGTATCGAACTTATCCGCATTCTCAAACGGATAGTGGAGCTGTGCGTAAGGCATAGCACCCGAGTCAAACCAAACATCAATCAGATCCTTCTCGCGCTGCATAGGCTCGCCCTTTGACGAGAGCAGTACGATGCGATCAACATATGGCTTGTGCAGATCGATGCGCTCTACAGAGTAGTTCTCCTTAGACATATCGCCCACCACAAAGTCCTTATATGGGTTCTCGGTCATCACGCCTGCAGCCACAGACTTGTCGATCTCGGCGATAAGCTCCTCTACAGAGCCGATACACTTAATCTCAGAGTAGTCCTCAGTAGCCCATATAGGCAGCGGAGTACCCCAGAAACGTGAACGAGAGAGGTTCCAATCTGTCAGACCCTCAAGCCACTTACCAAAACGACCGCTACCTGTGCTCTCCGGCTGCCACTTGATGGTCTTATTGAGCTCGACCATACGCTCACGCAGCTCTGTAACCTTGATAAACCAAGAGTCAAGCGGATAGTAGAGCACCGGCTTGTCGGTACGCCAGCAGTGCGGATATGAGTGGGTGTGCTTCTCAATCTTGAACGCCTTGTTCTGCGCCTTCAGCTCAACACAGATATCCACATCGAGTGTCGGAGTCTCATCTGTAGCGTCTCTGTCGTATGCATTCTTCACATAGCGACCAGCCCACTGGCTGTAGAGCTCTACATTTACATTTGCTGCGACAAACTCCGCATCCAGATCCTCCAAACGATAGAAACGACCCGAGCGATCTACCATAGGACAGGTCTTGCCGGCAGTATCTACCATAAAGAGCGGTGCGATGCCTGCAGCCTTAGCTACGCGGTCATCATCAGCACCGAAGGTTGGCGCAATATGAACGATACCTGTACCGTCTGTGGTTGTTACATAGTCACCCACAATCACGCGGAAAGCATCACCATACTGCTCCATAGGCTTAACCCACGGAATGAGCTGCTCGTAACGGATACCCTCGAGCTCCTTACCCTTGTAGTGCTCGTCGGTAACGGTAAACTTACCCTCCATCTTCTTGCCGAAGAGTGTAGGAACGAGCTCTGACGCCATAATGATTGTCTGACGCTCGTCTGTATATGGGTTGTTGCACTTAACCTTTACGTAGTCGATAGTAGGACCTACGCAGAGTGCAGTATTTGACGGTAATGTCCACGGAGTAGTGGTCCAACCGAGGAAGAAGAGCTCACCCTCAACATCTGCAAAGAGGTGCTCAGACTTCTCGTTGCGAACTACACGGAACTGCGCTGTGCAGGTTGTATCCTTAACATCACGGTAGCAACCCGGCTGGTTGAGCTCGTGTGTCGAAAGACCTGTACCCGCAGCAGGCGAGTATGGCTGAATAGTATAGCCCTTGTAGAGCAGACCCTTGTCAAACAGACGCTTGAGCAGGTGCCACAAGGTCTCGATATACTTATTGTCGTATGTGATATACGGGTCCTCGAGGTTTATCCAGTAACCCATCTGACGAGTAAGGTTGCTCCAAACATCGGTATACTTCATCACATCCTGACGGCAGTGCTGATTGTACTGCTCGACAGTAATCTTCTTACCGATATCCTCCTTGGTAATGCCCAAACTCTTCTCAACACCCAACTCTACAGGCAGACCGTGGGTATCCCAACCCGCCTTACGGTGTACCTCAAAGCCCTGCTGGGTCTTGTAACGACAGATAATATCCTTGATAGTACGAGCCATTACGTGGTGAATACCAGGCATACCGTTTGCTGACGGCGGACCCTCATAAAAGACAAACGCCGGATGACCCTCGCGAGTCGAGATACTCTTACGGAAGGTATCCTCCGCATCCCACAACTGCAACACATCCTCTGCAGTCTGTGGCAAATCGAGATTTTTGTACTCCTGAAATTTCATAACTTCTGTGTAGATATTTATTTTTTGCTCTTAAAATCGAATCCAATCGCGCGCACATAACGCATACAATCGTGCAAAGTTATAAATTTTTATTAAAATTTACAATATGAGTTTTGGCGACGGCTGCAAAAAGGTATGGTTTACAGCTGTTCGCGGTTGGAATACTCCCCCATTTTGCTCGATTTTTCAGTCTAAATCCCTCTGTCTTTTGCCGAATTTCACCCCTAAATAGAAATTTTCACCCCTAAAATCCAGGAAAAATCCCCCAACGGGCGCCGCAGCCACAATTTTTTTTATGATACAAAATTGTGCTCTATCTTCGCTGCCGACAAAATCAAAAAAATTGTAGAAAATGAAGAAGATTTTACTTACAATCGTTTCGTGCGCTGCTGTAGCAACTGTCTTTGCCGGCGGTACCAATGTAAATACAAACCATGCAACCGCATACTTGCGCAGCGTAGCACGCGGAACAACTCTCGATCCCGATGCAGTATATCACAACCCTGCCGGAGCATCATTTATGAGTGACGGATTTCACTTCTCCCTCAATATCCAGGAGGCACTTCAACAGAAGAAGACAGTATCAACTTTTGCACCTTTTGCTTATAATGTAAATAATACAGGCAACCCTACAAAGGAGTTTGTAGGTAAGACCTTCGCGCCGGTAATTCCGAGCTTTGACCTTGTGTGGAAGAGAAAGCGTTGGGCGGTTATGGCATCGTTCGGAATCGGCGGCGGAGGAGGCTCTGCAACTTACGAGAATGGTCTTGCATCGTTCGAGAGCCTGGTTGCTCAAATCCCTTACGGCGTAGGTATGGCTACAGCACAGATCGGTCTGCCCTACTCTTTGAATATGAATATCAAGGGTAGCTCAATGACTTTTCAGGGTCAGGTTGGTGTATCATTCCGCATTACTGATTGGCTCGCAGTTGCAGCACAGGCTCGTTTGAGTTACGCAACAAAGAGCTATAATGGCTATCTGAAGGATATTCAGATGTACAACCCACTCTCACAATCTATGGGTTCTGCACCACAGTTCTTCCAAACTATGGCAAATCAGTATGCAGCAGGTGCACAGGCAGGAAATGCTGAGGCTTTGGCCGCATATACACAGTATATGACCTACGCCGCACTCACCTCAGACCATACACTTGATGTCAAGCAGAAGGGCTGGGCGGTATCTCCCGTTGTTGCATTGATGTTCAACCACAAGGGTTGGGCAGCAAGCGTAAAGTACGAGTTCCGCACAAATCTCGACCTTACCACAGAGGCTGCCGAGGTATCTGCAAACGACCCTGTAATCAGTGGCATCTTCCCTAATGGCGCCGTCACTGCAGCCGATATGCCAGCACAGCTCGCAGTTGCAGCGAGCCGCACATTTAACGAGAAGGTAAAGCTTACTCTTGAGTGGCACCACTACTTCGATAAGTGTGCTGAGAATAGCTACTCTGCTGCCGTTTTGGGCAACACAAACGAGTATTTAGCAGGTGTAGAGTACTATATTAACAATAAGTGGCTTGTAAGTGCAGGCTATCAATATACAGATTTTAATCTTAACACAGCGCTCTATTCAGACCTCGACTTTGCAATCAATGCTCACGCTGTAGGTCTTGGTTTTGCCTACAACTTCAGCGAGCATATCCGCCTCAATGCAGGTGTGATGAAGCCATTCTACGAGCAGGTCACAAAGCAGAGTGCTGTCTATAACGACAACCAGCTCGGACTGAGCGGAACAGATGTGTTCCAGAACTCACGTTGGGCTTGGGGAATTGGTTTGGATTTCCACTTCTAAGAGCAACGCTCTAAAGAGGTAATCGTTTTATAATGTGTGTGTCGTCAGCGGAGTTCTTCAGAATTCCGCTGATTTTTATGCACAAAAAAAACGCATTGCCAATGACAATGCGTACAAAAATATAACCCCAGCAAAAGGTCGCCGCAGACGAACCAACACAGTAGTTGCGGACGTCAAAAGGATAATTAATGTAACATCCCGTTTTATCGTCAAAACGCGGTAGATACTCTGCTCGGCAAAAAATCCCAGCGATGGATAGTACTAAAGCGTACAGCCATTGCTGGGATTTTTTGTTAGCGGAGATAGGTATCCGCGTTTTGACGATAAAACTACAAAGCGCCGATCTCGTAAAGAGCACCATTCACCTTACGAACAGCCTCTGCAGCAGCGTCGAACTTAGCCTTCTCCTCCTTAGTAAGCTCAACCTTAACGATCTTCTCAATACCCTTCTTACCGAGTACTACAGGTACGCCGAGGCAGATATCCTCCTGACCATACTCACCCTCGAGAAGTACTGAGCAAGGAACGATAGCCTTAGTGTCGTTGATAATTGCATCAACAACATAAGCACCAGCTGAACCCGGAGCATACCAAGCTGAAGTACCGAGCAGACCTGTAAGAGTAGCACCACCAACCATAGTGTCAGCAGCAACCTGCTCGAGCTTCTTCTTTGAGAGGAACTGAGAAGCAGGAACTCCCTTAATAGTAGCCTTAGATGTGAGCGGTACCATAGTGGTATCACCGTGACCACCGATTACCATACCGTCGATATCCTGAATACCTACGCCAGTAGCCTTAGAGAGGTAGCAACGGAAACGAGAAGAGTCGAGTGCACCACCCATACCGATAATACGGTTCTTCTTAAGACCTGTAGCCTTGAGTGCGAGGTAAGTCATTGTATCCATTGGGTTAGAGATAACAACAACGATAGCCTTTGGAGACCACTTAAGTGCGTTACCTACAACACCCTTAACGATACCAGCGTTGATACCGATAAGCTCCTCACGAGTCATACCCGGCTTACGAGGAATACCTGAAGTTACAACGATAACATCAGAGTTTGCTGTTGGCTTGTAACCCTCTGCATCGGTTGCAGTAACACCTACGAGCTTAGTCTTGTAGCCCTGAGTAGCAGCAGCCTGGAACATATCCAGCATCTTACCCTCAGACAGACCGTCCTTGATATCAACGAGAACAACCTCGCTTGCAACGCCGCGGCAAGCCAATACATTTGCACAAGTTGCACCTACTGCACCTGCGCCGATAACTGTAACTTTTGACATAGTTTTTTGTGTTTTTATTTGATAAAACTTCTTCTGTTATTTCGCAATAAGAGCTGCATACTGCTCAGCAGAGAGCAGAGCCTCAACCTCTGCAGGGTTGCTCATCTTAACCTTAACCATCCAACCCTCACCATAAGGATCGCTGTTTACAAGTGCAGGGTCTGCATCGATAGCAGGATTTACCTCCTCAACAACGCCTGAAACAGGAAGGAATGCATCAGATACGGTCTTTACAGCCTCGATAGTACCGAAAACATCACCTGCTACAAGAGTCTCGCCCTCAGTTGGTATGTCAACAAATACGATATCACCAAGCTCGCTCTGAGCAAAATCGGTAATGCCCACAAAGGCATAATCACCCTCCACGCGACACCACTCGTGGTCGTCGGAGTACTTCAATTCTACAGGAATATTAGCCATAGTTTTATAATTTTAGGTTTATCTACAATTCGTCGTACAGATATTTGCCCAATTTTAATCGTACAAATGTAGCAATTTTTTCAGATTATAGCAACAATCGTTCAAAATTTTGAATATCAATCATCAGATAGAGTCAGATAATGCCTCATAATATCGCTTTGTAACGGGCACATCTCTGGATGGTTCCACATCAATTTGAGCCACGATAATACCCTCACGCTCTTTACGAAGGGCCTTGATATGGCGCGGATTTACGTAGTACGAGCGATGACAACGCAAAAGACCAAACTCTGCGCAGAGGTTTTCGATAGACTTCATCGAACTCCTGAGCATATAGTCACACAGCTGATCGCCATCAAGGTATGATATCTTGATATAATTCTCCTCAGCAGTAATATAGAGCACCGACGATGCAGATACAACCAACTTAAGATTTTTGCGTCCATCATAAAATCTCATTCTGCGCTCCTGATCCACCTCTAACTTATTCTGTCGATACTGCACAACAAGAAAAAAAGAGAGTGTGATGATAACGTATGGGTATATCAGCACCGGTAGCACCCAAGTCAGCGCTCGCGAGAGAACCAAAAAGTATGGTTCGGCGAGTCGATCCATCAACCACGCATAGAGGGCGACAAAAAACGAGGCCACCACCATCTCTAAAATCACCCAAAAGAAGTAGGTTAATTTATCTACACGATGTCGGATAACATAGTAAATACCCCTCATCAGCACCACTGTTCCAAAGATGATGCAGGCAAGCAGTATAAGATGAACACCGAACGGAAACTTTCCAATCATCAGTCGCTCCTCTATATGAAACGGGCGATATATCACCATAAAAGCAAAGAAGACAAGCGGCATGGCAACAATATGTATCATCTGTGCCGATTTTGTCTTAAAAACAGGAGGTAATTGCAACATATCGAGATATTTTTAATGGTGTGACGAACGCGCAAATATATAAAATTTATACCAAATACACCAAATTAATCCCTAAAAACCGCAAAATGTCACCAATTTTCGTCACAAGACACACTTATTTGCCTATCCAACAGCTCTGTTTTACCTTTGCATCAGCATTCAACCTAAGAAGATTATTTTATGAAACAGATAATAGCTCTGGGCGACTCTATAGTAAGAGGAATTGTCCTGGACAAAAGCCAAAATAACTTAAAATACAGATATACTCAATTAGACGAAAACTTTGTTGCTATATGCAGCGCGCAGCTTGGTTGTGTGATAAAGAATTTCGGGATGTTTGGGAATACCACGCTACGCGCGTTGCATAATTTAGACAGACACAAAAGTGCTATTGAATCTTCAGAGTATGTCATCATGGAGTTTGGCGGTAACGACTGCGACCACCATTGGTCAGAGATAGCCGACAATCCATCTGCCGAGCACCACCCTTTGATATCCATTCCACAATACTCCGAACAACTCCACGAGTTGATAGCATCTGTGCAGAGTCTGGGTGCAAAACCCATTCTACTCTCTCTGCCACCGATTATTGCGGATAAATATTTCGACACATTTACTAAAAATATGAGCCGAGAGCAGCGTGACAATGTACTGCTGTGGCTCAACGGATGCCTTGAGAACATCACGCAATGGCACGATATGTACAACCTTGCGCTATTCAAGCTCGCATCCGATGCCGGGGTGAATGTTATAGATATCACCACCCCATTCTTGGTCAAGAGAGATTATCGTACCCTATTCTGCAACGACGGCATACACCCTAACGCTCTGGGGCACAAGCTGATAGCCGAAACAATATGCAATAGCACCAATATCTGGAACTAAAATAAATAGAGAACAGCAACTTGCTGTTCTCTATTTATTTGCGCTACAACACAAACTCTATCTCCTTAAAAAGATAGCTTCTCTGCTTGCCATTTTCCCACTCAACAACAAGGTCGCCACCGGGCTTTACACCGCGAATAATTCCCTCGAAACGGGTGCCGTCGGCAAGGGCATAAGTATGCTTCTCGTCACGACGATAAAGTACTGAGTGATAGTCTGTTTGAAGTTTTTCCCACTCTCCGTTTCTAAGCTGAGAATAGCGCACAGAGAGACACCTCTCGAACTGCTCGAGAAGCTGTCGTCGGTCATACTTTTTACCCGTCAGCAGAGCGAGCGAAACAGGGTTTGGAATATCGGCAGAAAACTCCGTCTGATTGACATTTATACCTATGCCGACAATGGTGCGGGCAAGTCGTCCTCCGGAGTATGAGTGTTCGATAAGTATACCCACCGCTTTACGATCGCCGACATAGATGTCGTTAGTCCATTTTACCTTTGTCTCGACCCCTAATTCGGCAAAGAAGTCACGCAGAGCAAGCGCCACCGCCTCCAGAAGCATAAACTGCTCTGTAACAGGCAGAAAGTGAGGTTCAAGGAGAACCGAGAAGGTGAGATTTTCGCCCGCTCGACTCTCCCAAGTATGTCCTCTCTGACCACGACCCGCAGTCTGAAAATCTGCCCAAATAATATCCCCGTCGTGATACTTCAAATCACGCGCGTCATCGTTGGTCGAGGTGGTAGTATCGAAGTGGTAAATCATAGATAGCCAGACCGCTATACATTTACACCGAAGTCACGCAATGCATCGTTAAGCGAGGTCTTCTTATCGGTAGACTCCTTGCGCTGACCGATAATAAGGGCGCACGAAACATTGAAAGTTCCTGCAGGGAACTGCTTCGGATATGTGCCCGGAATAACGATTGAACGAGGCGGAACATAACCCTTATAAGTCTTTGGCTCAGAACCCGTTACATCAATAATATGAGTAGAGCCGGTAATAACCACATTCGAGCCCAGCACAGCCTCTCGACAGATATGCGCACCCTCGACAACGATAGCTCGAGAGCCGATAAAACAGTTGTCCTCAATAATTACGGGAGCAGCCTGCACAGGCTCGAGCACGCCGCCGATACCCACGCCACCGCTGAGGTGAACATTCTTGCCAATCTGGGCACAAGAGCCGACAGTTGCCCAAGTATCGACCATAGTTCCGCTATCTACATAGGCACCAATATTGACATACGACGGCATCATAACAGCACCCGGAGCGATATATGCACCATAACGAGCAATACCGTGCGGAACGACTCTCACTCCGAGGTTATGAAAATCGCGCTTGAGCTCCATCTTGTCGTACCACTCAAGCTCGCCGGCACGCATAGTTCGCATCTTCTGAATAGGGAAATAGAGGATAATAGCCTTCTTTACCCACTCATTTACCTGCCACTCACTCTTCTCAAGGTCGATAGGCTCGGCACAGCGCAGCTGACCCTTATCTACCGCCTCGATAACGGTGCGGATAGCCTCTCGAGTAGACTCATCCTCAAGCAGCGCACGATTCTCCCACGCCGCCTCTATAATTTTCTGTAAATCCTTCATAGCATTAAAATTTTTTCCAAAGGTACAAAAAAGTTGCCATTAAATATATGTGTTGCCGAGACTTTTTGTATCTTTGTCGCAAATATATATAAATATGGTAAAAAAGTTACATCCCGTAATCATAGTACTTGTACTCGTAGCCGTTTGTTATGGTATCGGTTACGGTTGCGGAAGAGTGTTAAAGAGTATGTTTACAAAGAGTATCGAATATCCGCAGACTGCCCGAGAGCAGGTTGTGGACAACTATTTCGGCACCGAGGTTGCCGACCCTTATCGTTGGTTGGAGGATGACAATTCCGAGGCTACAGCCGCTTGGGTTAAGGAGCAGAACAAGGTTACATTCGACTACCTCAACTCTCTGCCATCGCGCGAGAAGATCAAGGCACGCCTTGCGCAGCTGTGGGACTACCCTACACAGAGCGCTCCGTCGAAGCACGGCGATTGGTACTACCTCTCTCGCAACAGCGGACTGCAAAATCAGAGCGTAATCTACCGCAAACGCAACCTTACAGATACCGAGGAGGAGGTATTCCTCGATCCGAATACCCTCTCGGAGGATGGCACCGTTGCGCTCAACACCGCCACATTCAGCAAGGACGGAAAGCTCTTTGCCTACTCGCTCGCCTCGGCAGGTAGCGACTGGGTGGAGATTTTCATTATGGATGCCGAGAGTAAGACTCTGCTTGCCGACCACATCAAGTGGGTGAAGTTCTCAGGCGCAAGCTGGGCACCCGACAACAAGGGATTTTACTATAGTGCCTACGATGCACCGAAGGATGGCATCTACTCAGCGCTGAATACCAATCAGAAGGTCTACTACCACCGCATAGGCACTGCGCAGAGCGACGATACGCTTATCTATGCCGACCCGAGCAACCCGCTCCACTACTTCCACGGTGGCGAGAGCGAGGATGGTCGTTGGCTCTTCATCACAGGCTCGGCAGGTACTTCCGGCAACGAGCTGCTCTACAAGCGCAAGGGCGAGAAGCGTTTCAAGACACTCTTCGAGGGTTTTGACTACGACTATATGATTCTCGACTGCTATGAGGACAGAGCTCTTATCCTTACAAACAACGATGCACCAAACTATCGTCTGCTGGCTGTGGACCTCAACACAAGAGAGTGTCGCGACCTTATCCCACAGACAGAGCATCCGCTCGAGGGTGTAGGAACAGTTGGCGAGTACCTCTTTGCCTTCTACCTTATCGATGCGCAGAACAAGGTGCTGCAGTACGACCGCAAGGGTAACTTTATCCGCGAGGTAGAGCTGCCTGCAATCGGTACTGTCGGTGGTTTTGACGGCAGACGCGAGGATGACCACGCATACTACTCTGTGGCTAACTATACCACACCGGGCAACATCTACCACTACGAACTCGAGAGCGGTAAAACTACCCTCTTCCACGCCTCGGAGGTTAAGTTCGACGCATCGGACTACACAACCGAGCAGATATTCTTCACGAGCAAAGACGGCACCCGCGTACCGATGTTCGTTTCGCACAAGAAGGGTCTGAAGCTCAACGGCAAGAATCCGTGCTACCTCTATGGCTATGGCGGTTTCCAGATAAACCTCACACCATCGTTCAGCACCACCGCTGCTATGTTTATGGAGCAGGGTGGCGTATATTGCGTTGTAAACCTTCGTGGAGGCTCTGAGTATGGCGAGGCTTGGCACAAGGGCGGTATGCTCGAGAACAAGCAGAATGTATTTGACGACTTTATCGCCGCTGCCGAGTACCTCATTGCAGAGGGCTACACCTCATCGGAGAAGCTCGCCATTGCGGGCGGCTCAAATGGTGGTCTGCTCGTCGGTGCTTGTATGACACAGCGTCCGGAGCTCTATGCCGTTGCACTTCCTGCCGTTGGTGTGATGGATATGCTGCGCTTCCACCTCTTTACTATCGGTCACGGCTGGGTAGTAGAGTATGGCAGCTCGGATAATAAGGAGCAGTTCGAGTACCTCTACAAGTACTCTCCGCTCCATAATCTTAAGGAGGGCGTATCATACCCTGCAACCCTCGTAACTACTGCCGACCACGACGACAGAGTTGTCCCAGCACACTCGTTTAAGTTTGCGGCAACCCTCCAGCACTGCCACGCAGGAGAGACTCCGGTCCTTATCCGCATCGATACAAATGCGGGTCACGGTGCGGGCAAACCGACTGCAAAGCGCATTGAGGAGGCGGCAGATACCTACGCATTTATCTTTGAGAATACTAACACAGATTACAAAACTATCAAGTAACCACATAAGTTATGAAAGTATACAAGTTTGGTGGCGCATCGGTAAAAAATGCTGACGGCGTACGCAACCTGAAACATATTATCGACGGAGAGATCGAGCTGTTTGTCATTGTCTCGGCAATGGGCAAGACCACAAACGCCCTTGAGGAGGTCTTTGACCACTACCGCATAGGCAATATCGAGGCGGCACAGGCAAAGATTGACGAGATTGCGGCATATCATCAGGCGATTATCGACGATCTGTTCGGCGAGCACCGCACATTGGGTCAGGTAGAGGCTCTGCTGAGCGAGCTGCAGCGCTTTATCACTACCGTTCCTTACGACGCGTCGCGCGCCGAGGAGCGTTATGACCGCACCGTAGCATTTGGCGAGCTTATCTCGACAACTATTATCTCCGAGTGGTTGGGCTTTGCAGGCATTGCAAACCACTGGGTAGATATGCGTCGCTGCTTTGTGACACAGTTCCGTCACAAGGATGCCAATGTATTTATCGAGGAGTCTACCCCGCTGCTGCGTCGCGAGGTGGCAGGTTCGGCAGAGCGTGTATTTGTCGGTCAGGGATTTATCGGTTCGGCAGCCGACGGCAGCACAACAACTCTCGGTCGTGAGGGTTCAGACTACTCGGCTGCAGTTGTTGCACACATTCTCGATGCGGAGTCTATGACCGTTTGGAAAGATGTAGATGGTATTCTTAATGCCGATCCAAAGATCTTCCCAGAGGCAGAGAAGATTGACTCGCTCAACTATGTTGATACCATTGAGCTTGCATATAGCGGTGCGCAGATTATCCACCCAAAGACCATCAAGCCGCTGCAGAATAAGAACATCCCACTCTATGTTCGTCCATTTGGCAACAAAGAGGCTGCAGGTACCCGCATTGACGGCAATGCCGAGGATGTAAAGATACCGATTATCATTCTCAAGCGCAACCAGAGCCTGCTCACGCTGCGTTCTCGTGACCTCTCGTTTGTCCTTGAGGAGAAGTTCCCGATTGTCTTCTCTATCCTTGAGCGTTTCCGTATCAAGACAAACCTTATCCACAACTCGGCGGTAGACCTTAACCTCTGCACCGAGAGCAGCTGGCGATTGGAGGAGGCTGCGGCGGCACTTCAGGCAGAGGGCTTCGATACAACAATCAACGATGATGTCGAGCTGCTTACAATCCGCAACCACAACGAGCAGGTGCTCAAGGCACACACCTTCTCGGAGCGCAATATCGTAAAGCAGATTGATATTCGCACCGTTCGAGTAATACTTCGCAAAGAGTAATGAGTAATTATCACACCCCCGTACTGCTCGAGGAGGCTATCGAGCTGCTTGACATCAAGGAGGATGGCATCTATGCCGACCTTACCTTCGGTGGCGGAGGTCACTCGCGCCGCATACTTGAGTCGTTGGGCAAAAATGGTCGTCTCTACAGCTTCGACCAAGACTCTGACACCAAGGCAAATGCGCCGGATGACAGTCGCTTTAACTATGTAGAGAGCAACTTCCGCTTCCTGCGCTCGGCACTGCGTCTGCGCGGCGTGACAGAGGTAGACGGTATCCTTGCCGACCTCGGTGTATCGTCACACCACTTCGACGCCCTGCCTCGCGGCTTCTCGTTCCGCGGTGAGGCGCCGCTCGATATGCGTATGAACCAGCGCGGTGGCGAGACGGCTGCCGATGTTGTCAATAACCGTACCGAGGAGCAGCTTGCAACAATACTCTCGCAGTATGGCGAGCTCGACACTACATGGAAGATTGCCGCCTGCATAGCCCGTGCTCGCGCAGTAAAGCCTATAACAACTACTGCAGAGCTCGTCGCTGCCGTGGCACCTTGTACCCCGAAGAAGGATGAGAGCAAGTTCCTCACAAAGCTCTTTCAGGCGTTGCGTATCGAGGTAAATGGCGAGATGGAGGCACTCAAGATGGCTCTGGAGCAGAGTCTGAAGGTTCTCAAGCCGGGTGGCAGATTGGTCGTAATCTCCTACCACTCGTTGGAGGACCGCATTGTAAAGAATTTTATTCGCAGTGGCAATACCGAGGGAAAGATCGAGAAGGATTTCTTCGGTCGCAGCACCACTCCGTGGACAATTATAACCCGCAAGGCTGTTGTGCCGAGCGATAAAGAGATAGCAGAAAATCCACGCTCTCGTTCTGCAAAGATGAGAGCTGCAGAGAAGTTATGAGCGACACAGATCTGACAGACAAGAGCACAACTGATGTCGATATCGACACTGTACCCCCTACAGCGGAGTCTGATACCGACAAGTTGGTGATTACCATACCCGCAAAGCTCAAGCGAGCTATTGTGGCTACGGTGGAGTTTGTACGCTCCATTTTTACCGGAGAGGTTATCCTTAACCCATCTATATCAAAGGGTTACGACTACCTCTTCTATATGGCTGTGCTCTTTTTGATCAGCATCCTTGCACTATTTTCATCACTCCATATGCAGATTTGCGAAAATCGCACTGCAGAGGAGGTACGACTGCTCGAGGAGCGTGCACTGCGCTCGGAGGAGCAGCGATTAGGTGCAACGACACACTCGGCTATAGTTCGTGCACTCAAGGAGCGTAACATCCCGTTGGAGGAGACTCTGGAGCCTGTAACGATAATCAAAGAGGAGAAGAAGAGGTAGTATGGACGATTTGAAGCGCAAGTGGCAGGAGGAGATTGCCTCAAGGCTCAAGGTGGTGAAGATATTGCTGATACTCTGTATCGTCATTATCTTCTGCCGTCTGATATACATACAGTTCTTCGACCAGAATATCGGCAAGGTGTCACACCAAGTGCACAAAAAGCTCATCTCATCCGAAGTACTCTATGCCACTCGTGGTCAGATTCTTGCCCGCAATGGCGAGCCGCTTGCCACATCTATCCTTCGTCAGAGCATCTTCCTCGACTTTGCCAGCCACGGCTTTGACAACGACGAGAAGTTTGCAAGCAATGCCGACTCGCTGAGCAAACTTCTGAGTAGCTACTTTGGCGATCATACGGCGCGCTGGTACTACAACCGTATGGACAGCGTTCACCGCAAGGCGATACAGAAGGTGGTGACAGGAGAGCAGATCAAGGAGAAGCGTCAGAGCCCTATAGCCCGTCTGTTCCGGGGCAAACAGTACGACACAATTCCGACCTACGAGATAAAGCGTCGCCACACCCACACCCGTCTGTTCCGCGATGTGGATATGAACGAGTGGGAGCAGATCTGTCGCTACCCTATTCTCAACGAGAATATGGGTCTTGTCTATCGCAAATACCCTAAAGATGCACGCATCTATCCGCACGGCAACCTCGCTATGCGTACCATCGGCAGAACAGATGTCGAGAACCCGTACGGCATCGAATATGCCTACCGCGATACCCTTGCCGGCAAAAATGGCAAGGTCTATCTGCAGTATATGGCACCGAACTTCAAGGCGAAAATAGAGAACGACACCCTCAAGACCATACAGCCGGTAGATGGTGCAGATATAGTGACAACTATCGACATCGAGCTTCAGGATGTTGCCGACAGAGCGCTGCGCGAAGGTCTCAAGGCTCAGAATGGTATTTGGGGTACTACAGTCGTTATGGAGTGCGCTACGGGCGATATTCTTGCCCTTGTGAACCTTGCCCGCACAGCTAAGGGTGACTACTACGAGGGTCCAAACCACGCCATAGCGACACCTATGGAGCCGGGTTCGACACTCAAACTCGCAACGGCGATGATTCTGCTCGACAAGGCGGGCATGTCGCCTACAAAGCAGTACAACTCGGGCTATGGTAAGCGTGTAAAGGTCGGCAAGTACAACTCTGTAGAGGATTCGCACCCTATAGGCACACGCAAAAATCCGAGCATCGACCTCAAAACCGCCTTCACCGAGTCGGCAAATGTATACTTTGTAAAGGCTGTTCTCGACCACTTCGAAGGAAGGGAGAGGGAGTACTATCAGGCTCTGTGCGACCTGCAGCTCGACCACCACACAGCCTTTGAGGAGTTTCAGCCGAAGAGCCCTTACCTGCCAAAACCGGGTACGGCAAAGTGGTATGGCTCTACGCTCGGTATGCTCGCCTTCGGTTACGGTCTGGAGATCACTCCTATGCAGACGCTGACACTATACAATGCTGTTGCCAATGGCGGAAAGATGGTCGCTCCACGCCTTATAACCCAGATGCGTCGCGGTGGCAAGAGCATTGCCGACTTCCCGACAAAGGTTGTCAAAGACTCTATCTGCTCGCCGACGGCCCTTGCGCTGCTGCGCGAATATCTCGAGAATGTGGCTCTTGAGGGTACTGCAGAGGCATATTTCGGCATAGACGCCACACCATTCCGTGTAGGCGCCAAGACAGGTACGGCAACAATCGCTATGGGTAGCAAATACTCCGATGCATACTATCTCGGCTCTATGGTTACATACCTGCCTGCCGACAATCCGCGATATACACTTATCACAGCGATATACAAGAAGAAGGGCTCGGGCTCGGTCTACGGAGCTACCATTGCCGGTCCCGTGCAGAAGCGCGTAGCCTCATACCTCTACAACCGCGAGCGCGAGTGGGCAGAGCGACTTATCGTGAGCGATGTCAAGCAACTTCCGTCGGATGTAAAGGGCGGAAATATCGAATATATCGGCAATATTGCAAGCCACTTCGACCTCGTCTCTGCATATACTTCACCGACGGGTTGGGGAACGACAAAGACGGGTATCAGCAGCATCAACATCACCTCGACAACCGCCGACAAGAGGGTTATTCCCGATGTGATGGGTATGGGTCTGGCAGATGCTCTCTACCTGCTTGAGAGTCGCGGACTTGAGGTAACCTTTACCGGTAGCGGCAAGGTTGTCTACCAGAGCAAAGAGGCGGGAGCAGCACTGCATTACGGAGATAAAATTAAAATCAGATTAGAATAGCAACACAATGAATATCAGCAAATTACTAAAGGGCGTAAACTATACGGCAATCCACGGAAGTTGCGAGAGAGAGGTCGTAAACCTCACTTACGACTCTCGTCAGGTAACCTGTGGCAGCTGCTTTTTCGCTATCGAGGGTGTAGTGGCAGATGGTCACAACTATATCGGCAGTGCTGTCGAGAAGGGGGCTGTGGCAGTTGTCTGCAAGCGCCTTCCGGAGAGTCTGAATACCGAGCAGACAACATATATCGTCACCGACGACACCGACAAGGCTATGGCACTTATTGCTGCCAACTTCTATGGCAATCCGAGCCGAAAACTCACCGTTGTCGGCGTTACGGGCACCAATGGCAAGACAACTATTGCCACGCTGCTCTATGACCTTGTGCGCCTTATGGGAGAGAAGGCAGGACTTATCTCAACCGTAGTCTATAAGATTGATAATGAGAATATTGAGTCTACCCACACCACCCCCGACACTATCCGTCTCAACGCTATGCTTGCGGCAATGGTCGAGCGTGGTTGCAAGTACTGCTTTATGGAGTGTTCGTCGCACGCGATTGTTCAGCGACGCATCTACGGAATAGACTTCAGAGGTGCTCTCTTTACCAATCTGACACACGACCACCTCGACTACCACAAGACCTTTGCCGAGTATATTCGCGCCAAAAAGATATTCTTTGACGAGCTGTCAAAGGGTAGTTTTGCTATTGTCAATTGTGACGATCGCAATGGCGAAGTAATGTTGCAAAACACCGCAGCAAAGCGACTTACACTCTCACTGCGCCGCGCTGCAGACTTCAACTGCAAGGTTATGGAGAGTACTGTCGAGGGTACTCTGCTCCGCATTGACGGGGTTGATCTGTGGGTCAGCTTCCTCGGTCGTTTCAATGCCTATAATCTGCTTACTGTCTATGCTGCAGCAGTAGAGCTCGGCTTTGACCGTGCAGAGGTATTGCGTTGTATCTCCATGCTCCACCCTGTAGATGGCAGATTTGATATGGTACACGCAGCAGATGGTACTACGGCAATTATCGACTATGCTCATACCCCCGATGCCCTCGAGAATATACTGAAGAGTGTCGATGATTTCCGCACACCTAAGCAGACTGTGACCGTTGTCTGCGGCTGTGGTGGCGAGCGCGATAAGACCAAGCGTCCGGAGATGGCTCAGATAGCCGTAAAGTATGCCGACCGTGCTATATTTACCGCCGACAACCCTCGCAGTGAGGATCCCGAGCAGATTCTTCGCGATATGGAGGCGGGTGTTGCCACAACGGACAACTATATGAAGATTGTCGATCGCGACAACGCCATAAAGACATCCGTAATGCTCAGCTCCCCTGGCGATATTATCGTTATTGCGGGCAAGGGTCACGAGACCTATCAGATTATCGGCACCGAGAAGTTGCCGTTTAATGACAAGGAGCGCGCAAAGTATTGGTTCTCAACATTCAACAGATAAAACATACGATTATGCTATACAACCTTTTTAAGTATCTCGACACGGTGTACGACCTCCCAGGCTCGGGAATGTTCCAGTACATTACTTTCCGCTCTATTGCGGCATTTATCCTTGCGTTGCTGATGGTCATCTACATCGGCAAGCCGATTATCCGAAAGTTGCAGAAATTGCAGATTGGCGAGGAGATTCGTGACCTCGGTCTTGAGGGTCAGATGGCAAAGAAGGGCACTCCGACAATGGGAGGTATCCTCATTCTGCTGGCTATTCTTGTGCCGTCGCTGCTCTTTACGCGCCTCAACAATGTCTACATACTGCTGATGATTATCTCTACCGTATGGTGCGGTGCCATCGGCTTTTTGGATGACTACATCAAGGTATTCCGCCACAACAAAGAGGGTCTGAAGGGTAAATTCAAGATTGTCGGTCAGGTCGGTCTCGGCATTATCGTAGGAACGGTTATGTGCTTCTCTGAGGATATTGTCGTCAGAGAGAACACCCTCCCACAGGTAAGCGAGGAGAATATCGTCGTGGTCGAGGATGTCAAGACTACGCAGACCACAATCCCATTCTTCAAGGAGAATGAGTTTGACTACAGCTGGCTCACAGGCGGCAACCAGACTGCGGCGTGGATACTCTACATCTTTATGGCAATACTTATTGTCACTGCCGTATCGAACGCTGCAAACCTCACTGACGGCATAGACGGACTGCTTACGGGCGTCTCTATGCCGATAGTGGTGGTACTCGGTATACTTGCCTACCTCTCGGGTCACGTAATCTATGCCGACTACCTCAATATTATGTTTATCCCCGACAGCGGAGAGCTCTTTGTATTTGCCCTTGCGATGATTGGTGCGCTGCTCGGATTCTTGTGGTACAACTCCTACCCTGCGCAGATATTTATGGGCGATACCGGCTCGCTTGCCATCGGTGGTATTATCGCCGTCTTTGCCCTCTGCATCCGCAAGGAGCTGTTGCTGCCTATTATGTGCGGAATATTTGTCGTGGAGGCACTCTCAGTGATTATTCAGCGTAAATATTTCGCATACACAAAGAAGAAGTACGGCGAGGGTCGTCGCGTCTTCCTTATGTCGCCGATCCACCACCACTTCCAGAAGAAAAATCTGCACGAGAGCAAGATTACAATGCGTTTTGTCATTATCTCTATGCTCCTCGCAGCAATCAGCCTTGTAACCCTTAAAATTCGATAAAAGATGTCACAAAAACGCATTGTAGTTCTCGGTGGCGGCATTAGCGGCTACGGCTCGGCAATACTTGCAAAAAAGGAGGGATTTGATGTCTTTCTCTCCGATGCCGGAAAGATTGGAGATCTCTACCGCTCTCGCCTTGAGCAGTGGGAGGTGGAGTACGAGCAGGGCGGACACACTATGGAGAAGATTCTCTCGGCTACCGAGGTAATCAAGTCGCCGGGTATTCCGGACAAGGCTCCCGTAGTTGTTGCTATTCGCGAAAAGGGTATTCCGGTAATCTCCGAGATGGAGTTTGCAGCACGATATATGGGCGGTGCAAAGACCATCTGCATCACAGGCAGCAACGGTAAGACCACTACCACTTCGCTGATATACAAGATACTCTCAGATGCAGGGTTTGATGTAGCTTTGGGTGGCAATATCGGCGAGTCTTTTGCCTATAGTGTGGCGACAAAGCAGTACGATTGGTATGTCCTTGAGCTTAGCAGTTTCCAGCTTGACGGCATGTTCGATTTCCGCGCACATATCGGTGTGCTGATGAACATTACACCCGATCATCTCGACCGCTACGACTACTGCTTCCAGAACTATATCGACTCCAAGATGCGTATAACCCGCAATCAAAAGAGCAACGACTACTTCATCTATTCGGCTGATGATCAGATTATTACAACCGAGTTAGAGAAACATCCAGTGCGCTCGAAGGAGCTGCCGTTTATGGCTCGTACAGCTATGGCGAGCGGTGCGGGCGATGCCTCACTTGTAGGCTCTCTGTTCACAGCACGCGTAGGTAAAACCGAGATCGAGATAGATACCGAGAAGATGCAGATTAAGGGTCTGCACAACGCCTATGACGCTATGGCAGCGGCACTTGCAGCACTTGCGGCAGGAGTGGCTCCGGAGCAGGTTGCGCAATCTATTTACGACTTCTCACCCGTTGAGCACCGACTCGAGCCTGTAGCAGAGATTAACGGCGTGCTCTATATCAACGACTCGAAGGCGACAAATGTCGATTCGGTATGGTATGCCCTTGAAAGTATGACCCGTCCGACTGTGTGGATTGCCGGCGGAACAGACAAGGGAAACGACTACTCTCCGCTCTTTGACTTTGCGAAGGAGAAGGTGCATACTCTCGTTTGTATGGGTCTGGACAACAATAAGTTAGAGAGTTCATTCAAGGATATTGTGCCAAACATTATCTCAACCGACTCTTTAGATAGTGCTATGCGCGCGGCAGTTGGTGCGGCAAAGAGTGGCGACGCTGTGCTGCTCTCTCCGGCGTGTGCAAGTTTCGACCTTTTCAAGAACTACTGCCAGCGCGGCGAGCTGTTCAAGCAGTGGGTGAAGGAGAATGTAAAATAGGAATTTATGCAGCAGAACGACCAAAATAGTGTCCCGTCGATACTCTCGAAAGTGAGCCTCTTCAAGGGCGATAAGGTGCTCGGTGTAATCATCCCAATCCTTATCGTTATCTCTGCCCTTGTCGTCTACTCTTCGGTGGCAAAGATGGGCTATGCACATATGGGCACGCAGACAAATGCCATCTTTACAAAGCACCTGATAGTTATCTCTATCTCGCTGCTGACGATGGTCGGATTCTACTTTGTCCCTGCGAAATTTTTGTATAAAATTGCACCATGGGCATACGCCTTCTGCTGGTTCTTTACCCTCGGTGTCTACTTCTTCGGAGCAGACACAAACGGGGCGGCTCGTTGGTACGATTTCGGCTTTTCGGTGCAGCCCTCGGAGCTACTCAAAGTGGCGACAATTCTGCTCCTTGCAGCTAACCTCGACAAGGCACAGCAAACAATTAATAAACAGCAACTTATACCATCACTAAACCCGTGGAAATGGGGCAAGAAAGATCGCAAAAAACAGCTCGATATTCTCCTCAACGGAACGGTCAAAATTCTACTTCCCATAGTCGCCTCCGTAGCCGTTATTGTCAAGGCTCATAACTCCTCGGCACTGCTCATTTTCGGTATCGGTACGGTGATGATTTTTATCGCCCGCGCAAGGCTGTGGGAGATATGTAAATTTATACTTATCGTTGCCGCTGCAGGTGCGCTCTATATCGGCATCGGCGGTGGTCGTACAGGCACGGCAAGCAACCGTATCACCAACTTCGTAAATTCGTGGACAACCCCTGCCGATACCACCGTTACACGCACACTGACAGATGCCGATCACGCTATGGTCGCCATCTATGATGGCGGTCTGTTCGGTGTAGGTGCCGGACAGTCGGTTATGAGGGCAAAGATTACCCACCCCGAGAGTGACTACATCTTCTCATTCTTTGTCGAGGAATACGGCATTATTATGGGTATGATTTTGGTAATTCTCTATGCGTGGATTTTTGCCCGCGCACTGAGCATATTCAGAGGCAGTCGCTGGCTCTTCGGAGGGGTACTTGTGCTCGGATTGGCACTGCTTATAACCTGTCAAGCGCTGCTCCACTTTATGGTATCCACCAACCTGTTTATCGAGACGGGACAGAACCTGCCACTCATATCGCACGGCGGAACATCTATGCTCTGTACAGCCGCTGCGCTGGGTATTATTCTGAGCATCAGCCGTCAAGTAAATAACCGTACATTAACACCTCCCGAGGGCATTGCAGGCATGACTGTCGAGGAAGACGAGGTGGAGTAAAAATTATTTGAAACTATGGAGAGCATACGATTAGACAAATATTTGTGGGCAGTGCGAATCTTCAAGACTCGCAGCGACGCTGCCGATGCTATACGCAACAACAAAGTGACTGTAAACGGAGCCTACGCCAAACCTTCGCGAGAGGTCAAAATCGGCGAGCGCATAGAGGTCAAACGAGCTATGGTAACCTACTCATACCTCGTTCTCGACCTTATCGCCAACCGCCAGCCGGCAAAAAATGTCCCTCAATACTGCCAAAATATCACTCCTCAGAGCGAGCTTGATAAGCTCAACGTCCCTCGCGAGACAATCTTCGTCTTCCGTGAGCGAGGCACAGGTCGTCCGACCAAAAAGGAGCGCCGTGAAATTGATGCCGTTATGGATGAGATCTTCTTCGACGACGATCTCTATGATGACGAGGAGGAGTTATAACTCCTCTTTTTTTGACATATCAGAATTTTTCTCTATCTTTGCCGTTTGCAAGCGTGCGTATATACGCGCGTGCAACCAAACTATGCTTGAGAAGTTAGCAAAACAGACGGCAATCTATGGTATAAGCACCATTTTGGGCAGATTTTTGAGTTATCTGCTCACGCCGTTCTATACCCGTATATTCGGCGTGGAGAGCTACGGAATTATCACCGATGTCTACGCCCTTATCCCTTTTGCGCTTGTCCTGCTCATACTCGGTATGGAGAGCAGTTACTTCCGCTTTGCAGCAAAGGCTGAGGCGGCAGGTGGAGATGTTGCAGCGGCAAAAAAGAGAATCTTTACCACCATGTGGGGTATCACTACCCTTGCTGCGGCGATATTCTTTGCCGTAGTGACACTCTTCTCGGGCAAATGCGCGGCTCTGATGGGAGAGGCGTATGTGGCACATCCGGAGTATGTGGTTATCGTTGCGGCGATTGTCTTTTTCGATGTTGCGGGAGCTATTCCGTTCTCGGCACTGCGCGAGGCGGGCAAGGCGACAAAGTTCGTAATCTTCAAGCTCGCAAATATCGTTATGCAGGTCAGTTTTGCCGTTCTCTTCTGGGCTGTAGGTCTGTTTGACAGCGAGTTTGGCGTAGGTTGGGCATTTGTGGCAAATCTGCTGGCAAGCGTAATCACCACTGTTGCAGTGACACTCTCCGGCAAGACCATTCCGAAGATATACTGGGGAATGTTGGGGGCAATGTTTGCCTACTCGTTACCTCTGCTGCTCTCCTCTATCGCCGGCACTGCGGGCGAGTTTATCGACCGACAGCTGATAAAGTACCTTGTTCCTGAGGGAGCTATGGCGCAGCTGGGTATCTATGGAGCAATTGCCAAGATTGCCGTTGTGATGACCCTCTTTACACAGATGTACCGTCTGGCTGCCGAACCATTCTTCCTCTCAAACTTCCGAAAGGAGGACTTTATAGAGATGAATGCAGCAGCGATGAAGTACTATATGATAGCCTCAATGGTCATCTTCCTCGGCATTGCACTCTTCCGCGACATCTTCGCGCTTATCGTGGGCAGCGACTTCCGTGAGGGTATCTTCATTCTGCCGATTGTCCTCGGAGCAAATGTCCTGAGCGGTGTATGGCTCAACCTCTCCTTCTGGTACAAGCGTGAGGAGAAGACCGGCTATGCACTATGGGTGACACTCTCGGGTCTTGCAGCGAGCGTACTTGCAGGTATCGTCCTTATCCCGAAGGCGGGATACTATGGTGCAGCGTGGAGCCGATTTATAGCCGAGGTGGTGATGGTTGCCGTAAGTCTTACCCTCAACCGCATTCACTTCCCGACACCTTACGACTTTGGTCGTATAGCGGAGTATGTAGCTGTTGCACTTGCCGTTTTCTTCGCTACGGAGATGGTCGGTGCGGATAACCTGATTTTGAAATATACGATAAACACAATAGCTCTTGCCCTCTATCTCTTCTATATCGTTCGACGCGAGAAGATAGATGTTGCGGGGCTGATAAAGGCGGTATTAAGACGATGAAGTTTGCAGATATCATAGGTCAGACAGCACTCAAGGAGTATCTTGTACGCAGTGTCGAGAGCGGACGCATAAGCCACGCGCAGCTCTTTACCGGTCCTGCGGGCGCAGGTACGCTGCCCCTTGCAGTGGCATATGCGCAGTACATAAACTGCCGAAACCGCAAAGATGGCGACAGCTGTGGCGAGTGTCCGTCATGCCGACAGATCGAGCAGCTGGCACACCCCGACCTGCACTTTGTATTCCCTGTAAACAAGCAGGGCAAGAAGAGTGGCGAGGTGGTTATCAGCACCGCTCGCGAGTTTGTAGAGCTGTGGCGCGAGATGTTTGCAAAGAGTGGAGGCTACTTCTCGCCTCGACAGTGGTTTGACGCCCTTAATCTCGGCAAGACCCTCAAGGGAGTTATCTCGGCAAAGGAGTCTGAGGAGATTATCCGCCGATTGAGCTTCAAGAGCTTCGAGAGCGAGTACAAGACGATGATTATCTGGCTGCCCGAGACGATGAACGAAGAGGCAGCAAACCGCATCCTCAAGATTCTGGAGGAGCCGTGGGACAAGACCCTCTTTATCCTCGTGTCGGAGCGTCCCGATCAGCTGCTCAAGACCATCCTTTCGCGTACGCAGGAGGTTGCAGTACCGCGTCTTACAACCGAGGATCTGCTGCCGATAGCTATGGCGTCGGAGCCGGATACGGCAAAGGCGCACAATATTGCCCGCCTTGCGAGTGGAGATTTGCTCGAGCTCAAGCGCCTGCTTGGTCAGAGCGAGGATGAGACGGCAAAGGAGAACTTCGATGCCTTCTGCTCGGTTATGCGACTGAGCTACAACGATAAGCACCTCGAGCTGATGAATTGGGCAGATGAGGTGGCAGTACTCTCACGCGAGCGCCAGCGCGGAATGCTCACCGACTTCAGTCGTCTGCTGCGCGAGGCGTATATGCTCCACGCGGGGCTCGAAAAGGCGAGCTACCTATGGGGTGAGGAGGCTGCCTTCTGCAAGAAATTTGCACCATTTATCGGCAGTGAGAATGTAGAGCCTATACTCGCGCAGATAGAGAGTGCAATGCGACAGATTAACCAAAACGGCAATCCGCGAATAGTATTTACCCACTTTGCCCTTGCCGTAAGTAAATTTATAAAGCGACTCAAATGACGGATGTAGTAATTTTGGGTGGCGGAAACATCGGCGATGTAAAGTGTAGGCTTGATGCTGCCGAGGCACTTATTGCCGAGCGTATAGGCAGGGTTAGCTCCCGCTCCGAGTGGTACACCACCGAGCCTTGGGGCTTTGAGAGCAGCGCCGACTTTACCAACCGTGCGTGGGTGGTAAGCACAGCGCTTGAGGCGACGGAGGTGTTGGAGCATCTGCTCGCAATAGAGGTGGAGCTGGGTCGTAATCGCAAGGCGGAGTACTGCTCAAAGGTGTTGGGCAGACAGAGCTACGCAGACCGAATGGTAGACCTCGACATCCTGCTCTACGGAGAGAGTGTTGTTGTGACGCCACATCTGCAGATACCGCATCCGAGGTTGCTTGAGCGTGACTTTGCAATGATACCCATGTGCGATGCGCTGGGCATAGACCGTGAGGCGGGTGTAAAACTTGTAAGAAAAATTGTAGAAGATGAGATATAGAGCAGTAGTAGCAATCCTTGCCGCAATAGTGTGTGCAGGTTGTTTCAAGAAGGTTACAACCGATACAAACCTGATTATCAAGACCTTGATTCAGGAGCAGTCGGGTGGCGAGAATATTGCCACTGCCGATGTATTTGCATACGCCTGCTACACCGGCACCGATAAGTGGATGGTGGCGAGCTATGATGACGCCCTCAACCGCATAGTGACCGACTCTCTGGGGGTCGAGAAGATTACCATCCCCGATGTGGAGGGGGTACCGTTTGTGCGCGAGGGAGATGACAATCCATACCTCTCACTGCCTCTCAACACTTCACCTGCGTTGGTGGTACTTGTATGTCCACAGGTGAGGATGTATGCTACGATGTTCAAGTACCTCAACATCGAAAATCTGCCCGAATCGTATATGACCATTCTGCTGCACGCGTGGAAGAAGAGTACATACACCGAGGGTAGCGATAAGAAGGGTGGCGTATGGCACATTGTCCCGCCGACACCCGAAGTGACTCCCGAAACAGACAACAACAGCAATAACAACTAATGAAAAATAGCACTCTGATACTCAAAGCGGCAGTAACACTCCTCTTTTTAGGGGCGTTCCTGACCCGTTGTGCCAATATTATGTCACCCGATGGCGGTCCGAAGGATACCCTGCCACCGGTAATTACGGCTATCAATCCGGGCAACTTCGCTACAAATTTCAAGGAGAAGAAGATCTATATCGAGTTCAACGAGTATGTTCAGATCAAGGATCAGAACAAGGAGATGTTCACCTCGCCGGCAATGAAGAAGATGCCTCTTATCACCACCCGTGGTAAGGGTATTGTCATCACTATTCGTGATACGCTCAAGGAGAACCAGACCTACGCCATCGACCTCGGCAGTGCCATTCGCGACAACAACGAGGGCAACCCGCTCAACGCTATGCGCTATGTATTCTCTACGGGCGATACTGTAGACTCGCTGATCTGCTCGGGATATACTGCCGACTCTTACAAGGCGGACTCTGTGAGCCGAACATTCCTCTGGTTCTACATCCTCGACTCGCTGCCCGACACTCCGGAGTACGACTCGACAATCTTCAATCGCAAGCCGGACGCCATTGCCCGTGCGCAGAACAACGGTATCTTCATTGCCCAAAACCTCAAGCCTGTCAAGTACCGCATCTACGCCATTGGCGACAAGAACGACAACCAGATGTACGAGCCGGGAACAGACCTTGTCGGCATACTTGACTCTGCATACAACCCTGCCGAGCTGCCTCCGTTTGCAATATGGTTCGACTCGTTGCGCCACTACCCTTCGGCAGATCCGCAGCTCTACTTCCGTATGTTTACCGACAAGACCTTCAAGGCTCAGCGACTTGTTGAGGCTGTGCGTGGCGACCGCAAGAAGATAACCCTCTACTTCAACACCGCCCTGCCTAAGATCGACTCGCTGCTCTTGGACTCTATACCGTCGGATAAGATTATCTTCGACCCTCGCACAAAGGGCAAGGATACACTCAACCTCTGGCTCAATGTTGCTGCCGAGCAGCTGCCTGATACCATAAAGGGAAGTATCACCTACTACCGACACGACTCTATCCGTCAGCTTGTAAAGACCACAGAGCCTATAAAAGTTGCGTGGAAGCAGGTAGAGAGCAAGGAGGAGCAGAAGGAGCGCGAGAAGGAGGAGCGTGAGCGTAAGAAGGCAGAGGATGAGGGTCGCGAGTATATCCCTCCAAAGAGACCTAATCCGTTCAAGTTCAAGAGCTCTGCATCGGGCGAGATAAACCCCGAAAAGGGCTTTGAAATCACTGTGGACTACCCACTTGTAGCCTTCGACTCGACAGCCGTAAAGCTCTATAAGGTTACGGGCAATGAGCAAAATCCTACAGAGACCGAGGTTGAGAAGCACTTTATCCGCGACACACTCAACGCAGGTCACTACTTCGTGCGCGCAAATTGGGAGAATGCGACAAAATACCGCTTCTATGTCCCTAAGGGATCGCTGAAAGATGTTATGGAGTATGAGTGCGACTCTATCTCCTCTTCGTTCAGCACCTACGACCCGGAGAAGTTCTCAAAGATTGTCCTTACTATCAAGGGCGAGGAGGGTAAGCAGTATATTATCCAGCAGACCGACTCTTCGAGCAAGACCCAGCAGGAGCTCAAGGGGGTTGTCAGCGGCAAATACACCATCAACTTCGTCTCTCCGGGCGAGATTCGTATCCGAATTATCGAAGATACAAACGGCAACGGAGAGTGGGATGCAGGAGATGTTATCAACCGTCTGCAGCCGGAGCGCTCCGAGATGTTTATCAACGAGAAGGGAGAGGATTTGTTTGCCACAAAGGCAAATTGGGATATTGAGATAGATATTGATATGAGCACCGTCTTCAAGCCGCTGACTATGGCGAACCTTATACAGATGCTTGAGGATAAGGAGGCTGCGCGCATCAAGAAGCTCTCGGAGGAGTGGGAGAAGAAGCGCCTTGAGAACCTCAACAAGGAGAACCAGAATAGCGGTGGCATGATGGGCAGCTCCGGCGGTATGATGGGTGGCCTTGGCGGTATGATGGGCGGCCTTGGCGGTATGACCGGCAGCAGCAGCGGCTCGGGAAGAATGTTCTAAGCGACTGATTATGAAGAGATTTTCGATAATATTTTCTTTGGTAGTGTGTGCAGTAGTGCTATTTGCCAATAGTGCAAAGGCACAGCATACTTTTGCAGTGACGGGTGGTGCCGGCATGGCAACATCTCGCCTCTACCCTGCACAGGAGACCCGAATGCTGTGGGGTACGGGTCAGGCTGGTGTATCGTGGAGATACTACTCTCTGCCGCGCTTTGTGGGCTGCGTCGGAGTGGATGTAGAGTGGTTGCAGAGCGGCTTCTCGTACGCACCATACGCCTCGATATATGAGGACAAGAAGGATTACAAATACTATCAGCGCAATGTAAATACACTGATGGTGCCGATTGTCTGGCAGCCCCACGTATATATGATTAAGAACACCTTACGCGTATATATCGAGGCGGCTGTAACCTTCAGCTACTACTTCTCCTCGTCGTTCAAGAACTACGAGACATACACCTTTGGTGCACTCAGCGGACAGGGTCTGCAGGTCATCGAGGGTAAGTACAATATGCGCCCCGAGCGCGACAACCGCTTTGGCTACGGTCTTGCCGGTGGCGTGGGTTTCGATATCCTCATCAAGCAGGTTGAGGTGGGTGTTCGCGGACGATACTACTTCGGTTTTTCGGATATCCTCAAGAACCGAAACAAGTACTACGACAACGGTCTTGACCAGCAGAACACCCCCGGCGAAAATCCGTTCTGGTACTCGCCACTGCGCTCACCGCTCGACAACCTCGCCATCAGTCTGCGCGTAGGTTTTCGACTCGGCAAGAAGGGTTTTGACGAGTGGTACTACAAACCGCCAAAGAGAGATAAAGAGATTGTAAAATTTGCACTATAAGTTTCAGTTATGATGGAGAATACAAACACAAGACAGCAGAAGATTGCAAAACAGATTCAGCGCGACATCGCCGAGATTATCCAGCGAGAGTACTCATCGCTGCTTCGCGGCATTTTGGTCACAGTGACCACAGTCCGCGTATCGGTAGACCTTGCGTACGCGAAGATCTATATCAGTGTCTTCCCGTTTGACAAGGCACAGGCGACACTCGACCTGCTGACCGAGCACAACCGCGCTATTCGTGGTGCTCTGGGCAATCGTATGCGCAATCAGGTAAAGTCTATTCCTGAGTTGCAGTTCTTTATTGACGACTCACTGGAGTATATCGAGAATATCGACAACCTTCTGGCAAAGTAGCAGACAGTAGAGTATGCAGTGGTTTTTTGCTCGCAGATACCTCTTTTCCCGCTCCTCCCACTCGGTGATAAATATCATCGCGGGTGTGAGCCTTGTATCTGTGGCAATACCCGTCGCTGCAATGGTTATTCTGCTCTCGGTGTTCAACGGCTTCGAGTCGCTCATAAAGGGTATGTATGCCACTACCGATGCCGATATAGAGATTAGTCGCATCGAGGAGCCGACAGAGGAGCTGCGCAGAGAGATACTTACTATCGAGGGTGTCGAGTCGGCAAGTTTTGTTGTCGAGGGAGAGGCATTGGTCCGCTCCGAGAGACGCGAGACGGCAGTAACCGTAAGGGGTGTAGACGAGAACTACTTCTCTGTTCTGCCGATAGACCGCAACATTGTGCAGGGCTCTGCCGAGCTGATTGTCGGGGATAGAGAGTGCGCACTCATTACAAGGGATGTGGCGCAGTTGCTGACAATCTACACCGTTGCCGGTACAGATATCACTCTGCTTGCCATATCGGGCAGTAATATCGGTTCGATACTTCCTATCAGCGGCATCAGAAGCGAGCAGCTTGCCGTAGGTGGTATTATCCAAGGCTCACAGCAGATTAAGCGAGTTGTGATAACCCCGCTACACACGGCAGCAAGGCTGTTCGGAGTGGGCAAGAGTAAGTTATATCTTCGCTGTTCTGACACCCCCGAAAAGGTCAAAGCGTCACTGCAAAACACTCTGCCAGAGGGTGTTAAGATAACTACACGCGCTGAGAAAAATGCCGCCTTTTACCATATTATGCAGTATGAGAAGTGGGCAGTATTCTTTGTTGCACTGCTCGTGCTGATTATCGCCTCGCTCTCGATTATCGGCACCGTCATTATGCTTATCGTCGAGAAGCGCGACCAGCAGCAGACACTGCTCTCGATAGGAGCCGACCGAGGATTTATTCGCGGCATATTTGTCCGTGAAGGTCTGCTCATCTCGGGCATAGGTGGTGCTGCAGGACTTGTGATAGGCATTGCCGTGGTACTTATTCAGCACTATTTCGGCGTTATATCGCTGCCTACAGGTTCATTCCTTGTGGATAGTTACCCTGTGGAGCTGAAGCTGACCGACATAGTTACAATATTTATAACCTTTGTCGCCATTGCGTGGAGCGTTTCGCAGATTGCGGCAAATACAATGATAAAAAGACGATGAAACGACTTCTGATTTGTGCGTTGGTAGCACTCTCTATTTTCGGGTGCTCACGTCGTAAGGAGATTGATGACAAGACCCTTGCCCTCATCTTCCGTGATGCCTATATCACCAACGCCTACTTGGGCATAAACTACATCAATATAGACTCTATCCTTATCTATGAGCCTATTCTCGACAGATATGGCTACACTGCGGAGGATTTTCGATACACCATCGGAAACTTCTCTCGCCGAAAGAGTGCACAGCTGGGTCGCGTGCTTAAGGAGGCGGAGAATCAGATTGCCGGCGTCGCCTCGATATACGAGAAGAAGGTTGTCGTTCTCGATACAGTCAGAAATGTCGCAGTACGCACATTCAAGCGCACTATTCGCCGCGACTCCCTTATTGAGTACAAGAGCAAAGCCGACAGCAACAAGCTGCAGCTTATAGTAGAGCCACTTCAGCCGGGCTCCTACTCTATCCGTTATAAATATACGTACGAGAAGGAGGAGGTCAAAAAGAGAAAGTCAAAGAGGAGCGGCAGTCAGTACAATGACGAAAATACTCTGCGCGGAGCAATGTATGTCGAGACAAGTAGCGGCAGCCACCGCCACAACTACTCATACAATCTGCGAAAGGAGGAGAATATCCGCCGCACAATCACCGCAGATACCGCTGCTCGCCGATTGGTTATCACCTTCGCGAAGCCGTCAGATGCCCGATTCAAAATAGGCAAACCAAAAATTGCCATCTCTGATCTGGAGATTAACTACACTCCCGATGCCGATATGGCTATAGACTCGCTCTTCAAACGTTTCGTTGATATAAAAATCTTTGACGATGCCTTCTTCGCAACTCAGAAAGATAGCCTCGCACTATCTGCTGACACCACAAGGGTTTTATAAACGTCCGTTGATTACGGTTGATGCAGAGAGTAGGGAGATTCTTTGCATCGAGTCGTATGACAACAATTTGGATACCACACCCGGTGTCGAGTTCTACTCGGGTATTCTCTGCCCGGGCTTTGTCAATATGCACTGCCACAGCGAGTTATCATATCTCCGAGGGGCTATTGCCGAGGGTGGCGGTTATGCCGCTTTTGCCGCATCTATGGCTCAGGTCAGGGATAAATTCTCGGATGAAGAGCGTGCAAAGGCTCTGCAAAAAGCAGACAGAGAGATGTGGGATGAGGGCATCGACATCGTTGCCGATATTGTCAATGACAACAGCTCCTTTGCTATCAAGGCGACAAGTCCGATAAAATACCACTCTTTTGCCGAGGTTTTCGGACTTAAGAGAAGCAACATCGAGTATTGTAAGTCACTAACTATCAACCCAAATACAACGCTTACTCCACACTCTGTCTACTCTGTACAGAGCGACGATTTTTCGCAGGTGTGCAACAGCTCTGCAGCGCCGCTCTCCATCCACTTCAAGGAGTCGGAGGCGGAAGAGTTACTCTTTGAGGGTCGAGGCTCCCTTGCCGAGTGGTATTCTGCCGTCGGTTTCGAGTGCGATTTTCTACATTGTGGCTCGCCGGCACGCAGAATTGTCGAGAGTATTCCTGCCGACAGAAGCGTTATTTTGGTTCACAACTGCTTCGTCACACAAGAGGATATTGACCTGATAATGAGCCACTTCACAGCTCCCGTATATTGGGTGCTCTGCCCTCGCTCAAATCGTTACATCTCGGGCATTGTTCCCGATGTTGTCCATCTGCTGCGCCGCAACAACCTCAACATCACAATCGGCACAGACTCTCTTGCCTCAAACCACTCGCTCTCGATACTCGAGGAGCTGCGATGTTTCGACACTCTGCCCCTCGAAGAACTCCTCACTTGGGCAACATACAATGGAGCGGTTGCCCTCGGTGAAAAACCTCGCGGAATTATCAACATCTGTGGTGCCGACCTTAAGGCGATGAAACTCACCCCGCAAACAACCATAAAGAGGATTCTATAAATAAATTTATAGTCAATAACTCTCAAAAACTCTTTATAAGCATATTTTTTGCCAAAAAATCACCACTATTTTAGGTTTTTATGTTGTGGTTTCAAAAATATGTGTTATTTTTGCGAGAAGAATAAGTGTGTAACAACGAAACTTAGTTTAATTAATAATTTTTAAGCATTATGAAGAAAATTTTCACTTTGACAGTTGTGTTGGCTGCTGCCCTCACTTTGTCGAGCTGCGATTGCTTTAAGAAGATGGCAAAGGACCCAGCTGCTATCCAGGTAACTTGTACTCCTGAGGTTCTTGTTCTCAACAATGGCAAGATCGCTGCAGATGTTACTGCAACAATCCCTTCAGACTACTTCAACAAGAAGGCTGCTCTCCAGGTAACTCCAGTTCTCTTCTTCGAGGGCGGTGCTGTAGCAGGCGAGACTCTCCTTCTTCAGGGTTCAAAGGTTAAGGCTAACGGTCTTGTTGTAGACAACGGTGAGACTATGAGCCTCACTCGTCACCTCGAGTTTGACTATCAGCCAGCTATGGACGCTTGCGAGCTCAAGCTTCTGGTTGAGGTTAAGTGTAAGAGTGGCAAGTGCAAGGAGTTTACCCTTATCAACGCTAACAACGGCGCTATCCTTACTAAGGAGCAGCTCGAGGTTGTAGCAAAGAACGACGAGGCTGCTTATGCTCTTAAGAGCGAGTGCGGTCGTAAGATTGCTGTAGGTCTTAACGTTCTTCAGAAGGATATCGACTTCGCATCTGCAATGGCTACTGAGCAGAACAACTACAAGAATGTAAACACTACTGTAGTAACTGCTGACCTGGTTTACAAGATCAACTCTTCAGTTCTTTCTAAGAAGGCAACTGAGACCGAGGAGGTTGCTGCACTCAAGTCTTCTGTTGAGGGTTACCTTAACAACGACCGTGCTGCACAGAGCGTATATGTAAAGGGTTATGCTTCTCCAGATGGTCCTGAGAAGTTCAACGACAAGCTCTCTGACAAGCGTAGCCAGAGCGGTCTTAAGGCTGTTCAGAAGCTGCTTGCTGATACAGGTCTTAACATCGACGCTGCTGCTTACGGTGAGGACTGGGACGGTTTCAAGGCTGCTGTTGCTGCTTCAGACATCAAGGATAAGGATCTTATCCTCCAGGTACTCAGCATGTACACTTCATCTGCAGAGCGTGAGAAGGAGATCAAGAACCTTGCATCTGTATTCGGTGCCCTCAAGACTGACGTTCTCCCACAGCTCCGTCGTGCTCAGATCGTAAATACTATCGACGTAACCGGTAAGACTGACGCTGAGATGGTTGCTCTTATCAAGGAGGGTCGCGCTTCAGAGCTCAGCCTCGAGGAGCTTCTCCACATCGCAGAGGCACAGCCAGAGGTTGCTGAGGTAGCACTCAAGACCGCTGCTGAGACTTACAACGACGCTCGCGCTTACAACAACCTCGCTATCGCTCTTGCAAAGCAGGGTGACTTCGACGGTGCACTCAAGGCTCTCGACAACGCAGCTAAGGCTGGTAGCAAGTCAGAGGAGCTCAACGACAACTACGCTCTCGTATACCTCGCAATGGGTGAGACTGACAAGGCTGCAACTTACGCTCAGGGCGCAAACGCAGAGGTTCAGGCACTCGCTGCTGCTGCACAGGGTGAGTACGCTGCTGCAAGCAAGAACCTCGAGGGTTACAACGCTGCTATCGTACAGGTTCAGGAGGGTAACCTCGCAGCTGCTAAGAACAGCATCGCTAACGATGACTCTGCTAAGGCTGACTACCTCCGCGCTGTAATCGCTGCTAAGGAGGGTAACACCGAGGAGGCTAAGGCTGCTCTTCAGACAGCTATCTCTAAGGACGCTTCTCTTGCAAAGAAGGCTGCTAAGGATGTAAACCTTGCTTCACTTCGTTAATTTGTAGAGGGGGGGGTGAAAGGGTGTGATTTGAGTTACAACCCCGCAACCCGTTATACCTTATATATAAAGAGGTCTGCACTGCGCAGACCTCTTTTTTTTGCCTATTATTCCCAAATCCGAGAAAAAAATCCGGCTTATTGGTCAAAATAGTACATAAAATCGGGGCGGTTTCTGTTTATTGGTCAAAAATAGTACATAAATGCGGGTA
>CANBCZ010000013.1 GCA_947367255.1 uncultured Alistipes sp.
ATCCGCCATATACAGGGGCAGTTCGCGGCTATCGCGAGGCGGCAATTCTCGGTATGCTCTATGTCCATACTATGCCTGCTGTGCAGAGGTTTGCGACCTCTTCAGAGCCGGATATGAGCTATGTCTACTTCACCTATCCGTGCAAGATTATCGGTGCTGTCGTGCAGGTCGAGACACTGCTTGCCAAGACTGCCCCTGCCTATGCAGAAAATGCACTCGCCATAGCAAAAAATGCGGCTCAATTCCTTATCAATCAGGCGCGCAAACCTAATGAGCCGCTTGCCTATTTCCCGCCGACCTACTACAAGCAGTATATGGCGTCGAAATTTCCTGAAAATCAGGGTAAAACGATGGCTATGGAGGCAGCATCGGCAGGTGAGGCTTACCTCGATTTGTACGATGCTACGGGCGATAAACTATACCTTGAGCAGGCACTCGGCATTGCCGATACCTATCTTCGTCTGCAGTGCGAGGATGGCTCTTGGCATATAAAGTACGACTTTGCTACGGGAGAGCCTGTTAATGATAGTAAGGCGATGCTGCATCCGCTGCTTGGCTACTTCCTGCGCCTTGAGAAGGAGTATGGTCAGACAAAATATACCGATGCGCGCATTCGTGGCGAGCGTTGGATGGCAGAACATATCCTCGAAAAGTTCGATATGACGGGTCAGTTCGAGGATGTGTCGGTGCTCGGTCTGCAACCGTATGAAAATTTAACAAACTGTACTGCAGCCCCTTATGCTTCATATATCCTTAACCGAGGAGCACAAGAGGGAGATATCGCTACTGCTTATGAACTTGTCCGCTTCAGTGAGGACCAGTTTGTCTATTGGGATATGCCGATAGGGGAGAGCGGTTATAAACTCGACAGCACCCCTTGCGTCTATGAGCAGTATAAGTACCAGATGCCGATAGACAATAGCACTTGCAATGTCGCCAATGCTATGCTCGACATATATGAGGCTACGGGCGACGAACTTATGCATGCCAAGGCTACGGCTCTGATTGACAATATTACAGTCATTCAGTGCGTCAATACGGGTAAAATCCTCACATCTTGGCGCGTGAGATTTAATGTAGAGCCTTCGTACTGGATAAACTGCACCTACGACTCCGTCTGCGCCCTGCTGCGTATGAAAAATTTTGAGCAGTGATGTAATATTTCTCCTTTTTTTTTAGTCTTATATACAGACAAACGCATTAAAACAAGCACATTATGAGAAGATTATTACCACTTGCAGCACTGCTGCTCTTACTTACATCCTGCACCCCTAAACCAAGGTGCATCGACTTCCCGACACTCGAGTCGGCAAACACAAACTCCGTTATCATCGAGAAGGTTACGCTTACCGACAGCCTCACCTCGCTGCATATCAGGGCATACCACCTGCCAAAGTGGTGGATAACTGTCTCTGACAAGACAGAGCTTATCGCCGACGGCCAGCGCTACAATATTGTAGGTTCTGAGGGTGTTACACTTGGTCAGAAACTGCATATGCCCGAGGATGGCGACTCGCTATTGGTGCTACACTTCGAGCCACTGCCATTCTCGACAAAGAAGTTTGACCTCTCAGAGGGCACAGAGCGCGGCGACTGGAATCTATACGGTATTGACCTTACGGGCAAAAGCAGCTCGCCATACAAGCGCGGACTACCTAAGAGTGTCAAGATTACGGCTGACAATATAACCGACATACCCGACTATGTCTACGACATTGCCGAGTCGACAATTAACCTCCACCTCTTGGGCTACAAACCCGAGATGGGAACAAGCATAAAGGCCATCTTCCTAAACCCACTCGAGCCGCCGCGTGGGCAGAGCGTGACAATCAACATCGACCCGCAGACGGGCGTAGGTAGCTACACCTTCACTCAGCAGGGCACGGTATGTTGCAATATCGTTGCGCCATACAGCGTGGCTATGCGTGCATTCCGCATTGCACCGGGCGAGACTGTCGATGTATACCACGACCTTAGCTATATCAACTGCAACCTCACGCAGCAGCGCAAGACCGACAAACCGAAGATGGATCTTGTACCGATATACACCTCGGGCAGTATCTACGACAACCTTAACAATATTCCCGACTGCCCGCAGTTGGAGCAGATAAAGATAGGCCTTGCAGAGATACCATCAACCGTCGAAGATTGCTACATTAGCGCCGAGGAGTATACCGCCAAGATTATTGCCCAGTATCACGACGCTATGCATGCCCTCGAGCAGGTTGAGGCTCACGCAATGGCAAAGATTTACCACCAGATAACCCTCAAGCTTGCTGCAATACGGGCCGTAGTCTTTGCCAATGGATACCGCGAATATGGCATCTATGCGCACAATGGCTACGACGACAGCCTCGAGATTAACCTCGAGCAGATTCCAGACGAGCATATAGCCCTTGTGACTGACCTGTTCGATATCTCCGACCCTAAGCTGTTGCTCCACCCACACTCAAATATTATCGGTGCCACAAAGCTCGATATAAACAACGCCGCCAAGTATGGCAATGCACGATACATCAACCCTGCCTCTATGGCGCTGAAGGATGCTACCTCTGGCAAGCTTAGCGCCCAGACCCTTAAAGAGATGAAGGGCTGGGACAACCCATACTTTGCCCGCGTCTGCGAGCAGGCGCAAGCCCGCGCAATAGAGTTGCTGGCAACATCGAGCAACCTTATCACCCCTGCACCTGATGTACCACTCTCAAAGCTCTTTGACGCCATCGTGGCACCGCATAAGGGCAAGGTTGTGGTGGTAGACTTCTGGAACACCTGGTGCGGCCCGTGCAATCTGGCGCTGAATAACAACGAACCACTTAAGTCGGGCGAGCTGGCCCATAAGGATATGGTGTGGATTTACATCGCAAATCACACCTCAGATATCACCTCCTATGTAAAGACCATTCCGACCATCAAGGGCATACACTACCGCCTGAATGAGCAGCAGTGGGAGCACCTCTGCAAGCAGTTTAACATCGACGCCATTCCATCGTATGTGTTTGTGAAACGAGACGGAGCATACACCCTTGCAAACCAGTTCCGCGACCACAATAAGATGGTCAAAAGCCTCAAAAAGGAGCTGGGCTTGTAACAACTCGCTCCCAATCAATAGCCCCGAAAGCAAAAATCTTTGATAATGAGGTTAAGAATTGTTTATTTATATCCCGCCGCGGCGGGATTTTTTGTTTTTTTGAATTTTTACTACCTTTGTGCGATTTTTCGACTTGTTGAATAGATATTTACGATGGATACACTACAGGCGATAATTTTGGGCATAGTTCAGGGACTTACAGAGTTCCTGCCCGTATCGAGCAGCGGACATCTGCAGCTTGCCAACGAACTTCTCGGTACTGATCTCAACCCCGACAGCAGCCTCACATTCAGCCTGACGCTGCACGCAGCGACGGTTTTGAGTACAATCGTTATCCTCTGGGCGGAGATTTGGAAACTGCTCAAGGGTCTCTTTAGTCGCACCTTTACCGAGGAGCAGGCATATGTGCTCAAAATCGTTATCTCAATGATTCCCGTAGGCGTTGTGGGTCTGTTCTTTAAGGACTATATCGAGGTGGCATTCTCGTCTATCGCCGTTGTGGGTGTTATGTTGCTCGTAACTGCGGCACTTCTTGCCTTCGCATACTATGCAAAACCGCGTCAGAAGGAGACAATCTCCTACCGCGATGCCTTTATTGTGGGCCTTGCGCAGGCTGTGGCAGTTATGCCAGGTCTCTCGCGCTCGGGCTCTACAATAGCCACAGGCCTTCTTCTGGGAAATAAAAAGGAGAGCGTGGCGCAGTTCTCGTTCCTTATGGTGCTGCCTCCAATTTTGGGAAATGCACTGCTCGACTGCGTTAAGGGCGACTTCGGTGGCGGGGTAGAGACTCTTCCGCTTGTTGCGGGCTTCGTTGCGGCATTTGTTACGGGTTGTGCCGCTTGCCGTTGGATGATTAATATTGTCAAACGAGGAAAACTTATCTGGTTTGCGGTATATTGTGCTGTAGCGGGTATTGTTGCACTGATTGCACACTTTTGTTAATTATGGAGATTAAAGATATAAATTTGGTTGAGGATGGCTATGTAGCCGTTATCGACAAACCGCTCGAGTGGACTTCGGCAGATGTTGTCCGTAAGGTCAAGTTCAAGTTGCAGCGTATGGGCTACCGTAAAATCAAGGTCGGTCACGCAGGTACGCTCGATCCGCTTGCTACAGGTATTCTGATTGTCTGTATCGGTCGCGCAACTAAGCGCGTGGATGCCCTGCAGGCAGAGCGCAAGGAGTATGTTGCCGAGCTTATGCTGGGCGCAACCACCCCGAGTTTCGATATGGAGCACCCTGTAGACAAGACATATCCTACCGAACATATTACCCGCCAGATGGTCGAGGATGCACTGCGCAGCCTCGAGGGCGAGAGACTGCAGGCGCCACCTCTCTACTCGGCAAAGAAGGTCGAGGGCGTGCGTGCATACGAGTTTGCGCGTCAGGGCGAGGAGGTAGAGCTCAAAAAGGCACTCATCAATATCTATTCGCTGTCGCTCGAGGAGTACGACCTTCCTAAGATCCGTATCCGCGTAGAGTGTAGCAAGGGTACCTATATCCGCTCGCTTGCTCAGGAGATTGGCGAGGCGGTAAATAGTGGAGCATATCTGACCTCCCTCCGTCGTACTGCAAGTGGTGACTTTAAGGTGGAAAATGCGTGGCAGCTCGAAGATTTTTTGAAAAAGTTATCAGAGTGTGAAACAAAAAGATGATTTTTTCGTAAAGTTAATGATATGCTTTTTGTAAAAACGCAAAAGTAGAAACTATTTGGATTTTTATTTCGCAATATGAAACTTTCAAATTACGGATTCGATTTTAAGCCGGAGCTGATTGCGCAGTATCCGGAGATTAATCGTGATGAGTCGCGTCTGATTGTCGTACACCGCGATACAGGCGAGATCGAGCATCGAGTGTTTAAGGATATTCTGGACTACTTCGAGGAGAAGGACCGCTTTGTATTCAACGATACAAAGGTCTTCCCTGCGCGCCTGTATGGAAATAAGGAGAAGACCGGTGCTGAGATTGAGATATTTCTGCTCCGCGAGCTCAACCGTGAGCTGCGTCTGTGGGATGTGCTTGTAGATCCTGCTCGTAAGATTCGTATCGGTAATAAGCTCTACTTCGGCGAGGATGATATTCTTGGTGCCGAGGTTATTGACAACACCACCTCTCGTGGTCGTACACTTCGCTTCCTCTACGATGGCTCGTACGAGGAGTTCAAGGATACTCTCTACCGCCTTGGCGAGACCCCACTTCCACGCTGGGTTCGTAAGACTGTAGAGCCGGAGGATGCAGAGCGCTACCAGACAATCTTTGCCGAGAAGGAGGGTGCCGTTGTTGCTCCTACCGCAGGTATGCACTTCTCGAAGCACCTGCTCAAGTGGATGGAGATTAAGGGTATCGACCGCTCGTTTATCACCCTGCACGCAGGTCTTGGCAACTTCCGCAGCGTAGATGTGGAGGACCTCTCTAAGCATAAGGTTGATTCGGAGCAGTTCTTCGTAACTGACCAGGCAGCCGATGAGATTAACGGTGCAAAGCGCGATGGTCACAAGATTGTGGCAGTCGGAACAACCGTTATGCGTACCCTCGAGACAGTGGTCTCTACCCACGGAATGATTAAGCCTCAGAGCGGCTGGACAAACAAGTTTATCTTCGCTCCATACGACTTTACCGTTGCCGATGCAATGGTCTCTAACCTCCACCTTCCGGGCTCTACACAGCTGATGATGGTGGCGGCATTTGGTGGTTATGACCATGTTATGAATGCATACGATATTGCGGTTCAGGAGGGCTATCGCTTCGGTACTTACGGCGATGCAATGTTGATTTTGTAGTAAAATTTTCTTTGAACTATGGGAAAACACAAGATACTCTATATTTGTCAGCAGATAATGCCTTACCTCCCGGAGACCGAGGAGTCGAAGCTTTGTCGCGAGCTGTCGCAGGCTATGCAGGAGCGAGGAAACGAGATTCGTACCTTTATGCCCCGCTATGGCTGCATTAACGAGCGCCGAAATCAGCTTCACGAGGTTATCCGCCTGTCGGGTATGAACCTGATTATTGACGATAATGACCATCAGCTCATTATCAAGGTGGCATCTATTCCGTCTGCTCGTATTCAGATATACTTTATCGACAATGAGGACTTCTTCTCTCGTCGCGCTGTTGTTACCGACGAGAATGGTGTAGAGTTTGCCGATAACGACGAGCGTATGGTCTTCTTTGCTCGCGGCGTGCTTGAGACTGTGAAGAAGCTGCGCTGGACTCCTGATGTAGTCCACTGCCACGGCTGGTTCTCCTCTATTGCACCGCTCTACTTGCGCAAGGTCTTCGATAACGATCCGATCTTCCGCGATGTGAAGATTGTAACCTCGCTCTATGAGGACCGTTTCACCACTCCGTTGAGCAGCAATCTGCGCAGCAAGATCGAGAGTGAGGGTATTATCGATGAAAATATCTCAATTATTGACACCCCTTCATACGAAAATCTCTATCGTTTCGTTATGTCTCAGGTAGATGGCGTCATTGCCGGTTCTGCAGCTGTAGATGCAAAGCTTCTCGACGAGGCTCGCGCAGCAGGCAAGAAGGTACTTGACTATGTATCGCCTGAGGAGGAGGGTTTTTATGACAACTATACAAGATTCTATGATGAACTGTTTTAGATTACTATTCGGCGCACTCGTTGCACTCTTTGTTGTCGGCTGTTCGGCAGATGTAAATAGTGAGCTGGGTTATGATATTATCCCTGACCACCAGAAGATGGAGATGCGCCATCTTACATTCAAGGGTGGTAAGGTTATCAAGTTTAACTCTGCGGCAAGCAATGAGAATCAGAGTGTCTATGACTCTGAGGAGGGTCGTTTCTTCCGCACATCGCTCTATCATACAGATTCGCTGCTCTCAAGCAATATCTCGTATGGTTATATCGGTGTCGAGCATAGCGATACCTTCGGTATGCGTAGCTCTGCACTCGCTTCGTCGATAATCTTTATGAATAGCGTAGATAAGGAGACCGGTTTCGGTTATAAGCCTATCTTCGATACTCTGTCGCTTATTCTTACCATCAGCGACTATGGCGTAGATACACTTACTCCGGTAAAGTATCAGATCTTTGAGCTTACAAAGCCTCTTATCGGTAGCGTTGTCAATGCAGCTGATACTACTGCATATACCAACTGTGATGTAAGTCAGGCTTACGACGAGTCAAAGCCGCTCTTTACCTTCACATTCCCGGATGGCGAGAAGACAGGTCCTTCCACTACCTCTATCGACCTTACTCCGGTAGATATGTCGCGTAATGGTCAGACTTGGGACTTTGTTCGCCGCCTTATGCTTATCCCTGAGAACTACGAGACAGCAGATTGGGATGGCTATGCACGCGATGTGGACAGCCTCTATAGCGACGAGAAGTGTTGGCAGGCTGCATTCCACGGTATCTATATCAAGCCGGTTCTGGAGAGTGTGGATAAGTCAAAGCACGGAGCAATCTATAGCTTCGACCTTAAGTCGTCGGGTCTGCAGCTGCAGGGTCGAAACCGCAATCCTAAGGATCCTACCCTTATTCAGGATACTATCGGTGCAAACTACTACTTCTACGACGAGAGTATATACCCATATACAGATGACTACGGTCAATATCACGAGGGCATCGAGGGCGTGGAGAATGTCTCTGTAAATAAGGTTGAGCACGACTACACAGGCTCACTTATCGGAAATTACAAGATCGCTGCTTACGATGCATCGGGAAATAAACTTCCGAATAGCGCTCGTGATGAGGTAGATGTATGTTTTGTCGAGGGTATGGCAGGTGTTGCAACAGAGCTCTACTTTACAGACGAGTTCCTTGCTCAGATTCAGAAGGCATATCAGAACGAGGAGGATGGCAAGAAGTATCGTGCTATCGGTGTCAATCAGTGCCGCCTGTATATATATATGAAGGAGGCGAGCTATGTTTGGGCTGATAATATGAGCAATGCTACAGTACTTACTCCGCTTATGGATAAGTATATCTCTCGTTTGGGTTCGTATGTGGGCTACAGCAAGCTCAACTGCATTGCAGACTATGACCCTGTATATGAGACACAGGCGGGTACCACCCTTGCATACGGAGGTTATCTGAACCGTAGCCGTGGCTGCTATGAGATGGATATTACAGGCTTTATGCAGCGTCTGTGCAACTATGTAAACTCCCTCGAGATGTTGGAGGATTACGATGAGAGTGTCGTATCACGAACAATCTATATAGGTCCTGAGGCTGTATCGCCATTTACCCTCAAGCACACAGAGCTTCAGGGTTCAAGTGCCGACAAATCGCCAATCCATTTGGAGATGACCTATACAATGATTAAGTAAAAGAAAGTTAATAAGCTCGCGCATATTGTTGTTGGAGAGTGTTTGGTTTTGTCTGTGGATAGGGTCAAACAATCTCTACTGCAGGGTGCGCAAGAGATATAAAAGATATTAGGATGCAAAATCTGGTTATCGTAGAGTCGCCTGCCAAGGCGAAAACTATAGAGAAGTTTCTCGGAAAGGATTATATCGTAAAGTCCAGCTTCGGACATATCCGCGATCTGGCAAAGAAGGGTCTGGGTATAGATATTGAGCAGGACTTTGCCCCTTGCTACGAGATTTCGGCAGAGAAGAAGAAGGTTGTCGATGAGCTCTCAAAGCTCGCTAAGAAGGTAGATGCCGTATGGCTCGCTTCCGATGAAGACCGCGAGGGAGAGGCAATCGCTTGGCACCTTACCGAGGTGTTGGGTCTGCCCGTTGAGCGTACACGCCGTATTGTCTTTCACGAGATTACAAAAAATGCTATTCTTAAGGCTATCGAGAATCCTCGTACCGTAGACCTTAACCTTGTAAATGCACAGCAGGCACGCCGTGTTCTCGACCGTATTGTAGGTTTCGAGCTCTCGCCAATCCTCTGGAAGAAGGTTAAACCGGCACTCTCTGCAGGTCGTGTGCAGAGTGTCGCTGTACGCCTTATTGTTGAGCGCGAGCGCGATATTATCGCCCACAATGCAGCCAGCTACTACCGCGTAGTGGCGCAGTTCTACTCTATTGAGGACGAGCAGAAGGTCCTCTTCAAGGCTGAGTATCCACAGCGCTTTGCCGATAAGGAGCAGGCTGTATCTATGCTCGAGCGTTGCAAGAGCGCAGAGTTTACCGTAGCTCATAGCGAGGTTAAGCCTACCAAGCGCTATCCTGCACCGCCATTTACCACCTCGACCCTCCAGCAGGAGGCTGCTCGAAAGTTCGGTATGTCTGTTTCGCAGACTATGTCTGTAGCACAGCGCCTCTACGAGCAGGGTCTTATTACCTATATGCGTACCGACTCGGTAAACCTCTCACAGCTCGCAATCAATGCTTGTAAGCAGGAGATTACAGAGCTCTTTGGCGAGAAGTACTCAAATCCGCGCAACTATACCACCCATAGTAAGGGTGCGCAGGAGGCTCACGAGGCTATCCGTCCTTCATATATTGATCGTCGCGAGATTAACGGTACTGCAGTTGAGAAGCGCCTCTATGAGCTTATCTGGAAGCGTACAGTCGCTTCGCAGATGGTTCCGGCAGATATCGACCGTACAACTATCAATATTGCAATGTCGGGCAGCGAGGACCACTTCGTTGCTACTGGCGATACAATGCGCTTTGACGGCTTTATGCGCCTCTACTCGGAGAGTACTGAGGAGGAGAATCAGGATGGCGATCAGATTGCAACTCTTCCACATCTTAAGGAGGGTGAGAAGGTTAAGTATCAGAGTGTTGTGGCTACCGAGCGCTTTACCCAGCCGCCTATGCGCTATAACGAGGCATCACTCGTAAAGCGCCTTGAGGAGCTTGGTATCGGTCGTCCATCTACATACGCGCCGACAATCTCTACAATCATCACCCGTGGTTATGTCGAGAAGAGCTCGCGCCCTGCACAGAAGCGTAACTACATAGCGCTCACTCTGCGTGGTACAAATATCACCGAGAAGGTGGCATCCGAGAACTTCGGTGCCGAGAAGAACCGTCTCAGCCCAACCGATATCGGTATGGTTGTAAACGACTATCTCGAGTCTCAGTTCGGAATGATTATGGACTACAACTTTACGGCAAATGTCGAGAAGGAGTTTGACCGCATTGCCGACGGAGAGTTGCAGTGGGTAAGTATGATTAATGACTTCTATACTCCGTTCCATAATATGGTCGATGCCGCTATCGGTACACAGGTCTCTACCCACCAGCAGGCAATCCGAGTGCTTGGCGTAGATCCTACTACCGGTCACACCGTAAAGGCTCGTATCGGTCGCTATGGTCCTATGGTTGAGATTGAGGCTGGCGAGAACGGCAAGCCGCAGTATGCATCGCTCAAGAAGGGTCAGCTTATCGAGTCAATCACCCTTGAGGAGGCTCTGGAGCTCTTCGCTCTGCCTCGTACAGTAGGTGTATATGAGGGCGAGGAGGTTGTTGTCGGTATCGGTAAGTTTGGTGGCTATGTTCGTCACGGCAAGAGCTTCGCATCGCTTGCCAAGAGTGACGACCCGTATACCGTATCCTACGAGCGTGCTGTAGAGCTTCTTCAGCAGCAGAAGGCACAGGCTGCCGCGGCAAATATCCCGCTCAAGACCTTTGCTGAGGATAAGAATCTGGTAATCAAGAATGGTCGCTATGGCGCCTATATCGCCTTCAAAGGTAAGAACTACCGTCTGCCAAAGGGTGCAAAGCCGGAGAACCTTACTTATGAGGAGTGCGTAAAGATTGTAAATACATCTAAAAAATAACCGTAACAATGAAGAAACTTTTTATTACACTGCTTGCTCTGATGCTCGTTGTACCTGCATTTGCACGTAAGGGTTATCAGTTTACCGATGGTACACTCATCAAGACTACATCTGTAAAGAATCAGTTCCGCAGCGGTACCTGTTGGTGCTTCTCGGCGCTCTCATACCTTGAGAATGAGATTATGCGTGCCGGTGGCGAGGAGATGGACCTCTCGGAGATGTGGATTGTTCGTAATGTATACTTCGAGAAGGCTGTAAAGTATGTTCGCCTGCACGGTGCACTCAACTTTGCTGTCGGTGGTGCTTTCCACGATGTTACCGAGGGCATCAAAAAGTATGGTATCGTTCCACAGGAGGTATATGAGGGTCTGAACTATGGTACAGAGCTCCCTCACTTCAACGAGATTGATGCAGTACTCAAGGCGTATGTAGATGCAATTATCAAGAACCCTAACAAGACCCTCACTACCGCTTGGCAGGCTGGTCTGAACGGTATCCTCGATGCATATTTCGGTAAGATGCCTGAGAGCTTCGAGTATAAGGGTAAAACATACACTCCGCAGTCATTCGCAGCCTCTCTGCCAATCAAGATGGAGGACTATGTATCACTCTCTTCATTTACCCACCACCCATTCTACACCTCGTTTGTTATCGAGGTGCCTGATAACTGGATGTGGGCAAGCGTATACAATGTACCACTTGAGGAGATGATGGCTGTTGTAGATAACGCACTTGCAAACAACTACTCAATTGGTTGGGCATCAGACGTATCTGAGAAGGGCTTCAGCCGTACAAAGGCTATCGCAATCGTTCCTGAGGATAATATCGACAATATGAGCGGTACCGATGCAGAGCGTTGGGGCGCTATGAGCGAGAAGGAGCGTAACGAGGCACTCTATAGCTTCGATAAGCCGGGCAAGGAGAAGAAGATTACTCAGGAGCTGCGTCAGGAGGCTTACGATAACTACCAGACCACCGATGACCACGGTATGGTAATTATCGGAACTGCTACCGACCAGTGCGGTAACCCATACTTCAAGGTTAAGAACTCTTGGGGTATCCGCCCACCATACGACGGCTACTACTACTTCTCACGTCCTTTCGTGGAGTATAAGACTATGTCGATTATGGTTAATGTTAATGCTATTCCGGAGGCTATTCGCAAGAAGATTTTGTAGTGATAGCGTGTCATATATGGCACATCCCTTAAAAATTAGCGACGGCTGTACGTTTTAGTACTATCCGTCGCTACTTTTTTTTCACGATGCGCCATCTCTAACACGCTCTGACTACAAAATATCGTCACCTTGATTGTAGTTGTAAAAGCCAATAGCCAATGGCTAACAGCTAATAGCCTCAGAGAAATCCTACTTAATAAACAGAATCTCTCTGTACTTCGGCAGTGTCCAGATCTGGTCATCTACAACCTCCTCGAGGCGATCGATCTGTTCGCGGATAGTGTCGAAAAATACCGCTACAGTGTCGTGGTAGGCGATAGCCTTCTCGCGAATATCCTCTATGCGGTTTGCCCTCTTGCGGCACTCGATCATCTCGGCAACGAGGGTCTGAATCTTTGCTGTGCGGGTCTGGATATTCTCGATCAGCTCGCGGTCTGTCGAGGCGTTCATTCTCAGCTGTTGGAGCTTCCACGCCTTGTCGAGCAGTACACCCTCATATTTTGAGGCGATAGGGACGATGTGGTTCATCGCAAGGTCGCCAAGTACGCGTGCCTCGATCTGTATCTTCTTGACATACATCTCGCGCTTGATTTCGGCTCTTGCCTCGAGCTCCACCTTATTGTATACACCCATATTGCCGAACATTTTGACGGTCTGCGGGTCGGTAAATCGGTCGAAGTTGAGCGGTGCCGATACCTCGCAGTCAAGACCGCGTGCGGCAGCCTCAGCCTTCCACTCGTCGGAGTATCCGTTGCCGTCGAAGCGGATTGGCTTGCACCACTTGATAAGTTCGCGGATAGTCTCGTATATCGCACGCTCCTTCTTCTCACCCTTCTCAATTTTGCTGTCTACGGTGCGCTTGAACTCCACAAGCTGCTCGGCTACGGCGGTGTTGATGACGATAATCGCCTCAGCACAGTTGTCCGAAGCACCTACGGCGCGGAACTCGAAACGGTTTCCTGTAAATGCAAATGGCGAGGTGCGGTTGCGGTCGGTATTGTCGCGCAGCAGCGACGGAATCTGTGTAAGACCGCTCATGCGGAAGACATTCTTGGAGTCGAAGCGGATATCCTCATCGCTCTTCGAGTTCTCGATTTTGTCGAGCACAGATGATATCTGCGAGCCGAGAAATGCCGAGATAATTGCCGGAGGAGCCTCGCCTGCTCCGAGTCGGTGCTCGTTTGTCGCCGACATTACAGAGGCTTTGAGAAGTCCGTTGTGCTTGTATACAGCCGCGATAACATTGACAAGGAAGGTTATAAACTGCAGATTTTCAAACGCCGTCTTTCCCGGACTGAGCAGGTTTACACCCGCATCTGTGCCCAGTGACCAGTTGTTGTGCTTACCCGAGCCGTTGATGCCCTTGAATGGCTTCTCGTGGAAGAGTACGCGGAAGTGGTGACGCTTTGCCACCTGATTCATAACGGTTATGAGCAGCTGGTTGTGGTCGTTGGCAAGGTTAGCCTCCTCGTATACCGGTGCAAGCTCAAACTGGTTTGGTGCCACCTCGTTGTGGCGGGTCTTGAGCGGGATACCGAGCTTGAGAGACTCGTACTCAAGGTCCTTCATAAAGGCAATTACTCGCGATGGTATAGCACCGAAGTAGTGGTCGTCGAGCTGCTGATTCTTCGCCGCCTCGTGACCCATCAGTGTACGACCTGTCTGTACAAGGTCGGGACGCGCTGACCAGAGGGCGTCGTCAATAAGAAAATACTCCTGCTCCCAACCGAGGTATGAATATACACGCTCCACGCTCTTGTCAAAGTAGCGGCAGACATCTGTCGCAGCTTTGTTTACCGCCTGAATAGAGCGCAACAGCGGGGTCTTGTAGTCGAGCGCCTCGCCATTGTAGGCAATAAAGAGGGTAGGGATACAGAGTGTTGTATCTACGATAAATGCCGGCGAAGTAGGATCCCACGCCGAGTATCCGCGAGCCTCGAAGGTGTTGCGGATACCACCACTCGGGAAGCTCGATGCATCGGGCTCCTGCTGAATGAGCACCTTGCCCGAAAACTCCTCCAAAAGTCCGCCCAAACCGTCAGGCTCGGCAAAGGAGTCGTGCTTCTCGGCTGTTCCGCCTGTCAGCGGTTGAAACCAGTGGCAGTAGTGGTCGGCACCATTCATCAGTGCCCACTGACGCATGCCCGCAGCAACTGCATCGGCAACATCCTGCGTAAGAGGAGTGTTGTTCTCGATTGTTGCAACAAGCGCCTCGAAGGTCTGCTTGTTCAGATACTTACGCATCTGCTTGCGACCAAATACCCTCTCGCCAAAGTAGTCCGACGGATTGTTGCTCGGCGGAGTGACCTCAACTGCACGCTGCTCAAGCGCTCGCTCGAGCATTCTAAATCTGAGTAGTGACATATCGTGTTCTGTTTGTAAATAGATTCTGTTCTGAGTGCAAATATATAGATTTCTTGCAAAAGTTGTACAAATTTTTCGATATTTTTAATACCGTTTAATGATAAACGATAAAGTAAAATTTACAATTTAATGTTTTTCGTTAAAGCGAGTTATTTGCGAGTTGTGGATGCCGATGTACTCTCTCTACTCTTTTCCCTTTGCTTTTTCTGATTTTTTGTTGTATATTTGCAAGTAGGTAATGCAAACCGCACTGAATTGGTAATTTATTTCGCTATGAAAAAGATATTCGCAACTCTTTTATGTCTGATGTTCTGCTCGTGCATGACAGACTATAGTGCTACCAGTGTTCTTGAATATAAGAACGAGAGCTCTCACGATATTCAGCTTATCGGACCTGTGTACAATAAAGATTCCCAGAAGGTTGCAGATGTTAAATACTCGCTACCGGCGGGTGGAGTTGAGGTAGTGGAACTCTTCTCAACCCCTTACTTCATAAGTAAGGACAATAAAGACAAAGACCATTTTGATCCAACCTCTGTATGGAATGATAATGGGATAAGAAATGTATGTTTTGACAACTCCATAGTAGTGCCGATTGAACAATTCGGAGGTTATGACAAATCGTCTTACGAATACATTAAAAAGAGCCGATATCGTTACACCTTTACAGATGCGGACTATCAGTTTGCATTAGAAAATGGAACAAAATTAGAGTACTAAATGTCCGATAAAGATCCCGCCATAGCGGGATTTTTTTGTTTGGAGCACCGCAATGTGACTATTTGTCGAAAATATTTTGAAGTATTGAAAAATATGGCTAACTTTACGCGATTTTATAGAGGAACTATTTATAGTTCTGAAATAGAAGTAAAAAAGATAAACAATTTCAACCCTAAACAATAACAAAATTCTAAAAATTATGGCAACAACCAATTGTGAGAAGTTATTTGCCGAGTTCCCAGAGGTCTCTACCGAGGCTTGGGAGGCGGCGATAGCTGTGGACCTTAAGGGTGCCGACTATGAGCGCAAGTTGGTATGGCGTACAACAGAGGGCTTCAACCTCCGTCCATACTACCGCGCCGAGAACCTTGAGGGTCTTGAGACTTTGGGTACTCAGGCAGGTGAGTTCCCTTATTTGAGAGGTGTAAGCGGCGACAACAACTGGCTTACTCATCAGACAATCGCAGTAAAGTGTCCTAAGGCTGCTAACGAGGCTGCTCTTAAGATGCTTAATGCCGGTGTTGATTCACTCGGTTTCTGCCTCTGCAATGCTGAGGCTGAGTTTACTGCTGAGGATCTGGATACTCTGCTTGCAGGTATCGTTCTTCCTGCTGTTGAGCTTACCTTCTGCGGTAAGGGCGTAGGCAAGCTCGTTGCTCTTGTTCTGGCTAAGGCTGAGAAGGAGGGTGTGGCAAAGGAGGATCTGCGTGTGAACTTCGCAATCGACCCTATCGTTAAGCACCTCTCTCAGAAGGGTGACTGGTGCGAGGAGTGCGAGGGTAGCAAGTGCATTGCAAAGCTCGCTGACCTTGTAAAGGCTACTGCTGACTACAAGCGTGTTCACGTTGTGAATGTATCTGCTAATGTATTCTCTGACAGCGGTTCTACTATCGTTGAGGAGCTCAGCTTCGGTCTCTCTGTTGCTCACGAGTACCTCGTTCGCCTTATGGAGGCAGGTCTTACTGTTGATCAGGCTGCCAAGAAGATTCGCTTCACTTTTGCAGTTACCTCTAACTACTTTATGGAGATGGCTAAGTTCCGTGCAGCTCGTCTGCTCTGGGCTAACATCGTAAAGCAGTATGAGCCTGCTTGCGAGTGCTCTTGCAAGATGTTTGTTCACGCTCGTACATCTGCTTGGAACCAGACTGTTTACGATCCGTATGTAAATATGCTCCGTGGTACTACCGAGGCTATGAGTGCTGCTATCGCAGGTGTTCACTCTCTCGAGGTATTGCCATTTGACTATGCATACACAACTCCTACAGAGTTCTCTGAGCGCATCGCTCGCAACCAGAGCTTGCTGCTCAAGCACGAGTCACACTTCGATCAGGTTATCGACCCTGCAGGTGGTTCGTACTACATCGAGAACCTTACAAAGACTATCGCTGACGAGGCTTGGAAGCTCTTCCTCGAGCTCGAGGAGAAGGGTGGCTATGTAGAGGCATTCAAGGCAGGTTATGTAGTTGAGCGCGTAAAGGCTTCAGCTGCTGCTAAGGATAAGGCTATCGCTACTCGCCGTCAGATTCTGCTGGGTGCAAACCAGTATCCTAACTTTAACGAGGTTGCAGACGCAGCTGTATCTGTTGAGGCTGTAACTCGTCCTGCTGCAGAGGGTAATGTACTCGTTCCTTACCGTGGTGCTATGGCATTCGAGGCTATGCGTTACGGCGTAGATAAGAGTGGTAAGGAGCTCAAGGCATTTATGCTCACTTGTGGCAACCTTGCAATGGCTCGTGCTCGTGCACAGTTCTCTTGCAACTTCTTCGCTTGCGCAGGTATCCGCGTACAGGACAACAACTTCTTCAAGAGTGTTGAGGAGGGTGTAGAGGCAGCACTCGCATCACAGGCACAGATCGTAGTTATCTGCGCATCAGATGATGATTACGCAGAGCTCGCTCCAAAGGCTCAGGAGCTTTTGGGTGGCAAGGCTATCCTCGTAGTTGCAGGCGCACCTGCTTGCACCGAGGAGCTTCAGGCAAAGGGTATTAACAACTTCATCAGCGTCAAGAGCAATGTCCTTGAGACACTGCGCAGCTACTTGGCTCAGATGGGTATCTAAACAGCAGAAACAATGAGAGCAAAATTTTCAGAATTGAAATATCAGGGTGGCGCTTGCCACACCGCTGAGGCTACTAAGGAGCCTTGGATTACTGCCGAGCAGATATCTGTCAAGGATGGCTATACTGCTGCAGATCTTGAGGGTATGGAGCATTTGAACTATGCAGCAGGTGTTGCACCGTTCCTCCGTGGTCCATATTCAACTATGTATGTAATGCGTCCTTGGACTATCCGTCAGTATGCAGGTTTCTCTACTGCTGAGGAGTCTAACGCATTCTATCGTCGTAACCTTGCAGCAGGTCAGAAGGGTCTGTCTGTAGCGTTCGACCTCGCGACACACCGTGGTTACGATGCTGACCACCCACGTGTAGTTGGTGACGTTGGTAAGGCAGGTGTATCTATCTGCTCTGTTGAGGATATGAAGGTACTGTTCAACGGTATTCCACTCGACAAGATGTCTGTATCTATGACTATGAACGGTGCGGTGCTTCCTGTACTCGCATTCTACATCGTTACAGGTTTGGAGCAGGGTTGCACACTCGACCAGCTCGCAGGTACTATCCAGAACGATATCTTGAAGGAGTTTATGGTGCGTAACACCTATATCTATCCTCCAAAGTTCTCGATGAAGATTATCGCAGACATCTTCGAGTACACTTCGAAGAATATGCCTAAGTTCAACTCAATCTCTATCTCTGGTTACCACATGCAGGAGGCTGGTGCAACTGCAGATATCGAGCTTGCTTATACTCTCGCCGATGGTCTTGAGTATCTGCGCGCAGGTATCAACGCAGGTATGTCTATTGATGCCTTCGCTCCACGCCTCTCATTCTTCTGGGCGATTGGTATGAACCACTTTATGGAGATTGCTAAGATGCGTGCAGCTCGTATGCTGTGGGCGAAGATCGTTAAGCAGTTCAACCCTAAGAACCCTAAGTCACTCGCTCTTCGTACCCACTCACAGACCTCTGGTTGGTCACTCACCGAGCAGGATCCATTCAACAATGTTGGTCGTACAGCTATCGAGGCTATGGGCGCAGCTCTGGGTCACACTCAGTCACTGCACACCAACGCGCTGGATGAGGCTATCGCACTTCCTACCGACTTCTCGGCTCGTATCGCTCGTAACACCCAGATCTACATTCAGGAGGAGACTAATGTTTGCCGCTCTGTAGACCCTTGGGCTGGTTCATACTATGTTGAGAGCCTCACTAACGAGATCGCTCACAAGGCTTGGGCACTGATCGAGGAGGTTGAGCAGCTCGGTGGTATGGCTAAGGCTATCGAGACAGGTATTCCTAAGATGCGTATCGAGGAGGCTGCAGCTCGTACACAGGCTCGTATCGACTCTGGTGAGCAGAAGATTATCGGTCTTAACGAGTACCGCCTTGAGAAGGAGGCTCCAATCGATATCCTCGCTGTGGATAACACCGCAGTACGCGAGAGCCAGATCGCTCGTCTCAATGAGCTTAAGGCTAACCGTGATCAGGCAGCTGTTGATGCAGCTCTGGCTGCAATCACTAAGTGTGTTGAGACCGGTGAGGGTAACCTGCTCGAGCTCGCTGTTGAGGCAGCTAAGGTTCGTGCAACCCTCGGTGAGATCTCTTACGCTTGCGAGGTTGTTGTAGGTCGCTACAATGCAGTAATTCGTTCAATTTCAGGTGTATATAGTTCAGCTATGAAGCAGGATGCAGAGTTTGAGAAGGCAAAGCAGATGTGCGCAGAGTTCGCTAAGCGCGAGGGTCGTCAGCCACGTATTATGATTGCTAAGCTGGGTCAGGACGGTCACGACCGTGGTGCTAAGGTTGTAGCAACAGGTTACGCTGATATCGGCTTCGACGTAGATATGGGTCCTCTCTTCCAGACCCCTGCAGAGGCTGCAAAGCAGGCTGTAGAGAACGACGTACACGTTGTAGGTGTATCTTCACTCGCTGCAGGTCACCTTACACTCGTACCTCAGATTATCGAGGAGCTTAAGAAGCTCGGTCGCGAGGATATCATCGTTATCGTCGGTGGTGTAATCCCTGCACAGGACTACGATCAGCTCTATCGTGATGGCGCAGCAGCTATCTTCGGTCCTGGTTCGAAGATTTCGGCGGCGGCTATTAAGATGCTCGAGATCCTCTCCGAGTAAAAACCGATTTTAAGAGGTTTTTACTTCCGCTAAATAAAAAATCAAGCAGTGGCTGTACGCTTTGTACTATCCACTGCTGATTTTTTTATCCGAGCGTTGTAAAACTCCACTTAAAATCAATTTTTAGGTGGTGCGCTAATATTACTTTGGGGTTTCTTTTGTGATGCGTCGCATCTTACGGCTTCTGACAAGAAATTGGTTTTTCGCGTGATAGCGGAGTATCTGCCGCGCTATCACGCCAAAATTGCGTTACTTTAATTAAGCATTGCTGACACCAAAATTGCCTGCCGTTAATTGGTCGGAATATTGTATTTTCGGTAGAATAATATCTCAAATTTTTTCTATTAGAAAAAAATATATATCTTTGTATCTTAAAACGTTAGACAATGTTCGATAATAGAATAAAGATAGGAGTAACACAAGGTGACACAAACGGTATCGGCTGGGAGGTAATTCTCAAGACTTTTGCCGATCCGATGGTTACAGAGCTCTGTACGCCGGTGATCTATGGTAATCGCAAGGCGGCTGAGCACTATATGTCACTTGTTGAGGTGGATGAGGAGTTGCAACCACTCAAGTTCTACTACTGCTCGTCTGCAGAGCAGGCGCGTTATGGTGCTGTGAACTTTGTTGAGGTGGGCAATAAGGAGCTCAATATTGAGCCCGGAAAGGCTACTGTAGAGTCTGCAAAGGCTGCTATGGCGGCACTTGATAAGGCTGCAGAGGAGCTTGATAACGGCTCGATTGCGGCAGTTGTCACTGCACCTATAAGCAAGGAGAGTATGAACGAGGCGGGATTTGGTTTTACAGGTCACACCGAGTTTTTTGCCTCTAAGGCGGAGGGTGAGGCGATGATGATTATGTGTTCCGACATTCTTCGTGTAGCCCTTGCGACAATTCATATCCCGGTAGACAAGGTGGCTTCATCGCTCGATAAGGATGCGCTTGTTGCACAGATAAAGGCTCTTAGAGATACACTGAAGAGTGATTTCGGTATTGTCGAGCCTCGTATCGCGGTGCTTGCGCTCAATCCGCACGCAGGGGATGGCGGTCTGCTCGGCACTGAGGAGAATGAGATTATTCGTCCGGCTGTCTCTGAGGCGTATGAGGCAGGAGTGCTTGCCTTTGGACCTATGGCGGCTGACGGACTCTTTGCGTCGGGTGGTTTTAGCAAGTATGACGCGATACTTGCGATGTATCACGACCAGGGACTCACTCCGTTCAAAACACTCTCACCGGATGGAGTGAACTTTACAGCCGGTCTGGATATTGTTCGTACCTCGCCTGACCACGGCGTAGCGTACGATATTGCAGGTAAGGGTAGTGCAGATGCACAGTCGATGCGCAATGCACTCTATGCTGCGATAGATATTGTCCGTCGTCGTGAATCTTTTGCCCGCTGGTCGCGTAATCCGCTCGAGCGATTTGAGCGTGACCGTGGCAGAGATATGTCGATGAAGGATATTAAAGTTGAAGGCACAACTGAGCAGTAATCCGTCTCGTTATTGTGGAGCTGCGAAGGTGTTAATATAAACAATTAAATAAAAGTAAGACAAACTATGGTTAAAGTAACCTTTCCCGATGGCTCGGTAAGAGAGTATGCCAAGGGAACAACTGCTTATCAGGTTGCCGAGAGTATCAGCCCTCGTTTAGCTGCGGACTGCTTGGCTGCTTCGGTAAATGATGTGACAGTAGATCTGTCACGTGCAATCGAGAGCGATTGCGCAATCAAATTCTTCAAGTGGGAGGATGCAGAGGGTAAGCACGCCTTCTGGCACACCTCATCTCACCTGCTCGCAGAGGCTCTTGAGGCTCTCTATCCGGGCATTAAGTTCGGTATCGGTCCTGCTATCGAGCAGGGTTTCTACTACGATGTAGACTGTCCGGTATCTATTCTGGAGTCTGACCTTCCGAAGATTGAGGCTAAGATGGCTGAGCTGGCACGCAACAAGGAGATCCTTGTTCGTACAGAGGTGGCTAAGGCTGACGCACTCAAGACCTTTACAGAGAAGGGCGACCAGTACAAGGTAGAGCTTATTTCTGCACTTGAGGATGGTACAATTTCGTTCTATACCAACGGCGCATTTACAGACTTGTGCCGCGGTCCACATATCCCGCATACGGGCTTTATCAAGGCTATTAAGCTGACTGCTGTAGCAGGTGCTTACTGGCGTGGTGATGAGAAGAACAAGATGCTCACCCGTATCTACGGTATCTCATTCCCTAAGAAGTCTATGCTCGACGAGTATCTGCAGATGCTCGAGGAGGCTAAGAAGCGTGACCACCGTAAGCTCGGTAAGGAGCTTGAGCTCTTTACATTCTCACAGCGCGTAGGTCAGGGTCTGCCACTCTGGCTTCCAAAGGGTGCTGAGCTGCGTGACCGTCTGGAGCGTTTCTTGCGTAAGATTCAGAAGGAGCACGGCTATCAGCAGGTTATCACTCCGCACATTGGTAACAAGGACCTCTATGTAACATCAGGTCACTATGCAAAGTACGGTAAGGATTCGTTCCAGCCTATTCACACTCCATTTGAGGGTGAGGAGTATCTGCTCAAGCCGATGAACTGTCCTCACCACTGCGAGATCTACCGCAGCAAGCCTCGTTCTTACAAGGATCTTCCTGTTCGTCTTGCAGAGTTCGGTACAGTATACCGTTACGAGCAGAGTGGTGAGCTCCACGGTCTTACCCGTGTGCGTTCATTTACTCAGGACGATGCTCACCTCTTCGTGCGTCCGGATCAGCTTCTGGAGGAGTTCGAGAAGGTTATCGACATCGTGCTCTACATCTTCCGTACACTGAAGTTCGACAAGTATACAGCTCAGATTTCGCTCCGTGACCCTGAGAATACCTCAAAGTATATCGGCTCTGACGAGAACTGGGAGAAGGCTGAGAACGCTATTATTCAGGCTTGTAAGGAGAAGGGTCTTAATACCGTTGTTGAGACCGGTGAGGCTGCATTCTACGGTCCTAAGCTCGACTTTATGGTTAAGGATGCACTCGGCAGAAGCTGGCAGCTCGGTACAATTCAGGTGGATTACAACCTGCCTGAGCGTTTCGACCTTACTTACAAGGGTGCTGACGACAAGCTCCACCGTCCGATTATGATTCACCGTGCGCCATTTGGCTCTATGGAGCGTTTCGTGGCTGTGCTGCTCGAGCATACTGCAGGTAAGTTCCCACTCTGGCTCTCACCTGACCAGTGCGTGGTGCTCCCTATCTCTGAGAAGTTCAACGCCTATGCAGAGGAGGTTGTTGCTTACCTCAATGCAAACGATGTTCGCGCACAGATTGACGACCGTAACGAGAAGATTGGTCGTAAGATCCGCGATAACGAGCTCAAGAGAATCCCTTACCTGCTTATCGTAGGTGAGAAGGAGGCTGCAGAGCGTGCAGTATCTGTTCGTGCACAGGGCGATGGTGACAAGGGTACAATGTCACTCGAGCAGTATTGTGAGTATATGCACAATCTGGTAAAAGCTGAGATTGAGGCGAACAAAATGCACTAAAATTTCGTAGTATAAGAGGGTTAGGCACTCTAACCCTCACTACACATATTTTTATTTTATTAACATTTCTAAACTTTAATGGCTGGTTTCAAACCATTTACTCCCCGTCCGCAGAATAATGCTGCACAGGGGAATCAAAATCGCGGTCGTCGTCCTGTAAAGGAGAACCCAAACCGCATCAACAATGAGATTACGGCTCCTACCGTTCGTGTTGTAGGCGATAATGTTGAGCCAAACCTTGTCCTTCCACTTGCAAAGGCTATTGCTCTTGCAGATGAGATGGAGCTCGATCTGGTCGAGATCTCTCCAAATGCCGAGCCTCCGGTATGTCGTATTGTAGACTATCAGAAGTTCCTCTATCAGCAGAAGAAAAAGCAGAAGGAGATCAAGGCAAAGCAGACTAAGGTGGTAATCAAGGAGATTCGCTTTGGTCCGCAGACTGATGATCACGATTTTAACTTCAAACTTCGCCACGCCGAGAACTTTATCAAGGAGGGTGCAAAGGTTAAGGCTTATGTATTCTTCCGCGGTCGTAGTATCGTCTTTAAGGAGCAGGGTGAGATTCTTCTCCTCCGTTTCGCAACCGCCCTCGAGGAGATTGCAAAGGTTGAGGTTATGCCTACTTTGGAGGGTAAGAAGATGAATATGATTCTTGCGCCAAAGCCAAAGAAGAACTAATTTTGGCGTGATAACGGGGCACCTATCTCCGCTAACATATAAAATCAGCAAAGGGCAGTACGCTTTAGTACAGCCCTTCGCTGTTTTATATGCCGAGCGGAGTATCTGCCCCGTTTTGACACCAAAATTACGTCACTTTAATCTACGCACTTTTGACGATAAAACGGTGTAAAGAGGTAGCAGAGTGTCAAAAGCCTACAAAAAAAGCGTCGAGATTTTCGACGCTTTTTTGTTTTACTCCTCAAGCCACAGACCTAACTCTTTGTAGATCTTATCGGCGATAAATGCCATAGCCTGCTGATTAGGATGGCACTGACCGGTATTGTCGGCAGAGTAGTAGAGTTTCGGCATATAGGTCTGGTCGTTGAAACCATTTACGGCACGAAGATCGACGCACTTGGCATTGTGGTAGTGCTCGGCAATCTTGTGTGTTGCCTGCTGTACGCCTACGCCGAGGTAGTCACCGATAACGCAGACAATCTTAACCTTAGGGTTGCGCTCGTTGATGAGCTTCACCAACTTGATATACGCCTCGCAGAAGGTTGTATCGTTCAGAGCCTCAATCTCTGCGCGGGTAGTAGCTGCATCGGCAGCGGCAAAGAGCGGTGCGAGCTGGGCATCTGTAGGACCGCTTGTCGAGCGGACACCAAGACCCTCGACAAGTTCTACAACATTCTTGTTCCAGTCGTTTGTACCGCCGTGGATAATAACGATATCTGCATCGCCGACACCATTTTGGTCGATAAATCGCTTTGCGAAGTATGTGTTGGCACTTGCTGCAGCGTTTGTAACCCACGAGCCCGAGTATGCGATATTGCGCTCGAGAACGGCGTTGGTCATATGTTTGTAGATAAGCTGATACCAATACATATCGGCAACAGAGGTAAAGGTGCCGTCTGAACGCGGGTAGTAGGTACTATATGAATAAGGTATATAACCACGGAATGTCGAGATACTGTCACCGATAACGCTCACCTTCTTAGGCTCGGCATTTGCAGGTGTGGTATCTACAGGCAGACCATCAGGGATAGGGTAGCCGTCTGTTCCCGCAATCCAATTTGCAGCAGCAGGGGTATTTGTGGCAGGGGTATATGCTGCAGCACCTGCGTTGAGCAAGGCAAGCAGAGTGCCGTCGGTCATCTGCTCGGCAGTAACGGCGTCGCAGTTGTTCAAATTAGCGCTCTTGCCGCTACCGACGCTGCCGTGTGCCTCGAGTGAAGCGATATAGTAGCAGTCGTTGAGGGTCAGCGAATTGTATGCGTAGCCGAAGAGTGCACCCTGACGAGATATCGAACCGGTAGCTGCCTTAAGAGGCTCGAAACCGTAGAGTATATTGTTGCGGGTGACATCTGTATAGCAGGTAGAGATTACAACATCGTCGATATTAGGACAGGCTACAAGGCCCGCGATAATCTCCTTGGTTGCGGTATTGTTGCTGATCGGTGCAGCGTGAATCTCCTTAGGACGAGCCACGCAAGAGGCGATAACTACGCTCTTATAGTTGCCGTGCAGCCATCCTGCAATACCCGCTACAAGATTATAACCATAGCTGTTTGCACCGCGAGAGATTATCTTGCTGTTGAAAGCGGCGCAGTTGGTGATGCCTGCATAGCCGCCGGTTTTGGTGTTGCGGACATAGCCGACAATACCGCCGACATTGTATGCACCCTCGACCTGTCCATAAGCTGCGCAGTGGTCGATAAGGGCAACATCGGATGCTGTAGCGGTATATATCTGACCTGCGATACCGCCCGAATAACCCTCGTAACTTGTTGTAACAGAGTTAAGTGTAGAGATAGAGTTGTATACCTTACCTGCAGTAATCGAGCCTACGATAGCGCCGGCAATAGGGTAGCTGGTATTTACACGACCATCGAAGCGGCAACCCTCGATAAGGCTGTCGTTGCCCTTCATTATTGCAGCAATACCACCGCAGTAGTGCGATACATTCGATACCTCGCAGGTGTTGAGAATGTGGCAGTTACGAACGGTTGTATTCTCCATGATAGCCACCACGCCCGCAGCATAGCGACCCATTGTGGCAACATCGCCTGCAATAGTACAGTTCTCGATAGTAGCATCTACGGCATGACCTACGCAACCCGCAGTAAAGGCGCAGTTTGACTCTCCGTTGGCAGTATTACCCTTGACACCGTTCTCGATACGACCGTTTACACGACAGTTGCTGATAGTTCCACCATTCATATAGCCGGCAAAACCGCCGCAGTAGAGGTTGTAGAAGTTACTCTTACCCTCAAAAGTACAACCACTGATAGTGGTCTGATCGGCATAGCCTACAAGGGCAGACTCATATTGGGCGGTGCTGTTGATTGTAAAGTCCTTTACAGTCAGGTTGCTGATAGTAGCGCACGCTGTGTAGCCGAAGAGTGCACAAGGGAGCGATGTGGTTGTGGCAGTGATGTTGGCATTGGAAATAGTATATCCGCCACCGTCATAACTACCGGTAAATGCCAAAGAACTTGTGGATGCAATAGGGTTTATCTTGACTCCGTCAAGGTCGATGTCACAGATTTGGCGATAGTATTTGCCGGCATAGTTGCCGTTTGTTTCGTCGCTGTTTACGCGCGAGATAAGCAGTTCGATATCGGCGGCTGAGCGGATGATGTATGGATCGCGTCTGCTACCGCTACCACCGCCCCATTCGCCCTCGATAGATTGGCGGTTTGTAGCCTTGCTAAGATCGATATTAAGGTCGTAGTATGTATTACGATTGACCTTTGCCGAGTAGTCCGAGTAGGTATAGATAGCCTTGTCTGTGGTGATGGTAAGTGTACCCTCTGTATGGCTCGGTGCAAGTACCATATAGAGCGGTTTCGCCTGCTCGAGTGAGGTGCCGACAGCATAAGGCTCGGCAACAGAGAGGGTTACGCCATTGGCATCGCCGTTGATCTCGATATTGCTTGTGGTGTCAATATTGAGCAGACTAATGCTGCAGTCGCCCGCAACAGCTCCATTTGCATCGGTGTAGGCTACAGAGTGCAGCAGCTCGGAGGTGGCTGTAGACGAGTAGACATTTACGCGTATAAAACCTGCGAGAGGTCGCATATATACCGTAGGCTTTGTATTGGTGTCGAGGGTGATTGTCGAGCCGACCATAGGCATATTCTCGACAGTGAAATCTCCCGCCTTAGACTGCTTCTGAGCGGTAGGAATAGTCACGGTGATATTATCAAGACTATTCATATCGTTCAGCTCGTTCCACGGGTGGTATACATGCAGCTTGTCGCCTGCGCCGATGCCGCTGACCATTGTGGTACACATAGCCTTGCCCTCTTTGAACGAGATATATGCAGGGGCGTTGATAGTTGTAGCGGTAGAGGTGATGTATGTACCTACGACCTCATTACCCTCCCAACAGTAGGTGTTGCTGCCGGTAAAGGCGATACGGGTACTATCGAAGTCTACATAGAAGCTAAATGGGGTAGAGGTGGTATTTGTATCGACCTCAGCGCTCTGTGAGCAAGAGCACAGCAGAGCTGTTGCAGCGAGGATAAGTGTGAAAAATCTCTTCATGGCAGTCTGTTTTAGAGGCTCTCGGCACCGCCATATTCAGGTTGTTCAAAGCCACTCTCGGCAGATGTAGCAAAACCTCGTTCGAGGGAGAATACTACCAGACGCACCTCGGGCGCAGAGTAGCGATGTGTTTTCTGGGAGTTAGTCATCTTATTTTAGGTATATAGTTTGACGATTATTATATATTACAACTCATAAGGGCAAAATCCTACCCTATCGGTTGTGAATAATTCTGTATACCCATTGCATTATGTTGTTGGCTTTGATAAAGAGGTTGCGCTGCCACTGCGGGTAGCGAGTGCCACGGCTCTGCCAACGCTCCAAAAGGTCTATTTTGAGTCTGCCATTGACCATTACCTGCAGCGGCAGAGGGGCGGCAGAGGTAAGCTGCTCCAAGGTGGTTGTGAAAGGTGAATTTGCAAACTGATTGTCGTCCATATCGAGCAGGAAGCGTCTGAGTACGCCCTGCATACGGCGAGCAACGACCTTTGCAAGGAAGTAGCGGCGCGCAGGGGAGATTTCGCCCTCGTGCTGCTTGAGATATGATGCCATAGAGAGTACGACCTCTGTCAGCTGCGAGATACTCTTAAGTTGTACAGCCATATCCATCGTCTGACCCTCGCGTGTAAGGTTGTAGCGGTAGAGCGGAATATCTGTAAAGGCGATGGTCTGAATATTGAAAATTGGGAAGAAACACCACTGCTGGTCGGTATATGATATACCCTCGCTTTGGTGATAGCCCATCTGCTGCAACAGCTCGGTGCGGTAGGCGACAGAGTGCATCATAAAGAATGGGATATGCCCCTCTTTGAGCACCTGCTCGGCATTGTATATCTTGCCCGGCTCGTATGGCTGTTCTTTAGTCAGAGTATAGTTTATTTTGTACTCCCCGTTGTGGCGAATCTCTACAAATGGGGCGACAACCATATCTGCACCCGATATGCTCTTCAGAAAATCGACCATACGGATAACCATAGAGCAGTTGAAACTGTCGTCGGCATCGAGAATCTTGACATACTCGCCGCGAAGTGTATGCAGGGCTGCGTTGATGGTCGAACCGTAGTTGCCGTTTGGTTTGTCTATCACGCGGACAATATCGGGATGGCGGTCGGCATACCTCTGGGCAATAGAGAGAGAGGCATCGCGGCTACCATCATTTACAACAACAACATCGAGCGAAGAGGCTGCTGCCGAGCGGACAAGGGAGTCTAAACACTGCGGCAGCAGTGCCTCCATATTGTAGGTCGGGATGATGATGGATAGTCGTTTGTTGCTTTTCATTCTCTTGTATCGAAAACTAACTTATAAGGTGCGTGGTTTATCTGCTCCTCTACAGGAAGTACGGGGCGCAGGTTAGGGTAGTGGTGGCGAAGATACTCCTCCACATTGTCGGGAACGGGTATCTGCATACCGCCAAACTCCATAAGTACCGGATTCTCGGCATAGCGGCGGCGAATCTGATCCTTCGGCATACGGACAATGTTGATAAACTCGGTATCCTTGCTGTTGTGTCTGCCAAGTACGCGGCACATCTTGTTGTAGATAGCCTTGCGCGACATCACCATACAAACTGCCTTGATGGCTGCGCAGCCGATCCACGACTTTGGCAACGGGGAGTCGATTTGGCACTTGCCGCAATGCTTCCACAACCATATCTCCTTGCCCATAAAGCAGTTGATCCAGAACTTTGCAGCAAAGCGGTGGAGTTTCTCGCAGGTTTTGTTGTCGGGAATACGGTCGTAAGGGAAGATATCGACAAAGATGCCGTGGTGGATATCCATATTACGCCAAATCTGCTCGACAAAGAGTGTATTGTTCATCTTTACCTTAGCAAAGTAGAATGGCGTATTAGGCTCAGTGCCGAACCACTCGAGGAAGTACTCCTCGCCAAGTTCTGCAGGTGCAACCTCGAGAAAACGGTTATAGTTCTCGCGGGTCATACCCACATCCACATCGTCATCCCACGGCACTACGCCCTTGTTGTAGAATGCACCGATGGCACTGCCGCCCTGAATAAAGTAGGGGATATTGTGCTTTTTGCACACGCGGTCAATCTCTGCCAAAATTTGGTAGAGAACTGTGTGTAGCCTCTGTAGATCTTCGTCTTTATACTTCATTACTGTACAAGTAAGTTACAACCTCTGATATCTGCATCTGTCACTCTGCCCTCGATGCGGAATGTGCCGTCAGCATAGACTATGCCCATATCCTGCGTAGCAATAAATGAGCAGGAGTAGATATTTGCCAAATCTATAATGTTTATCGCGCCTCGGCGTCCGATATCCAACACCTTGAACGGGTCGTTCAGGTCGCGCACCATAACCTTCATCCATGGCGGAGCGGCAAAGAGCCCCTCACCAACGGAGTATCCCTGCGACATAAGCTCTGCCATACCATACTCGGAGTGGATCTTATCGACACCGAAGGCTGAGCAGAGCACCTTATGCAGCTCGGTTTTCGACATCTCGGCACGATGTCCCTTCATTCCGCCCGTCTCCATAACTACGGTATTTTCGAGTTTCGGAGCGTACTGCTCGGCAAGATCCAGCAGGGCATAGGTCACGCCAAGCAGAATCTTCGGGCGAGGATCGGCTGCCATATCGTCAAGCAGCTGGCGGTAGTTGTTGAGGTAGAAACCACCACGACCGCAGAGGGCTATCAGCCTATCTACCATATAGATAAGTGACGAGCCGCTGCGCTGAAGATAGTTCGGCAACAGTCCGTATATGCTCCACTTCTCTGGCTCTCCGTAGAAGAGTCGAAAACCCTCGATAAAGTCGCGCTCGTAGATTGTAAGATCCGCAACGGGGTGGCGCGACGGGGTCATACCCGTAGTGGCACTCGAGGTGAATACAATCTGCGGCTCGCTGCTTGCCGAGTAGATGTTGTGGCTCTTGAAGAGTTCAATGGGCAACATCGGTATCTGCTCGATAGTGTTTATAGCCTCGATATCTGCACCAATAAGGCGCAGGTACTCCCTATACGGTGGACAACTCTCCGCCTGAAAGCGGAAAATCTCCATCGCTACTGCCGAAAACTGCTCGGGAGAAGATACCGAAAATATGTCGCGGCTATCTATCATTTTGTAGGTTTTGTGGTTGAGAGATACTTGAGACTTGCATAGCCTATACCCCCCTCAAACTTAATCTTAGCAAATCCGTTGCCGGTGCTATAGACCTCCACAGCCTGCTTTGGCTGCAGTACGCCGATAACCTCGGCATCTTTGAACGGTCTCTTGCGGACATTGAGCACCTCGTTGGATGTGCAGTAGTACCAAGTGGTCTTGCTGCTCTCTGTAGAGGTGATGGCACTCTTATTCTTCTTCCTAATGCTGTCAATATCAAGGTCGAGGTTATCTGCAATAACCGGACTGACGATAAACAGCAGTGTGAGCAGCAGAGTCCATATATTATAGAATATGTATCTGATACCAAACAGGAAGATGGCTGCAACCCAAGAGAGTCCCAAACCGATAAGCGGTGAGAGGAAATAGCCGATACCACCACCGATAAGCAGAACGGCAGCCTTGCCAAATAGCGAATCAGGACCACCCAATGCGATAAGCACGAGCAGTATTCCGCCGCCAATTTTGAAGATCTTCTCCCACAGCTCGTCGTCTGTCCAGTCGTCACGCTTGTCGTCAATCCAATCGCCGAAAGACTTAATTATGTTGTTGAGTTTGGAGAGAGGTCCTCCACCCGAGTATGAGTTGCTCGATGAACCTAAGCTTATACCACCAAACAGGCTCTTCTTGTGAATTTCGACACTCGTTCTGTAGATACAGCTGCCATTATAGTAGAACTCTACACGCCAAGTGCCCGGCATCTTGTAGCTCTTCTTATCTTTGCCACCTACGCCATTGCAATCTTTGACATAATTGCCCGCGCTTCCCGGATAGAGCTCTCTGGTAAACATACCGTTCGCAGAGCTACTACGGAAAGGAGTGCCATTCGGAGCAATAATCTTCATATCTACATTAAACGTACCGCCCTTCTGTGCAGTGTATGAAATCTTCGGACAGAGGAAAGAGGTATCGGTATACATCTTTGAGCCGTACTGCCTGAGAATTTTACCGTCGTAATCCTGGTCGCAGAACTGTACATTTGTAATGCGAATTGGTGCACCTGACGAGGTGGTAGTTGTAGTTGTAGCTGTAGTTGTAGGCGTAGTTGTTGTGGTACGAGGTGTAGCAGTTGCACCCGGTTTGAAGATTGTAAACTTGGTGCGGTGGATACACTTGCCCTTGTAGTAGAACTCGATAGTCCAATCTCCCGGCTTATTGTAGGAGGTTTTGCGGGCGCTACCCCAACCGCCGAGCGACGAGGTGAATGTGCCCGAACTCTTGAGGTTGATAGTGCCGAAGGTGTTCGAGTTGGTTGTGGATGTGCCGTCAGGAGCGATAATCTTGTAGTGAATATCGACATTGCCTACAGCACTGAGCACCTGATATGTAATATGAGGGCATAGGTAAGAGACATCTGTATAGAGGGTGCTGCCTACCTTGCGAATAACATTGCTGTTCTGATCCTCGTCGCTGAACTGCACACCGGTAATCTTGATAGGAATAGCGCTCGAGGTGTCGCGCTTTACGGTAGAGGCGCCAACCTTGATGTTATTCTTAATCAGACCGAACATAGTCTTACCCCACTCCTCCATACTCGGGCGGTTCTTCGGATTGGAGCCGAAGGCGCGCTTAAAGAGCTCCTGCACAGGCTGTGGCAGGTTGTGGAAGTTCTGCTGCAGATTAAAACCCTTCGGGAAGGAGATATACTTGCTCTTCTCTCCGTAGGCAAACAGTCCGTTGGCGATACACTCTGCAAGCTCGTTGCAACCGTCATACGGAGGATGGAGCACGGTACCTGCGTATGGGTGGGTACCTGTCAAAATCTGGTAGAAGCAGACCGCAGCGGCGAAGTAGTCGCACTCCACAGGGAATGGCAGACCCTTTGTCTGTATGCTCTTACCCTCAGGGGCAAAGTAGTCGGGGGTAAATGCCGTAGCAGGGTGGAGAATGCGACCATTTTCCGAGATCTGAATAGAGTCGGTATCCATGATAGACACCTTACCTGTTCCTGTAGCATCGATATTCTCCGGTTTGAGGTCTACAAGCACATACTTGCCCGTAATGTGGATGCAGTGGAGCGCAATAGCCACATTACAGAGCATCTTGATACGGTTTTGGATGCCGACAGGGGTGTCGAGCTCGTACTTGCCGTGCCACTCGGTGTACTTCTGGTAGCGCTTAATCTGCGCCAGCGGGCGACGCTGATAGACCGAGAGGATTGTAAGGTCGTGACCCTTCGGAAAGGCGAGCGGCATCATATAGCCGATAAACTTCTTGTTTGTGTCGTATACCAACGCCGTAGGCCAGCAGATGCGGAAACTCGGGTTGTCTTTGATGTTCTGCGGCTGATTTTCGACCATATAGCGAATCTTCTCAAAGCTCTTCTCGGGCTCCTTGAGATACACCTTGATACAGTACTCGGCAGCGTAGGCAGCTGTGGTGATGTTGTACACCGCACCCTGACCACCCTTGCCGAGCGGAGTATCTTTGATGTCTATATGCTCAAAGTTGGCAGTAGATGATTTTTTTATGTATACCTTCATTGTTTAAGGCAAATAGTGACCATTTTTTATTATTTCAGCACGCCGAGGAGCATTGTGCGGTCGTCGTGCTCGGACTTGCCTGCGCGTGTGCCGACATTGATAATGTCGATAAGTCGGTCGGCGCGTGCATCCTTATCCTCTGCAGCGTTCATCTCCTCCAAAAGTGGCTCGAAGAAGCCTGCAAACGGAGTGTTAGGGTCGTAGTAGCGACCGCTCTCCTTATCCTGCGCGTAGCAGCTCCATGTGATATTCTCGCAGCCGTCGCTCATAAGCACTACAGCCTGCGGAAGCTCCTTGACTACGCGTACATCAGGCAGGTAGGCGCCCGACATTGTAAATGCAGGTACGCAGCGCTGGTCGTTCCAGTTGTTCGGAATGAATACGGTTGCAGATGCCTCGTCGCCCTTGTGCGGAGTCATCAGTGCCTTCCAAGTGCCATCCTGCGCCTTGTAGCCCATACGACCGTCGCCGATGTGTGCTGTGAGCATTCCCTGCGGGGTGAGCAGCATAAGGATAATGGTTGCGTTGAAGTCGCGTGCCTCGAGCGGCTTGGCAATATCCTTCTCGATATCGCCTCTCTTTACCTTCAACTTAGAGAGCTTAATGTCGTCAGTTGTCTGCGCAATCTGCTCCTCGAGAGCCTTGAGCTCAGCCTCCTTGCCCGCCTTGTAGGCATCTGCCTGCTTTGCGGCAGAGGTGATAATCAGGTGCTGGATAACAGCAAAGAGGTTACGCATCTCTACAAACCACTCAAGTTCGGTCGGCATATAGTTGTTCTCAACCCACTTTTTCTGCTCGACAAGCTGCGATACAAGGCGTACTGCAAGGTCGCAATTTGCCTTTGAGCCGCGTGCCGACTCGCGTGCCGAACCCGCGCCGTCAGATGTGATGAGCAGTTTCCAACCCGGAGCAAGCTCCTTGTATGCGTGGTAGTCCTCGCACGGAGTGCCGCCCGCAATGTGGCTGCGACCCTGAATAGAGAAACCGACAACATATCCCCAATTCTCCTCGATGCTTGTTACCAAACGACGCTCAGGCTTGTCAAGATCAACTACAGGCTCCGGCTCCGGCTCTGTCACAGGGTCTGTGTCGAGCTTTGGCTCCGCCTCGGTTGCAACATCGGTATCGTCAGCCTTCGGCTCAGACTCTGGTTCTGCCTCTGGTTCTTCATCAGCCTTCGGTTCAGGCTCGGTTTCAGGCTCAACATCTGCGGGCTCCGGCTCAGACTCTGCCTTCGGCTCGGTGTCATCCTTTGGCTCAACGTCGGTTGCAGGTTCAGCCTTTGGTTCCGGCTCTGTCGCTGGCTCAACGTCGGTCTTTGGCTCGACGTCTGTAGCAGGCTCGGTCTTAGGCTCTGTATCAGCTTTCGGCTCAACTGCAGGTGCAGTATCGGTCTTAGGCTCAGTGTCAGCCTCGCCCTGCCAGAAATTCTTTATCTTGGACATAAAATTACCCATAGTAGTTCAGTTTTAAGGTGTTACTTTTGCCAAAATAGAGGAGTATCCGCCTAAGCGGCTACGCCTCTATTTCGGAATATTTGAATATTTCGGTTTTTAGATCTCGAAAGAGTCCATCCAAGCGTCTGCGCCCTGGCTGATATTGACCTTCTCGCCCTCCTTGCTGGTAGATACCATAGAGAGTGAGTTACTGAGCCACTTGAAGAACTCGGTGAACTTTGTGCCCTTCAAAGGCAGAGCCTTACCACCGCACATCTTTGACAGAAGCTCCATATTAGCCTCGCCTACGCCGATACCAATCATAGTATACTTCTTTGCAGCAGAGTCAGCAGCTACGCGAGCAGCGATGCCGTCGATATCTGACTGTGAAGCACGGTTACCATAAGGCTCACCGTCGGTCATTACAACGATCCAAGGACGATAGTACTTCTGACCGGTCTCCTTGTACCAAGCCTTACGATCCTCAACCATCTTGATAGCCTCCTCCATAGCGACTACGGTCTCGGTAGTAGAGCCACGCTCCTCGAGTACCGGTGGAATCTCCTCCTCGTCCAAAAGTTTAGGCTCGCGGAGAATCTTAGCCTCCTCGTCGTACTGGATAATAGCTACCTCGAGCTGCTCGATAAGCTTCTCAGAGATACCACCCTCACCTGACTTAATCTCATTATAGAAATCTCTCAAACCCTGATTCAGAGCATCGAGCTTCTCGCCTCGCATTGAACCTGAAACGTCAAGTACGAAGACGCACATACATTTTTGTTCCTGGTTAACGGCTGATTCGCCTGCAAATCTTTCAGTTCCCATAATATAAAAGTTTTAGTTGTTGTCTAATTGAAGACAAATTTAGTAAATAAAATGTGAATATCCAAATAAAATGGATAATAATTGAATCTGAGCGACTTTAGAGGCGGTTTGTTGAGAAATATTTGGGAGAAGTTATTGCAATAAATGATAAAAATGACTATATTTGTAGTATGTTAAACGCCTTAAAAAATATGGTGGATGATCTGACGCCGAAAAACTGCGCAGTGTGCGGTAAAATGGTTGTCGGGCATTGTCGTGTGGATAAGTGGGGGCAGCTTTTCCACAACGAGTGTGAGTTTATGCCTTGTCTTAATTGTGGCAGAGCAACTTCGCTGAACGATACGCATCTGCCGTACAATCGCCACGTCTGCTCGCACTGCATAGATAAAGTTGTAAGAAAGGATGCTCATATTCAGTGGGTCTACGATCGTGTGCAGGAGATTTTCGGGCACAATTTTCTCTCGCTGCCGGGTCGAATACCTGTTGAGATAGTCAGCCCCGATCAGATGCTCAAACTCCATAACAGTAGAGATACGAGCCGTATTCCGTCGGGTTTAACTCGTTCGGGAGGTGCGGGATTTTTCGGTGCAAAGATGCATCATAAGGTCTATATGCTTGACTATCAGCATAAGGTGGTCTTTGGAGGTGTGTTGGCGCACGAGCTGCTGCATGTGTGGCAGAATGAGCACCACACGGTGTTGCCGCCGAACTACTGCGAGGGATTTTGTAATTTAGGTACATATCTCTTCTATGGTTATCTCGATAATGAGTTGTCGAGGGTGCATATGGAGCAGATGATGAACAACCCCGATCCGATATATGGCGATGGATTTCGCGAGGTGAAGCAGATCTTTGAGACCGAGGGTGGCAAAAACCTCGAGAATACTATCAAGATACTGCAAGAGAGGTCAAAACGAAGAAGATCAATATTTTAAGATATGAAAGTAAAGGTAATAAATCGTTCCGGAATGGAACTTCCACACTACGCAACTCCGCTCTCGGCGGGTATGGATTTGAGAGCAGCAATGGAGCAGAGCATTACACTTGCGCCACTTGAGCGTGCCCTTGTACCGACAGGACTCTATGTAGAGCTGCCTGAGGGTTACGAGATGCAGATTCGCCCACGCAGTGGTCTTGCTGCAAAGCACGGCATAACCGTACTCAATAGCCCGGGTACTATCGATGCCGACTATCGTGGTGAAATTAAGGTGATTCTTGTAAACCTCTCGAACACACCGTTTGAGATTGTTCCAGGCGAGCGTATTGCGCAAGCAGTGGTGGCACAGCACGCCACAATCGAGTGGGAGGCTGTCGAGCAGCTCGGCTCAACCGAGCGCGGAGCAGGCGGTTTCGGCTCAACAGGTAGAGGGTAAATATTGCGAGAAAAGAATATGAGAAGATTGTTATTGTTGTTGACAATGGTGGCTCTGCTAACCTCGTGCTCCTACCAGGATTGTCACACTGTGAATATGGCGAATTCTGATAATATCACCGTAGAGGAGGCTATGCTGCACTACAACCAGAACTGCGCAGACAAATATACTCGCTCAAATATTGACGAGCGTCTGCCGTTTGTGCTTGGCGATGCAGAGTGGCTGTGGGATAGCGCAGAGGGCTCATCATACGATGATAAATCCGCGATAGATATTCCCTTGAGCGGAGGTTATCAGTATGTAGTCTATCGCAAGCAGGCGGATGGAACATACTATGGTGTACATACCGTATCGCGAGTTGTTGCCGTTCAAAATGATACGACAGGCAATATTTCGTTCTATATCCGAGTTAGTATTCCAGATAGAGAGGATAATAACATCTCAACTCAATCACTCAACTACGGAGATAGGGCAAACTTTAGCGGTTTGGAGTATTATATTACCATTGACGGCTGTCCTGCAGCTGTTGTCAAGTTTGAGAACGGCGAACAGACCGACGGAGTTTTCCTCGGCGACGAGTCGATTGACAAGGTTACAAGGATTAGAAAACTTGCAGACCTTTTAAGGGGTGTGTGTATCGGCAGAAACTTTGGTAATACGCGCAATGATCCGGAAATGAAATATGGACAACCCGGTGAAACCTTTCAAGATCAATGGGGATCATTGTATGTTTATCAAGATATTTTAGGTAATGATGGTATATCGGACGCTGTAACACAGATATTCCCTGACGATATTGCTTACACAATCCACTTTGGAACATCTGCGGGCGGCGATGGTGCCGGAGGTTCAAGTGGCTCTTCTTTTACAGGACCAACTGCGGGTTCAAGCACTACTGGATTAGGAAGTGTTAGTACCGGTGGTATGGGTATGGGTACAGGAGGAGGTACTTCTGGGGGAACAACTACTAACAATAATGGGAGTACTACCGATGCAAACTCTGATGGCGATACTTCAGGTGCACAAATACAAATCGTAGATACATTCAAAGATTTCGTAGATCCAACTATTTTAATTAATAAGTTAACTATTGATAATTTGACTTGGGATGGAACTACTGATATTTCCAAAGAATTATTATCACCAACTGAAGCTAATGCGTTGTTGTTAGAGCGACTATCGCCAACTAATCCAATTTGGGAACTCGTTAATTCTTCGACAATTCCTATATACCCAAGTAGTGTGGTCCCTGATCAAATTATTGGCTCATTATCTGCAGATCTTAAAGGTAAAGCTATCTATTACAACGAGGGTTACTACAATACTTTGACTAACACTGGAAGATTATTATCAATATTTCACGAATATATGCATTTGTATTTGAATAGTAGAGACCATAATCTGATGATAGATAGTTTAGAGTATCAACAAGGTTTGCGAGATTTATTCCCGGATATGCCTGTTGTGTTTTATGAGGTAGCACAGTACATTGGTATGGAAAAATTATTCAAAGATGCTTTTTCGGATTTAGATAGCGATTCATTTCGAAAAATAAATAATTATAAAAAGAAAATTATTTTCATTCAATAAAACACACTTGTATGAAACGACTTGCGCTATTGCTATTTGCAGAATGTATATTAAATTTTTCGTTATTGGCTAATCCTACTTATATTGTAGGTCAGTTCAATGTGTTTGCGAGTACAGATAAACCTCTTAAAACTGAAGGTATTAACAGATTCGGAGTGAAAGAGGATACATTCTTTTTTACCAATTTAGAGCGTGACTATATCATTGAACTAGATCATTTATTGTACGAGAATGGTACCAATAATCCCGTAGTGCTTGATTTGCCGATTGCTGAACTTGAGAATTTGGAGAATATTATTAAAGCAGAGGACTTGTTGAAATTTGAAACGGCAGGTAAAGCCTATAGTTGGATGCTTGATATGCTAAAGAATAATGTAAAGATATACATTATCGATATCAATGACTATTACAAGTCCGACCCTGCATTGAAAGAGCCTGATAGAATGAAGGTGATTGAGGTGAGAATATCTTATCAGAGTATTCCCGACCATATACTTAACCCGGTAACATTTGAATAAGACAATAATTACAATATAACTATATCTTTTAACAATGAAACTGAACACTACAAATTCGGTAATGGCCCTTGCGACAACATTCGCAGATAAGGGCGATTGGATAGTAGAGCAGCAGTTTGTTCTGCAGATGGGCTCTTCTTATCTTTTAGCTCACGGAATTGGTACTCCGCTGCAAAAGGATGCTGTGACAACCGTAACAGTGCCTGCAGATGGGCAGTACAACGTACTCGTTCGCACAAAGAACTGGACAAAACATTGGTCAGACGGACCTACACCGGGTATCTTCTCGGTGCTTATTGACGGACAGAGCGATGGTATCACATACGGTACCGACTCTGTGAATTGGTATTGGCAGCGTGGTGGCAAGGTTGCTCTTACTGCGGGTGAGCATACTATTGCTCTGCACGACCTTACAGGTTTTGACGGTCGTTGCGATGCGGTGATTCTCACAACTGAGGATTACACTCCGTCTGAGAGTCTTGAGGAGTACTTTGAGCTTCGCGAGGCGCTGCTCGGCAAGCCTGTGGTTGAGGATAAGGGTAGCTACGACTTTGTGGTTGTCGGTGGCGGTATCTCGGGTATCTGCGCGGCACTTGCGGCATCTCGACTTGGTCTTAAGGTGGCGCTTATTCAGGATAGATATGTCCTCGGAGGAAACAACTCGTCAGAGGTACGCGTAGGTTTGGGCGGTCAGATAAACATCGACCCATATCCGTCACTCGGCTATCTGCTCAATGAGATTGGTCCCGACCGTATCGGTAACGCTCGTGGTGCGCACCACTATCAGGATGATAAGAAACTCAAGGTTGTCCTTGCCGAGAAGAATATCTCCCTCTTTATGGGTTACACCGTAATTGAGGTGGAGAAGAATGGCGATGCTATTGCATCTGTAGTGGCTCAGGAGGCTACTGCGCAGAATCGTATAAAGATTTCGGGTAAGTACTTCTCTGACTGTACGGGCGATGCACACCTCGGTTATATGGCAGGTGCAGAGTGTCGTATGGGTCGTGAGGCACGAGCAGAGTTCGATGAGCGTCTGGCACCGGAGAAGGCTGATGATATGACTATGGGCGTATCTATCGAGTGGTACTGCGAGGATTGGAATACCCCTTGCACCTTCCCTGATTCGCTCGACTGGGGTCTGCGACTCGATGAGTATACCGTAGAGCCTGTGCACCGCGCAAATTGGTATTGGGAGGTTGGTATGATGGATGATCAGGTTGCCGATGCCGAGAAGATTCGTGACTACGGTATGTATGTGGCATACTCTACCTTCTCATACTGCAAAAACCGCTACTCAAAGAAGGAGGATTGGACTTGCACTCACCTCACTTGGGTAAGCCACGTGTCGGGTAAGCGTGAGTCACGCCGTATTATGGGTGACTACATCCTCCGTGAGCAGGACCTTACACGCCCTATTCGTCACGAGGACGAGACCTGTACAACCACTTGGCGTATCGACCAGCACTATCCTATGGAGAAGAATAGCAAGGACTATCCAAATCAGGAGTGGCTCTCTTATGGCGTGCTGACACCAATCGACTTCTACGCTCTGCCATATCGTTGCTTCTACTCGAAGGATGTCAAGAATATGTTTATGGCGGGTCGTAATATATCTGTAACCCATATCGCCCTCGGCTCTACCCGCGTTATGCGTACCTGTGGACTTATCGGCGAGGTAGTGGGTATGGCTGCAGCCGTCTGCGCTCGTCGTGACGCTATGCCACGCGATGTATATACCACCTACTTCGAGGACCTCAAGGAGCTGATGCGTAAGGGTACCGGTCGCACCGATGTACCGTATACCCAGTTCTATCATCAGGTAGACCGTACCGGTCATCAGGCAGAGGATAGATAATTTGTCGTGAAAATGTGTCATATATGGCACATCCCTAAAAGTCCAGCAATGGCTGTACGTTTTGTACTATCCATCGCTGGACTTTTTACGTGATGCACCATCTCTAACACATTTTGACGACAAATGGTTTCTTTTGTGATGTACGCCCACTGCCGCGTTCTGACAACAAATTGGCCGTCACCTTAATTACGCTTCTCACAACAAATGAGTTTAGGGGGTCTGAGGAATTTAGGAATAAATGCGCACTCTCTGTTCTGCGTAGCCTGCTAACAGCCAATGGCTAATAGTATTTTGGACTCTTGATTTTTTTTGTTACCTTTGCCTTTTGGAAAACCTAAACCTAAACTATATGACTATTTTTGATTGGCTCATTGTTGCCCTGTTTTTGGGAACTTTGATGGCGATTGGTTATGCCTTCTCTCGCCGAAATAAGGATGTTGAAGACTACTTCGTGGCAGGTCGTTCAATGCCGGGTTGGATTGTAGCTATTGCGGCTACAGGTACAACAATCTCGGCAGGTACTTTTGTCGGCTCGCCGGAGCTCGGTTTTAACACCGACCTTACCTATGTGCTCAACCTCCTCGGCTCGATTGTCGGCGGTATGGTCGTAGCCGCGCTCATTATGCCGAAGCTCTACAAGGCAAATACAATTACAATCTACGGCTTTATTGGCGACCGTTTTGGTGAGAAGTCAAAGCGCGTAAACAGTGCGATGTTCCTCCTTGGACAGCTCTTTACCTCGGGCTCGCGCCTCTTTATTGCCGCGATTGCTATCTCGGTAATCGTCTTCGGAGGTATCAAGTTTGACTTTATGGTCTACTCGATTATCATCCTTGGTCTTGTTTCGACCATCTATACAATGATGGGCGGAATCAAGGGTCTGCTCTATATCGATACTTTCCAGACTCTGCTGCTTGTAGGTACAGGTGTGGTTGCGCTCATTATGGTATTCTGCTCGCTCGATATGTCGGTTGCAGATATCTGGGCAACTATTACCGATGGCGGTCTTACTAAGATTCCGGGTGCTGATGCAGGTGGTGTTACTGCCGACGGTGCTATAGTAGGATGGCAGGAGGGCAGCAAGGTCAAGATCTTCGACTTCTCTATCAATTGGGCATCTCCATATACCGTTTTGGGCGGTATGATCGGTGTGGCATTCTTCAAGGTCTGCCAATATACCACCGACCACGAGTTTGTGCAGCGTCAGCTCGCTTGTAACGATGTTAAGCAGGCGTCTCGCTCGCTGGTTTGGTCACAGCTTATCTCGTTGCCGATTGTTGTGGTATTCTTGATGATTGGCGTACTGCTCTTCGCTAAGTACAAGACCGAGTTCCTTGCCGGTGGCGAGTTGTCGCAGTTCTTTGCTGATGCACGCGACATCTTCCCGCAGTATATCAAGAACCATATCCCTACAGGTGTGCGTGGATTGATGATTACAGGTCTGCTTGCTGCGGCACTCTCGTCGTTCAACTCGGCTATCAACGCTATGGCGTCGAGCTTCGTTACAGACCTCTATCTGCCTATTCGTGCCGAACTCGGTAAGGCGGTTAAGGGTGATGCCGATCAGCTCTCATCTTCTCGAAAGATGGTATTTTTGATGGGTATGCTCCTTACAGGTTTTGCTATCGTTACAGCCGTTATGCAGGAGGCGAGCGGTCTTAACCTTGTAGACTTCGCTACCGGTGTTATGTGCTTCGCATACGCAGGTATGATCGGTGTCTTCCTTACAGCAATATTTACCGAAAATCGTGGTAACTACTACACTGTTGTCGCAGCAATCGTTGCCGGTGCAGCCATCATCATCCCTCTGATGTTCCAGAAACAGCTCTTCGGTACTCAGTATATCGCGTGGACTTGGTGGGCACCTATTGGTGGTATTATCTCTACAGCGATCTGCTTGCTCGGTAAGACTAAGAAGTAGAGCGGTTAAAAAGGCGAATTTCTGCGTTACTCTTGTCCCCGAAATCCTCACATACGCTTTAGTATGCTGCGGTTTCGAGAACTGCGAAAGCCTTGAACTTCATCCTTTTTAACCACTCTATGGTCAATCATAGAATAAGGAGTGGTGGCAAATTTAATTTTGTCACTCTCTTTTTTTATTATAGGTGTATATTGGAGGCAAAAAAGTATTACCTTTGCGGCGGAAAATCTGTTTTCTGTAGAATTTGTAGAATATACATAAAAAATGAAAAAACTTTTAACCCTTATTTGTGTTGTATTTGCTGTGGTGGCGTGCAACACTGAAGAGATTGTAGAGGTGCGTTATTTGGCGTCGCCTGTGCATACCGCATATCTCTACTCGATTGATGCAGAGAGTGATGCCGTGGCTGTTGTCGATACATTGGTGCGTGGTGCGCAGCTTGACGTTGTTGTAAATGGCAAAAAGAGACTCAACGATACAGAGTACCTGCCCGTAAAGGTTGGTAAGGAGCGTTACTATGCTCTGACCTCTCAGCTGGTGGCGCAGCCGCGTGAGGTTGTTCAGGAGAAGAGTATCTTCGTGCGCACTCCGGCGGCGATTATCTCGGACATCGAGACCTCAAAGGTAGGTGGAAATGCCGACAAGGGCGAGGAGCTCGAGGTTATCGGCTACGACACTATTGACGTTTTGGGTCGTGTAAATCGATACATCGTGCGTCAGGGTCAGGTTGAGGGTCACATCTACGCAAAATACACCGTTTTTGACAAGGCGGAGGCTCTGAAGCGTTACAAGGCAGAGGTGTACGACAAGGTGCACAAGGCGGTGAAGGACTCTTTCGGTGGCGGTCAGGCTATCGGTTGCGACTTCTATCCGACCGAGCGTGTTGTATTTGAGAATAACAAGATGCCTGAGGCTTGCTACTCGCTCTACCTCAATATCTCACCTGCGGTAATCGGCAATATCGAGTCGTACATTGCATTTGCAAAGCAGACAAAGATCAACACCTTCGTAATTGATATTAAGGACAACGAGTGTCCGGGTTACAAGGCGGAGGCTATGAAGCTCTACTCGCCGACAAACTACTCGCGTGCCGGCTCGACCAAGGAGGCTATGTACGAGAAGGCTGTGCGTCGTCTGCACGAGGAGGGATTTTATGTAGTGGGTCGAATTACCTGCTTCAAGGATTCATATCTTGTAAAGGACCATCCGGAGGTGGCTATTACCGAGAAGGCTACAGGTCAGCCGTTCAAGCACAACAAGGCATACTGGCCAAGTCCGTATGATCGTAAGGTTTGGCAGTTCAATGTCGAGCTGGCAAAGGAGGCGGTACGTAAGTTCGGCTTTAACGAGATCAACTTCGACTATGTTCGCTTCCCGGACCGTATGACAAAGGTTGAGCAGCTTATCGACTACCACAACAAGTACAACGAGAGCAAGGTGCAGGCTATTCAGCGCTTTGTGCAGTATGCTTGTGACGAGATTCACGCTGTAGGTGCCTATGTATCTATCGATGTATTTGGAGAGGCTGCAAATCCGGGTTACACAACCGCTTATGGTCAGTATTGGCCTGCAATATCTAATATTGCCGATGTAATCTGCGGTATGCCTTACCCTGACCACTTCTCAAACGGCTACTACGGTATCAAGAAGCCGTGGAACCATCCATACGAGATTCTCAAGGCGTGGGGTGAGCGCGTGCAGGGTCGTCAGCAGGTAACTCCTACACCGGCAGTAGTGCGTACTTGGATTCAGGCATACAATGTTATGCGCCATGTAGATCGTAACGGAATTAAGTACGACGCCGAGAATGTAGAGAAGGAGATTCGTGGTCTGTATGACGCTGGTCTGCTCGGAGGCTATACTACTTGGCACTCAGGCTCTAATCTGGATAAGTACAAGGCACAGAAGGGTGCATTCGATATTGACTACCTCGCTGAGAAGAGAGCAAAGTAATCTTTGGGACAAAGTGATGACTAATTTTTGAAAAAATTTGTTAAATAAAAAATTTTGCCATAACTTTGCGGACTAAAAGCGTACAAAACTTGTATGAAGAGGTATATTATTGACGCACAGACACTGCAGCAGCAGAGCTTCGAGTTCGATCTCGAGGTGGGTATGGAGCTGTTCGAGACTATGGAGATGTCCGATATTACAGGTGCGGACTATAAGTTTCGAGTTGTAGGTACTCGCCTGACTTCCAATAAGTTGGAGATTGAGGTCGATGGCGAGGGTAGTGTTGTTACACAGTGTGACCGTTGCCTTGACGATGTGACTATCGAGGCTGAGGCATCGGGTGCGATGGTGGTATATTTCGGCGATGAGGCAAAACCGTTCGATGGCGAGGAGGTGACTCTTCAGCGTGGCGACGAGTTGTCGATAGCACAGTTTATCTACGACAGCATTATGCTTGATCTGCCAATTGTGCGAGCTCACAAGCCGGAGGATTGCAATCCGGAGATGTTGGCACGCATAAGCGGTGTAACAGAGTAAGTAATTTTAACAACTTAATATTAAGAACAACTATGGCACATCCAAAACACAAAGTCTCGTCTACTCGACGCGACAAAAGAAGAACCCACTACAAGGCAGTAGCTCCTACAGTAGTGGCTTGCTCTAACTGCGGTGCAGCAGTACTTTACCACCGAGTTTGCCCTGAGTGTGGCTTCTACCGTGGTAAGCTGGCTATCGAGAAGAAGGTAGTAGAGTAATTGGGACACCAATTCCAAATAAAGCATCGTTTCGGCGATGCTTTATTGGTTTTAAGCCTGCTACAGGAGTTTGAAAAAATCAAAAATGGCAAGAATAGGTATAGATGCTTTTGGTGGCGACAATGCCCCTGAGGTGGTTGTTAAGGGTGCGATATTGGCGTTGAACCATATAGACGCAGACGACCGCATAGTCCTCTTTGGAGATAGAGAGGCTATTGTCGGAGAGCTTGCGGCGGAGGGTTGTGATGTCGAGAGATTCGATATTGTCCATACCTCGGAGTGTATTGAGATGGGTGACCATCCTACTGAGAGTTTTCGTCGTAAGCGCGACTCGAGCATTGTTGTAGGTTTTGAACACCTTGCAGCGGGTAAGATAGATGCCTTTGCAGGTGCGGGCTCTACAGGTGCGATGATGGTCGGTGCGATGATGGTTGCAAAGCCGCTCAGTGGCGTGTTGCGCCCTGCTATTGCAATATCTATAGCGACCGTAAGCGGCAAGCCGGTGACTATTCTTGATATAGGTATAAATGTAGATTGCCGTCCTGAGGTGCTCGAGCAGTATGCCGTTATCGGTTCGGTATATGCCTCGGGGGTGCTGGGTATCGAGAATCCTCGTGTAGCACTTCTCAATATCGGTCAGGAGGGCAGTAAGGGCAATGCACAGGCAAAGGTGGCATACTCGCTTATGGCTGAGGCGGCAGGGCAGGGTAGATATAACTTTGTCGGCAATGTGGAGTCCTCGCATATCCTTACGGGGGATTGTGCGGATGTTGTTGTCTGCGACGGTTTTGTGGGCAATGTGGTCCTCAAACTTATCGAGGGACTCTATGCCATTAATGCCGAGGCGGGCATTGTGAACCACTTCTGGCAGGGCCTCAATTACGAACACACGGGCGGAACAACCGTGCTTGGTGTGGATAAGGTTGTCACTATCGGACACGGCAAATCGACCCCCGAGGCGGTGAAAAATATGATTCTCTCGGCACGACACAGCGTAAAAACGGGGCTGATTGAGAGGCTGAAGGAAAAATTTTGGTAAAATATAATACATCTGTGCTCAGATGTGTTATATTTTTTGTTATCTTTGTAACAAGAAATAATCCTTAAATACTACTAATATGAAGAGATTTTTATTGACACTCGTTGCTGCAGCAGCGCTGTTCTCAGCATCTGCACAGCTGACACCTAACAAGATTGTGGTGCCTGATATTAAGGGCTACAAGACTTTGACAGGTGATTTCCACATTCACACAGTATTCTCAGATGCACAGGTTTGGCCTGCAACTCGTGTTCACGAGGCTATTTGGGAGGGTCTGGATGTTATTGCTATTACAGAGCACATCGATACTCGTCACCAGAAGATGGTGAACAATGGTACTTTCGTAAAGGAGAAGTGTGATCGTGACTACTCTTACAAGCTCGCAAAGAAGGCTGCAGGTAAGAACCTGATCGTTATCCACGGTGGTGAGATTACCCGTATGGGTATGCCTCCGGGTCACTTCAACTGCCTCTTTGTTAAGGATAATGACGATATTTGTGCAGCAGCAGAGGCTAACAACCACGACCATGTACTTGCAATGAAGGGCGGTCTGGTAGAGGCTCGTAAGCAGGGCGCATTCCTTATGTGGAACCACCCTAACTGGTGCAAGCAGGCTCCAAACGAGACAAAGATGTGGAAAGAGCACAAGGAGATTCTCAAGGAGGGTTATATGGACGCTATCGAGATCTACAACATGGCTTGCGGTTATACTCCGGAGGGTCATAAGTGGGCTTTGGATAACAACCTTGCTATGCTCGGTAACTCAGACTGCCACATGCCATTCTTCTACGAGATCGACTACCTGCACGGTGCACACCGTCCTGTAACTCTGATCTTCGCTACCGAGAAGTCTGAGGCAGGTGTTCGCGATGCGCTTGATAATCGTCGTTCTGCAGTATTTGCAGAGGGTAATGTTTGGGGTCGTGAGCAGGAGGTTCGTCCGTTGCTCGAGGCTTGCCTGAAGGTGAAGAATACTCAGTGGAAGGAGAAGGAGATTGTCGTAGAGTTTGAGAATGTATCATCTATCCCTGTAACTCTCACTAAGGGTAAGGGCTCTGAGGATACTTGGTATGCTCGCTACATCGTTATCCCTCCATTCTCAACTTATACATACAAGGTTCGTCCTTTGTTGGATGGTGACAAGCAGCCTGCATTTGAGAAGCTGTCTCTTATACACATCTGACGCTGCCGACGACTTAATAGGTGTAGATCTCGGTGGTCGCCGTATCATTAAA
>CANBCZ010000014.1 GCA_947367255.1 uncultured Alistipes sp.
CATAAAGTTACTACTAAATATAAGCAAAGCTAAAATAATGCGGTTTATGAGAAATATTTTGAATATTTGTTTTGACATTTTGGCTTTTGTAATAGGCGTTACTACATTGACATTACTATTCGTCAATCCCGAATCGGAGTTTTTGAATCACTTGATTATTGCAGGAGCTCTGCTTTGTGGTGCCTACATTGTTCGAGTTATATGTTTGTTGGTTCGAATGCCAAAATTTGATTGGCATCTGCTTCATGGCCATTTTTTGTATAAAGTAGTATGTTTCGTGCTTCTGATGCCTTGTCTTATGACCAGTTTGATTAAGTGCGACAAGGGATCTTTGCAATGCGCCAAAGAGTTTATCAGCGAAGACGATCTTTACCCGGGATCAACAAAAGAACAATGCAAACTCTGCTTGGAAGATAGGCAAGTAGCCCCACCTCTGTTGTGGAGTGTATATCTGCACTTTATGGATCCGGGTAATCAGCATATGACATCGACAAAAAATAGTCGTGGCTGGGCAGGAGTCATTGCCATTTTAGGAGTTTTTCTACTGAATGGTTTGCTGGTATCGTCCATTATCGGCTGGGTTGATCGCAGAAAGGAGAAGTGGCAAAAAGGCGAGGTTCGCTACAAGTGGTTTTTAAGGCTCAGATCGCATTATACGATTATCGGTGGCAATGATATGGTCATGGGCGTTGTTAAGCAGATATTCGACAAGATAGATTCTGAGAACACACTTATAAAGCCATATATTCTAATTCAAACATCTCGCGATATAGAGAGTTTTCGACGAAATCTTTTCTCGACTTTGACAGAAGAGCAACAACAGAGAGTTGTTATCTATTACGGCAACAGGAACTCAGAGGAAGATATCAAGGAGTTGGGGTTATGTAACACCAAAGAGGTTTACATTCTCGGTGAGGATGTGCGTACAGACGATATAGAGTCGTACCACGATACGATAAATATGGAGTGCCTAAAATTGATAAGCGAGAACATTCAGAATATAGAGCAATATAATAAGGAAAATCCATTGGTTTGCAGAGTAATGTTTGAGTATCAAACCTCATTCAATATTCTTCAGGTTACTGATATAGATGGTCAGAAAATAGATTTTAGGCCGTTTAATTATTATGAAACTTGGGCTCAAAATGTTCTCATATGTCAAGAACTTGACAAGGTAGAAAATTGCAAGTATTTACCACTTGAAGGATTTGACGGCATACAAGCCGATCAAGATAAATTTGTGCATTTTATTGTTGTCGGCATGTCGCGTATGGGATTGGCTATGGCAATTGAAGCTGCGCATTTAGCACACTATCCTAATTTCTGCACAAATAAAAAACGCACCCGCATTACCTTCATTGATGCCTCAATGGAACAAGAGAAACATTTCTTTATGAGTCGATTTAAGGAGATGTTTTCATTGGCAAATTATCGAGATATAACTAATGCTACAGAGAATATGTATAGCGATTTGGAAGCATATCCTTGGCAGAATCCTTTGGAGGATGTCTCGTGTAAATCCCCGTATTGTAACAGTGATCATTTAGGTAAAGACTTTATCGATATAGAATGGGAATTTATAAATGGTTCAGTAGAGAATCCCAATATTCAGCAATATCTTGCAGATGCAGCGGAAAATGCGGATGCGAAATTGACAATTGTAATATGTTTGCCGGAGAATAGTCGTGCAATAGCAGCTGCTACATATTTGCCTGATAGTGTATATAAGAGTGATTCCACGCTCCAAATATTAGTTTATCAAAGATTAAACGATAATTTACTTATTCAAATAAATCAAAATAAGAGATACTGCAGAAAACTAAAAGCCTTTGGCATGAACTCTTTGTGCTATAATTTTGATTTGGTAGAGTTGTCTGAATTTATTGCTCAGAGGGTTAATTCTGCATACAATCAATATTCATGGGAGAGAATACTGTCGCGCTATAATGGTGATGGTCTGATAGATGATGATTATAGTAGTTTGTCGAATGATCTGTATTGTGATACAAAAATCAGCACTGATATAAAAGAGTATATAAAGAATGAGTGTAATAAATGGATGGACTGCAATAGCGACGAAAGTAGTTACCAAACTGTCAGCAGTAGATTAAAGGATTTTCAAGATGGATTAGAACAATATATATCTGAACATAATACACCTAAACATAACGACCATTCAGAGGGGAATGCAGGAAAGTCTAAATCGGCAAAAATGTGGTCTAATCAATACAATGTATATTCGATGTGGACTAAATTTAGGTGTTTTGGAGTAAATCCGACAAAGCTACAGGACTTTGAAGATATAAAGATATCCGAGTTGGGTAAAATGGAACACAATAGGTGGATTGTAGAACAACTGTTGTTACGTTCCCGCCCATTAATGAAGGACGAACAAGCTAAAGCCCAGATAGTTAATCTATATTCCTCATCAAAACAGAAAGATATTTATAAGAAAGAATATGCCCATCTTGACATATGTTCAAATGACAAGCTAAATGAGATAGACTACAATATGGCAAAACTGGATCAAGCACTTGTAAAGGTGTTGCCGGGAGCATATAGAGAATATTCAGAAGAGAAAACGAAAAAATGTCCGACCAACAAATCATAGATGCCCTAATTGCTCGGGATGAACGGGTGACACAGCAGTTCTTTTTCGAGAACTGCCGCCCGCTTTTTTTGAGTATTATTCACTATGTATTTTCGTACGAGGTGGATTATGATGAATTCGTGAATGAGTTCTATCTACACCTTATGGAGAATGACGCTTATCGTCTAAGGCAGTTTCAAGGTCGCAGCACAATCTATCAGTGGATGAAGGTTATAGCAATTCGCTACTTTATCGCCAAGCGTGACTATATGATAGATAATGAGTCCAAGGATTCTCTTTTAGATAGTGCTGTACAGAGCGAGACTATCGATACCGAGAAGAAGATGACGGCAGAGATGGATATAGAGCATCTGCTATCATTAATGCCGAATAGGCGCTATGTCTATGTCATCAGAAGATTGGTTTTGCAAGAGACTGAACCAAAAGTTGTGGCAGAGGAGCTGAGAACCAATATCGATAATTTGTATAACATTAAGAAGCGTGCTATTGCTGCATTGACAGAGATTGCACTGAAAAAAGTTGAGAAATATGAAAAAAAGATCAGTAAATAACATCTCGGCAGAGGTATTGGCGGCATTCCTTGATGGCAATGCTACTGCACAAGAGAGCAAAGAGATATTTGGCGCTCTTGCTGAAGATGCTGAATTGAGAGAGTTGCTCCATATTTCTCAATCTGTAGATGCCGAGTTGGGATTGATACCGCAAGATTGTGAGTTTATCCCGATGACAGCGATGGCTGCAACCTGTAAGGAGGAGAATTATTGCTGCTTAGAGTGTGAAAAATATATCCTCCGCAAACTGAATGTCAAGTTTGACGAAGAGAAGCTTCTCCAAAATGCAATCCAGAACGGCTGGCAAAAAGAGAATGGCACAGCATTGCATAATGTTGGACGCCATCTGGAGGCGAACGGACTTATCGTAGCTCGTCAGTATAATGCATCAATTGAAGATATTGCAAACGCCCTTAAAGAGAATGAGTGCGTAATTGTTGCCGTTGATGGCGGAGAGTTGCTCGGCAGTAGAGCCGAAGAGATAAAAGAGGACTGCCTGATTGGTCAAATCCCGGACCATACGGTTGTTGTTTTATCACTCGGTCAAAACGATAGAACAATAACGATATACGACCCAAACTCCTCAAATGCCGAGGATACCTATCCGATTGAGCAATTCAAAGATACTTGGAACGACTCGAAAAATTATTTAGTAACTATAACTTCAAACAGTATGAAAACTTATACTCCTAACCCGATAGATTTATCGGATGTAGAATTGACTGAAGATCTGAACGATTTGCGAGAGGCAATTGCAGAGAATGCACACGAAATTTGGGCTCAGAACCGTCAGGCAGAGGGCTGGTCGTACGGTCCTCAAAGAGATGATGCAAAACTGCTCCATCCGGATATGGTCCCATACTCACAACTTCCTGAAGGCGAAAAGGAGTATGACCGAGAGATGGCAATGAAGACCATCAAACTTTTGAAGAAACTCGGCTACGACCTTATCAAGCGCGAAGAGACCGAGCTGTACAAGGTCCTCAAGCAGCGCATCCTAAACTCGGAGGAGGAGTTCCATTGCCGCAAATGTGGAAATGTAATTTACAAGCATCAAGTGTTCTGCGACAAGTGCGGTGCCGATTTGAAAATGGTTTGGGAGTAGTTGATTATGAAATATGATGTATTTATAAGCTATAGACGAGAAGGCGGCTATGATACAGCCAAACATATTAACGACCTTCTTGTTCGAGATGGTTATAGAGTCAGTTTTGATATTGACACATTAAGAAATGGAGATTTTGATACTCAACTTTTAAGTAGAATTGAAGAATGCAAAGACTTTATACTCATAGTAGACCAGCATGCATTTGATAGGACACTCGATCCTGATTTTGACCCTAAGAAAGATTGGCTAAGATGTGAATTGGCACATGCCATAAAACATGATAAGAATATTATCCCTGTATTCTTATCTGGAGTTTCTGGATTACCTGAAGGATTACCTGAGGATATTCTGCCGGTAACAAAAAAGAATGGGCCGGAATACAACAAATATTATTTTAATGACTTCTATAAGCAGTTACGTTTTCGTTTTATAAAATCGTATTCATTAAAGACCAAATTGGCTGTTATAGCTACAACCTTACTTTCACTTATTGTATTAGCAGTGACGCTTGGTATAGCATATTCCAATGAGGAAGAAATGTATATTGATCCATTTACACCGAAAACTACCAGCATTGAACAATTAGCTGATGTAATAGATGACCATGTGGATAATATCAACGAATTAGGGTTACAAAGAGAATATTGGTACAGACAAGCTAAAAAAGAAGATATTGACGCACAATTTAATTTAGGCTGTTTTTTATTTAAAGAAGAGAAATATAAAAAAGCCATAAAGTGGTTTAAAAAAGCAGAAGAGCAAGGACATATAAAGTCTCAGTATATTTTGGGGGTATGTTATGATCAAGCTGTTGGTGTTAAAAAAGATCTTGCAAAAGCTTTTGATTACTATGAAAAAGCAGCAGCAAAAGGATTCGCCCCAGCTCAAAATGATTATGGTATTACACTCTATACCAAAGGGCAATACATAGATTCATTTAATTGGATACAGAAAGCAGCAAAACAAGGGTATGCACCAGCTCAATATCATTTAGCATGCTATTATTCGCGTGCTGTTGGTACTACTCAAAATATTGATGACTGTTATTATTGGTGTAAAAAGGCATCTGATCAAAATTACACATTTGCTACTATTTGTTTAGCAACATGGTTTTATTTATCGGATTGCTATTATAGTGATTATGAAGAAGGTATTCAAATCTTGACAAATTTGGCAGATAGAGATAATGCTTATGCTTTATATAATTTAGCTTCTTGTTATCGCTGGGGAAAGGGTGTGGAACAAGATATTAATAAAAGTTTTGAATTGATTCACCGATCAGCCGATCTTGGATATGCAGTAGCTCAAATAGATATTGCAAATGGGTATTCAAATCCAATGCCAGAACAGGAGATGGGTCAGGATTTATTAAATGCAATGAAATATTACAAGATGGCGGCTAATCAGGGTCACCCCTGCGCCATGTATTGCATAGGTGCAATGTATAAACTTGGATATGGCGTAGAAAAGGATTTGAAGGAAGCAGAAAAATGGTTCAAAAAAGCAGCAGATAGAGATTTTACCTCTCAAACTTATCAACAAATGCTACAAATGCAACAAATGCAGAAGCAACAACTTCAAAATAATTAACCATGATCAAACCGGCAGAATTTATACATCCTCACGATGCGGCGGCGCTGAGGCAGTTGGAGAACATACCCGGATTTCCGGCACTTGTAAAGAAGATTTTGCAATTGGGGTTGGAGCAGATGCGTTACGGTGTAAATATGGCATCGAACATTCGTCTCTCTCCGACACAGCTCCCAAAGCTATACCGACATCTGCCGCCTATTTGTCAAAAGTTGGGTATTCCAGAACCGGAGTTCTATTTGGAGATGAATCCTATGCCCAACGCATACACCTATGGTGACAGCAGGATATTTATAACCATAACATCCGGACTTGTAGACATGTTGGATGATGAAGAGTTGGATGCGGTTATTGCCCACGAGTGCGGACATATCTTGTGTCGCCACGTGCTGTATCATAGTGTAGCGGTGGAGATTCTCCGAGGCTCCGATCAGTTAGGTCTCCTCGGTAAATTGTCGTTGCCCATTCAACTTGCGATACTGCACTGGTATCGTATGAGCGAACTGTCGTGCGACCGCTGTGCCAGCATAGTTACCTCACCGGAAGTTGTCGCTCGTATGATGGCTCGCCTTGCCGGTGGTCCGAAAGTGATAACTTCGGAGCTGAATATGCAGGAGTGGGCTCGTCAGGCGGATCAATATGAGGAGATACGCAACGACGGCTTATGGAATAAATCCTTGCAGCTGTATGTCACACTCGGCTTGGATCATCCATTTAATGCCGTTCGTGTGCGCGAGATACTCAATTGGGCACAAAGTGTTCAATACCAAAGCCTTATGCAAAACCTCCACAAGGCAATTTCGGGTAAGAAATGCCACAATTGCAACAGAGATGTAAGTGCCGATTGGATCTACTGCAAATACTGCGGAGCAAAATTATAAGTAACCCCAAACAACCCTCGGATTATGGAGAATAAGATTATTTATACAGACGAGACATCGAAAACTGATGTGTTTATAAGTTACAAGAGCGATAATGTACGTTTTGCAGTAGAGGTCGTAAATGAACTTATAAATCATGATATAAGTGTTTGGTTCGATAAAAACAAATTGTCTCAAGAGGTTGGAGCTGAGTATCCAAAATTGATAAGCAAAGGAATAGACAATGCTCAAATAGTCTTATTTATCTATACCAAGGAGACTGAACAATCAGAATTTATTATTCAAAATGAATTGTCGTATGCCAAAAGTAGAGGTAAACGAATTTGTTGTTATGCACAAGATGAAGTTGATTTCGAAACAATGAACCCAACATTAAAAGCGGTTGTTCACGATATTCAATGGTTGGCAGATAAAAAACAAGCGGAACATATTGAGCAATACCAGGAATCGATTAAAGATGAGAAGCATAGATTAGCACTGGCGACTACAATTCGAGATTTTAGCACCTCTTCTACTGTATATAAGGATATAAATCTTTTCCTAATCAGAATCGCTTTACAACGACAATTAGGACATCCTACTCCGTACGGTTCATACAAAACTTTATGTAAATCTTCTGGTATATATGATGAAAATGGTGGAATAGAGATGATTGTTGAGAATAAAGCTCTATATATACCTATTCCTGATTGTAAAAGAGAGCAATTAAAAGCTTTAAAGTTCTTTAAAGAATATGAATCTTTAAAGGAGAATGAGCGGGTAATTGTAGATTTAATAAAGGATATTTCGCCAGATAGGAAAGAGATGATGAATCTTCTTGAGGACTACATATCCCAAAATTATTGTTATGAGAAGATTTATGATTGGCTAATTTCGAATAATATAGAGATAACACTGCCCGAAAAAAGACAATTTGGTTTTAAAGAGTTTCTTAATGCTGTTTCAGAAATTACGGCAGAAGCCTTTATTCAGCAAATAGAAACAATGAAGAAAACAATGTTTAATGGAGCAATGTTAGGAGTGTATGACATAAAAGATGACAGAACTCAAGACATAGAAACTCACGAGTTAAGCATTAAACTTTACCATTCAGATTATTTTACATTTAAATGTATGGTAGAGATGTATCATATACTTTGTTCAATTGAGAATACGTTCCAAGTTGAAACAATAAAGTCAAACATTACTCAATATTCACCATTCCTTTGCTCATTGGGTTTAGGTGGTTTTGTTATAGCACAACAAGATAACCATCAGACAATAATGTGGACTAAACGATCCGGTGCAATATCTTCAGGGGAGATGTGGCATTTCTCATATGATGAGACAGTTAACTTGTTGAAAGATTCTGTAAAAATTAATACGGGATCTGTTGGCGACGGTGAGATATTAGTATTACCGAATGGGCGGATAAAGATAGATCCGTACAAGAATTTCTATAGAGCATTATATGAGGAGAATGGGCTAAAAGAAGAGGTTATTGCCGAAAATAGAGGAATAATAGAGATTGGACTTATTACAAGTGAACGATTGGAGATAGAGTTATTGTCGTTTGCGTCTGTCAAGCTGTCATCAGGATCATCTATACCTATGCAGATGCGTAAATTTCATAATATCGCACCGGATGGTTATTTAGAGATATCTAAATACGAGTTCCGTAGTATGAATGATAGTGTCAATAACTACATAGGTAGGTTATTGACACCTGAGTCTTATTATTTGTCTGAGATTATTCAACAAGAAAAAGATTCCTTATTGAGTGGGCACAGGGGAGATAAGACAATACGTATGGGGAAATATATATCAATAGGGAAGAATGTAAAAATAGGGAAATCTACATTAATCGAAGATTTCTCTACAATTAGCGATAATTGCAAAATTGGTGAGCGATGTAAAATACACAGAAACGTCTTTATTGACGAAGGCGTTCAGATAGGTAATTTGGTAAAAATACAAAATAATAACAGCATATATCACGGAGTGATAATCGAAGACGGAGTATTTATCGGCACAAATGTATCATTTACGAATGATATATGGCCTAGATCAATAAATAAAGATGGGACACCTGTTACTGCCAGCGATTGGGAGCTAAAGGAGACTCATATATGCAAAGGAGCTTCAATTGGTGCGGGCGCAGTAATTAAGGGTGGTATTACCATTGGAGAATGGGCTATGATTGGATGTGGTGCAGTTGTAACGCATGATGTGCCAGCTCATTCTGTAGTGTATGGTCCATATGCAGAAGTGCATCGAATGTGTGAAAATTAATCAACTTATTTATATCATATACTATGTTTTTCAACGAAGAGGGGATATTGAATATCGACGAGATGGTTGTGAGCAATGCATCTTTCAAGAATATTATGGAGGATGGAGTTGTTACAGATGAGGAGATAAAGGCGCAGTCGGAGAAAGTTGTGGCAATGCTGCGCGATATGGAAACGAAGTACAGCGCCGAGCAGCTTGCAGAGATTAAGAGTCTGCTTGTGGAGTCAAGCGTACTGTACGCTGTGTACAACTTTTATTCGATTCAAAACATTAACAAGTAAGAATTATGGCAACTTTCAGCACACAAAAGATTCTCAACGGATCCCCGGCACTAATTCCGGCAATAACAGAGAAATTAACAGCAAAGTTTCGCACTGATGGCTACGAAGTGGCTGTAGACAATTTGAGCAGCGGTGGTTGCGACATATCTATAACAAAAGGCGGTCTATTCAAAGCTGTATTGGGTATGAAAACAGCCCTGAAGGTCACACTGCTTCCTCAAGGTAGCAACATCCATTTTGAAGCAGGCGTGGGAATCTGGGGACAGCAGGCTATTCCTACGATAATCTCTATGTTCTTCTTATGGCCTGTATTGCTCACTCAGATTTGGGGTATTGTGCAGCAGTCACAACTGGATGATGAGGCACTGAGCATTGCAGAAGAGGTCGTTTGCCAGTCACAAACCACTACACCCACTGCAACCGAGAACATCTTCTGCACCCATTGCGGCACTTCAAATCCCGCATCGGCTCACTTCTGCTGCGGTTGTGGCAAGCCGCTGTAGGTGAAGGATATTTCGACAGGCTTAAGATAATTGCACTATATGTAAAGGGTGTACAAATTAATTTTGGAATGAAGAATTACGACGTTTTTATAAGTTATAGGCGTAAAGAAGGTCAAGGATTGGAGATTGCCAGAATTATTGATGAGGCAATTGACAGAACGTGGTGGTATCGTTCGTTTTTGGATTATAATGAATTGAAGGATAACGCATGGGATCCTCAGATATTCTCGGCAATAGAATCTGCCCCCGTTTTTCTATTTATTCTGACTGAAGGATCCCTGAATAGGTGTGTAGATAAGGATGATTGTGTAAGAAAAGAGATACAATATGCAATAGCGCACAAGAAACATATTGTACCTGTTAATCCAGAAGGAAAAGTTAAATGGAATGACCTTGCAGAGGATGTTAGAGACAAAATTCCGGAAGATATAAGGCATGCTTTGTTTGACCAGCAGCAGTCTGAAATTGCATTGGGACAATTGTTTAAGCAGTCAATATCGAAACTAATCAAAGAACGTATAAAACCGTATGTTACTCGTGTAATAGTTCTAAAGAGAGTAGTGCGTTTGATATTGTCAGTAGTATTTGCAGGCGTTTTATTGCTATGTATAGAGTCATTCAAACACAAAGCAGAGCTTGAGCGAGATTGCGACCAATATTCTCAGTATTTGGGAGATGCTGAGATGATTGTAAAAAATGATCCGTATGCAGTGCAGGCAATAACATTTGTAAACAAGGCAGATTCTATATATCTAAAATACAAAGAGTCTATCAATAAGTATAGGTTTGATTCAGAGCGACTCAAAAAACTGAGAGAGTCATTGTATGACATACATTATGAACGCCTGAAAGACTCATATAAATGTTTTGTAAACGATATTTCTTACAAAGAGATAGCTTTAGAGAATCTGAATAGCGTAAAAATGTTTAATAGGTCTGACAATAACGTTAATTTCATAGAACGCAATCTAAATAAATAACTTAACAACTGATATATATGAAGAAATTATTACTTGTTTTATTGGGGTCTGTTGTCGTATGCTCTATGTACGCACAACAACCATCTATTATCGGGAAATATGAGGGTTATTATGACAAAGCTGTAGAAGCCAATCGAAATGGTAAAATAGATGATGCTTGTAGATATCTTAAGCTGATAATTGACAATTCTAAGGAGCTTGAAAAAAATAAAGACCTGAAAGAATTATTAAAATGGTCTAAAGATTTATACAACAGAATTGATTTTTTGAAAGTTTCCGATGATAAACTGAATATTTCACCTTATGGAGATTTCAAAGAGATAATTGTAGATACCCATAGTGCATGGGATTGTACTTCATCAGTAGAATGGTGTAAAATAGTTGAAAAAACGAGAAACTACATCAAGATCTGGTGTGATGAAAATCCCGACTTTGTATCAAGAACCGGAAATATAATTATTTCTAAAGGCGATAAATCTGTAAGGATAGAAGTTGAGCAAGATCCGGGCAAAGAGAAGAAAGGAAGAGTATATGTTAGAACACAACCTCATAATGCAACATTAACAACAGATGGGTATATGGGATACTCATCCAGCCCATTAGTACTTGGCATAGGAACACATCGCATAAAAGTAAGCAAAGAAGGATATTCTCCGAAAGAGACTGAAATAATAGTTCAAAAGGTGGCAGATACTACAATTATGGTAGATGTTACTCTTGAACCTTTATTTGGCAAGTTGCGCCCGATAATTATAGATCAGCATGGCAGACCGATAGAGCAGGTAGATTTTAAAGTCGGCAAACACTTTGTTGATATCTTCGATTATACCAATAGCCACTCATTTGATGATAGTCAGCCTATTGTGCACTATGCTTTCTATAATGAGGGTGTAATTCCACTAAACCCAGCTACATATGAAATATATGTTTCAGCTAAAGGATACCAACCTCATACTCAGAAAGTTGTTATTACCCCTGGTCAAACAACCGATGTCAAAATAGTGATGAGGTCAATGGATGGCAAATTGGCAATTGTCGATGGAGGAAATGCAACGGGAGCACGAGTGTCTATTCCGGAATTAATGACACATGCCAAGGTTGGAGATACTATAAATGTTGTTCAGGGAATTTGGACTCTCAACGTTTATAAAAAGGGATATAGGTGGGATAATGCCCAAAATAATGTTGAGATTATAGAAGGGAAGACTACAGAATACAAGGTGAGAATGACAAGACAGGCGGATTTATATGTATCAACTCCCGATCATAAAGAGTCTGTATATATTAATGGAGAAAAGTTGAAATTCCAAGAGTCATATTACAGCCATCAACTTGACGAAGGCGAAACATATAAACTTGAAATCAAGAAGGATGGATATTGGCATTATGTAGAGGATATTACAGTTGGCAAAGATGATGTTGTTATAGATCGAAGAAATATTGAACTAGAACCGGCTGCTACATTGATATTAAGTTCTGATGAAACGGTCAATGTAGAACTTAAGAGAAAAGGTGACGCCACCGGGCAGAATTACGCTGAGGATAAGGTATTGCTCAGTGATATAAAAAACAAGAAAGATGCTGCGCAGCAAAAATTCTATATTCCTAAAGGTAAGTATAATGTGACTCTTCGAAGACTGGATCCAAATAACGAGATGAAGACGCGTCATCGTATAGCATATGAAGGTGTTGTCAATCTCAATGATTCACTGAAACGCAGAAGATTACGCACGTGGCTGATTCCGAATTTTGGATCGTTCTCAGTACTTGATATTGAATACAATCTGACGCATAAATCGATTATGTCTTCAGGAAAAATTCCACTTGTGTTTAAAGCGAATTTTTTGGATTTCCCACTTGTAAAAGGATTGTCGACCAGTATTGGCGAGGGTGCTATTGTATATACGCGAGGTCGTACAGATTTCCCTGTGGATTACCCTGCGGACGCTTATAGGGATATGGTACCCGCCATTTCGTTGCCATTTATGAATTACGACTTTAGAATTGGTGGAGGAATAGGACAATACTTAGATATCAGTGCTTTGATGAGTTATACTTACTATTTGCAGTACGATCGAATACTAAGCAAGCAGAACTTTAAGAATTACTCGCCTTTTATGGACCATTTTGAGGGACATGATGCGTTTATCGGACTTGAACTCAGTTCAAGACTCCGTGGATTTAATATGTATCTGCGAGCAGGTCTTCAGTATCTAAATGGTGATAGATGCTACGTATATGGCTATGAGCTTAGAAATGAACAAGGTAATGGGATCGACTGGGTTGATAAATTCGAAATGATTAAGATGAAACAGACAGCCTTTGTTGTTAATGTGGGATTCAATATAGGTCACTTTGGTGTAAAGAGGAAAGGTCATAATATATTGAGGGTATTCTAACAAACCTAATGGCACTACAAGGAGATATACCAAAATGGAGTAATATTAGTACAGATGGAGAGACTTATAATTCTACTGACAGCGCTGCTGCCGATAGCTGTTCTTGTGTTTTACATATATCACAAGGATAAGAGATTACCGGAGCCGACAGGGCAGCTGGTAAAAGCTTTTTTGTTGGGAATATTATCAGTTCCCCTATCGCTGTGCATTTCCACTCCGTTAGGTCTGATGGGTGTATTTCCTGAGGTGGCAACAAGTATATTGGGCAGTATACGTTCCGCATTTTTCGGCGCCGCCATACCGGAGGAGATTGCGAAATTCTTCATACTTTGGCTGGTATTGAGAAAGAATCCATATTTCGATGAGAAGATGGACGGCATTGTCTACGCAGTCTGTGTATCGCTCGGTTTTGCGGCATTGGAGAATATAATGTATCTGTTCTCAAATGCAGAGGCTTATCTGTCTGTTGGTATTACTCGTGCTATGTTTGCCGTGCCGGGGCATTTCTGTTTCGGGATATTGATGGGATACTACTATTCGTTGGCTAAGTTCTATCCAAAGGCTCCTAAAAAGAATAAGGTTCTTATTTTAGTCGCGCCGATCCTTGTTCACGGATTGTACGACTCTATACTATTCACAGCAGATGTAACTCCTGCTATCAGCGGTGTTCTGATAATTCTATTCTTACTATTCTGTCACAAGATGTGGAGATATGGAAGTAAGAGGATAAAGGAGCATTTGGAGAGGGATAATAATGATATAAAAGTGGCTGAAGATGAAACAATATGATGTCTTTATAAGCTATCGTCGCAGTTCGCACGAGTCGGCAAATCTAATAGCAACCCGTTTGAGGGCCGCAGGATATCGAGTCTTTTTTGATTTGGAGACTATGCGTTCCGGACCTTTTAACGAGCAATTGTTCAATATTATAGAGAGTTGTGACGACTTTGTGTTGGTGTTGCCACCGAATGCTTTGGATCGTTGCCACGATGAGGACGATTGGGTGAGAAAAGAGGTGCTTCATGCAATGGAACATCGCAAAAATATCATACCCATACTACTCAGAGGTTTTCAATGGCCAAAGACTATGCCGGCTGGTATGGAAAAGCTTTGTATGTATCAAGGTGTAGCTACATCTATAGACTATTTTGATCTGGCAATGGAGCGACTCGAGAGTTATCTGAAGAGTCGTAAATATACAAGGCAAAGAGTACTTGCAAGATGGATTTGTATGATTATAATGGGTCTGATAGTTCTATCTTCAGCCTTATTGCTACTTTGCCGATTACTCGCAAAACCTGTGTGTGAGGAGGTTGTTGAGAATCTGACGCTAAAAATTGGAGTTGTAGACCTGCTGATTGCAGATAATAATATGCTTGCTGAGGCTTGGACGAAGTATAGCACACAGAGTCAAGAAGATGTAGAACTATATGTAGAGATTGCAAAGAAGAATCTTAGCGAATACGATATGGGAGTTGCTAATCCTATCAACCTCTCTTCGTGGCAAAAGTTCTTACTCTCTATCTACGGTACGAGTGCTACTCAGTTGGCAAATATTGATGAATATGTATCTTCTCTGCAGCTACAGCTTAACAAAAATATAGAGTTGATACAAAATACAATTGCGCAGAGCCAACTCCGCCCTTCCGAATACGATATGGTGCGCAATCAGCTTCTGCTCTATCCGTGTCTTGGAGAGTCTTTGTATTATTCATACTTGTCTATCCTCAACAAATTTCCGGAATCATCTTTGGATGGATATTATCAGTTAGCACCGATGTTAGAGAATATGCCAAAAACCGGATTAGGGCTCAAAAACTCTGAGTATGAACTTTTGATTAAGCGCTCTAATGAAAAGGGAAAAGGGGTGATAAAGAGCCTTGCTGATGGTGTGAGTAACACGAAAGATGCAGTCTATGAATTAGAGCAGAAATTGGACTCCATCAACCAAGCGGCGTTAGCCCAATATCGTGCCTTTGTGGAGAGTGTGGCAATTAAGGCGGGAGAAAGCTCGTATAGTAATTGGAATAAGATTCTGGTATTGGCATCTACATTGCAAGTTGCTATAGAGATGCAGAAAGAGGCTCTTGCTGAGGGAGAAGATATGGGATCTATTACCCCACAGTTGGTTCTGTCTGATATAAATAATGCGCTGGATGATTTCAAGGCGTATCATAATGTAGTATTCATTGAGGCGGCGAAAGAATTTTATAAACAGTTGCTTGCCGGCAAAGTTACAGGAGGTGTGTTGGTTTATGAATTTGCTGCCAATAGAAAACACGAGGTATACCAAATTGGAGATATTATCGTAGAGTGGAATGGAGAAGATATCGATAATTTGGAGATGTTGAAGCAATCTTATGCAAAGTCTTCATCGGGAAAACTAAAACTGCTCCGTCTGTGTAGCAATAGCCTCAAAGAGATGGAGATTGAGATTCCCGGAGGTGAAGATATCGTAGCATTTGTCGATTTGGTATGTCAAAAATAACCATATAGTGATAGATTTTAGTACGACGATTGCTCTATAATATAGACTTAAACGCAAAAAACAATGAAAAAGAGTTATGTACCGCAACCAATGGATACAAGTGATATACTGTTGTCTGAAGAGTTGAACGAGTTGATAGAGCAGATGGCTAAGAATGTCCACGAAGTGTGGGCACAGAGCCGCATGGAGCAGGGATGGAGCTATGGCGAGGAGCGTAGTGATGCATTGAAGCAGCACCCTTGCCTAATTCCTTATGAGGAGCTTCCCGAGGTTGAAAAGGCTTACGACCGTGATACGGCTCTAGGAACATTGAAACTGATATGTAAACTCGGATTCAAGATTTCCAAGGAGTAAGGGGTCTATTGCGATAATCAAACTGAAAAAAACTTTAACAAGTGGCAGAGTCTTATGATAGATTCTGCCACTTGTTTTGCTCTATATGTAAAAGAAGATGTACAAACGGAAAATATACACTAAAACAAACAAATTATCACTATGGGAAAGATTGTAACTACAAACGCAAAGCGCACAGCCATTAAGATTAGTCTTGTTGCAGTAATATCATTACTCTTGCTTATCCCTTTGGCTATGATTAAGGGGATAATAGAAGACCGTGAACAGACAAAGGATGCTGTAATCAAAGAGGTGGCAAATTCCTATGCAAAGCAGCAGACAGTTTCGGCTCCTTATTTGAAATCATATGTAGTCGAAGAGCATACGGTAGATAAGGAAATTGATCCGAGTGGCAAGAAAAAGTATGTAGAAATTTATGATACAGACTGCTTGTTATTAGATTACAAGGCAGATATTGAGACAGATATGCTGCATCGCTCTATTTATGATGTGATTGTATATAATTCAAGCATCAAGATTGAGGGTAAAATTCCGGTTACAGAGAAGAATATTCAAGCTCGGAATATTGATTTTCACTTTAAGGTCTACGACCTAAAGGGTTTTAGCAATCCGTCACAACTCTCATTTGGAGGGCAAACAGTTAATCTAAATCGCAGATCTGACTATGTTTTTGCAGAGGTGGCGTTGCCGGCGGGTGTAAAGGTTGGAGAGATGATTGATTTTGCATTTTCATTTGATTTGAAGGGTACAGAATCCCTGTTCTTCCATCCATCGGGGGATGGCAACACAACACTTGCCATAAGTTCGTCATACCCACATCCAAGTTTTCAAGGAGCTCTGTTGCCAAGCCACAGAGAGGTAAGGGAAGACGGATTTAATGCCACTTGGAGTGTGTCAAGCTTTAATAGTTCGAGTTACGATAATATGGGTGTCAAATTTGTAGACCCTGCCAACCCCTATCAGCAGTCTATGCGCTCGGCAAAGTATGGAATGCTCATTATCGTTCTTGTCTTCGTTGCAGGTCTGTTTGTGGAGTTCTTGACTCGCAAAGAGATTAATCCTATTCAGTATGCCGTAATAGGTTTGTCGCTCGTGCTATTTTACTCATTGTTAGTTGCCTTCTCGGAGTTTATAACCTTTGGTGTAGCTTATGTAATCGCAGCCTTGATGACAACAGTAGCATTGATGCTCTACTTCAGAGCTATCTTGAAGAGTCGTAGCGCTTATGTCCTTGGTGGATTTGTAGCAGTGGTCTATGCACTTAACTATATGTTGCTTCAAATGGAGACTTACGCACTGCTTGCAGGCTCGTTAGTGCTCTTCCTGCTCCTCTGTGTAGTAATGTATCTGACTGCAAATATTAGCAGCAAGGAGCTTAATCAAACAGAATAAAAGCTATGAAACATCTCAAACAGATTTTTCAGGCACTGCTCGGTGTAGCAGCCTTGATACTCACAGCCCTTGTGGCTGCCGGACGCCTTACTTGGCGTACAATCCGAAATTGGTGGAAGAACCGCTCTAAGTGGCTACGCCACTCGATTGCAACAATTTTCATTCTGATTCCGGTAGGCTTTGTAGTCCTCGTTGCATACGCCTACTACGACAGTGAGTATGGAAAATCTTATTGGGGAGAGGAAGTCCTCTCCCAAAAGGTTGAAGCCCACTATTTCAGAGATGGGAAGTATCGTGTATATAACAGATGTATCGGTGAATATACAACACCGAAACTGAATTGGATATCCGACGCTCCTCAGAACGATTCGCTTGCGGTGTATGCTCTACCAAACAAGCGTGGTTACATCAATGTAAATACAGGTCGTATTGTAATTGATGCCGAGGCTAACGACTACAGCAAAGCGTGGGTCTTCTCAGAGGGTCTTGCTGCGGTTATGAAGGATGGTAAGATTGGCTTTATCAATGCAAATAATGAGGTTGTTATCCCATTCCAGTTTGACTATTCCGATAAATGCCGTATGTATAACTTTGGCTATCTGTTCCATGACGGCTATTGTATTATGACCAATGCTGCTGGCGATTTAGGTCTGATTGACAAGCGTGGCAACTGGGTTGTAAAGTCTTTATACGATGAGATTTGGGCACCGCACGAAAGCGGCTACAGAATCATTGTTGATAACAGTAAACATGGAGTTCTTGATTCAAGAGGCAATATAATCTATCCGGCAGAATATGGCTATGTCGATATACTATCCGATGGTTTTATTCTAACCAAAGGTGGCAAGAAGTGGCAGGTAGATTTTAATGGGAATGTAGTTATTCCGTTTATGTATGACTCTGTAGATGAATTACTCTGCTATCCGGTGGCATATGGTAGTGACGACATAGAGTATCAACATAAATTGTCAGACTATGCAACGTATGAGGTAATGAACCGCTATGGTATTATGAATCGCATTACCGGCAAACCTCTTACCTATGCAATCTACTCAAATGTAAAAATGTTCTCAAAGGATCTGTTTGAGGTACAACAATCTGACAGCTATGACTGGCATCTGCTCGACACTAATGGCAATATAGTACCGAGTAAGTAACAATCTCTAAGATATTTTTCACGAATGTCGGATAGATCATTTCTGGCGTGATTGCCTTCGCTAACTTTCGTATGTAATATAGCAGGTACTAATGACCTGCTATATTTACCTTAGTAGTAAAAGTTTGATGAGCTTTAACTATCTACTCGCTGTTATAATCTTGCCTATTCAAGTTCTTTGTCGAGGCAAAGTCAATTCGATTAGGATGGCCGGAGGTAGAAAACCACGAGGAGCGCAACAGTTTGTTGCACTCCTCGTGGTTTTTTGTGGGAGATGGATTATCTCATATACTTTTTGAAGAACTCCATGATGGTACGGCATGAGTCGAATGAATCTGTTGCCCAGTTGTGACCGCCATTGGTAACCTCATAGAAGTGCACCTCCTTGCCTGATGGCGAGCCATAGTAGCGGTGGAGCTGGATTCTATTTGCCTTTGTAGCAATCTCCTTAGTCTCCTGATACATACACTTATTTGCAGCAGCAACAGCCTCTACAGCGAGTGGCACTGCCAGGTATGCACCCCAACCATACTGGTTTGTAGGGTCACCCTCCCAACGAGAGGTAGTATCGCCTGTACCGTGTACCTCCATAAATGCTACTGGCTTAGTGTAGTCGTGACGCTTTGCCATCTCAACGAGTGTAAGACCAGCCATAGATGCGATAGCACCAAACGCCTCTGGCTTGCGATATGCCATAAGGTAGCACATCTCTCCGCCATTTGACATACCGGTCAAGAAGGTATTCTTCTCAGAGAGGTTATAGGTAGATTGCAAGTGCTTTGCAAGGTTGCAGATAAACTCGCAGTCATCAACCTTCATTTTGTCAATCTGCCAAGGGTAGTATACATTCCAACCAGTATTTGGCTTAGGGTCCTTAGTTGCCTGAGGGTAGCACAACATTACCTTCTCCTCATCAGCAAGTTTCTTGAAGGTAAGAGATGCATTGTTCAAATATGACTCTGCACTACCACCGTATCCGTGAAGGATAAATACGAGCGGTGCACCTGAAGGCAGATTATCAGGAATGTAGAGGTGGTATGTTCTGGTAAGACCCTGATCTGTAATGGTCTCGTTCTTTTTAGTTGTACCAGCTGTAGCTACGCTGCAAAGGAGCAACGCCGCAAACAAAACTATAATTTTCTTCATATCGCTTAACGTGTTTTAAAGAAGTTCCAAATTTGGTTATATACCTCAAACTCTTCGTCGCACCAGCCGCTATTTGCGCTATCGACAGTGTAGAGTTTAACATCGGTACCATTCAAGCCACCCAGATACTGTGTGCAGGTTACGCGACCCTTATCCTCACGAGGGGTAAACGCTGTGGTGGTGTAGTGTGTACACTCATTGATTGCCACAACCGCGCCAATGCTCAAAGGTACAGATACAGACTTGTTCTCTACGCCTGTCCACTTGTACTCAGCGTTATTCTTAGCGTGAACGTGTACGAATGATACTGGCTGAGTAAAGCTGTTAACCTTATAAGACTCTACATCGATTGCACCAGAGACGCAAGCATAGGCAGCAAATGTTGCAGGAATCTGCATAGCAGCTGTGTATGCTACACCATTGCGATAGCTAACCAGGTAATACTTGCTCGCATTTGGAAATGCGCTCTTAATATCATTAAGGTATGATACATCTTCTGTCTCTCCTGCCTCGATAACACAGAGAGTATAGCGACCGATAAGGCAGTGCTCTGCAGCCTTAAAGTTCACCTCTGGAGTTTCAGGAACTGGGCTCATACGTGTAGCCAGGGTGATATCATCAGCCACAACCACTACAACGGGTGCTGTAATTTTTGAATTAGATGGCTTGATAATCACTGCGTTGTGGTCAGCAATTGTCTGAGATACAACAACAAGTGAAGAGTCGTTCTTCTCTGGTATCTCTGTGTTTGCGGTCTGCTCACAGGCAACCGCAAACATTAGACACAGACTTAAAATACAAAATATCTTTTTCATAGTTTTATTCTCCAAATTTAACATGAATAGTAAATGCCTTGCTACCAGACTTACCACCGGCAGAGCTGTGGTTAGTGTAGAGGGTGTAGTTCTCTGCGGTAATCTGTGTTGTACCATTTAAGTGGGTCATGCTACCACCAAGCACCTTGATTGGCTCCTCTGCAGTACCCAGAGTAACCGCTGATGAACCCCAATAGTAACCAAGAACAGCACCAAACCAACTTTCATTTTTCCAGTCGTAAGAGATATCGCAATTAACCTTACAACCGCGACCCTCACCTGCGCAGCTTGCGTAGTTGCCGTGCTCACCAATCAGACCACCAACCTCTGAAGTACCGCTTGTACCAGGCGCGCGAGTGTTGCTGAGCTTGCAGTAGCTCTCGTTGTACTCGAACTTGTGACCCTGTGAGAGCCAGCCGATAATACCACCGATGTTACCATCCTCAATAGAGAGATGACCCTCAATCTCACCAGTATTCTTACAGTAGGTAATGTTACCACTACCACCAGCAATACCACCAACGCGAGCAATAGCAAATGTTGTTGCAGTAATCTTTGCCTTGTTCTCGCAACGGGTAATAAGGTTGGTCTGTGAAGGATTCTCATAGCCAGGATATGCTACAATACCGCCGCAAGTAGGAACTGTGCCCTTGCAGTATGTAGTAGCGACAATCTCACCATTGTTTGTACACTCGGTAATATCTGCACCAGCTGCACCAGACTCATCTGAAGGGGCACCACCAGAGATACCACCAACATTAATTGGGTAGTTGTTAGTTGTGTAAACGCTCTGATTAGAGGTAGTTACCAGAACATCAATCTTACCGTTGTTTGTAGACTTAGTAATGCTGCTCTGAGCCATACCGACAATACCACCCATACGAGGACGGTTTGTGCCGCATGATACCTCAATCTTCTCGATGTGGGTAATGTCGTAGTCAATATCACCATTGTTTATACACTCTGATACTGGAGCATTTGCGCCAAGATAAGCTACAAGACCACCAATATGGATAGGGTTGTTAGAGATGCTCTTGACAGCGCCGAAGTCAGAGAGATATGGAACAGACATTGTAACCTTACCGTTGTTCTCACACTTGCTAACAGCGCCCTGGCAATAACCAGCAAGACCTGCAACAAGACCACCGTGAGATGCTGCGGTGTTGGTATATGTTACAGCACCGAAGTTCTTACAGTTCTCAAGGCCTGCATCACTAACGGCTACGATACCTGCAACAGCAATAGATGTATCTGTAGCAGTTGTCATATTAAGAGTAACTGCTGCCTTATTTACAACATTCGAGATTGTACCTGTAGCCTCAGCTGTGAGTGCAGCGAGCAGACCAGCCTTTGTTGAGGTAAATGCACAACTCTCATCGATTGTAAGATCCTTAGCACTGTGAACAGATGCAAAGAGAGGATGATCTGAAACAACACCGCTAATTACGTGGTTATTACCAACCAAAGTACCAGTAAAGAATGGGCTCTCAGGCAGAGTCTTACCAGTAAAGTCGAGGTTGCTCATAATACGAACCTCATCAGCAGCAGTTGCAGTACGCAGACCAGGGTTGCTCAAAATTGCGATAAACTCGTCAGCATTGTTTGCAACCATTGGGAATGAAGCCTTAAGAAGAGTCTTAACAGTGACTACATCTGAATACTCTGACTTACTCTGTGTAGCCTTATCGATAGCCTTAAGGCGAACAGAGTACTCAGTCTCCTCGTCCAGACCAGAAATGGTGTAGTCCAAAACCTTACCAACCTCAATAGCTGTATACTCCTCAGCGCTGCTTAACTTGTACTCAAGAATGTAGTCAGAAGCACCTGATACTGAGTTCCACTTAACAATAACACCGTCTGTAGTAGTTACTGCAGAGGTAATCTCTGGCTTTGAGAGTTTAACACCAATTCTAAACTTTACAAGCTGACCCTTAGAGTCGGTCAAGTATACAGACTCTGAATCTGTGCCATCAGGATATGTAGCAAATACAAATACTGTGTAGACATCTCCAGGAATGCCTGTGTGTACATGCTTGCAAGCATTTGGCTCATTAGTCAACTTGGTAAGAGATATCGGCTCTGCACCACTCTCTGGGGTGAGTGTCGATGTAAAACTCTTTGCTCCTGCACGGAAAGCAGCATTGCCATCAAACAGGATTGCAATAGCAGTAGGGGTGCACGCCTCATCATCGGCGATAACAGCCTCTGGCGATGGGTATGCCGGAGCTACTTCCTCGACATCGGGCTGTTCGCAAGCGACAAAACCTAAGCCCATCATTAGGATTAGAAATAATGCAAATTTTCTCATAATATAGTTTTTTGGTTTGGTATGATTATTTACAAAAACATTTGGTTCTGCACCTCTACACACATTGCGGCTCAAAACCATTTACAAAGTTAATAAAAAAATGTTACCAAAAGAAATATTCAAGCAAAAATTTAATAAAAAAACGCCATATTTATTAAGCATCAAACCATTACAAACATTAAGGGCATCCGAACTATCGGACGCCCTTGTAAGTATTCAATTTTGCCGGCTGACACTATCGCTGCATTTGCAATACAAATATAGGTGTCATCTCGCGGTATTTTGCATTTTGGAATGTTCGTCTACCCTGCTTTACAATCTCTCCCTTTACCGTACCTACGATATAGGTCTGCCACTTCGGCAAATTCTTCTTATTGAGGTGTTTTGCCAAAGACTCTTTGTTGAGCTTGAGATATACGATCTTCTCACACTCCTCGGGAAGAACTGTCACCGGATCGAGTGTATAGTTACCATTCTTCCTACCCAGCAACAGCTCTATAGGCTCGTTAAAGCCGGGATCTTTGTCTATTATAACCTTTATCGGAACAACATCGTCCTGCACAGAGAAGTTTACATCCTGCTCCACATCAAAGCTGAGCGACATACGATAAGGCGACGGCGCCACGACATCAAGTGAGAGCTCTGCGGCAGGGATATGGTGGGTATAGTAGAATGCCTGCATCATATTGTCTACCGGCAACACCTCGGTCTGCTCCAGAGCATCGCCAACAGGATACTCCATCTTCAACTCTATCGGAAGGCGCTCCACTGCAGCCCCCTTTGGTGCTGTTATGGAGAAGTCCCAGCGCTTACTGCCCCTGAACTCAAGACTGCTTGTGGTAAATCCCTTTGGCAGACCCTCGATAATAAGATTTGCAGGGCGTTTGATCTTTCCAGATATATCGACGCGGAACGAGGCTGTACCGCCCGACGGAATAGTGATATTTGCCGGCGAGACAAAGGCATTGAACGACGGCATCTGATTGTAGCGTCTGAGCAGATAGTGGTACTGCTCGCCATAACCTCTGTGCAGGTCCTCCACCTCAAGCAGCAGCACGCCACTCTGCTTTGGAGTATATTTGAGCACCGGATCGGCATGGAAGGTCATAAGTCCCTGAATAGGATCCTCAGTATCGTCCACCTCGGCAACCACTCTGCCATATACATCACGCAGACGCATCACTGCATCTATGCTTGAACCATTTCTGCGACCTATAAGCTCCACGAACAGCGGTTGTCGTGCCTCGACATTGACCTTGTAACGCTTTATCTTGGAGTTGGCAGTAAGTGAGTCGGCAATAGCTGTAGAAACGGTAAGTGTCGTCCCCTCTTTTGGCGATTGGAGCAGTTTTACCCTCTTTGGCAGAGCGTAGAACGATACGGCATTGGATGTGCCCGTGCTGTTGGTAAATGTGAGCGAGTTGTATCCCTCCTTTTTCACCTTGACTACTGCCTGTTCTGCACCGAGATTTTCGCCCACAAGGCGCTGCTTGGTCTTCTTGCCAACCACACCATACGCCGGATAACGACCCGTAACAAAAGGTATCTGACCAATCTGAATACGATAGTTGAAATCTGCACGACCGCGATATATTGCATCGTGAATCATCAGTGTGTAGTCGCCATCTTTTGGAAGGGTCGTGATAATTACCGGATCTACATTGTAGAGGTAGTCGTCAGAGTATGCCACCTCGCGACCACGCGCATCGACAATCTTTATAACGGGCTGAAACCACCCCGGAACAGCATCTGCAATGTATGGTACAAGCTGTCGAGCCTTGACCGTAGCGACAATTCTATCCCCCTCGCAACCCGAGAACTTGAAGTAGTCTATACCGCCCGGAGTGACCTGTCCGCAGAGTACGGCAGGGAGCGACGGCACTACATTCGGCTTGCGCAGGGTCGATTTGCCACTCTCCACAACATCGGGATATGATGCCACCTCAAACGGAAGCATATTCGACACACCCTGCGGACCTTGCAGACGAAGTTCGTAGAGTCCGCACGGCACATTGTCGGCAATGGTAATCTTTATCTTCACCTTGTCGGCAAGCTGCGGACTACTCTGGTCATTGAGCCTCTTACGACGCTTTGTTGCCGCTGCAGGCTCTACATACGGGGCAAGTTCGCCCGAGATACCCGGATGGTTAAAGAGCACCTTTACCGCCTTGTTGATATTAAGACCTCCCGCCTCTATCTCGACTGTTGTGCCGACCTGTCCGCCCGCCGGAAAGAGATAACCCGATGTCATCTTCTGCGCCGAGAGCGAGTAGCTCATCAGTGTCGCAAAGAGGACCAACAATATACTTCTACCTCTCATAATCGCCCTTTTTTATATCAATAATCTCATAGAGCAGTCCGTTACTCTGCTCGCTGTTCAGCAGTGACGGCAGTATAGGCAACTCTCCCATAGAGACATGCGGCAGAGTGCCATAAGGGTCTATACCCATCAACAGATATACCGTACCAATAAGATCACAAGGGTAGACAGGACGCTCGGCAACCTTCTCGCCCGTCTTATTGGTCTTTCCGACAACCTTACCGCCGACAAAACCGCCACCGGCAACCAGATAGCTGAATGCTGCGCCGAAGTGTCCGCGACCACCATTCCACGGAGCCTCCCACATAACCTTCGGGGTGCGGCCGAACTCGCCACCGCAGAGCACTATAGTACTATCAAGCAGACCCCTCGCATCCAAATCCGAGATCAGCGCCGAGAGAGCCTTGTCAAGGTTTGGCAACATCGAGTTCATAAACTGGAAGTGCTTCTTATGGGTATCCCAGCCCGTTGTGCGAACATTGACAAACGGCACACCCGCCTCAACAAGTCGGCGTGCTGTAAGGCAGGACTGCCCTATTCTTGTCATACCGTAGCGCTGACGCACCGAGTCGGGCTCGTTAGCAAGGTCAAACACCTCGCGACTCTGTCCCCAGATAAACTCCATATTTATCGCTCTGAGTGAGTCAATCTTCTGCTTATCCATCGGCAGGGTCTCAAACTCCTCAAGCAGAGCCATTCTGCGGCTTAGGGCTGTGCTATCCACAAACTTGTTTACAATACCCTCAACCTCATAGACCTCCTTCTCGGGGCGACCTCCTGTATCGAACGACTTATACTCGTTACCCAAAAATCCGCCCTCATTAAAGCGGCTGTTGGCACTTGTAACAGAGATATAGCAAGGTAAAACACCCTTGTAAGTATCGCGCTTCATATAGGAGATTACTGCGCCGTACGACGGATAGACCACCGCACCTCCCGAAGCGTCGCCCGTAATCATCGTATAGTGACCCGTCTCGTGGGCGTTACTGCCGTGGGTCATACTCCTTATAAGGGAGTACTTATCGGCAATAGTCGCAAGCAGAGGGAGCTTTTCGCCAATCTCTATACCCTCAACATTTGTCTTGGCAACACCCTTGTAGCTGCCATAGTAGTCCCTCGAAGTGTCCGGTTTGGGGTCGAATGTTTCGGTCTGCGACGGACCGCCGTCAAGATAGACCAGAATTACCGACTTTGCGCGTTGTGCCGTAGCAGCGAAGCTCAGAGCCAGCAGTAGAACCGATGTCAGATATATCTTTCTCATAGTCGTAGCGGCAATTAGTGGTTGTAAAGAAACTCGTTACTATTTATCTGCACCCAGACCATATCGAGTGCCAAATCCCTCAACGACAGACCATTCTGCTCCATATACTCCTTATAGAGACGCTTCTCGCTGTCAGTTGCCCTTCGTGACAGCACTCGCAGCGTAATGGCATCCGTAAGTTGCTCGAGAGTTGGGTTCTGCTCGCAAATTTTCTTCAGCACACCACTCTTTCTGATGCGCTGCTCAAGCACAGAAGAGTTCATCAGATAGAGTAACTGCCTTGACGATATCTCATTATTACGCTGAGCCTCCAACGACACATCGCGCGACACCTTCCCAAAGAGTTCCAGCTCTGTAGACGATACTGTGGCATCGCCCAGATGGGTCGCTCTTGTTCGTGGCGGATAGAATGTAAATGGCTCAGGCACACGGCTGCTGTAGGTATCCCAGATGCCTGTAACCGTTGCCAACGCATCGACAATAACCTCAGCAGGCAGTCGCTGAGGAGTATAATAACCAGCAGGTGCAGCCTCCGACTCGAACTCATCTGTCAGAAGAATCTTCTTGAGCAACTTGCGCATATCGAACTTGCTGCTTATGAAGTAGTCGGTCAGCTCTGCAAGCAGTTGCGGGTCGGACGGTCTGTTATCCTCCCTCCAATCATCGGGCTCGTGGACAATGCCGCGACCAAATATCCAATACCACATACGGTTTACCATAACCTCGGCAAAGCGGCGATTTCGAGAGGATGTGAGCCAATTCACATAGACCTCTCGCCAGTCGGAGTCCTGTTGAGGGGTGAGGGTTGTTCCATCCTCCAGCTCAATCTGAGTATAGTAGACCTTCTTGTGATAGTCGAGGTATATAATCTCCTCCTTCCACTCTTTGGTAGACTTAAATCGCACCTGCGAGAAGCAGAGGTGTCCATTATCCCTGCAATCTCTGTTGCCCAAAAAGAGGAGATTGATATTTTTATAGAAGTTCTCGGGTGTTCTCTGCTGAAATCCTCGGTAGAAGTTTACCGCCGGCGAGCGGAAGTTACTACCCTCTGACAGGAGCAACTCGCGCACCATCTTGTCATACGGAACATTATTCATCAACTGCTCGTATATCCAACGATTATATGCCTGTACGCCATTGGGCCAGAGGTTGCTCGGAAACTCCGACTTTATACGCAGTATATCTCCCCAATGCATCTGCATATATTTGAATGAGAGTTCGCTGTTTACCAGTCGCGAGACAAGTCGCTCTCGTTTATTGAAATTATCATCATCAAGAAACCTCTCGCATGTCTGCGCCGTCGGCAACGAACCGGTCACCGCGAGGTATGCTCGTCGCAGAAATACCTCGTCGGAGCATTGAGCCGACACCACTCGACACATTGCCACTGATGATATACAAACGATTAATACCAGAAATCTTCTCATAATATCACGATATTAAAATACCCTCTATCTCTACCAAAAGTTCACCTCGGCACACATCGGCAACGGTATATGTTACTGCCACCTGCGGATATGCCCTCTCGACAACCTCTCGCACCTGTTCGTAGTCCTCGGCGTGCTTTATAAAGACATGCAGCTTAGCATATTGCAGCTTGCAACTCCTGCAACCGCTTCGGAGTAGATTTTCAGCCGATACGAGGTACTCGATATTCTCAATAGTCTTTATCGTCTGCTCCACAACAGACTCAGCCTCCAGACTCTGCTCGCCACGAATTGCAGCCGTACCCGAGACAAAGCAGCAGGCACCATACCCACACTCTATCAGTTTGGCACGCTCGAACTTCGGGGTGCTCTTTGTTGCATCTGCGCGATGGTCGATAAGCACACTCTTCGAATAGACGTGTGCCGCCACCTGAAGCGGATTGTCTATCGGACATACGGCACCTGCCCGACCGCTTTTGAATGTAATGCAGCCGACAATAATACCCTCGAACGAGGCTCCGATGCCCGTTGCTGCAGGGTAGCCGTTGCGCCATGCACCCTTGCTGTAGTAGGCTGTGCGGGCATCGTTAAACTCCTGATAGTTCTGTTTGCCACAACGGTAGGCGACAATATTACCGATATAGTTCCACTGTCGCACGATATCATCGACAGCAAAGCCATATCTTGACAGCAGCGACTCCAGACGACCGAACACCTCGCGGCTCTGCTGCTCGACGCTTGCACCAAAATCGGAGGATACTACGCCCTCCACAAAGAGCATCTTTTCCTCGCCATCTTCGATAACACCATAACAGATGCCGCCAAGCTCCTCTATACGGAATGTGGCGTTACTATCGAGCGTGTATATATCGAGTGTAAATCCGTCAGCAGGCAATATAGGCTGCGGAACAAGTGTTACGGGCAGCGGTCGGTTCAGAGCACCATGCACAGCACACTTTATCTCGCCGAGCAGATGATGATACTCCGCGCTATGGTCGGTACCATAGACAACCACACCGCAAATACGGTCGGTAGGCACACCGACAAATGCCCTACTGACACCTACCGAGAGGGTCTCCGCGAGAGATATGGTTGTGGTATAGATAGTAAATCCCATAACATTCAGCCAATCTGTTTTATATATAGGATAAAGGTACGAATAAAAAGTTAAATTGCAAAATTCGATTTTATGGCAAATTACCACTTTTTTATGCTCCAAGTGGTAATTTCTGCCATAAAATTACTAATTTTGGTACAGAATGAGATAGATAAACCAACTAACAATATTAGTTATGAAACGATTAAATGGCAATGTAACCCTTATTACGGGTGGCGGTAAAGGTATCGGATTTGGTTTGGCAGAGGCTTTTGCCGAGGAGGGCTCAAACTTGGTCCTCACAGGCAGAACTGAGTCGCGACTGATTGCAGCAAAGCAAAAGTTGGAGGAGAAATATGGTATCGAGGTGTTGCCACTGGTGGCAGATGGAGCCGACGAGGAGGCTATAAAGATGGTGGTGGCAAAGTGTATCGAGAAGTTTGGCAAGCTCAACACATTGGTAAACAATGCACAGGTATCGAAGTCGGGTATGCCGCTTGTAGAGCACACAAAGGAGGATTTTGACCTTGCTATCTACTCGGGATTGTACGCGGCATTCTTCTATATGCGAGAGTGCTTCCCATATCTGAAGGCGTCGCGTGGCTCGGTTATCAACTTTGCCTCGGGTGCAGGTCTGTTCGGAAAGCTCGGTCAGGCGTCGTATGCCGCAGCCAAAGAGGGTATTCGCGGTATGTCGCGCGTAGCAGCTGCCGAGTGGGGTCCCGATGGCGTCAGAGTGAATGTCATCTGCCCGCTGGCTATGACCGAGAGTCTGCAGCAGTGGCGAGAGAACTTCCCCGAGCTCTATGAGAAGACTATTCAGGGTATTCCATTGGGTCACTTTGCCGATCCTAAGGGCGATATTGGTCGCGTCTGCGTATTCCTCGCATCCGAAGATGCCGAGTATGTTACGGGCGAGACTATCACTCTCCAAGGCGGCAGCGGACTAAGACCATAATTAGGCTATTACACATAAAAAATAGATGGTGTTCAAATCTCTTGAACACCATCTATTTTTGTGTACATTAGCGATTAGTTACCGAAAACATTACCAGAGAGAGTTGGTGCAGATGTCCAACCTGTGAACCAGCGCTCCCAGTGCCATACACTTGTCATATCGTTTACAAGTGGACAGAGCTCATCAATCTCAAAAGTGCCTGTTGCAGGGTCAAAGTTCTTGATAGAACCGATAGCACCACCGATAGTACAATCCGAGATTGGGAACTTAGCGCCACAAGCACCTACGATAGCACCACGACACTCAAAGTTACGACTATCGTCAGAAGGAACAGTCCATGCAGTGGTAGTCTCGTCCCAGTTGTGAGTTCTATTATTGGTACCCAGAACCTTACCGGAGAAGGTACACTTGATAACCTTAGTAGTTGTATCCTTTGCACGACCCAAAATACCACCAATACAGGCGTGCCAGTTCTCTTTTGCAGTCTTCTTACCTGCACCACTCTGAGTAGTTACAAGGTAAGCTACAGTACCGCTGTTTGTACAGCCTGAGATTGTACAATATGTACCTCCCTCAGTAAACCCTACGATACCACCGAAGAACTCCTCCTTATACTGAGCCTCACGCTCGTTGGTCACAGTACCCTCGTTAGTACAATTCATAACATCTGTTCTATTGGTCAGACCTGTAATACCACCCACGCGATACTTAGCACCGCCCAAAGCACGAACTGTACCCTTATTTACGCAACCATCGACTGTACAACCTACATTACCAAATGCTGCAGTGAAAGTCTCTGTTGATGCACCGCCATAGCAAGAGCCGAAGCAACCACCAAGGTAGATCCAACCGGTACCTGTATCCTCTGAATAACCGGTAACATTTCCCTCGTTAGTAGAGTCGTAAACGCAAACACCATCCTTCATATCGTTGGTATTAACTCCATTCTTTCCTACCAGACCTCCGAGAGCATAAGCATAGCTTGCAGCAATATGTACTGATACATCTGCAGTATTTGTACAACCATCGATAGTTAATGGCTGTGTTGCATAACCAACAATACCGCCTACAAACGGATTGACAGTCTGCTCAACCTTAACAACACCTTTGTTTGTACACTCGGTAATAAATACCTCACCTTTAGCATCTGTATTACGACCGTTAGTATAACCGACAATACCGCCAATATATACTCCCAAACCTGCAGGGCAACCATCACCCAAAGAGATAACGCCATTATTCTCGCACTCGAGAAGCTCATAGTGGCGAGACTGACCTACGATACCTCCGATACAAGGGACATCCTGTGCAGTAACAGTTACGTTACCATTGTTTACACAGTTCTCGAATACACCATCCTTCTCCTTAGAACGAGTTATATAACCGAAAATACCGCCGACAAGAGCCGCTTTTGATGCATTTACCTCTACATTACCATTGTTTGTAAGGTCAAGGATCTCCAAATCAAATGCACCGCCATCACCTACAATACCGATAACACCACCTACGATAAGCTCAAACTTAGAGTCCCCGTGGTTGTTTGAAACCTCAACATTCTTCTCGTTTGTAAGGTTCTCGATATATACATCTGCATCAGCCACAACACGACCTACAACACCACCGCATCGTGTCTTATTCTCGTGCAGAGCACTTGAGGTGATAACAACCTTGCTGGTAAGGTTCTCCAAAGTAGCACCATAGCTCTGACCTACAACACCACCGGCATAGAGCCAGAAGTCGTCAACCTCTACAGGGCGTACATAGTTGAGATTAAGAGCACCCTCAACAGTCAGATTCTTCACTGAAGAGTTAGCAGCCAAAACACCGAACAGACCTGCACTGCCGCAAGTTACATCTGCCTCAACACCATCATAAGTGTAGTACTTGAGGTGGTGGTCAGCATAGTTGTAGTCGATCTTCAGATCGCTGATAGTGTTCTTCTGACCGTCAAAGTGACCTGCAAACTGAATCTCAACGCCGTCAAAACTACCTGAAGAGTTGTGACCGATAGCAATCCAGTTGTTATATTCTGCAAGGCTGATGCTGTTGTTAAGGAATACAACACCGTCCTCATTACAGAAACCTGTACCTACAGGGAAGGTCTCTATAGAGTTGTTTACCTCGTCGGCAAATGCTTTGAACTCTGCAGCGGTAGAGATACCGTTCTTATGACCATCAAGGATATCCTTGAGCGGCTGGTAAACATGCTTGCACTCTACTACAGGTGCATCATTGTTAGGGGTATAAGCGCTCCAAATAGTGCGGCGGAAGTTCTCGACACCGTTCTTATAGAGCTTAACGCAAGCCTTACCGTGATATACAGGAGTGTAGTGAGTAGTTACATCTACTGTAACTGCTGCATCTCCCTCACCTTCAGTAACCTGAGATACTACAGGAAGAGATGCATTAGGAACCACAACCTTTACATTGCGCTTAGTTGCAAAGTCGTGCATTGCAGCGAGCTTTACAGTAGCTGTAGCGTAAGCCTTAGCTGCATTATAATCCAAAGCACCGGTAGCTGCATCGACAACAACACCATCAACAGCTGCATAAGTGTAACGCTGACGAGATGAGCGACCCAAAGAGAAGCTGTCTGCATTCCAAGTGCTTGATGCAGAGAGTTCGAACTCTACAACAGACGCAAGCGGCTTCATAACAACAACAAACTTATTGTTCTCGACAACAGTAGTTGCTGCATAAGCATAGAGTGGAAGCTTGTTTGACGCCTCACCCTCTACCTGCTCTGCAGGGATCGAATAGGTAGCTGTCAGAGTTGCTGCATCAACACTTGTTACATTGTAGAAGGCAGCAACCGGAAGGGTTGGATCTACAGCGGTAATTGCATTAGCATCATCCTTTGGAGCAAAGAGTGAACTACGACCTGCCTGCTGTGCTACATAGATGTATGAAACACCATTGTGTACCAAAGTAAGCTCATCGCCAACCTCCCAAGTAAGGAAAGCGGTAGTACCGTCGAGGTTAGTGTTTACACGGGTAATATCCTCGGCAGAAGCCTCTACCAGAATACCCTCACCGCTCCACTGACCGAGATTTTCGGTTCCATTTGGAGCACTAACATCTAAATCGTTTGTCAAATCCTGAGAGCAGCCTACAACCATTGCAACAGCTGCTGCGAGCATTAAAATCTTCTTCATCGCCATACTGTTTTTAATGTTTGTACTACTCCTCCGGACGACCATCATAATCCGGATCCATAAAGTCGGTCGGTCCCGAGATAGCAAAGCCTCTCTCGAGCGGAATGTTGCACATCGCAACATTTGGTGCCTCATAAACACCCTTAGTCATCTTGTTCATAGTGATTAGTAATTTTGGTTATAGTTTGGTTATCTTAAAGTTATCGAAGAATAAGCGAATAGAGCGGGCATCGGTCTGAACCTTGGTCTCGATGGCAAACTCCGTGTCGCGAGTTACATTGTCAAATCGAACCTCAAAACTACCCAAGGTCTTTATAACATCCATTGCTACGGCAACCTCCTGCTCATTCTCCACGCCATTGGTAATAGCTGTGATGTATACAAGGTTGCAATCAGAGGTGTTAAATCTACCCATATCGAGGCTAAACATTACGCTGATGCTTGCATCTTGATCAATCTTCGAGAGAATACCCTTTGGTAAGTAGAAACGACCTGTGTGGTTACGGGCGTTACTCTGAGAGGCACGACCAATCTTGAAGTGACCATCACCATTTGTATCAACCTCCACATAGGCATAGTTCCAAGTGCGCTCGCCCCTATCAGGCGGTGTGGTATAACCCTTTTCAAGCCAAAGCGCCTTACTCTCTGCCGGTACGTTTGCATTGCTGTGCAGATACATATTGCAAACCGAGAAACCGTCAGCAAACGGGATATTTGCATCGATAGTATTTGCAAAATCGCGGGTAATCCAGTTCAGGTCATCCTCAAAGAAGACTGTACCGATAGGATTACTATCCATACTTACGCGAGCCATAGGAGCATTATCCTCGGCAAAGCCCTGAACAAGGACAATATCGTCAATCTGATAACCCGCAGGTGCTGCTATTTTGAGGTAGATGTTGTTTGCGATATTCTTCTTGAGCGAAAAGTCTGCAACAACCTTCTGCCAACCCTCCGAAGGATTTTCCACACGATAAGAGAATGGGAAGTAATCCTTGCCATTGTCACCCGCCCATATCTTGAGTTGCTCTGTAGAGAGTGCTCCATTACGATTACAAGCATTGAACGAGAAGCGGAAAAACTCGTCACCATAGATGCAGATTGGACCGATAACAACCTCAAGGTTCTCCTCACCAAAGTAGAGCGAGTTACCTGCAGACGAGCCATCAACAGTCGATGGATTCTCGGCAGAGATTGACGCATCGCCATCGTAGATGACCAAGTTAGAGCCAAAACCTGTTGTTGCCCAATTATCGAAGCGGTTGATATTGATATTCTCAGCAACGGCACTGTCGCCAAAGCTCTCGCAGTAGTAGCTCAACTGCTCATCAGCGCCCTTCTGATTGATTGTAACGGTATGGATAACACCATCAAGAGTATCGAAGTTCAGAGTAGCAGTACGCGCAGCATCGTTATTTTCGGCAATGGTCACAAAGACCTCTGTAGTACCTGCAGGTGCCGCCTTTGGGGTAAACTCAATCCACGACGCAGCTGCATCATCGACATTGAGCATCCAATAAGTATTAGCAGTAATGTTCAGTATAACCTGACCTCCATTGCTATCGATACCGCGGCGGTTGGCATCAACCACAATACGATCAGAGCTCACCTCGCGCACAAACTCCTCCTCAGTCTGACAACCAACAACAGTCAGAGCAAGTGTTGCAATAATTATATTAAATATCTTCTTCATAGCTGTTCACTTTTAATGAAAGTATGTTGTAATATCAAACTTATTTCTCTTGCCACGACCTGTAAGGGTCTGGGTAAACTCCTCACCAAAGCGGTTTGTAACCTTGATTGTAAGATCTGTATCATCCTCCTCTGTTACAACCTGCCAAATGTGCGACGAACGGACAGAGGCGTGACCCTCAATAAGTTCACCCACCTTGCCGAGAACAACATCGGTAGTAGCTGTATGAAGTGGGTCGCGATCAAATACGCGAGTAAGCTCCAGCGGAGTGTTATTACCATCCTCATATACCTCAATCTTCCACTTCGAGTCGTAGTCCCACACATTTATATATATGACATTGTCGTCCAAGTTGCCATAGTCGTCACCATTGGTATCACGTGCAGGCTCCTGAGTTGCAAGGTAACTTGTCCAACGCTCGCGTGCAACATTGTTCATATCGTAGGCACGGAACTGAAGGCTCTTGTCAAAACCGATAGACTTGTAGTACCACTTCAGATCCTTACCCTTGAACTCAAATACTGCATAACCCGCAGGAGCACCGTCACGACAGATACCGCGACCATCAAGGATAGAGGCAGAAGTACTTACCCACCAAGTCTCGCAAGTTGCACCTACATTATGCTCGATAATGTTGTCATTCACCTCCATTGTCATATTGTAGTGAGCGTGACCTGTCATAAGGTGCACATTTGTAAAGCCGTCAAGACATGCAAGCACCTCTTTAGTATTCTGCATATGTCTCTGTACCTTGAACGAAGAGTTGCGGTTTGTGTGGAACTGGCAGTGTGCACAGATTACAATCGGAGTACTCTTATCGGTAATATGCGATAAATCCTCCTTGAGCCAAGCCATCTGCACATCATCCACCCTCTCGTTGTAGTTACGCTCGCCAACAAAGCCGTTTGTACCGTTTGTATTAATCCACTCGATGTTATCGAGAACGATGTAGTGAACATCTCCCAAATTGAACGAGTAGTATGTCGGTGCTACGGTCGAGCGATATACCTTCGAACCATTATTATCGCCCTGAACATAAGGGTTATTGTCGTGATTACCCATACAGTTGAAGGTCATCAGCGGATACTGCTTCATCTTTGCCACCCAACTTGCCGGCATAAATCCGGTCTTGTACCAGTGTGCGTCCCAAGTAATATCGCCCAAAGTGATAAGGAAGGTATTCTCTCCATAGGCAGCAGCAAGCTCCTTACTATCCTTAACAAAGCCCTTGTCAAACTCCTTCAGGTCATTAACGCCATTTGGATTTACCGAACGATCTGCAAGATGAAGGTCGGTTGCAAAGAATACCTGATGATTTGTAGTATTGACCTCCTTAAGTTCGAAGTTACACTGCTCCGAGAGGTATGGGTCGATAGACACACTCTTCCAGAAGCCAGGCACAGCATTAGAACCCGTTGCAGGAAGATATCCGGAAGGCAGGCAGACAAATACGGTTCCCAAGCGTTTGTCGCTCTGGAGCCAATAGTATCCCTGCTCGTCGGTCTGGGTAAAGTTTACACCGTCTGACACCCACACGCCTGCAAGACCTTTATCGCCCACGTGAACAATACCGCGAATAGGATAACCCTCCTTCTCAGGTACTATCATCGAGGTAGTAATCCATACGGCGATGTTCGAAACCTTCTGAATCTTACCATCTCGAGTAATGTAGAGAGTATAGTCACCCTGCGGCATATCAGGAGCCAAGAAGATTGCCGACGAGTCATCTACAGCGATAATCTCGGCAGTATACTCGCCACCATCTGCTGTACGGAAGATAATCTTGTCACCAACAACAAAGCCTATACCCTGAATCTCAACCTCCATACCCTCATAGACAGTAATCTGGCTATTGAGGAACGGCTGACGCACAAGGCGTGTCTGGTACTGATACTCGGGGTACTCATCCCCACCCTTACAACCGGCAAAGAGCGCCACTACGGCTGTAAGTAAAAATATCATTCTGCTTATCTTGTTCATATCTTATCTGCTACTTAAACGAATTAAACCAAACTGAGAGTTACCGCTCGGGTCGATAGCCGAGGTGTTCTTTGCACGCATATTTTCCGACACACGCAGGCGAATGACCAAATTAGAAACATTCTTACACTCGTCCGGAAGATCCACTGTATATGCCTTCATACTTTGAGAGATCGATGCGTTTGCGGCGATAATATCACCACAATGTTTCCACTCGCTCAGCGGTGCATTCTCACTTGTTGCCCACTCTACTGCAAAGTGCATAGGACCACCGCTTGAACTGCCGCATACCATATCGAGCGAAAGTTTGCCTTCAACGCCTGTGGTATTTGTAGTAATCAGCCAAGCTACACCTTGACTGTCAGTAATGCGGTTGTAGTTGTTATCCCACCAATTGAGGGCGCGAACAGAGAAGTAAGTTACACCCTCGGCAGTAGCAAAGAGCGGATACCAACGATTGTTCTCCGGATTGAGCGTAGATGCTGTACAACGTGCCCAAGCATTTGACAGATAGATTGCAACCGATGATGATGAGAGAATCACTCCGTCATCTGTTGCAGAGGTATTCAGAGTTCCTGTACCCACAGATGCTGCTATCTTGTCCAGACGCTTCTTCTCGGTCCACGGACCAATCTGCATAACAGTCTTTGCACGACGTGTAGAGGCATCGTCAGAGATATTATCATCTGCAAGTGAACGCATACGCAAATGGAATATAGGCTGTCCACCCTTTGTACGACGCATAACCACACCGGTAATATCTCCTGAACCCTCAGGAATCATTCTTGCCGCACGGAAAACGGCATCTCTGCGAGTGTAGAGCTCGATAATATTGTCACTCATATCGCGCAATGGCTGTACATACTCATTATAGAAAGTATTGTATGGCTGCGAATGTGAGTAAGCATAGTCGGCATAGTCGCCATTAAAGTCCTCATTCACATTTACATATGTGCCATAAGGTACCGCATACTCCACACCCTTGAGGGTAACAAGGCAGTTCTCATAGTTCTCAATCTCGTCGCCAACATGAAGCTCAATTGGAGCAATACCTGCCGACGGCTCCGCAAACTTGACGCGAGCAGAAGAGAAACCTGCAATCTTAGAGGCGTATGAGCCCTCCAAACCGTCCGCACCTGTCGTATCAAGGATAAATGCCATACCCTTAAGGTGGAGTGTTACAAGTGTATTGACCGGATAGATATTCGAGAACTCATCCTCAAACTCCACCAACATTCCGCACTTGCTATCGTCCATAACCACCATCTGTTTTGGTCCGAAGTTGCCGGAGGTAATATCACTGATGACATAGCCCTGAACATAGACATTGTCGCTAATACCACCAACGCCCTCGGAGAGCATAGACTGTATATCACTGATAGAGCACTTTGTTGCAGCATCAAAATCGGCAGAGGTACCCTGACTGATATAGAGCAGATGCTCGATATCGGTACCGATAGCACGGAATCTGACAGATGTCACACGCTCCTTGTCATCCGGATTAGCATCAACAATAAACTCCTGATACTCTGAGGTCTTCTCTCCAAGGTGCAGCCAACCTCCGTTATAAGAGAGTTCGCTCTTCCACTCGATATTTGAGTCTACACGTACCTTAAAACGCTCACCGAACTCGTTTACAACCTTTGTATCATCAGGATAGTTATAGGCGAGCTTCATATTAGGTTGGTTTGCCGCCTGATTAAATATGATTGTTGCCATTACCTGACCTCGTGCAACCACATTCATCTCACAGGTACGAGGGTATGCGGATGTATTCTCAAATACCTTGATAGAGATACGCGCATCATCCTTACCCTCTGACGGCCAAGCCTTACACCACTCGTTATCCTCCTCGTATGTAGGTTTGAGTTGCCACTCTCCGATGTTGGAGTGCAGAACAAACTCATATCTCTCGCCCTTTAAGGCGGTATCTATCTCCTCAAGAGCAATCTGCTCGCCATCAACGACCTGAAAAATCTCCACATCCTTACCAAATGTGGTTTCAGGCTGCTGGCAAGAAGTTGCTGCCAAGGTAGCTGCAAGGGTTACAATAAATAGTCCCTGCTTGATATTGTTTAGTATATGTTTCATATCGTACATATCTTGAAGTTACTACTCTATACCTCTCTCGACAGCGTTCTTAGACCACCATACTGGGGTCTTCATATCATCGCCACCGAAGTATACCTTCTGCAGACGAGCAACCACCTCGCGGTAGTTATCGGCATTGGTAATAGTGGTATTATCAGGATAGCAGAAGCGTCGCGGAAGGATATGGTCATTACTTGTAGCCTGACCAATAGGCAGTGACGGGTAGCCTGTACGGCGATACTCGTGCCATGCCTCAAAACCTGTCCAGAAGAGAGCGATATACTTCTGATTGATAATTGTCTCAAGCTCGTGTGTATACGGAGCCTTCTTGAGGAAGTTATTGATGGTAAGCTCGGTAATAGATGTACCTGCCGGATCAACACTGCTCCAGTATGCAATCGAGGCTTTGATAGCGTTTGTGTAGTACTCCTTTGCGAGGTTCTCGCCACCCGGAATCCAACCACGCCAGATAGCCTCACAGAAGATAAAGAGCACCTCATCGTACTTCATAAACGAAAGTGGTGAGTTGTAAGCGCCCAAAGTTGCCTGATTGATGTAGGCGATATTGGTCTCACCCTCAATCTCCGATGTAGGCTCACCGCTAGGATAACCATTCCACGCGCCACCATTCTGAGTGTAGTAGATAGAGAGGCGAGGGTCGCCCGGCGACTTCATCATATTGATTGTAGTAATACAAGCCTTACGCGGAGAGGCAAACTGCGCCAAAGTGTAAGAGCCGAAGCAGTTTACAAACGGTTCAACCTCGTCGAAGTAGAGTGTTGCATTGTCCGCATTACTTGCAAATACCGGATAGAGGGTCGGATTAAGGTAAATTTCCTGAATCTTTTTACCCACATTAAAGACCTCGTTACGATTGCTCAGACGCATCAGCAGACGCAGGTAGAGGGAGTTGTTAAACTTTCTCCACTTGTTAATATCACCATTGTAGAGCAGATCGCGCGATGCCTCAAATGGTGCAGAGGTGTTGTAGAGTTCATTTGCCAGCTCAAGCTGCTCGAAGAGTTTTGTGTAGACATCCTTCTGAGTGTCGAACTTAGGCTTATTAATCTGCTCACCATTGATATTACCAAACGCCTCAGAATATGGAACATCGCCAAAGCAGTCGGTGAGATTTGACATAAAGAGGACCTTGAGTGTCAGAGCAACTGCCTGACAGTTTACATCGTCATACTTTATTGCAAGGCGCTCCATCTCGTCAGCAGTAGCCGCAAGACGAGCATACCAACTCCAGCAACCTGCCGTTGTTGTGTTCGGAATAACAAAACGGTGATACGAGTTGTTGCTTGTACCCGAAACGGTGTACTGAATAAGCTCGCCATTGAGTGTCCAAGTGTGGTTCAACCAGCGGTCTGAAGCGTTCATTGTCAGCACCTGCAGCAGATTGATGGCGTTAATCTCGCCATACTCGGGCTGATTAGGATTTTTGTTAATCTCCTCAAAGTTATTTGTGCAAGAGAAGAGGCTAATCAAGCACAAACCTATGAGAATAAGGTAATTTTTCACTGTTTTCATAATTTATGCCTGTTAGAATTTAAGTTTGATATTGAAACCATAGTTGCGAGTCATAGGATAACTACCGGTCTCCACACCACCGTAGAGTGAACCACCCGAGATAGATGCCACCTCCGGATCAAACTGAGGCCACTCGGTAATGCAGAAGACATTGGTCATAAAGAGAGCTACAGACAGACCCTGCAGACCCTTTGTGCGAGAGATTACCTTCTTTGGAAGTGCATACTCCAAACGCAGTTCCTTGAGTTTGAGGAACGAGGTATCAAATGTATTCATCTCGACATTGTTACGGTGCCAGATGCAGGCATTCCAGTAGTCCACAATATTTGTGGTAACGGTTGTATTCTTACTGAAAGTTCCATCTGAGTTTGCATTTACTCCCTCGTGGATAAGACCGTCGTAACGACCCTCAAGAGAGTTGGTATTCTTACCCATATACGAGAAAATAGCATTTGTGAGTGAGTATGCCTGACCTCCATAAGATGCGGTAAATGCCATAGTGAGCGACAAACTCTTGTAGCGCAAATTAAGGTTTGCACCTGCTCGCCACTTAGGATACATATTACCAACGTAGGTAAGATCCTCGCTCAAAATAGGATTACCTGTACTCTTATCTACAATAACCTGATTTGAGCAATCTACACGCTGACCATTCTCGTCATAGTAGAAGGCGCCCTCCGGTGCACGCTTAAAGCCGGTTCCGTAGATTTGTCCTAAGCGCTCACCCGGATATGCATAGATAAGTACGCGGCTACCAATTGTATTCTTATTGAGCTGCCATACATCCACGCCGTCGGCAAGTGACTCGAGATAGTTCCAGTTCTTAGACCAGTTGAGCGAGACATTGAGCTTCCAGTTCTTGTTCCATACAGGACGGAAGTTGGTTGAAATCTCGACACCATAGTTACGAACCTCGCCGGCATTAATCATAGTACTTGAAGCACCTGTAATCCAGTCGGTAGGCACCGAGATAATCTGATCTGTTGTGCTTGAGTCATAGAATGCCAAATCGACACCCCAACGACCCTTGAACATCTTCGCCTCGATACCTGCCTCCCAGCTGCGAACATTCTCAGGACGCAGATTAGGATTCTTGAGCGAACCGGTAAGGTAGTAGGCACTCGAGAAGTCGGCACTATTCGAATAGCAGTCGATAATCTGATATGGATCGGTATCGTTACCCACATTTGCCCACGATGCACGCACCTTAAGCAGGTTAATCCACGCAGCATTTGAGCGGAAGTCGAAGATCTCATTGAGCAGAACGCTTGCACTAACCGAAGGGTAGAAGTAAGAGTTGTTACCCTTTGCAAGTGTCGATGACCAGTCGTTACGTCCTGTAATATCGAGATAGAACATATCGCGATAACCAAAGGTTGCAAAACCGTAGAGAGAGTTGATACTCTTGCTCTGACGTACGATTGCTGTTGCAAGCTGACCCTTGACATTCGAAATCATATAGATATTTTTGGCATCGAGCATATTTGCCCTCAAGTTGTTATTGTAGTAGTTGAAGGTCATATTGTTGCCACCAAACGAAGCACTGAGCGAGATACCGTTTGCAAAATCCTTTTTGAAGGCGAGCAAGAAGTCGTTATTAATCTCAATCTTACGGGTGGTCTGCTCTCGATACATACCCTGCAGGTATGAACGAGAGTAGAACGGCTTACGCTGGGTACGGAAGTCGTTGTTAAGGTCGATACCTGTACGCAGAGTGAGCGTCAGTATATCTCGGTAGAGATTTGCTGTAACCGACACATTACCATAGATACGGTCGCGCTGCTGAGTGTTGAGGTGCTCATAGCTCATCAGGTACGGGTTGTCCGACTGATTGTTGATAAGCGTACCCTCGTTCTGCTCCCAATAGAGGTCGGTGTAGTTATTTGCATACTCGCTGTAGACGCCGGCATCGGTAACCGAAACAGGAAGCCACATCAAGCTCTTGAGCGGTGAAGAGTCATTATAACCGGAGATTGGCAGGTTATCCGAGTGCTTGCGGTAGTAGTTAATCTTCGCCTGAGCATTTATGTAGCGATTCTTCTTGCTCGACATAGAGATACCTACACTCTGTGCGTTATAGCCCGTATTCGGAACAATCCAATTATTGCGAACATCCTTAATCGAAACACGCATAGACTGTCCCTTACCATCTCCCGCATCAATAGACAACGCATTGGTCCAAGTAACGCCGGTATTGAAGAAATCCTTGTAGTTGTCGTACACTTTGTACGGCAGACGCTGATAGTCATCTGTTTTCCAATCGCGAGACTCATACATATAGCGCATCTGACCCTCAACCTTCTCGCCATACGAGAAACGAGAGTGGTAGCGACCTACCTTCTTGCCGGTATCAGTCTTATTTGCCGTAACAGTCCAGAAGGAGTACTCTGCAGGGAATAGATCTGTCTCATCACGAACAATACCCGAATATCCCCAGTTTCCTGCACCATACTCATACTGAAAGTCAGGCCAGAAACCCGGTTGGTCGAGTACTACGTTACTTGAGTACTGAATACCCAGACCCTTGCCCTTTTTACCGGACTTTGTTGTGATGATAATCGCACCATTTGCAGCACGAGAGCCATAGAGAGCAGTTGCCGAAGGACCCTTAAGCACCGATATAGACTCAATATCGTCAGGGTTGATATCGCCCGCACCGTTACCGTAGTCGATAGGGGCATCGTTATCGCCATAAGATGTACCCGAGGAGTTAGCCTCCATAGAAGAGTTGATAGGCACACCATCCACAACAAAGAGTGCAGTATTCTTGTCGTGTGAAAGCGAACCCTCACCACGCAGCGTTACACGCATAGATCCTGCGGGACCTGCTGAAGAGGTATCCATATTCAGACCTGCCACCTTACCATTCAGACCACTGAGCCAGTTTGCAGACTCAACTGTAGTAAACTCCTCGTTACTGAGCTTTGACACGGCATAACCGAGGCTCTTCTCCTGACGAGTAATACCCAGCGCCGTAACAACCACCTCACTGATACGCTGTGACTGATCGGCAAGTGTAACATCGACAATAGTACGAGCACCGACAGCAACCTCCTCGGTCTTGTAGCCGATAAACTCGAATACCAGCATCGCATCCTTACCCGAAACGCTGATAGAGTAGTGACCGTTAATATCGGTCGTGGTACCTATGGTAGAGCCTTTGACCGTTACCGTAGCACCAATCAGGGGTTGTGGAGCCTCTCCCTCTGCCTGACTGAAGACAGTTCCCTTCACTAATGTCTGGGCATAAGCGGCAATAGTTCCACAGCAGATACAGAGCATCATTACAAACACTCTGCGCACCCCCTCCCAAAGAGAGTCGTTAGCAATACTAACTCCATTCTCGAAAGTAGAGTTTCTCATTTAGATTGATTTTTGGGTTATTATTAGTTATTTTGTTGGTTCGCTTTGCACATCCCTCTCTTGAAAAGAGAGGTACACTACTGCAAAGATAGACAAATTTATCATAAAGACAAATTTTTCGATGCATTTTGGCAATGTCGTCTTAATAGTCCTTGACAAAGAGGGCTAATGTTCTGATTTTCATATGGTGTACCTCTCTTTTCAAGAGATGTACACCAAAATCCTCCTGCTCGACATATTTGCATACAACACAGAAGTATCTCGCTCCTTTCCGAATGTTAGCAAAGAGGAAATATACAGACAATTTTACCCCACACCGACAGACAAGTACACTACCAATAAAGCAGTCAATTCTTGACTGCTTTTTTTGGTAGTGGATATGGGCTTGGCTACTCCGCAAATGAATTTGCGACATTGGTCACAAAAACAAAAGGTGTCGAAAATCGACACCTTCTTGCTGTGTTTTTTTGTAGTGGATAGGGGATACACACTATGATTTTATCTTATTTTATATTGTATTTATAATCAACTGAATAACATATATTTACAAGGCATAGTATTTTGTTCTATTTTACATTGTTTTGCTCATTTTTGGGTGAAAATTTGGGTGAAAGATTTTTAATTTGTATATTTGAACAAGAATATCAGCGACTATATGGCAATTCAGAAGTATAATATCAAGAGAGACTTGACTCCGCCAACAAAGATGGGAGTAAGTTCCGTAAGACTGAGAGTTTCCTCCAAAGGTAAGCGAGTGGATTTGCATACAGGCATCACGCTTACCGAAAAGCAATGGAAGAACGATAGGATAAAACAAGGTTGTGTCGTAAATGGCGTGGAGCATAATCTGCTCAATGATTTATTGAGAGAGCAGGAGGAGTTCGTATCAACATACTTCAACAATTGTGCATTGAGAAGCGAACCTATCAACTTAGAAGAACTGAAAAAGCAATTCAACTACACCTTCAAAGATACTGCCGAAGCAAGAAGCGAGGAGTTCTTCTATGTAATGAACTCTTACATTGAGAATACTGCTCAAACTAAATCGTGGAATAGCAGATATAAAGATGAGTGGGTGCGTGTAATGGAGGGATTGCGTACATATAAGTCTTCAACGAATTGGAGCAGTCTGAACGAGGCGTATATGAACGGATACTTGCAATTCTTGGCAAAGACTATGCTCAATGAGAAGATAAAGAAGAATTTGGAGAAGTTGAGGGAGTTCCTGAATTGGGCAAAGTTAAAGAAGTATCCCGTTTGTGACGACTTCTTCCTATAC
>CANBCZ010000015.1 GCA_947367255.1 uncultured Alistipes sp.
ATCCGCCATATACAGGGGCAGTTCGCGGCTATCGCGAGGCGGCAATTCTCGGTATGCTCTATGTCCATACTATGCCTCAGGTTCAGCACTTTGCGACATCATCTGAACCCGATATGAGCTACAAGCACTTTACATACCCTTGTAAGATTATCGGTGCTGTAGTAAAGTTGGAGGTGCTTTTGGCAAAGACACTGCCGCAGTATAGTGAAAATGCTATGGCAATTGCGAAGAGCGCTGCTCAGTTTCTTATTGATCATGCACGCAAGCCCGATGAGCCGTTAGCATACTTCCCGCCAACATACTACAAGAATCTGATTGCATCAAAGCGCGCAAGCAATCAGGGAAAAACGATGGCTATGGAGGCAGCATCGGCAGGTGAGGCTTACCTCGATTTGTACGATGCTACGGGCGATAAACTATACCTTGAGCAGGCACTCGGCATTGCCGATACATATCTTCGTCTGCAGTGCGAGGATGGCTCTTGGCATATAAAGTACGACTTTGCTACAGGAGAACCTGTTAATGATAGTAAGGCTATGTTGCACCCGCTGCTTGGCTACTTCCTGCGCCTTGAGAAGGAGTATGGTCAGACAAAGTACACCAATGCGCGTATTCGTGGCGAGCGTTGGATGGCAGAACATATCCTCGAAAAGTTCGATATGACGGGTCAGTTCGAGGATGTTGCAGTAGAAAATATCAAGCCATACGAAAATCTAACAAACTGCACTGCAGCCCCTTATGCATCATACCTCTTAAAGCGAGGTGCAAGCAGCGAGGAGATTGCCACTGCCTACGAGCTTGTACGTTTTAGCGAAGACCAGTTTGTCTATTGGGATATGCCGGTAGGCGAAAAGGGTTACAAGCGCGATGCTACGCCATGCGTATACGAGCAGTACAAATACACCATGCCTGTAGACGCAAGCACCTGCAATGTCTCTAACGCTATGCTCGACCTCTATGAGCAGACCGGTGACGAGCTTATGTTTGCAAAGGCAAAGGCGCTGATTGACAACATAACCGTTGTGCAGTGTGTCAATACCGGAAAGATTCCAACCACTTGGCGCATCCGCTTCGGCTATAACCCTACATTCTGGACAAACTGCTCATATAGCTCTATATGCACACTGCTGCGTTTGGACAAACTGACAAAATAGTCTACTACAGATTGTAATAATCGGTCGTATTTACAGTCTTATATACAAAACCGAGATATGACCGACCTTGAACTGATAACCCGAATAGTTGTGCATAACGACACAGAGGCATTCTCTATCGTTATGCACAGATATTCGGGTCTTGTCTTCTCTACGGCACTCGGCATTACAAAGGATTACGCCCTTGCCGAGGAGGTTATGCAGTTGGCGTTTATCAAAGCCTACAAAAACCTGCACAATTGGCGCGGAGGAACATCACTTGCTCCATACCTAAATATAATAACGCACAATCAGGCTATAGACTGCCTAAACAAGCGACAGAGGGAGCGGCACAGCGACATTGAGGGCATCCCGATTACCGACGAGGAGTGTTCGGCAGAACACCACGCACTGCTCGATGCAATGGATAGGGCAATAGAACGGCTGACGGCTGATGAACGTAATATTATCGAGATGCACTACTACCAAAAACTAAAGACAAAAGAGATTGCAGAGCTGACGGGACAGAGCGAATCAAACATACTTGTCCGCCTGCACAGAATAAGGGCAAAACTTAAAAAACTGATTACAGATGAAAGAGATTAACGATAACGAGTTGGATTTACTAATCTCTCAGAGCCTACAACGCCAACATATCTTTGAGAGGGTCAGCGCCGAGGCTCTTGATGCAGCAAAACGCTACAACCGTCAGCGCAAGGCAAAACAGGCGCTGCGTCTTGTCGGTTTTGCCTTCGGCGTGCCGACTTTTCTTGCCATTATGGGCTATGGAGCGTACAGCATTTCGACTATGAATGGTGGGGTGATGGGCTATGTTGCCGCCACAATTACCATTGTATCAGCCATTGCTGCAGCGACATACTCGGTTGCAAATTTTTCTTTGGACGAGGTGTAATAAAACACTATCAGTCAAGTCTTTAATATGAAGTTGAACTAAAACAAATACTATTATGGATTACAATCTTTCCAATCTTATCGAGTACATTATGGGCAGTATCTTGACAGCAGCTGCCATTATCACACCGATTGTACTATTCTTTGTGGCCTACATCCGCAACAAGAGAGCCGAGCACGAACTGCGTATGCGACTTTTAGAGAACGGCTCCGATCCGGAACTTGCCAAAGTGCTTATTGAGAGCAAACTAAAAAAGGAGCCAAAGCTCGTTATGCTCCGTATCGGTCTCCCGGCTATCTTCGCCTCTATTTTCGGTAGCGGTTTTGTCTATCTGCTCAATAAATACGCCGATAAAGATTTCGAGGGGGCAATCCTTCTTTTAATCCTTATGATTGCCTTCGGCATCGGACTCGGTCTTGTCGCAGCCCTTATTCTCGAACGCAAACTGCTCAAAAAACAACCAAACACCGAAGAATAATTAGTACTAATATATTTAGACGTGTTTCCGGAGTCCGCACTGCGGGCTCTTTTGGTTAATAACATACATTACTGAACCTATAGCAAGAATAAACGGAGGCGAGATTTGTACTCGCCTCCGCTTGGTTTACCAAGATATAATATTCTTCAATTTAGATATTTTACTTTCTTCACATTGTTTTTTAGAATATTCATATCGAAGTTTATGGCATTTTGCTTTTACAATCTTCTTTACACAATATTCGTAAGTATAAAGAATAAGCGTAACGAACATTGAAGACATTGAGAATAACAAAAATGCCCAACAAACATATATTAAACATTCTCCATTATCACATCTGTCCGCAAAGAATACGCCCAAATATGCAAGTATTAGACATATTAAATTTTGATTGAAGTATTTGCCACTAAAAATTGAAAATACGCTGTTCATATTCTTATTCATTAAAATCGTACGGTTCTATACTTTTTGCATAATGACTCCAATAGTTTGAAGCCTTATACGCATCTACAGAGCTTCTTGGTACATAAATTTTACGACTAGATGTATTGTCATAAAACATATTCCCTCCTACTCCTATGGTTGGTGGAATGACAGGTTTACAATATACACTACCCAAACGGCTACAATACCCAAAAGCCTCATGCCCAATCTCAGTAACGCCACAACCAATTGTTACCGTTCTCAAATTAGTACATCTATGAAAAGCACCTTCTCCGATTATCGTTGTTTCATCAGGGATAACAACACCTCTTAAACTACTACAATCAGCAAATGCATACCACTTAATCATTGCAACATTTTCTCCTATAGTTAGATCTATCAAACCTGTACAAAGTTGAAATGCATTCGAACCAATAATTGTAACGCTATTAGGAATAATTACACTTTTCAAACTACCACATTTATAGAACGCATACGAACTAATTTCCGTAACACCATTGCCAATTATTACACTTGTCAGACTACTACACTCATTGAATGCAGATGGGTTAATCAAAGTAGTACCATTGCCAATAGTTACTTTTGTAAGTGAGGTGCAATTTTGAAATGCACTAACTCCGATTGTAGTAACACCATCTGGAATAATTACATCAGTCAATGCAGTACAGCCATAGAATGTACATCTAGAACCTATTGAAGTAACACTTTCAGGAATTGTAATATCATCCAATGAAGTACAGCCAAGAAATGTATCATTTCCAATCATAGTCAATGTTGCCGGCAATATTACTCTTCGTAAATTACAACAACCTTCAAACACTCCATCTTCATATTTATCAGAACTTACTTCATAAGCGGAGGGTGTCAGCTTTTTTAGTCCTTCTGGCAATATAACATATGTAAGACTTTTACATCCATAAAAAGCACCTTGTATAGTTTTAATATCTGAATTAAAATGCAAGCGGCCAACTCCATCTACGTATGTATTTGACACTAAATACGCCCCATCAAAATAGGCTTCTTCATGAAGCTCTATTGGGTAATTATCCAATGTCTTGTAAATAATCTCGTTACGAGCACAAGTCAGCGTTAGAAAATCCTTTTCATTATTAAAATCCAGTTTTTCGCAACCCCAAGATAGGGTAGCAACTAACGCTATAATCAAAAACTTTTTCATAGACTGACTGTTAATTAGTTTTCAAAATCGTAACCTTTGATATACTCTGCATATCGACTCCAATCTGCGTGCTTTTTGTAAGCTTCAACAGACTGAGTTGGAACATAAATGGTAAACAGTAACTCATTAAAGTCCTCAAAATTTTGGGACGCACTTATAGCTGGCGGAGTAATTGGCTTGCAATATACATTTTCAAGAATATAGTTAAAGGCAAAAACTGCGTGTTCAACAGTTTGTACACTTTTGCCAATAGTTACATCTTTCAATGCATAACTATCACAAAATACTTCATGTTCTAAGATAGTGACATTATCCGGAATGATGATATTGTTCAAATTTTCACAAGAGAATGTACACGGCTCAAGTTTCGTTAATCCGGTAAAATATTGCAGTTCATCAAAAGAAACAATATTTGTTTCTTCGAAAATTTCGTTTACTGTAGTAACACTAGCTGCTTCATTGTACGACAATTCTCCATCAGAATTTGCATCCCAATTCTCAATACAGATTTGCTTGACGAGTTGATCCTTAAACACAATGTTTTGTTCATCATTTTTGAGTTGCTCGCAACCTACATTAAACAATGTGCACAATGCACCACACAAAAAAGATAACTTTTTCATAATAATTTGAATTAGTTTTTACCCACCAACTCCGATTGAGTATTATACAAAAAAAGAAAGTGTGGAGTTGATTTTCGTTTAATTGTTAGAAGGTTGTGGTAGAACCCTGCGATAATAAACGATACAATGCCCCACACCTGTAATATGCCAATATATTGGTGTGGATACACCAATAGCATATATACAAGAGAGGTGTTGTTCGTATCCTATCGCTTTGAAAACTACCACATTCTCTAACAAGGACTGCGAAAACACTTTCAATATGTCTGCTATCTTGCAATAGCACCACAAATTTAGGAAAAGTTTCGCAAACAAACAACACCTTGCGGAGCATTGCAATACAATAAAACAAAATTAAGCTGACTAAAATAATATTTAGCCAACTTAATTATAGAGGTTATTTCTTGCACCAATTTGTTGTCAGAGTTTGTACTACGATTACACCCTGCACTCATTTTAGCGTCAGAACGGGGCAGATACTCCGCTCGGCATATAAAACAGCGAAGGGCTGTACTTATGCGTACTGCCCTTTGCTGATTTTATATGTTAGCGGAGATAGGTGCCCCGTTATCACGCTAAAATTAGCGGATTGTGGCGCCACACTGCTTCTCAAACGCCGCCTGCAAATTAGCCATAGTGCGCTCGATAGCCTTATCAGTCAGAGTCTGGCTCTTATCCTCGAGGATAAACGAGAGAGCGTATGACTTCTTGCCCTCAGGGAGCTTATCGCCCTCGTATACATCGAAGAGAGCAACACTCTTGAGCAGCTTACGCTCGGTAGCAAATGCGATAGCGCGAAGAGCAGAGAAGTTCACGTTCTTATTGACAAGCAGAGCAAGGTCACGCTTAACCTCAGGGTACTTCGAGAGCTCTGTCACGGTAATCTTATGCTTGCGAGTAGCCTTTACGAGCAGGTCAAAGTCGATCTCGGCGAAGAATAGATCCTGCTTGATACCCATTGTCTTGCAGAGCTTGCTTGAAATCTGACCCATCCAAATAAGCGGTTTATTATTGATATAGAGGCAGATAGCATCACCAAAGATATCGAAATTGCAGCTCTCGCACTTAAGGTCGTAGATATTAAGACCGAAGCGCTTGAGCAGCAGCTCTACAGATGCACGCAGGGTAAAGAATGACGTAGGGGTGCTCTTGCAGTTCCAAGATGGAGCGCTGTCGTTACCTGTAACGGCGATAGCGAGGCGATAGTTCTCAGAGTATGCAGCGAGTGGATTCTCCTCGGTTGCTGCCTCAGCATTGTAGTAGTAGCAGTTACCTGCCTCATAGAGCTTGAGATCTGAGTTCTTGTGGTTGATATTGAGCGCCACAGCCTCCAGCACATTGAAGGCGAGGGTCTGACGCATAACATTAAGATCTGCAGAGAGCGGGTTGAGAATCTTCACGCAGTTCTCAGCCTTGTAGCACTCCAGACCATCATAGTAAGCAGCCTTTGTGAGTGAGTTTGACATAATCTCGGTGTAGCCACGCGCAGTGAGCATATCCGAAACCATATTTACAAGGCGGTTCTTATCAGGCTTCTGAACATACGAAAGGGTAGAGTTCACGTGCTCAGGAATCTCAACGTTGTTATAGCCGTAGATACGCAGTACATCCTCCACGAGGTCTGCCTCACGCTGTACATCCACACGGTATGGCGGAACAGCAACAGAGAGAACGCCATTCTCCTCCTTCTCGATAACAACATCGAGGGCTGCGATAATACCCTTGATAGTCTCGTCGGCAATATCCTTACCGATAAGCATCTTTGCACGAGAGAGCGAGAAGTCGAAACGGAACGGCTCAACCTTTACAGGGTAGAGGTCGGTAATCTCGCTGCTGATTGTACCACCTGCAAGCTCCTTGAAGAGCAGAGCAGCACGCTTGAGGGCATATACCTGCATATTAGGGTCTACACCGCGCTCGAAGCGGAAAGAAGAATCGGTATTGAGTCCGTGACGCTTTGCGCTCTTACGAACCGATACAGGGTTGAAATATGCGCTCTCGATAAAGATATCGGTAGTTGTCTCGCTAACGCCCGAATCAAGTCCGCCATATACACCTGCAAGGCACATAGGACGCTCTGCAGAGCAGATCATAAGGTCGGCAGCAGAGAGTTTGCGCTCCACGCCATCGAGAGTTACAAACAAAGTACCCTCCTCGCAGTTGCGAACCACAATCTTGCCACCCTCAATCTTACTTGCATCAAAGGCGTGCAGCGGCTGACCAAGCTCAAAGAGCACGAAGTTGGTAATATCGACAAGGTTGTTCTTTGGGTTGATACCCGCAGCACGCAGATAGTTCTGCATCCAATCCGGTGACGGAGCAATCTTACAACCCTTGACAGTTACACCTGAGTAACGAGGGCAAGCGTCAGTATTTACAACCTCCACATCAATCTTAAGGTCGTTATTATCAACTGCAAACTCCTCTACGCTCGGCATACGGAGCTCGGCACGCTGACCCTGACTCTTGAGATAAGCGACAATATCACGCGCAACACCGATGTGAGATGCAGCATCTACACGGTTTGGAGTAAGACCGATAGCGATGAGGTAGTCATCCTCGATATTGTAGTACTCACGAGCCGGAGTACCCACAACAGCATCCTCCGGAAGCTCGATAATACCTGCGTGGCTTGAGCCGATACCCAGCTCATCCTCTGCGCAGAGCATACCGAGTGACTCGACACCGCGAATCTTGCTGCGCTTAATCTTAAAGCCCTCGGTTGCATCAACAGGGTAGAGCACTGCACCAACTGTAGCGCACATAACCTTCAGACCCTGACGGCAGTTAGCTGCACCGCAGACAATGTTGAGTGGAGCCTCAGCACCCACATCAACGGTAGTTATATGGAGGTGGTCAGAGTCCGGATGATCCTCACAAGTGAGTACCTGACCCACTACAACACCCTCAAGACCACCACGAATGGTCTCAACCTTCTCGAAACCCTCAACCTCAAGACCGATATCGGTCAGAAGGGTTGCAACCTGCTCTGCCGACAGATCAATATCGGCATAATTTTTAAGCCATTTGAACGAAATATTCATATCTTGATACCTATATTATTTTCAGACCCGCAAAGATAGTAAAAAATTTGACAACTTAGAAGCAGTCGCAGAAAATCTGCGCCATTTTCTGCTGAATCTCAGAATCGCGACCCCTCTTCGGATGCCAACCATACTCCACACCATCTATTATCTCGTTAGCATTTGCATCGGAATGAGCATAAAAAACCGACATCTGCTTACCCGTCTTTGGGTCGGGTTTATCCATCGTAAAACCTATCTGTTCATCGAACTTACAGAGCCTTGCAACTCCGTTCCAATGCCTTGCAAGTTGTCGTACAGAGGTATTGTAGCGCACTCTGGCGTCGTGCCAATGGGTGCAGAGGATTATATCCGCAGGCTTGCCACCCTTAACACCGTACCACTTTGACGATCTATCAAACTCAAGTGCTTGACACGCACCGATATAGCGACGAATAACATAGTCAAAGCACTCCGCATTACTCGGATTATCGCTCAATGTATCGCCATACACAGCACCATCGACATAGACATCCAAGTCGTGTGTAAACATTATAACGAGCGACTCTGTAATATCCATCTCCTCGCGAGTAAAGACTCCCAATTCACTGAATTGCAAGGCTATATCCTTAATGTTAGTACCAGAAACCGCTCTATTTATCGGGTGGCAACCAAGCTCTTCGCACGCCAACTCAAACCAACCGTTTTCAGGATATGCGAATGATGCTCCGATAATGGTCAAAGCCTTTGTCGGATACTCAATCTTATCGCCAAAACAACAACTGCAGCAGATAATCAGAGATAAAAGTATGGTGCACAATCTACTCATACAACAAAGATAATAACAAAATCGGATATTTTTACTACTTTTGCGCTATGAAACAGTTTTTTACAAAGATTGGGGATTATATGGGACTTGTAAAGTTCTCCCACACGATATTTGCAATGCCGTTTGCGCTGATGGCTTTTGTCTTCGCGCTCAAGACCACCGAGGCTCAATTTAGTTGGATTTTACTACTCCAAATTGTAGGCTGCATGGTCTTTGCCCGCAATGTAGCTATGGGTTTTAATCGCTGGACAGATTGGAAGATCGACAAAGAGAATCCACGCACCGCAAATCGCGAAATTCCGGCAGGAAAAATCTCCCCGAAAAGTGCGCTTATATTCGTCATTGTTAATGCGTTGCTATTCATTGCAGTCAGTTCAAGTATTAATTTACTTACTGCTGTGTTATCTCCTGTAGCTCTTGCAGTTATAATGTTCTACAGTTACTGCAAGCGTTTTACATCTTTGGCGCATATCGTACTCGGATTATCACTCGGAATTGCGCCATCTGCAGCCTATATCGCAACTACGGGAACACTCACTATTGCACCTTGCCTGCTCTCGCTTTTAGTACTTACTTGGTGTGGGGGGTTTGACATTATCTACGCCCTTCAGGACCTTGAGTTTGACAGAGAGAGCGGACTGCACAGCATACCTACACGTTTTGGCGTCAGAGGTGCGCTCTACATCAGCATTGCACTACACGCCGCAAGTATTCTATCGCTTATACTATTCTCGCTCTACTGCCCACAAGGTTGGTTGCTTTGGATAGGGGAGGGACTCTTCTGCGGCTGCATTATCCTTGAGCATATACTCGTAACGCCGACACGCCAACGTAGCATAGGCATAGCCTTTGGCACACTGAACGGCATTGCAAGTCTTACACTCGCAACATTCACTATTTTACAACTGATTGTAGGTTAGCGCTTTGCGCCCGATTTAGTCTTTATGGAGATTACTCCACCCACACCCTTAAAACCATAGAGTGTGCCGTCGCGCTGAATCTCTACACTCGCCACATCGTTAATATTTATGGCATTGATAGTGCCGACATCCATTCCGTCACAAATAATTAGAGCCGGAGATGGATTACCAACGCTGTTTATACCACGAATATAGATAGTACCTGACGGCTCGATAAGCAGACTTGTCGCCTTTGCACGCAGCGCATCCGCAAGATTTGTAAAGCCCTCTCGCTCAATCATCTCCGCTGTAAGCACACCTCCCTTTGACGGCAACTCACGACGCACAACATAATCCATACCTGCATCGACCAGCTCCTTTTCGTCGGTAACCGACTGCACAGCGCCCTCATCCGAGATTACAATCTTTGCGCTTCTACGACCCTCCAAAGCGACATCAAGACGCAACTTCTTATACTTGAGTTGCAGAACATCATCAGCCTTAAGGTTGGTCAATCCGAATTTACCATCTTTGCCCGAAACGGTGCGCTTTTCAGAACCTTTTACCGATATCTGAACCTTCAGCCCAAGACCGTCCACATCGCAAACAAGACCATTAAACGGCACATTATCAGACGCATATACAGACAGCGCAACAAACAAACCAGAAAGTAAAACCAATAATCTCCTCATAGCAATATTTATTAAAGTTAGTCAAAGATAGTAATTTTTTCTCATTTTTTACTACTTTTGCCGCCTATGTGGATAATTCTTGCATTTATATCGGCATCTTTGCTCGGACTTTACGATGTAGCAAAGAAGCAGGCCCTGAAGGGCAATGCAGTACTTAAAGTACTGTTACTCAATACTATATTCTCAACTCTACTATTCTCTCCGGTCATTATCAACTCACTCTTTGATCTGGGGTGGTTTGAGGGTACACGTTTTGCAATATCTGTAGGTAGCGCAGCTGAGCACGGCGCTGTATTTATCAAAGCGGTTTTGGTACTCACTTCGTGGATATTCGGCTACTTTGGTCTTAAAGAGTTACCAATTACAATTGCCGCGCCGATAAATGCCACACGCCCGGTTATGACGCTTGTCGGTGCAATGATAATCTTTGGAGAGAGGCTCAATCTGACCCAGTGGATAGGTGTACTGCTCGCCATATTTTCACTATTTTTACTCAGCCATTCGGGCAAGAGAGAGGGCATAGATTTTCGCCACAACAGAGGTGTTCTTTTCGTTGGATTAGCCGCCATAACAGGCGCTTGTTGCGGACTCTACGACCGCCATATAATGCACTCGCTGGAGCCTATGTTCGTGCAGAGTTGGTATGTATTGTATCAAGCTGTGCTAATGAGTATTACAATCGCTATCTTAACCATTTTCAAGGTCAAAAAGCAGGGTAGTGCCGACCCATTCCATTGGTCGTGGGCAATACCTCTGATTTCACTCTTTTTATCTGCCGCAGATGTAGCCTATCTCTTTGCGCTCTCTGATGCAGATGCAATGATTTCGGTAGTCTCAATGATACGTCGTTCGAGCGTGCTTGTATCGTTTACTTGCGGCGCAATACTCTTCCACGAACGCAATCTGAGGGCTAAGGCAATCGATCTTCTCCTCATTTTCATCGGCGCAATACTACTTTATATAGGCTCGAGATAGTAAAATTCAAAAATTTTTACTATCTTCGCGCCGTTATGAAGAATATACGAAATTTTTGCATCATTGCACATATTGACCACGGCAAGAGTACACTTGCCGATCGTCTGCTTGAAATAACCGGCACACTGAATCAGCGCGAAATGCAGAATCAGGTGCTTGATGATATGGATCTGGAGCGTGAGAAGGGTATTACCATCAAGAGTCACGCTATCCAGATGGAGTACCGAGCAAAGGATGGAGAGCTCTACACTCTCAACCTTATCGACACCCCGGGACACGTCGATTTCTCGTATGAGGTATCACGCGCCATCGCCTCTTGTGAGGGAGCTCTGCTTGTTGTAGATGCCACACAGGGTATTCAGGCGCAGACCATCTCCAACCTCTACCTTGCACTCGGCAACGACCTTGAGATTATCCCTGTGCTGAACAAGATCGATATGGAGTCGGCAATGATCGACGAGGTTAAGGATCAGGTTGTAGATATGCTTGGTTGCGACCACGACGACATCCTCTGCGCATCTGGTAAGACCGGCGCAGGTGTAGACGAGGTTCTCGAGGCTATCGTAAACCGCATTCCTGCACCGAAGGGTGATGAGAACGCACCTCTGCAGGCACTTATCTTCGACTCTGTATTCAACCCGTTCCGTGGTGTTATCGCATATTTCCGAGTATTCAACGGCTCTATACACAAGGGCGAGCATGTAAAGTTCTTCAACACCGGCAGCGAGTACGATGCCGATGAGGTGGGCGTGCTCAAGCTCAAGATGTCTCCGCGTGCCGAGATCAAGGCAGGCGATGTAGGTTACATCTGCTCTGGTATCAAGAACTCCAAGGAGATTAAGGTGGGTGATACCATTACCTCTGTTGCAAACTCGTGCAAGGAGGCGATTGCCGGTTTTGAGGATGTAAAGCCTATGGTCTTTGCCGGTGTATATCCTGTCGAGGCCGATCAGTACGAGGATCTGCGTGCTTCACTCGAGAAGTTGCAGCTCAACGACGCGTCGCTCACATTCGAGCCTGAGAGCTCACTTGCCCTCGGTTTCGGTTTCCGTTGTGGCTTCCTCGGTCTGCTCCACATGGAGATTATTCAGGAGCGACTCTACCGCGAGTTCAATATGGACGTTATCACAACCGTTCCGAACGTATCATACCGCATCACAACCACTTCGGGAGATGAGCTGGAGGTACACAACCCGTCAGGTCTGCCGGAGGTGACAAAAATTGCAAAGATTGAGGAGCCATATATCCTTGCACAGGTTATCACAAAGACCGAGTTTCTCGGTAATGTTCTCAAGCTCTGCATCGACAAGCGCGGTGTGATGAAGAATCAGACCTACATCACCACAGACCGTGTAGAGGTAAACTTCGAGATGCCACTCTCGGAGATTGTCTTTGACTTCTATGACAAGCTCAAGAGTATCTCCAAGGGTTACGCATCGTTCGACTACCACCGCACCGGTTATCAGGCAAGTAAACTTGCAAAGCTCGATATTCTGCTCAATGGCGAGCCGGTAGATGCGCTCTCGTCACTCATCTATGCAGATCACGCCTACGATTTCGGTCGCAAGATGTGCGAGAAGCTCAAAGAGCTTATCCCGCGTCAGCAGTTCGATATCGCTATTCAGGCGGCTATCGGTAGCAAGATTATCGCCCGCGAGACAGTCAAGGCAGTGCGTAAGGATGTAACTGCAAAGTGTTACGGTGGTGATATCTCACGTAAGCGTAAGCTGCTCGAGAAGCAGAAGGCCGGTAAGAAGCGTATGCGTCAGATTGGTCAGGTACAGGTCCCTCAGTCGGCATTCCTTGCAGTGCTTAAGATGGACTAACCACACAAAGAACTCATTTCCAAACTATAATAAAATGGCAAAAAGAACAATTATCGATCTATTTGAGGAGGCTGTTGCCAAATATGGCGAAAAGACATTCCTCTTGGAGAAGTTGGACAAGCAGTTTGAACCTACAACTTATGCTGCTGTCAAGGTGGAGGCGTTAAGGATTGGTGCTGGTCTTGCAGCTATGGGTGTTACCCCTAAACAGACTGTATCTATCCTTGCTGAGGGTTGTAACAATTGGATTATTTCAGAGCTCGGTCTGCTCTATGCCGGCGCTATCTCTGTACCGCTCTCCATAAAGTTGGAGGAGGCGAACGATCTGCTGTTCCGTCTGCGTCACGCCGACGTATCAACTATCTTCGTATCAAAATATCAGCTCCCTAAAATTCGCAAAATCAAGGATCAGCTCCCACTTGTCGAGCGCATTATCGTATTTCAGAACGATGTTGCTCCCGAGGATAAGGAGTTTACACTTGACGCTGTCAAGGAGCTGGGTGACAAGTATTTGGCAGAACATCGTGACGAATTTATGGCTATCAGCGCAGCCATTCAGAACGATGATTATGCAACTATCACCTACACATCAGGTACTACTGCCGACCCTAAGGGTGTAGTGCTTACACATCGTAACTACACAGCCAATGTCGAGCAGGCGCTGACCCGAATTTCAATTCCGTCACACTTCCGTACACTGATTATCCTACCGCTGGATCACTGCTTTGCACATGTCTGCGGTTTCTATATTATGATTGCGTGCGGTGCTGCCGTTGCAACTACACAGGTAGGCGCAACTCCTATGCAGACACTGCGTAATATCCCTACAAATATCCGCGAGGTTAAGCCTCACTTCCTGCTCTCTGTACCTGCACTTGCAAAGAACTTCCGCAAGAATATCGAGAGCTCTATCAAGAGCAAGGGTGCAACTACCGAGAAGCTCTTCAAGTTTGCCCTCAAGGTTTGCTATGAGTACAATCAGGACGGATATACAAAGGGTAGAGGCTGGAGATTTATCCTCAAGCCACTTGTCGCCCTCTTCGACAAGATTCTCTTCAGCAAGGTGCGCCTTGCCTTTGGTGGAGAGCTTCAGTTCTTCGTAGGTGGTGGTGCACTGCTCGACTCTGAGTTGCAGCGCTTCTTCTACGCCGTAGGTATGCCGATGTATCAGGGTTATGGTCTTAGCGAGGCTACTCCTATCATCTCGACAAACTCTCTTGGCAAGGGTAACCACCGCTTCGGTTCATCGGGTAAGCTTATTGAACCGCTCGATATCAAGATTCTCGACAGCGACGGCAAAGAGCTGCCTGTAGGCGAGAAGGGCGAGATTGTCATCAAGGGCGAGAATGTTATGGCGGGCTACTGGAAGAACCCTTCTGCTACTGCCGAGACAGTCAAGGATGGTTGGCTCTATACAGGCGATATGGGTTATATGGGTGCCGATGGTTTCCTCTATGTGCTTGGTCGTTTCAAGAGTCTTCTGATCTCTTCTGATGGCGAGAAATACAGCCCTGAGGGTATGGAGGAGGCTATGGTAGACAAGTCTCCATATATCGACCAGATTATGATTTACAACAACCAGAACCCTTATACCATTGCGCTTGTCGTTCCAAATGGCGAGGCTCTCAAGGCTGCTGTAGCAGGTGCCGAGGATAAGGCAAAGGCTGCTGCGGATATCCTCCACGCAGAGGTTGAGAAGTACCGCACCGGCGGTGCATTTGCCGACGAGTTCCCTGATCGCTGGCTCCCTGCCGCGCTCGCTATTGTAGATGAGCACTTCACAGAGCAGAACGGTCTGGTAAACAGCACAATGAAGGTTGTTCGCAACAAGGTCGAGAGCTACTTCAAGTCGCGCATCGACTATGCGTACACCGCCGAGGGCAAGATGCTCCACAACGAGCAGAATATCGCTTCTCTCAAGAAGTTGGTGGAGTAAAATAACAGGAGAGGAAAAATAATCCTCTCCTTATTTGCGGCAGTAGCTCAGTGGTAGAGCATCGGCTTCCCAAGCCGAGGGTCACGGGTTCGAATCCCGCTTGCCGCTCTTGATTTAAGCAAACGATAACGACAGAGAATTCTCTGTCGTTTTTTGTGGTCTATCACTCCACGTGCAAGCACCCGAGTGCCCAACCACAAAACCACGCCCGATTATCGGGCTATCGTTTGCCAACACATTTCCACCAGTAAATTTCTTTAAGGAGGGTTACCTCAGTCGTGTATTTCCGTACCGTTAAAACGACTACGGCACTCCTTCGGTGATGTTGCACGCAACATTCGAATCCCGCTTGCCGCTCAAATAGAGTCTGCCTAACAAATTGCTTGTTAGGCAGACTCTATTTATTTAGCAAATTGTTCAATCCCTTACTTCAGACAAATATTAACATCGGAGAAGGCGTAGCTCAACCCCTTGCGCGGAGAGCGATAAAAACCACCTGTATAGACCGTAGCGGTTACACCGCCAGAGTGAACCACAAGAAAATCCTCGCCAATACCCTTGACTACTACAGCCGGCAGATCAGTATCGTGGCTTGCAAGATTCATCCCCACCTTAATCTCCCTGCGCTTCAGTTCTCTGGTAGAGGGCGACGAGGAGATAAATCCCGAATTGACCGTGGATACACTGCCAAGCACTCTGCACACCTCCCACTTAACTCCACGCTGCTCGCTCATAGCCGTTACTATTTGTTTCTTCTACAAATATAGCAATTTTAAGAATAGCAATTGCTTTTTGGCGAAGAAATTGTTAATTTAGTACTCTAAAATGTCATTTGCTATGAAAGTACTTATAATCAACGGCAGTCCACGCAAGGGCGGAAACACCTCTATTGCAACAGCTGAGATTGCAAAGATTCTACAAGAGGAGCAGATCGAGGTTATCAACTACCAGATTGGAGTTAAGGATATTCGCGGTTGTACGGCGTGCAACTACTGCCGTCTAAACAATCAATGCGTCTTTGATGACGATGTACGAAAGTTGGCTACAATTTTCGAGGATGTCGATGGGGTAGTGCTCGCCTCGCCGGTCTATTACGCCTCGGCAAACGGCTCGCTCATCTCGCTACTCGACCGACTCTTCTACAGCACACCTTTCGACAAACGAATGAAGGTCGGTGCATCGGTTGCCGTAGCTCGTCGTGGTGGTTGTAGCGCAACTTTCGACCAGCTGAACAAATACTTCACAATCTCGGGTATGCCCGTAGCCTCAAGCCAATATTGGAACTCTCTCCACGGACACACCCCGGGCGAAGCTGCTGAAGATCTGGAGGGTCTACAGACTATGCGTACCCTTGCCCACAATATGGCATTCCTAATCAAATCCATCGCCTTGGGCAAAGAGAAATTCGGTCTGCCTGCCAAAGAGGAGCCCCTGCACACCAATTTTGTCAGATAGAATAACTGCATTTGCTCTACACCTCCTTTCTGCAACATTTATCGTAAAAGGTAGTAGGCGCAGACCGCGCAAAAAAGCCCGACAATGGATCGTACTTGAGTGTACAGCCATTGTCGGGCTTTTAGGATTGTACGGCGAATGCCGTGTTTTGCGATAAAACTAATAGATGTCGTTCAACAACATAGCCAAACGAATACCTCCATACAACAGACGCTGCTCAAGGGTCTTTGCGAACTGATTTTGATAGTCGTAGGAGAGCTTTTTATTCTCGGGAGAAGCATCATAGATTGCGGTAGCTACATGGTGACTCTCATCAAGCCAATCGGCTGCAGTGCCGGCAGCAATCTGCTTCTTAACCTTTTTAGGGCAGTGCTTATCGAGTTGCTGCTGCCACTCGGTATAGCTCCAGCGGTGAATATCCTCTACCATAGGGGTATCCCAGAGGCTGTGGAGTTTGGTCTTTTTACCGAAGTATGTCACATAGGTTCTATTTCCACCTATATCGCTCAGGCGACCTGCGTGCATTGGTGCGTGGATATCACCAACAAGGTGGATGAGGAACTTAAGGTTTACCGCCTCCTCTTCAGGGGTAAGCTCTCCGCTCTTGAGCTTTGCCACAATCTCATTGATAGCGGTCACAACATCACCCTTCTCGTTCTTCTTCATAGTCTCGTAGGTAAAGCCCTTATCGACATTAGCATAGTGCCAAGTCTTTGTGTAGCGATACTCGTCGGTATTGCTGGCATTATCCATCCAGTTAGCATAATAGGTCAGCGAGTGACCATCAAGCGCCTTAACAACCTTCTTATAGGTCTTTGGCTTCAAATTACACTCGGCAATGTATGCCACAACATCGTGACCCTTCTGTCCCCAACAGAAACCTGTAAGGGCGTAGAGTGCCGAGATAAGAATAAGCAAAAATCTCTTCATAGGTTTATAGTTTTACGGTTTATTGATTCATAGTTGCAAGGAACTCTGCGTTGCTTGTAGTCATACCCATCTGCTTCTGAAGGAACTCCATAGCCTCGACAGTTGTCATATCCGAGAGATACTTACGCAAAATCCAAGTGCGCTGCATAACCTCACGACTCAGGAGCATATCCTCACGACGAGTACCTGATGCAATAACATCGACAGCAGGGTAGACACGCTTATTTGCAAGGCGGCGATCGAGCTGAAGCTCCATATTACCTGTACCCTTAAACTCCTCAAAGATAACCTCATCCATCTTTGAGCCGGTATCGATAAGCGCAGTTGCAATAATTGTCAGCGAGCCCTTCTCCTCGGTATTTCGTGCAGCACCAAAGAATCGCTTCGGCTTGTGAAGTGCATTTGCATCCACACCACCCGAGAGCACCTTACCTGATGCAGGCTGAACAGAGTTATAAGCACGCGCAAGACGTGTGATAGAGTCCAAAAGGATAACTACATCGTGTCCGCACTCAACCATACGCTTTGCCTTCTCAAGTACCATCTCGGCAACCTTTACGTGGCGTGTTGCCTGCTCGTCAAATGTCGAAGCGACAACCTCTGCCTTCACGTGGCGCGCCATCTCGGTAACCTCCTCAGGACGCTCGTCGATAAGCAGAACAATCATATATACCTCCGGATGATTGTCGGCAATAGCATTTGCAATGCTCTGCAACAACATTGTTTTACCGGTCTTTGGCTGTGCCACAATCAGCGCACGCTGACCCTTACCGATAGGCGAGAAGAGGTCCACAACACGATTTGAGAGGTCATTGTGACCGTTGCCTGTAAGGTTAAACTTCTCGTTAGGGAAGAGCGGTGTCAGATACTCGAACTGCACACGATCACGCACAGCATTTGGCTCAAGTCCGTTAATCTCAAGCACCTGCACAAGCGGGAAGTACTTCTCACCCTCCTTTGGTGGGCGGATAACACCCGTTACGGTATCGCCCGCCTTAAGACCAAAGAGTTTGATCTGCGACGGCGAAACATAGATATCATCCGGTGAGTTAAGATAGTTGTAATCGGCAGAACGAAGGAAGCCGTAACCCTCAGGTATAAGCTCCAACACACCCTCACCAACAATCTCGGCAGTAAAGTCATCCTTTGTAATCTCCGGCTCTGCCACAGGCTCCTCTACATGCTCTACAATCGGCTCTACAGATGCTTCTGACGGGGTTTCAACCTCCGGCTCTGCAGCAATCACAACCTTCTCCGCCTTCTTCGGACGACCGCGTCGCTTCGGTTCAGACTTCACCGCAGGCTCCTCGGCTACAGTCTCCGACGATACCTCAGCAGCAGGCTCTACCACCTCGGCAGCCGGTGTAATTTCAACCTTCTCAGCACTGCGTGGACGACGACCACGACGCTTTGGCTGTGGTTGCTCAGTAGATTCAGTAGGCTCAGCTTGTGGAGTAACCTCCGCAGGCACAGACTCCTCTGCATCACTGCCACCTGATATAATTTTGATAAGTGTGCGCTTTGATAACTTCTCGCTGGCAATACCAAATGCCTTTGCGATTTCACGCAACTCTTTGAGAGTCTTACCCTCGAGGGTAGCTAAATCTTCCATATACAAATATAGATGTGTTATATAAAATTCGTTGATTGAAAGTCCATCGGACGACGGACCTAATTGATAGTGCAAAGATAGTACAAAATTGGGAAAAACAAAAGATAGAGGGGCTAATTAAAGCCCCTCTATCTATTTATATACACTTTTTTACCAGCAGAAACCGACCTTTACATAGAACGATGTGCCGTGGTAGCCACCCTCGCTCTCTGATTCTGAATAAGAGCCATCTGAAACTACCAACTTAACGCCCATCTGTTGGTGCTGCATACCGATACCGACATTAATCTTATCATTAAGCAGCTTCACGCCCGCACCGCAGTCGCAATAGAAACCGCCTATAAGCTTTGCCTTAATGCCGATACCCTCGCTGGTAGCATTTACATTCTGACCGCTATACGGAATAACACTACCACCAAAACTTGCTGAGATATAAGGAGTTACACCCTTAAGCGGATACATACCTTTAAGATTTACAAACAACGGCAGGGTAAGGGTGTCCCACTTCTCCTCCGGAATATCAGTATCAACTGCACCAAAGTAGCCCTGCAGACCCAATCCAGCACCTACAAATGCGTACTTTGTGATAGATACACCGTGAATAGTCTCAACAAACGGACGATGAAGCGAAGATTTTGTAGCGGTATTCTCATACCTCATCTTACCACCCGCCGCATAGCCAACATTTACCTCGCCCGCATACTTAATTACAGGTGATGCCGCAAAAGAGATTGATACTGCACAAATAGCAGCCACAAAGGTCAATAAAATCTTTTTCATAGTAGTTTGTTTTATAATAGTTTAACATTCTTGCACACCGAAACAATCGGTTTTGTTACAAAGTTAAGCATTTTTCTAATTATTACAATATAAATACACCGTTTTTACACTATATTATTTTATTATAGTATTATAAATGTTGATTATAATCGTTAATTTCTAAAATCCCGATGGATTAAAAATAAGCGCTTTATCACCAAAAAGAGACTGGATCGAGCGACCGCCGCAGGTTTGAGCAGAGCAAGACAAAGAGATTTGCAGACGACGGAGGACAGAATTGGGATGTTTGGACTATGGGAGCTTGCTCACAAATAGTCCAAACATCACAAAACTGATGGTTGCGTAGCAACTCTGCAAATCCCAAAGCCGCAGACAACTCTGCCACACCGACACCGGTTGAACGAGCACGGCGAGAGTATAAAACAAAGAAGGAGAACTTGTGTTCTCCTTCTTTGTACTCGAAGCCGGGATCGAACCGGCACGGACATTTCTGTCCACAGGATTTTAAGTCCGGCGTGTCTACCTATTCCACCATTCGAGCAACCCTTCTATTTTGCGGTGCAAATTTAAGAATTTATATCTGATTCTCCAAATTGCTCATCAATATATTTAATAATTTGCTCCTCCTCGCCACGATTAAACCAAGCAATATCCTTATCTCGACCAAACCAAGTAATTTGTCGCTTTGCGTAGCGGCGGGAGTTTCGTTTTATCAGTTCCACAGCCTCCTCAAAGGTAATCTTACCATCAAAGTAGTCGAACATCTCGGAGTATCCGACTGTACGCAGTGAGTTGCAGTGACGATAGGGGAGTACTGCACGAGCCTCCGCCTCCAGACCCGCCTCTACCATTATATCCACACGGCGATTTATACGGTCATATAGCTGTTCGCGCGGCATTGTAATACCAACCTTAACAATCTGAAAATCACGCTCTTTACGCTCAGATTTACGAAGCTGCGAATACTTACAGCCACTCGTCAGACATACCTCAAGGGCACGCAATACTCGCGCAGGATTTTGCCTATCAACAACCTCATAAAATTCAGGATCCAACTGCTGGAGTTGCGACAGTAGCGGCTCCAAACCCTCGCTCTTCAATCGTGCAGAGAGTTCATTACGCAGAGCCTCGTCCGCCTCCGGCAGATCGTCCATACCCTCACACAGTGCACGGATATAGAGTCCCGAGCCACCTACGGCAACTACCGTATCATACTCCACAAAGAGCTGCTCAAGGCGTTCAAGTGCCTGTTTCTCATACTCGCCGCAGTTGAAGTTTTCAGTGAGCTCCTTCTCGCCAATAAAGTGATGGCGAACCATCTGCAACTGCTCTTCAGAAGGGTATGCCGTACCTATCGGCAAGCCCTTATATACCTGACGCGAGTCGGTAGAGATAATAGGGGCATTATAATAACGGGCAAGAGCGATACTCAGATCAGTCTTGCCCGAAGCTGTTGCACCGACGACAACAATCAGTCGTTTAGTACTCATCGTCATAGTTATCGTCGCCATCAAACTCGCCAAACTCGTCCATCATCTCGTCGAAGATAGAGCCATCATCAGCCGGAACAGCATCCGGATCGTACTGATCAGGCACACGAGCATTCTCAAACGACACACGCGGATACTCAAGCTCAGGATTTGGCTGACCTGCGCTGACAACCTCAAGATAGAAGGCTCTATCTGTCAGCATATCAAACTGATAGATAAGGCGGTTGCACTCCGAGACAACAAGCTCGGCAAGGGAAACCTTCTCCATAGCAATCGGAGCGCCCTCAAACTGCTCATCGCCAAGATCCATCTGTGAGAACTCCTGAATAGGATTCCACTGCGCATCGGCAGTATAGAATGACGCCATACAGTCATCATACTCGATAGACTCGATGATAAAGTTGTGCAACTCGAAGAGGTTCATCTCGTGAGAGACCTCAAAATCGCGAACGAAGTTATCGTTCTCGTCGCTGAGCATTCTAAGTCTGAGAATCATAGTCGTAGCGGTTTACTTAACCTTTACACAACGAACCTGCATAGCATTTGCACGCTTCGATGGGTAGTTGAGATTAAACTTATTGATTGTTCTTGTTGTTGTCAAGTCAAAATAGAGGCAGGTAGACTGTTTGCCATCTGCAGTAACACCTGCAGTCCAATAGTAACCCTCCCACGGCTCAGGCTGTGAAGGATATACATCGGTCTTATAGTTCATATTGTGGATAGTGCCGTCATAGTAACTTCTGAAACCTGCACCAAGGTAGAAGTAACTATTTGTGCCGTCATTAAGCATCCAGCCAAAGCGACCACGAGCCGACTCTACAGACATTCCATCCTCCTCTGCAGAGAGCGAAAGAACATCGAAATCGCTACCGGCAGGCACCTTCCAACCGTATGGACACGGATCGTAAGCACTCTTTGTAGCACCGCTCCAGAGTGAGCTGTCAGGGGTTGAGAGCCAGTCACCAATACCGTCGCCATTCTCAGCATCTACACACGCAGCGTTGGTAATAAAGGTGGTAGGGTGGGCAATAGCATACTCTACAGTACCTGTCTCTGTGCTGCACTCTGCATACTCGATATATGCGGCGCTATTTGAGCCGCTGTAGACATACTCGTCATCGCCACCTGCGCAGTCGTGATAGTACGGACGAAGGAACGGATCCTTACGACCCCACTGATAGTAGAGTCCATAGCTATCGAGAATGAGGTTTGTATTGTCTGTAGCACCATTACTGTTACCATACGCACCGAGGTTGCGACCCATAAAGGTAACACCATTTGAGTAGGTAGAGAAGTCATTGAGCGGATTATTTGTCGCCTTGCAGATCCACAAGTGCCAGCTCCAAAGAATATTACCCGAAGCATCCACAGCTGCGATAAGGGCGTTTCCGTCGCGCATTACATAAGCGCCATTCTCCTTGATATATACCTCCTCGTCATCATCCTCAGTCTTTGCATCGACATAGAACGATACGGTACCATCCTCTTCGTTGAATGTAAAGTGCTCAAGTGTACCATAATAGCTCTGCCACAAAACCTTGGCATCCGCAACACCACTCAGCGCCTGACCTGCACCATTTTTGGTAACATCGAGTGTATAGGCGGTCTTCGGAGTGGTCAGAATATAGCAGTTTGCATACTCGCCATTACTACCAAGTGCAATAAGAGAGTCACCAATGATATACGCATTGACAGTGTAGTACGATGTGGTACCGCTCTCGCCGGTGATAGCAAACTTAATATCCGCCTCACGCATTGTGTCGCGCTTATCCTCATCTCCCGGATCCTGAGGTGGGGTGATTGTAATAGTATTTGCAGCGTGGTTGATAGTTGCAGTCCAACCCTCAGTAGCGCTCTTAAGTTCCAGAGAGAGTGCGTCGATAGTTGTATAAGAGATTGTCTGCGGCTCGCCTCCCCACTGGAAGTAAAGACCCATCTTAGAAAAACTCATACCGAGATTCTCTTTATGAGAGCAAGCTCCCAAAAGAATTACCGAGCAGAGTAGAAGAAAAATAGTTTTTAATGTTCTCATATAAATATTACACTTTTTCGTCAATACATAAATATTGGTGCAAATGTACCAAAAAAGTTGCAAACTTTACAACCTTTGGCTCTCATTTCTACTACCAATCAACGAAATTTCCCACATTTTATTATCACACCCCACAAAAAAGCCCCCAAAAGTGTAACTTTTGAGGGCACAACCGAGAGATTGTAGACTAAACTACTTCTTGTCCGACTTCGGAGTAGCGATAGATTCGCGCATCTGGGTATCGGCAATCATATTCTTCATTTTGTAGTAGTCCATAATACCCAAATTACCATTCTTGAACGCCTCTGCCATAGCCAGCGGCACCTCAGCCTCGGCAAGGATAACCTTTGCACGAGCCTCCTGAGCCTTTGCCTTCATCTCCTGCTCGAGCGCTACAGCCATTGCACGACGCTCCTCAGCCTTTGCCTGTGCGATATTTTTATCAGCCTCAGCCTGATCCATCTGCAGCTGTGCACCAATGTTCTTACCCACATCGATATCTGCAATATCGATCGAGAGAATCTCGAATGCAGTACCTGCATCCAGACCCTTCTCAAGCACTACGCGAGAGATAAAATCGGGATTTTCAAGCACCGACTTATGCGAAATAGACGAACCGATAGACGAGACAATACCCTCGCCGACACGCGCAAGGACAGTCTCCTCACCAGCACCACCGACAAGCTGACGGATATTTGCACGAACAGTTACTCGAGCCTTGGCAATAAGCTGAATACCATCCTTTGCCACAGCTGTTACCGGAGGAGTGTTGATAACCTTCGGATTTACAGACATCTGCACAGCCTCAAACACATCACGACCTGCAAGGTCAATAGCTGTCGCCTCCTCAAAATTGAGGTTGATACCCGCCTTCTGTGCAGAGACAAGGGCGTGTACAACATTACGGAAATTACCACCTGCAAGGTAGTGCGCCTCCAGCGAGTTCGGATTGAGCTTCAGACCCGCCTTTGTACCCTCAATCATTGACGATACGATAGCCGAAACCGGAATCTTACGCCAACGCATAAGCACCATCTGCAGCAGATTAATATGCGCACCCGAGATGAGGGCTGTAAACCAAAGTCCTACAGGAACAAAATAGAAGATAATCCAGATGGCAATAAGTCCGAGAATTGCCACGATAAAGATAAGACCTAACTCCATAACTCTTTATTTTAATGTTTTATATTGTTTACTTAAACTGACGCTCTAACTTATTCAAAAACTCTGCATCCACACGACCCGACGCCTTGAGAGCCGGAATACAAGCCTCTAAGCTCTGCTCATATCTGTCCAACCACTCCACAATTCGCTCAGGATACTCCGAGATAAAGTTAGGGGTCTGCGACACATTCATATACTCATCCGGCAACAGTGGATATGGGTCATAACTTACTGCATAGCGTTCCTTAAACTCAGGAGTGAGCACTACACAACGGTTAAAGATACCCTGCTTACCATAGAGTCGCGGCTGGTGCATCTGCAGCTGGCTGTCAAACTCAAGCTCCACAACACACTCCTTGCCACAATCGCAAAAATCGGTATATACAATAGGGGATAGGCTATATCCGTCATATCCCCACTCGCCACACTTTGCATAGCGCTTATATGGCACCTCTACACCATTGATTTTCACAACCTTAGCAGGCATCTGCGCAGGGAAGCGAAGTTCATATTTACGCTGTGCCAAAGCACCTGCATACTCGCCCTGACGAGGTGAAATGACCACGCGAATTGTATTACCCGTACTACTCTTTACAACCTTTGTGGTAGCGTAATTATCTGCATAACTCTTGGAGATACCATCATCCTCATAGAGCGACAGCTCACCATCTGCTCCCGGGATAAATGTCAGCACAAGGGTATCGCAACTCTGCTGCAAATTTTTAACCGTTGCAGGGTTCATCGGGATAATCGCTCCGGCACGCACATAGTATGGATTTTCAGCAACAGTATAGTCGAGAGTAAGTGTCTGACCACCCTCAATCAGCTCTCCGCTGACCATATCGTACCACTGACCCTCAGGGAACCACATCTTACGCTCCGCAACACCTGTCAGAACATCTGCCGGCTGCACAATGGCTGTGGCAAGGATATCGTCGCCAAACATAAACTGCTCCTTCATATCGTAAGCCTCGTTGCACTCCGGATAGTAGTAGTACATCGGGCGACACATCGAGATACCTGTATCGTAGCCCTGACGAGCTGCATTGTAGATATAAGGTGCAAGGGTATAGCGCAGACGGATTGCATCCCTCATATAGAAGAAGTGGTCAGGGAACTGCCATATACGGCGCTCGATATTCTTATTCTTGGTGCAGTGAGTCTTAAATATCGGTGTAAATACGCCATACTGCAACCAACGCAAGTAGAGCTCCGGATCTGTCTGCGAATCGCGAATTTTGAATGTATGTCCGCCAATATCGTGACCCCAATAGCCATAACCGACATTTGACGCAGTACTTGTAAACCACGGCAGAAAACCGAGTGATTCCCAATTGATGTATATATCGCCCGAGAAGCCCACCTGATAACGATGTGAGCCCAGACCACCCCAACGGTGATAAATCATAGGTCTCTCATTACCACGCTCTTCCGAGTGCTTATTAAAGGTATAGTTTAACCAAAAAGTATTACTCAAATCCTTTGTAAATTTGCTTGTCTTCCACTGCTGCCAATCGAGCCACCAGAAGTCCACGCCAATCTTCTCGAACGGAGCTAACACCTGACTGAAGTATGTATCTGCCCACTTCTGCTCATCAATCTTGAACGGCACACTCTTGCCGACCTCGCTCCAACCATACTCCTTCACAAAGCGGTCATAAGGCTCCTCGTACGGTTGAATACCCGATGCAGGGTGGAGGTTAAGTGCAGTCTTAAGGCTCTCCGAGCGGCACCACTCAAAGAAATTTGCAGGAGAAGGGAAGAGTTGCTCCTTCCAAGTGTAACCTGTCCAACCGATGCGCTGACCATACTCATCCTTCTTCGCACCCTTACGACGCAGACCCCAAGTCTCGTGCCAATCCATATCTATAATAAGCACATCAATCGGGATATTAAGGCTGCGCAACTGACCTACAAGGTCTCGCAACTCATTATCGGAATACTGCCAATAGCGACTCCACCAATAACCAAAGGCGTACTTTGGTGGCAACGGAATACGACCCGCAAGCGAGATATAATCCCTCACAGCCTCCATATAGTCGTGACCATAGGCAAAGAGATAGAGGTCTTGATACTCCTTCTCTACACGACACTCGACCCACTTCTGCCAATGTGTCGGTGTATCGACAAAAAGGTGGCGAGTAGAGTCATCTACAACGCTCCATCCTGCGCGAGAGATTACTCCCGGCTCCATAGGATCCTTTGGATTGAGGTTCCAACCATCTGCCTTGTCGAGCGTACGGGTTGTACCCATAAGATTAAGCGAGTCTGTATCACCATAATGCCAAACAACCCTCTTATCACCAAGCATAAACTCCGCCTTGAGATTTTCTGCAGAGAACTTCGCGCCCTTATTATAGACCAACTTCAGCTTGTCGGTGGTGATAGTTACGCTATTTTTACGATTAGCAACCTTGAAATTGGGCACATCTGTCTTACGATTTACAAATGTGAGTGTTGCGCGGTCCTCAAAAACGCCATCCTCACTCCACTCCATACGGATAAGTTGTGGTGTAAGCACTGTAAATCGGGCATTTCCGGCAACTACAACAGCCCTTGCATCTGCTTGAGGGTTCTCCTGTGCAGAGACAAATGTAGGCAACAATAGCAGGATAGCAAATACAACCTGCCTAACAATAGGTTTCATAGGATAGTATGTATAAGGTTAGTTTATCTTCTTGACAATAAGGGTAAAGTTATCGAAGCCGACAACCTCAATCTCACTTCGTTGATCGATGAACACATCTACCGACTTTGCCTCATAGACCTTTCCGCCAACATTTACCTTACCCATAGGTGCCAGACGCGATACTGTCACTCCTGTAGCACCAACAGCAACCTCACCCTCAGGCTTCGGCATACTTACAGAGTCAATCTCCTGTTTGAGAGTCAGTCGCTGCCAAGTCTTGGCACGCAGTGAAAATATCAAGGACAGAAGAGAGAGTATAGCTACTGCCACAATAGTCCATACGCCCGCCGTAGTGCCCAACGCATCAAAGGCATACCAAATTGCTCCGCCATAGCAGACCACAGCCAATATTCCGCCAATCGAAAGACCCGGAAAGAGCAACAACTCTGCAACCAAAAAGAGCAGACCCAGAACGATAAGTAGAACGATGTACCACATAGCTATATAATTTACTTAACAGATTTTACCTCAACCTTAATATTGTTATCCATTGCCATAATCTCCGAAGCCACAAGCTCTGCATCGGACTTTGAGGCGAACGAGCCGACAATAAATGCACCACCTACGCGAGAGAAGCGGCAGTTCTCGTTACGCAGCGATATATGTGCCTTAACAGCATCCGAAAGGGTAGTAACGCCCGTAATCTCAAGATTGAAACCGAGATTTTTACTCTTCCACTCGGCAATATTCGAGATATACTCTCCATCAACCCACATTACCGGCTGTGGAGACTTGAAACCGAGCTTCTTCAGATACTCGACACCCTCCAAAGCCTCCTCCTCGCTGCGGAAACCACCTACGAAGTAGGCATACTTGCCACCGTGATATTTGTCGGTGTAAGAGAGCGGAGTAATTCCCTTGAGCGCCGAGAGGTTTGGTCGGTTGGTAAAGATACCGATACGAATACGATATACCGTTCCATACTCATAGATGCGAGTGTGTGGAATAGGGTTCTTTGTAGTATAGATTGTCGGCTTGATAACCTTCAGCGGCTCGTGCTCGATAAACGAACGACGCACAATCTTCACCTTTGGCAGGCAATAACTTCCCTTATCAAGAGCGCGCTGCGCCTTTACAAGCGAATCCTTTGCTGTGGTAAGTTCCAGCACATCAGCCACCTTGCACTCATAGTTCAGCAGTGCATTCTTGCGATAGAAATACTCGCTCAGCACTGACGACTCACACTCCTTCTCGCCCTGCTCGGAGTCTCTGAGAGCCTTTGTAAGCTCCATATCTGCCGCAGTAAGGATGTCCACTCTCTCCTTCTGCTCCATCAGCAGATTGTAGGCGTATATCTTATTGTCACATATAGTGTGCCAAGTATCGCCAATCACCGCCTCAACGCCGCCAGCCTCCTTTCGTACAGCCTCGAGCAGGTTCAGAACGCTATCGGCAGCGATCTCGGTATCTACACGCTCATACTCAAGCTGCAGGGCAACCATTCGGTCATAGTGGTGCAGATACTCCTTAATCTTTGCCTGAACAACACTCTCCTGCCTCTGAGACTCTCGCAGAGTGCGCAAATCCGCCGCCGAGATGTAGTGCTGAAAGAGTTTATTGTAGACCAGATTTACCACCTTCGGATATGTCGGCACGGTAGCCACCGATGCCGTATCCTCGCCGTTATGCTGTTGCAGAGCGAGTGACGAGTTGTCCGAGTTTCTTACATACGAACGCTGCTCACTTCCAATATACGCAGTCAGAGCCTTATCATACGCCTTCTTGAGCGACAACGCCTGCGCCTCCATAGCTACAAGTTGTCTTGCCAATCCGTCACGCAACTCAGGATCTGAAATATACTTATTGCGAGTCTCAACCAAAACACTATTCAGAGAGTCCAGACTACACTTTATACGCTCCACATCGCGCTCCAATGTACTCTGAGCCGAAACTGTAAAAATAGCAAACGAGGTTGCAAACAGATATGTTACAAATCGTTTCATTATCTCCACCATTTAAGGAATATCAACTGTATAAAACCAAATATCTCAAGACGACCCATCAGCATCAGAATAGAGTTCTGAAGCTTGAGAATCACCGGTATATCTGCAAAATTACCCATTGAACCAACCTCTCCGAAGCCCGGACCTACATTACCGATGCAGGCAACGGCAGACGAGAAGGCTGTCATCAAATCTTGACCAAACAGGGTATTGGTAAATGTCGCAAAGAATATCAGACCTATATAGGTTACAATAAACACAACGACACCGTTAAGCATCTCCGCATCCTGCACCACGCCATCTACACGAATACGAATAATGGCGTTAGGGTGCTGCTGACGGCGTATTTTCGCCATAAGAATCTTACAGAATATCAGTAGTCGGTCCACCTTCATACCTCCCGAAGTAGAGCCTGCGCAAGCACAGACAACCGATACAAAAATCAGCACCACAATAGCAAACGGAGTCCATAGATTTGTATCTGCCGTAGCGAAACCCGTAGTGGTAATAAGCGAGACAACTTGGAAGAATGAGTGGCGCAATGCCTCCCAAATATCGGTATAGATATTCGCGCCAAAGATACTTGTCGCCACAAGCAGCGTGGCTATCGCTATAATCGAGAGATATGTTCTGACAACCTCCGAACGGAACACATTGTTTCCCTTACGGATAAATGTTGCGTATATCAGTCCGAAATGCAGACTCGATATGAGCATTGCACCGGCGAGGATAAGCTCTACAGCCACATTGTCGTAAAAGGCGATACTTGCATTCTTTGTACTAAATCCGGCTGTTGCGCAGGCAGACATTGCGTGGTTGAGAGCATCGAACCAACGCAGACCCGCAAGTTTAAGCGCAAGGGTAGTGGCGATAGTAAGACCTACATAGACTATGAGCAGTATTCGCACGATAATCTGCGTACGATAACGGTAGTTATCCTTTGCAAGCGACGAGAGCTCCACGTTAGAGAGTGACATTCGGCTTGTTCCGAGCGACGGAAGGATAACCAGCGCAAACATTACAACACCTACACCGCCGAGCCAATTGGATGATGTTCTATAGAATAGCAGACCCTGCGGCAGATACTGAATATCATTCAAAATAGTCGCACCCGTGGCTGTATAACCCGAAACGGACTCAAACCAAGCATTTATCAGCGAGAACTCGCCACCCCAAATAAGATATGGGAACATACCCACAACACTCGCAAGTACCCACGAGCCAACGACAATGGTAAAACCCTCCTTATTGGAGATAGATTTTGCTCGCGGCACAAAGAGCAACGGAAAGGCGCCGAGTGTCAGCGTAAGCAGTGACGAGAGCAGCAACGGATAGAAACCCGAATCTACATTATTCATATACGAGATACCTGCCGACACCATCATAAATGCCGACACGCACAGCATAACTGTACCGATATATCTCAATATGATACTTACTCGCATACTCCTACTGTCTATTCAACTTTGACAATCCGATAAGTCGCTCGATACCCTCAGCAAGCTCCTTGAGTTCATCGAGCAGATCTCCCTTGACCGAGAATGGCAAACGGTAGCTCAAATAGTTTGACAATGAGCTATTTATCCTCTCCACAGGTCTTACGCAATAGATGCGGATAAAGTAGTAGAACATCAGCACTATTGCAATCATCACCACCAGCGAAATAAATACCGGTGCAACAGAACGATAGGCATTCTTATTGAGCTGTTCTGCTCGCGGAGCAAGCGAACTATGGGTATGGGTCATAAAGTTCTGCACCTGATCCACAAGCACCTCATAAGCCGGCTTGTAGTGCTCATCATACCACAATTTACCCCTCAGTGCCACCAACTCGCCATCTTCAATAGGTTCTGCAACACCTATAGTCTGCAACTGCACCTCGGCAGGTTGCTCCGTAAATATAAACTGCTCTGTAATCTCGCGCAGATTTGACGCACTGAGCTGCAACGAATCCAGACGCGTTGCATCTACCGCCTCACTGCGAGCTGTAGCAATCTTACCATCAAGGTCGCTCATAACCCTGCGGCAGACATCCTTCTGGGCATACTCGTCAAATATTGCCACATGCAACACCGCTTGGCTGTGTTCGTGCGCAGATTTGAGCATATCTTTGGCAAGCTCCATATTACGACGGGATGCCGAGAGGATAATCTCGGTATCGTTACTCAGGTTACTCAACTCGAACAGCGATATAACTCCCGAGGCGAACAGCAGCGCCACGATACTCAAAAATCCTATTGTTACTCTTCTTCCTAAGCCTTTCATAATACGCAAATATAGGTATTTTTTTGCAATTATTCGACAATTTGGCCCACAACATCACAATTTGGCTCCACAGATAGCAGTTTTACACGCACTATCTTATTGATATAGTTGCGATTATAAGGGACTTTAACCTTCACATAGTTGCTTGTAAATCCCGTCATAAAACCACCTCTCTCTGTACTTTCAAAGAGAACCTCCGCATCACGACCGACAGATTTCGAGCAGAAATTGTAGTGCAGCTTGTCACTCAACGCCTCAAGTTCCTTAACTCGCGCCGTAGAGATTGATGACTGCACCTTGTTCGGAAAGGTTATTGCCGGAGTATTCGCCCTCTCCGAGTATGGGAAGATGTGGAGATATGCCGGTTCGATACTCTCCAAGAAATTGCGAGAGTCTGCAAAATCTGCATCCGTTTCACCCGGAAAACCGGTAATGACATCAATACCGATAAAGGCATCAGGCATAACCCTTTTTACTGCAGCTATACGCTCGGCAAACTTCTCGACAGTATATCTGCGACGCATAAGTGCAAGTATCTTGTTCGAGCCGCACTGGATAGGGATATGGAAGTGATGTTGGAATTTAGGTGAGCCGGCACAAATATCTATTATCTCGTCAGTTAGCAGATTTGGCTCGATAGAGGATATACGGTATCTCTCAATACCCTCAACCTTATCGAGAGCACGCAACAAATCGGCAAAACTCTCGCCCGTAGTACGACCAAAATCTCCCGTATTGACACCGGTAATCACAATCTCCTTCTGACCCGCCGCAGCAATAGCCTCCGCCTGCGCAACAACCTCCGCAATCGGAATGTTTCGACTACTGCCTCGAGCATTGTGAATTGTACAATACGAGCAACAGTAATCGCAGCCGTCCTGCACCTTGAGAAAGGCGCGTGTACGCTCTCCGCTCGAGAATGCCGAGAAGAAGGTAGTTATCTGGTCTGTTTCACAACTAAAGACCTGAGTTTTTCCCTTTGCAGTCAGTTCAAGGACTCGTTTATATGTTTCGCCTTTATTATTGTTACTCAACACAATATCGACACCCTCAATCTCCGCAATCTCATAGGGTTTCAGCTGTGCATAACAGCCCGTAACGGCAATGATTGCATTGGGGTTACGACGGTGTAATTTACGGATAATATTACGACATTTCTTATCGGCGTGCTCGGTTACAGAACAGCTGTTGATAATACAAATATCAGCAGGCTCGGTAGGGGATACTCGCTCAAAACCGCCCTGCTCAAACTGACGGGCGATAGTTGAGCTCTCCGAGAAATTGAGCTTACAACCGAGGGTATGGAAATTGACCTTTTTACTCATTTTATACAATATTATTGTGCGAAGATACAAAAAAGGCTGTTTAAGTGGTAAAAATCCCGCAAAAAAAGTGTATTTTTGTGCTTTGATATGGAATTTTTCGCAGACATATTTGAGTACCAATACCTTACAAATGCCGTCATTGCCTGCATACTTTCGGGCATAACTTGCGGTATTATAGGCACTTACATCGTTGCTCGCAGGATGGTTTTCCTCTGCGGAGGCATCACTCACGCCTCGTTTGGCGGTTTGGGAATTGCCTTCTACGCGGGGATAAATCCGTTGTGGGGTGCGTTGATATTTGCCGTTTTGTCGGCATTGGGCATCGAATATGCGGGCAATAGAACAAAAATCCGCGAAGATTCGGCAATCGGTCTTATGTGGGGTATCGGAATGGCGATCGGTGCGCTCTTTATGAGTCTGAAACCGGGCTACACCTCCGGAGATTTATCGAGTTTCCTCTTCGGAAATATCATCTCCGTAACCACTGAGGATATTATCGCGCTCGGCATACTTGCCACAGTGCTGCTCATAGGCTCCGTCCTCTACCTCAAACCTGTGATGTATATGGCTTTCGATCGTGATTTTGCACGCTCGGCAGGCATAAACACAACCTTGGCTGGATACATCCTTTCGGCAATCACGGCAACAACTATCGTGCTCTCTATCAGGGTGATGGGCATTATACTGCTCATATCGCTGATGACCCTTCCGGTGGTAATTGCCGGTATATTTACAAAGAGTTACAGCAGGATAACAACCATCGCCTCTGTCATTGCCGTTCTCGGAGCGTTTGCAGGTGTGGCTACAAGCTACTATTTCGAAGTTCCGTCGGGTCCTGCGATAATATTTGTACTAACTTTGGTGTTGATAATAGTAAAACTATTATCTTTGCAGCGTAAAAAGCAACTGAAAAGAGATGAAAACAGTATATAAACTGATACTCAAATCCTATCTCGGTCCGATGATAGCCACCTTTTTCATCGTCATCTTTATCCTGATGATGAACTTCGTGTGGCGCTATATCGAGGATCTGGTAGGTAAGGGACTGGATGCTGCGGTAATCATAGAGCTCATCCTCTATGCTACTGTAAATATGATTCAGATGGGTCTGCCGCTCGCCGTACTGCTGGCAACGATTATGGCAATGGGTAATCTGGGCGAGAATTACGAGCTGTTGGCTATGAAGTCGGCAGGTATGTCACTGCTACAGATTGTCCGCCCGTTGGTGTTTGTCGTACTGCTGATATCCATTGGTAGTTTCTTTATTATCAACAACTTAGCACCATACTCGAACAAGAAGATGTTCAGTATTATCCACGACATTCAGCGTCAAAATCAGGCGTTGGAATTTCAGGACGGACTCTTCTTCAACGGTATTGATAATATGAGTATCCGTGTCGAGAAGCAGAATCCGGAGACCAAACTGCTGACCGGAGTACTCATCTACGACAACCGCTCGGCAGGTGGCAATATGACCACAACCATTGCCGACTCGGGCTATATTCGTCTGAGCGAGGATAAGCGTTATCTGCTTGTCACACTCTTCAACGGTTCGACATACGAGCATACCCGCAGCAGCCAGTGGTACAACAAAAACTCCCTGCGTCGTCACACCTTCGAACGTCAGGATGGTCAGATACCTATGACAGGCTTCGACTTTGAGCGTACAGATGCAAATCTCTTCAGTGGAAGTAGTCAGACGCAGAATATTGTCGAGCTACAGCACAATATCGACTCACTCGAGATGGTTGTAAACCGCACAACCACACAGGCTTACAACCCATTGCTGCGTGACCAGATATTTATCAAAGATCCCGATGCAATCTCGCCTCCGGACACCATTTTCGTAGACCGCTCGCGCAAGATTTATGCAAAAAATCTGCTCGACTCTATCGACGGTCTTAGTACTCGTCAGAAGCAGAAGGTCTACTCAAATGCCCGTCAAAGCGCAATTTCGGCACGAAACAGCTTCTCATTTGACGAATCGACATCCAAAGAGGCACTCAATCAGCTCTACCGTAGCAAGAACGAGTGGCATCGTAAGTTGGCGTTGCCTGTCTCGATATTCATCTTCTTCCTTATCGGTGCTCCACTTGGTGCGATTATCCGAAAGGGTGGACTCGGTATGCCTATCGTAATATCGGTAATCTTCTTTGTAATCTACTACGTCATAAGTATATCGGGCGAGAAGATGGCAAAAGAGGGTAGCTGGAGCTCACTGCTCGGTATGTGGATATCGTCCATAGTGCTCTTCCCGCTTGCCGTATATCTGACTCGCAAGGCGACAAATGACTCGGCTCTACTCGACATCGATTGGTATATCGGCAGATATAAGCACTATAAGGAGATTGTCGAGGCTAAAATTCCGCAGTCGTGGAAGGCTAAGTTTAAGCGCAAGAAATAAGAATAAAGGTAACAATATGAATCCAAAGGATATTCGCATAGTATTTATGGGTACGCCCGAGTTCGCCGTACCATCACTCAAGACTCTTGTCGAGGGTGGATATAACGTTGTTGGTGTCGTCACAACACCCGACCGTCAGGCAGGTCGCGGACTGAAGGTCCACGAGTGCGACGTTAAGGTTGCGGCACGCGAATTGGGCATCGAGACTATTCTACAGCCGGAGAAGTTGCGCGACGAGGAGTTTTTGGAGGCTCTGCGTGCACTCAAGCCCGATTTGGGTATTGTTATCGCTTTCCGTATGCTGCCTGAGGTGGTGTGGGATATGCCTCGCTTTGGAACATTCAACCTCCACGCGTCACTTCTTCCGCAGTATCGCGGTGCGGCACCTATAAATTGGGCGATTATCAACGGCGACACAGAGACCGGCGTTACCACCTTCCTGCTCAACCACGAGATTGATAAGGGCGCCATTATCGGTCAGGTGCGCGAGCAGATCAGCGCAACAGATACCGTAGGCACACTCTACGACCGCCTGATGACAATCGGCTCAAGCCTTGTGCTTGATAGCGTAAACCGTATTGCAGAGGGCAATATTACCCCTATAGAGCAGCCACAATCAGACGAAAATCTGCGCCCGGCACCAAAGATCTTCAAGGACGACTGCCTGATAGATTGGAACAAGAGCGGAGTGGATATCGTAAACTTCGTTCGCGGACTCTCTCCATACCCCGCAGCGTGGAGCCGCCTTACAAAAGATGGTGCAGAGGCGGGTAGTGCAAAGATTTTCGAGGTACACTTCGAGCCGAAATCGGGCATTTCGGAGGTCGGCAGGGTAGTTTCTGACGGCAAAAAGTATATGGGTGTCACCTGCACAGACGGCATTATCTATATCGACGACACCCAAATCGCCGGCAAAAAACGCCTCAAAATCAAGGAGTTACTTCTTGGCTTCCGAGGTGCAGAGGAGTACAAGTTTGAGTAAAAAAATAGCGAGAAATTCTCGCTATTTTTTTACTATTAGCATAACATCCGCAATGCGGATGTTTTTTTTATTTACAACTATCACAGCAAAGACTCAACTCATGTGACGATCTATTTTGTAATCAAAAGGTAGTAGTAGGTACATATCGTGAAAAATCCCCGGATGGGACATACTAAGCGTATTTCCCTTTCGGGGAGTTGAGGGATATGCAGCTAATGCTGCCTTTTCATTACAAAATCTCAAGGGCTCCACCCTGACCAAATACCTTACCCACCAAAGTATCGAAGATATTTGCACGCTTAGCAAGGTCGAAGAGGTTTACTCTCCAACGCATAAGCTGAACGTAGTTGGTCATATTCTTCCACTGCTCGCGAGATACACCGATATGCTCAGGAGCAACAGGAGCACCTGCAGTTACGAAGAGGTCGCGCATCTTCTCGAAGCTATAAACCTGATTGCGGAGCTTCTCGCGGAACTCTGGCCATGTAGCCTTAACGCGGTTGAGCTGCTCACGTACCTCCTCAGGGCTCTGCCACTTACGAGCGATCTCGGTAGGACCGAGCTCAGGTACAGGGAAGTTCTTAAAGAGCTCTGTTGCGCGTGCAACCTCTGACTCCTTAGTAGGCCATGCAGCTACGCAAGCGTCTACATCGAGCTTTGAGAGGTCCATCTTGAGGAGCTCATCGAAGAATGCACACATTGTAACGGTACCAACAGAAACCTGGAAGCCGTGGAGAACCATACGATCCTCAAATGTGTGGTGAGTCATATCGAGGTAGTGGCTGAAGAGGTGCTCAGCGCAAGAGAGCGGACGAGTATCGTTAGCAATCTGCATAGCAACACCTGAGAGTGTAAGACCTGCAAACACATTCTCAACAGCCTTTGGAGTACGATCTGCGATACCCTGAGCATCAGCAAGCACCTCAGGAAGCATATCGTGAATTACATGCCAAGCGTCGTCGCGGATAGGCTCTGTACCGAAGAGGTCAGCAATCATCCACTCACCGCCTGCAGGAACCTTAGCAGCGAGGTCAGCATAACCTGCAGTAGTAAGGCGTGCAGGAGCGTTGCAAAGAACGTTAGAGTCACCGATAATTACCAGCGGAGCAGGGCAGGTAAAGGTCTGCTTTGAACCATCCTTAACAATTGCCGAGCCTGATGCAGAGTAACCGTCAGCAGATGCAGCAGAAGCGATACAGATGTAACGCTGACCAAGACGGTGTGAAGCGAGCTTACAAACGTCGTTGATAACGCCTGAACCTACTGCGATAGCGATAGCATCGTACTTCTTCATTACCTCCTCAATCATCTCAACATACTTCCACTCAGCATGGAAGCTCTTGTCAGGAATAATGAACTTCTCGCACTCTACGCCCTCAGCGTTCATAATGTTATAAACATCCTCACCAGCAGCTGTCCATACGAAGTGGTCGGTAATAACCACAGCCTTCTTGCCTGGGAAGAACTTCTTGAAGAGCACAGGAGTACTCTTAAGCGCGCCCTGAGAGATCTCAGCACCCTTGGTCTGACCAGCCATCTCAAGCGCCTGGTCCATTCTTTGCTTAATTGTCATAATTGTATATGTTTAAGATGAAACTTTCTTCCTACAAAGGTAACTATTTTTTATATAAGGTGTACAATTTTTTTCAATTTTTATTTTCATTCCACTTTTCGCCGCCCAACACTACACGTTCCGCAACAGAACGCAAGTACTCCGCAGTAGGAGCATCGAGCTTACAATTTGCAGGGTTTGAGCCGAATTTCTCGCCATAAATTGTAAGGTACGCCACAGCCGCCGAAAGGTATGAACCGGCATACGACTGGTGGTGATTATCAGTATGATAGAGAACAATATCCGGACGCTCGTGCATCACAATTTGCCAAGCAAGACCCACCGGGGTCACCATCGTTCCCCACTGCTTTGCCTCGGCGGTTACAACCTCGATTAGGCGATTCTGCATAGCGTCATAATCGGAGTAGAAAGCAGGGTAGAGTTCGAGATACTCTTCATACTTACCGAAGTTATTGTTACCATAGCGTCTGCCCCAAGTTATCTCAAGCGATACTTTAGCTTCAGGGCTACTCTCTTTCACACGCTTGACCATTCTGCCGACATAGGTAGACGAACCTGCATCGTGAGCTGTACCATTAAGTGTCGGAAGGATACTCTGATCCTGCAACATAACATAGTTGTAGCCGCCCTTATCGACCTGCTCCATAGAGTGTTTATTTGCAAGGTGCGCCTTCATTGTATATCCGCCGGAGATAAAGATATTACAGTCGGCATAATGACCCTCGCGCCAAGCTATCTCCTTAAAAATCAACGGGTAAGTGTGATAGTAGGTGTAGCTGTTTCCAAGGAATAATACCTTGAGCGTATCTCGTGCAACGGCATTGTCATAGATTATCACCTGCGGCTGCTGACCACGAGGAGATGGACAGGCGATAGTAGAGTTTACACTCTTCTTATCAACCTGACGCAGACGCAGAGCGATGTTATTGCTCTTATGCGCAAAGTTCTCAATGCGCACTGATCGCCACAGACGCATCGGATGCTTATGTGAGTCTGTCGAGAGGGTATTTTCCACCTCAACCCATCGCTTACCGTTCTGATACTCAAGCACAAATTTGTTGCGTTCGCCCTCGTTTCCCGTAAATGGGAGAAAGACATCCACAACTGTTCCCGCCACCGGATTCTCTACCGGTACTTCAAAGAGCCAATAGTCACCACACTTTGAGGCGGCTGTAGGAAAACCCTTCTCGTTCAGGGTCGGCATTACAATCTTCTCCTTGTGACGGAAGCTGATGCCGGCACTCTTTATTCCCACCGCAGCGGGATAGGTTCCCTTCTCTAAATAACACTTTGCGAGTTTAGAACCCTTATTCTTTGAAAATCGCCACTCTGCACGATTGTCTAAGTCCTGCGCAAAGAGCGGCAGAACAAGCAGGGTAGCAGCCAAAATGAGGAAAAATCTCTTCATCGTATTGCTATTAGGTTAGTATTGTCTTGAGCCAAAGATACTTGAGCCGATTCTGACCATCGTAGAGCCGCACTCGACAGCAAGAGGGTAGTCGTCGGACATTCCCATCGAGAGGATATCGAAACTGCTGTCAAAGAGAGGTTCGAGTTCGCGCTTAATCGCTGCAATACGCTCAAAATCAGCACGAACGACAGCCATATCCTCCGTAAAGGTTGCCATTCCCATCACGCCACGAATACGAACACTCTTCAACTCCGAGATTGCCCCGGAGGCAAGGTAATCGCGCAAGCTGTCCACATCCCAACCACTCTTACTCTCCTCGGCAGTAACATGCACCTCCAGTAGGCAGTCTATAACTCTGCCGCAGCGCTCTGCCTCGCGGTCAATACACTCCAAAAGTCGCTGACTATCAACCGACTGTATAAGCGAAATAAATGGAGCAATAGCCCTCACTTTATTGGTCTGAAGGTGACCTATCATCTGCCACTCTATATCCTTCGGCAGCTGCTCATACTTTGCCGTCAGCTCCTGCACGCGACTCTCGCCAAAGACTCTTTGACCCGCCGCATACGCCTCATTTATCGCCTCTACGGGGTGGAATTTGGAGACCGCCACAAGGGTAACATCTGCGGGTAGTGTGGCGCGTATCTGAGATATTTTGGAAGTTATAGACATAATCTAAACAATTTCTTTCTGCAAATATAACTCAAAACGGGTGGTAATGCAAGATTATTCAAATAAAATTACTACATTTGTACAACTATGAAACGACTTATACTAACCATTTCGCTAATTTTAATCGTCCTTACTGCAGGTGCAGAGGAGATTAAAGCTCCAAAGATTGTTGCAGGTCCATATATACAGGCGTGCACAGATACCGAATTTACCGTTGTTTGGCAGACCGACAAGGAGGCTCTGAGCTGGGTAGAGATTGCACCCGACGATGGCACTCACTTCTACAATACAGCTCGTGAGCAGTTCTTCCACACCATTCACGGACGCAGACCTATAACCCGTTGGCACAAGGTTACAGTAAGCGGACTTGAACCAAATACCGTATATCGTTACCGCATCCTCAACAAGGGCATAATTCTCAACGAGGGCAACCGTCGTATTCGCTACAGCGAGGGAAAGGGTAGTGATGTCTACCGTCGCCAGCCATACCGCGTTCGCACCCTCGGAAAGGGCAATCAGACCACCCGTTTTGCTATAGGCAACGACTTCCACGACAAGCCTGAGCTGCTCGCACAACTCTTCTCAAAGGATATTATCACCCCCGAGAGGTACGATTTTGTGATGTTCAACGGCGATATGGTCAGCAGCTTTGAGAGCGAGGAGCGACTTGTCAGCAATGTTATAAACCCATCTGTGGAACAATTTGCCAAGGAGATGCCGCTCTTCTTCTCGCGCGGAAACCACGAGACTCGCGGTGCTCACGCCACAGCATTTACAGACTACTTCCCGACAACTACCGGTGCTCCATACTACACATTCAGCGACGGAGATGCATTTTTCATCGTGCTTGACTGTGGCGAAGACAAGCCCGACAATGATATTGAGTATCACGACCTTGTACGCTACGACACCTATCGCAAGGGTGAGGCAAAGTGGCTCCAATCTGTTGTAAACAGCGACGAATTTAAGTCGGCAGCAGTAAAGGTTGTCATCATCCACGTTCCGCCTAAGAGCAGCGGCTGGCACGGCGAGGCTGAGGTAGCACGACTCTTTGTACCGATACTCAACGAGGCGGGCATAGATGCAATGTTCTGCGGACATATCCACAAATACCGCTTCAGCGAGCCGAACGACCCTGTATATGGTTGCAAATTCCCCGTTATCTGCGCACCAAATCGTTCGAGAACAGATGTAGAGATAAGCAAGGAGAAGATTCTCTACACAATCACAAATGCCGAAGGAGAGATTATAAATAACGAGATAAATATAAAAAAGTAACAGACAATGAAGAGATTAATCCTTACACTTACATTTGCAGTCGGAGCTGTAACAGCCTTTGCCTGCACAAACTTCATCGTAACCAAAGGTGCCTCTACTGACGGCTCGGTAATGGTTACCTATGCAGCAGATTCGCACCAGCTCTACGGTGCGCTATACTACACTCCAAAGGGCAAATTTAAGCCAGGAGCTACGCTACGCGTCGAGGAGTGGGATACTGGCAAGTATCTGGGCGATATTGCTCAGATTCCTCAGACCTATACCGCTATCGGCAATATGAACGAGCACTCGGTAATCATCACCGAGACCACTTGGGGCGGTCTGCCACAGCTCGAGGATCCGAATGGCAAAATTGACTACGGCTCGCTGATCTACATCACCCTGCAGCGTGCAAAGACAGCTCGCGAGGCTATTGCAACCATTGTCGAGTTGGCAAACACCTATGGCTATGCCTCTTCGGGCGAGAGCCTCTCTATTGCCGACGCATCCGAGGCGTGGATTATGGAGCTTATCGGCAAGGGCGACTCTACAAACGACCCATCTCGCAAGGGTATTGTTTGGGTAGCATACCGTATTCCTGACGGTTGTATCTCTGCACACGCAAATCAGGCGCGTATTACAAAAATCAACTTCAACGACCCCGAGAACTGCCTCTATGCAGAGGATGTTATCTCATTTGCTCGCAAGAACGACCTTTACAATGGCAGTGACAAGGATTTCAGCTTCTGCGACACCTATGCACCTGCAGACTTTGGTGCTATGCGTGGCTGCGAGGCGCGTGTATGGAGCTTCTTCCGCACATTTAGCGAGGGTATGGACAAGTACATCGACTACGCGCTGGGTGTAAATGCAAACAACAAGATGCCGCTTTGGATTGAGCCTACAGAGAAGATATCTCCAAAGGCACTCTTTGATGCTATGCGTGACCACTACGAGGGTACTCCTATGGATATGACCACTGACATCGGTGCAGGCGGTCACCACCTGCCATATCGCTGGCGTCCGATGTACTTTACCGTTGATGGTGTAGAGTACTGCAACGAGCGCGCTACAGCTACACAGCAGACAGGTTTCTGGCTCTGCGGTCAAGCTCGCGAGGGTAAGACCGGTATTCTCTGGTTTGGTGTGGATGATGCGGCGACCTCAGCCCTTACACCTATATATGTAAATACAACAGAGGTTCCTTGGTGTCTGAGCGAGGAGAATGGCTCTATGCTCAAGTACTCTGATACATCGCTCTTCTGGATTACCAACCGCGTGGCTCAGTTTGCATATCTGCGCTACGACCTTATCGGCAAGAAGGTGCGCGAATATGTAGATATGTGGGAGAACAATATGCTCGAGGCAGTAAAGCTGGCCGATGTAGCTATCGGTAACACTCCAAAGGCAAAGAAGAAGGCTCAGATTGCCACCAAGTTCAGCACCGAGCACGCACAGTTGCTTTTCGATACTTGGACTATGCTCGATAAGTACCTGATGGTCAAGTATATCGACGGCAATGTCAAGGGCGAGGATGAGAACGGCAAATTTATCGACAACGGAAACGGCAAGGATATCCCGGGTAAGATTGAGCAGCCGGGCTACAGCGAGAAGTGGAAGAGAGCTGTTGCCGCAGATAATGGCAGAATACTCGAAGTAGTTAAGTAACAAAAAAAAGAGCAGCGATTTGCTGCTCTTTTTTTTGTTGTCTACTAAATTACTTAAGCTTGTTGCGGAGGTAGAAGTAGTATATAGCAACACCGATCCAGCTTGTAAGCAGGATAAGAAGTGTGCTCAGAATCTTTGTAGGCATCTCAGTTGCAGTCTTCTTTGTGAAGATCTCATAAACAGCGTAAACACCAAGTGCTACACCAAGCAGATAAATTAATGTTGAAATCATAGTAAAATTGGTTTAAGTTATACTAAAAAGTTTTTGTAAAAGTCTCTTCACTATAGACCACATCGCTCAAAAATAGTCCCTGCGCAGGTGCTCCAGCACTCGATAGCGATAGATCCTTTGCCTCAACGATTTTGCAGAACTCCTCAACAGAGTATCTACCACGACCGACATCTACAAGTGTACCTACAATCGAACGCACCATATTTCGCAGAAATCTGTCAGCACGAATCGTAAAGACAAGCACACCGTCTGCCTCAACACTCCAATGTGCATCCATCACTCGGCAGATATTGGTCTTGTTGTTCGAATTAAGTTTGGCAAACGATGTAAAATCATCATACTCAAGCAATTTTGCCGCCGCTTGGTTCATCTTCTCCACATCGAGTGATACATAGTAGAGCCACGCAGAGTAGCGTCTGAACGGATTTTTCGTCGGACAAATATAGTAGCGATACTCCCTCTGTCGGGCATCAAATCTTGCGTGCGCACCATCTGCCACAGGAGTTACCGAGAAGATGGCAATATCCTTCGGCAGCATCATATTGAGTTTGTAGTGCAGTTGCTGCAAATCGACCTCAACATCTGCATCGAAATGAGCCACATAGTATGAAGCATTCACCCCCGTATCGGTACGCCCCGCACCAACAATCTCTATCGGAGTGCGCAAGAGCTTTGTCAGCGCCTGCTCAATCGTCTGCTGCACGGTCGGCATATCAGGCTGACGCTGCCAACCGCAGTAGGCAGTACCTTTGTAGGAGAGTTCGGCAAAGTAACGCATAGGTGTAAAAATGGGGTTTGTTTTTACAAAAGTATGGAATTTTTTCGTATTTTTGTGCGTTTAGGTAAAAAGCTGAATAAAACCTATGAAGGTTGCAATTATAGGCTACGGCAAGATGGGCAAGATGATAGAGCAGATAGCCCTGCAGCGCGGCCATGAGATAGTATGCATCATCGACATTGACAATCAGGACAACTTCGGCTCCGAGGCGTTTCGCAGTGCCGATGTGGCCATTGAGTTTACCAACCCCATGGTGGCATACAACAACTATATGAAGACGTTTGCTGCCGGAGTGAAATTGGTATCGGGCAGTACCGGTTGGTTGGAAGAACATGGCGAAGAGGTGAAGAAGCTTTGTACCGAAGGTGGACAGACACTTTTCTGGTCGTCTAATTTCAGTTTGGGTGTAGCCGTTTTTTCGGCTGTCAACAAGTATTTGGCTAGTATCATGAACAATTTCCCTGGTTATGAAGTATCTATGGTGGAAACGCATCATGTGCATAAGTTGGATGCTCCGAGTGGTACAGCCATTACCTTGGCAGAAGGAATCTTGGAGAAATTGGAACGCAAGAGCAAGTGGGTCATGGGTACATTGACTGCTCCTGACGGTACAGTTAGCGGTACTACCGAATGTGAAGCCAATGAATTGCCGGTAAGTTCTATCCGTGAAGGCGAAGTTCCGGGCATTCACGCTATCCGCTATGATTCGGAGGCCGATAGCATTACTATTACACACGATGCCAAGAACCGCAAGGGTTTTGCTTTGGGTGCTGTGTTGGCAGCCGAATATACAGCCAACCATGAAGGTTTCTTGGGTATGAACGATTTGTTCCAATTCTAATTTGAAATCATGAAAATAGAAGCAACACGCAATCAGTGGATAAAGTTTGCGATTGTTTTGGTGCTTTGGCTCGCCTTTTTGGTGTGGCTGAAGAGTTGGCTGGGACTGGTGG
>CANBCZ010000016.1 GCA_947367255.1 uncultured Alistipes sp.
CCTTTCTGTAAAGGGGGCTTTGCTACGCAGAACAAATCCTAAAATCAAAACTTCACTTTTTTGTAGCGGGGAGAGACAAGTGTGTTACCTATCCCCCAAACCCCCTTTCTGTAAAGGGGGCTTTGCTACGCAGAACAAATCCTAAAATCAAAACTTCACTTTTTTGTAGCGGGGAGAGACCGTATGTTACCCACCCCCTAAATCCCCCTCCTGTGAGGGGGACTTGTTATTTAGCCACTGCTCGACATTCAAGTCTCTCGACTATAAAGGGGGCTTAGTTACGTAGTAGAAATTCCACAATCAAAGACTTCGCACCTTTTACAAGAATTTCACTTTTTATTCACCCACGACAAAAAAAGAATAGGAGTGATGAAAATCACTCCTATTCTTTTGTATTTATCATCTATTACTGTGCGAGAACGCAGTTGTAGATGTGGAATGCTGCATCGAAGTTAGCGCAGTTACCACCAAGAACTGCAGGATCTGTTACATTTGTTGCATCAACAACAGTTGCAACGTCACCAATCTGGATTGTACCAGCAACCTTAATAGGCTCATCAGCAGTACCGAAGTAGATAGTCTTAGTCTTACCATTGTAGTGACCTACAACCATACCTACACCGCAAGTGCCCTCTGGAGCCTTAACAAGACACTTGATAGTGTTGTTTGCAATCAGACCAGCAGAGTGTGCAGAGTTACCGAGGTTACCAGCCATACCACCAACACCACCAGTAGAGAGTACGCAGTTAGCAACAACGCTACCAGTGTTAGTAGAGCCTGTAAGCTCATAACCACCTGAGTGGAAACCAGCAAGACCACCGAATGCAGAACCTGCATTAGAAGAGTTGATAGTAAGGTTACCGCTATTTACACAGTCGATAACACGACCTGAACCACCCTGGATACAACCGCAGCGGAACTTACCCTTACCCGAAATTGTGATGTCACCGGTGTTAGTACAGCCCTTAGTCTCGTTAGTACAGCTTGCCTTAGTCTCAGAACCTGGCCAACCGATGATACCACCGAGTGCGTTGTTAGAAGCGTCACAAACGTCGTTGTGAACTGTGATGTTACCTGAGTTAGTACAGTTGTATACGCTTGTAGAGCTCTGCTCCTTAACTGCATAAACATCAGCAGCAACTACACCACCGTAGTAAGAGATAAGCTTAATTGTCGCACCTGAGTTACCGAAGTTAGCATCGATATCACCATAGTTATGGCAATCGGTTACATTACCACGAGGAGCACTTACAACACCTGCAGCCATTGGATAACCCGAAGTACCAGAGCCTGTTGCATCAGTCCAGTGGTAAGTAATCTTACCGTAGTTGCTACATCTATCCATTGTAAATACAGAGGTTGCAGAAGTGTAACCATAACCGCAAACACCTGAACAAGCAGGAGCAGAAGTTGATGAAGAGTTCTTACCATCGATACCACCGATTGAGTTACGACCTGCAAAATGCTTCTCTGCCTTAAGAGTAATGTCACCCTTGTTTACGCAGTCGCTGATAGGACCGTTAACGTAAGAAGCGATACCTGAGATAATAGATGACTTATAAGAGCCCTTAGAGTAGAACGACACATTACCCTCGTTGATACAGTTACGAACAGGACCAGCTGAGTAAGATGTTACACCAGCAAGGAGTACAGCGTTGTTAGACTGCTCAGTTGTGAATGAGATATTACCATAGTTCTCACAACCCTCAGTTATTGTATAAGAGTTAGATGAACCAGTTACACCACCGATATAGCAGTTTGCACCTGTGTTAGCGTCAACGATAGTGATTGTCAAGTTACCGTAGTTCTTACAGTTGAAGATACCGCAAGTTGGGTGATCAGCATCCTCAATCATACGACCGCAAACAGTACCGAAGTAACCAGTACCATTATTGTGGTTACCAATCTCAAGAGTAAAGTTACCGTTGTTTACGCAGTTACGTACGTTAGCACCAGCAGCTGGGTTACCTGAGATAAGACCGAGGATAGTTGCAGGGTGGTTTGAAGTAACATAGCGAGCATCAGCGTTGTTAGTGATATTCTCAATCTCACCAGCAAGGTGTGCTACGATGAATGCAAATGCATTTGAACCAGAGAGACCTGGATAAGCAGGCTCTGCAGGAACTACGAGGTCGCAAGAAGAGTCAATAACAATGTTGCAAACCTTACCAGTAGCAGCCACAGAGTGGAAGAGAGGCATAGTAGCAGTCCAGTTCTTCAATGCGAAACCGCAACCGTCGAAGATACCGTCAAAACCAGTAGGAACACCCTCAACCTCAACGCCCTTAATCATTGGCCAGTTCTCAGCTGAGATAGATGACATATCAATATCGCCACCGAGGACAACCTTACCCTCTGCGTTTACATACTTCTTATAGCGACCCATATTTACGCACTTAGCGAAGTCGAGGAGCTCCTCAGCAGTCATAATCTTCTCAATCTTAACCTCCTTATACTCATAGAGGTCAGCTGTAGAAGTCTCACCACCACGAACGGTAAGACCTGTAGGGAAGATCTTGTGGTTCTCGAGAAGACCAACACTTGAGTAGATGTTGAGCTTAAGACCGTTGCGGATAGAGCCGCGTGGAACTACGAATGAGATGTTTGCAGTAGCCTCTGGCTCGATAGTAAATGCATCCTCAGTCTCTGGAGTAAGAACGATGCTTGACTTACCAGAAACAACGGTGATGTCGCCTGTACGATAATTAATATGGTATTTACCAGCGATAGCGTCACCCTCAGCAGTAGCAACCTCTACCTTGTCGATAATGATTGTCTCACCCTCGTACTTGTTAGTTACAGGGATAGTTACAATACCGCAAAGGTTATTGAGAACAACCTCAGTAGTGTTTGAGTAACCAACCATTACCAGATTCTTACGATCGTAACCATCCTTAATCAGTGGCTGAGTCTCGTAGAAACGGAGTGAACCTGAAGTAGTGTAGTACTCAGCCGGATAGAATACTGAGTAAGGATAAGCAACAGCGTCAAATGAGAACTGTGCAGTCTGTGTACCTGCAGCGTCAGCAGCTACAGTGTTAGTCGAGAGCGAGTTGTTACAAACAATGGCATCACCCTCAAGCCAAGTCATACCCTGCTCTGCGATAGTTACGGTAAGAGTAGCAGGAGCCTTGTCTACAACGGTAAATACAGAAGGAGCGAGCTCAACAACAGCACCACGCTCAACAACTACATCCTCAGCAAGTGCGAGTACGAAGTTGTGGTCAGCAGTATCGGTGACAACGATCTCGAAACCGCCTGTGTATGTACCTGCAGGAACAACGAGGTTGAAGTAAGCAGGAGCAACAGTGTCGATAGCAACACCCTCGCCGCAGTCGAGGTTTGTAGATGTAGAGCCCTTAACTGCAGTCAGCTTAACGTCGTAAGTAGTAACGCCAGCCTCGTCAGTAGCAGTTGTAGCCTCAGCATTCCAAACACCGTTGATAGCAGCACCACCGATAGCAGTAAATGAAACCTGCTTTACAGCAACAGCGTTCTCAGCAGTTGCAGAGTCAAGGGTAAGCGGAAGTGAAACAACACCCATTACAGGTAGGAGGTTTACAGAAGCCTCGAGGTTCTTCTCATCCTCACCAACCTGTGTCAGCTCAGGTGCGATAGCCGCCATACCGTAAGCTGCGCGATCGAAACCATCGGCAACATACTCCTGAGTAGCAGGGAGTGTAACCTCACCAAGACCGGTCATAATCTCAAACGGAGCAACGACAACTACAGGAGCTGTGGTCTTTGCAGCAGTAAACGCATAAGTTGCGCCACCTGCACCCTCAGCAGTTACTGCAGAGGACTCCAAACCATTGATAGCAACCTTATCACCCTCAGCCCAAACAAGATCAGAAGGCAGTGTTGCATTTACAGTAACGACAACATCCTTGTTGCCGCCCTGAGCGGGTTGATTTTGGTCTTCCGTACCGTTATTGGTACAACCAATAGCTAATGCACTGAGCATCAAGCCGATAAATAAGTAAACTTTTTTCATTACGATTTATTTTAGGTTAAATTTGATTTTCCGATTTCAAAGTTAAAAATAAATTTTTAATTACACACCTTTTTGGCAATTATTTTTCACAAAAAACGGCTCATTTTTACCCATTTTATGATTTCTGATGTACAGATAAAGAAAAAGAGCCCCATTCGAGGCTCTCACATCACTCAAAAGAGTGCTAAATATCCCTGCGATACTCTCCCGGAGTCTTTCCCGTAATTCGCTTGAAATACTGTCCCATAAACGATGGATTCGGGAAGTTCAACTCATACGATATCTGCTGGATTGACATATCCGAATACTTGAGCAGATTTTTAATCTCCAGCACCACAAAGTCGTCTATCCACTGATGCACCGACTTACCCGAGTAGGTACGCACCACTCGCGACAAATGTTTAGGGGTGAGATTCATTTCATTTGCGTAAAATTCGACACTACGCTCTGTACGATAGTTCTCTCGCAACAGGTTTACAAGTTGCTTGAAATAGTCGCTGCTGCGGTCCTTCTGAACAGGTGTTGTCTCTACCTGATTTACCACCGCAACAAACTCCCAGAGGCGATAGATTATCACCGAATACATATGGCGCATAGCCATCTCGCGATAGAAACTCACATCCACTCCAACACCCTGCGGCTCAGTGTACTCCTTATGCAACAGAGCAAACGAGGTCTTCATTCTCTCCGTATGAGAGGCATCGAGTTGGCGCAGGATTACAGAGGTATGCAATGACGAGACAATCGGCATAACTGCCTTAATATCAATATTCATCTCCACTGCAAACTCACTACTGAACGCCATCAGATAGAGCTCGCAGTTCTTGCAACTCTTAAACATCAGCACCGATGCCGGAGCCACAAGCAGCGAGTTCTCAGTCAGCGTATATTCGTTCATCTGCACCGTAAGAGTCACCTCTCCGCCGGTACAGAGAATGGAGATATAACCGTTGAGTTTTGCGGGGTACTTCATCTCGCCATCGATAAGTTTTTCAAGCGACGGGATATGCACCAATGCCGCATTTTTACAAGCAACATACTCTACTCCGTCTATCTGCTTTAGAGCATCAATTTTATACGGAAAAATCTTATTTTCTGCCATATCTAATAAATTTTACACAAATATCTGTACAATTTCGGACATTTCCAAACTTTTAATACAAAATGTTACATTTAGAACATCAGAACACAATGCCGAGGCAATAACTTTCGCAACATCCGCTCTGCGGTGTTGTAGTTTTTGAAAATTATAACTACATTTGCAGGCTAAATATTGTATAAAATTGTAAAAACAGATAGTATATGCGTAAATTCCTATTCACACTCCTTGCTCTGGTATCGTTCACTGCGATGGCGCAGGACGCTACAGTAGTTTGGAACAAGGAGATTAAAGACAATGGCAACGGCAGCTACACACTCGTTATCAAGGCTGACATTGCCGATGGTTGGCACATCTACGACGCCACATACTCTATGGCTCCGACAACCATCACATTCACCACATCTGCGGGCATCGAGCTCTCAGGCGAGCTGCGTGCACTCTCAACTGCCAAGAAGGTCTCTGACGAGTTTTTCGGCGACTATGGCGAGTATGAGAAGGAGGCACTCTACGAGCAGGATATTATCCTCAACGGCGAGGGTGGTACTGTAGATGCAAAGATCGAGTATCAGGCTTGCACCGAGGGCAGCTGCACACCTCCGACCGATACCGAGATTAAGTTCGAGATTGGCAACACTGCAGCAGTAGCAGAGATCAAGGCTGTCAAGAATGTCGCAAGTTCAGGCAACATCTGGGCAATGATTCTTGAGGCTATTATCTGGGGTCTGGCGGCGCTTGTTACACCTTGCGTATTCCCGATGATTCCGATGACCGTATCGTTCTTTATGAAGGGCAGCGGCTCTGTAACAAAGGGTCGAATCAATGCATCGCTCTACGGTCTGTTTATCGTAGTACTCTACACACTGCCTATCGCAGCAATTATCCTCATCACACGCCTTGTGGGTGGTGGTGCCGTTACTGCGGACATCTTCCAGTGGCTTGCAACACACTGGATTCCGAACATCCTTTTCTTCGTTGTATTTATGGTCTTTGCGGCATCATTCTTCGGTGCCTTCGAGATTACCCTGCCATCTTGGTTGGTAAATAAGAGCGACGCAAACAGCGAGAAGGGCGGTATTGCAGGTATCTTCTTTATGGCGCTGACCCTCGTACTTGTATCGTTCTCTTGTACAGGTCCTATTATCGGTTCGGTGCTTATCAAGTCTACAGCCGGCGAGTTCTGGGAGCCAATTATCACTATGCTCGCATTCTCGACAACCTTTGCCCTTCCGTTTACCCTCTTTGCATTCTTCCCTTCAGTGCTGAAGAAGCTGCCAAAGAGCGGCGGTTGGCTCAACTCGGTTAAGGTTGTGCTCGGCTTTGTCGAGGTGGCACTGGGCTTCAAGTTCCTCAGCGTTGCAGATCAGGTTTACCACTGGGGCATCCTCGATCGTGAGGTCTATCTCGCTATCTGGATCGTGGTATTTACCCTGCTCGGCTTCTACCTCCTCGGCAAGATCCGCTTTGCTCACGACAGCGAGCTCAAGCACCTGAGCGTAGGTCGTCTGGCACTCGCTATCGGCGTATTCTCATTCGTTGTATACCTTATTCCGGGTATGTGGGGTGCACCACTGAGCAAGCTCTCCGGTTATCTCCCTCCGCAGACCAGCCTCGACTTTGACCTGACACGCAATCAGGGTGTAGTTGTCGAGCAGCAGAGCAGCAACACCTCGGGTGTTAAGTATGGCGATGTTCTCCACCTGCCACACGGTCTGAACGGATTCTTCGACCTCGCAGAGGCGGAGGCTTATGCAGCAAAGGTTGATAAGCCTGTATTCATCGACTTTACAGGTCACGGCTGCGTAAACTGCCGCGAGATGGAGGCACGCGTTTGGAGCGACCCTACCGTTTTAGAGCTTCTCAAGAACGAGTATGTAATCTGCGCACTCTACACAGACGACAAGATGACTCTGCCTGAGAGCGAGTGGGTTACTGCCGACAACGGCAAGGTACTCAAGTCACTGGGTAAGGTAAATGCACACTACGCTCTGACCCGCTTCGGTGTCAATGCACAGCCATACTATGTACTGCAGGGCAAGGACGAGAAGATTCTTGTCGAGCCACGCGGTTACAACCTTGATGCACAGGCATTTGTGGAGTTCCTCAAAAAAGGTGTCGAGGAGTACAGAAAGTAATTTTTGCAGATATTCAAACAAAGATGGGGAGGTCAATCAACCTCCCCATCTTTGTTTGTAGTACCTATGAGAGCAGCCGCCCAATCCAACCAACCGCGAATAACCCGCGATACGGAGTAGATAACGCCGAGTTCGTCGCTTATCTGCCTGAAATAGCTCTTTAACGACACCCGATAGACAATGAAGGCTATCGCTGCGAGAAATGCTCCGACAAGCAGACAAGGCTCTTTGAGTGAGCCGAAAAACTCGGCAAGCCACGAGACAAGTGCCGACACGAAGAGCAGCACCGCCGTAAGTGCCGATACAACCGTTATCGCCAGCGGCACGAAGAATGGACGATCAACTCTCATAGCTGCTACATCTGCGGTTTTGGCACCTCTGCCGTATGAGCTGCATCGTGACACTTGCAGCGCAAGCTCTCCATCTCATCGGCAATCAAATCACGCAAATAGTCGCGCATCTGGCGACCTGTCTTCGGGGTGACAAGCATAGCCACTGCTGCCCCCATCAACGCACCTCCCAGCAGGGATACAATGCAAAGTCCGGTCTGTTTCATAACACATACATTTAAGAGTTCAAACTACAACTTGCAAAATATAGACCAAAAATTGTGTACAAGTACACAAAATCAAAATTATTTTCGTATCTTTACACAACATATGACAAATTTCAAAGCGCACATACTCACTGCAAGTGCAGGCTCGGGTAAGACATACTCTCTTGCCCGTGAGTACATATACAACACCCTGCGTCCGCAACCTGAAGAGGAGCTGAGGGGTTTTAATCCCTACATCTACCGAACTATCCTCGCCGTAACCTTTACAAACAAGGCTACAGAGGAGATGAAGAGCCGTATCCTGACCCAGATAAACAACCTTGCCACAGGCTGCAAATGCGAGTTCGAGAAGGATCTTATAAAGATGACCGGACTTACAAAGGAGGCTCTGACAGAGCGTGCTATGCAGGTGCGCAGTGCCATTCTGCACGACTACTCCCGCTTTGCGGTGCTTACAAACGACACGTTTTTCCAGCGCATAGTTCGTGCATTTGTCAAGGAGTTGGGTATAGACATAAACTATGCCATCGAGCTCGACTCTGCGCCTATTATCGAGAAGAGTGTCGAGGAGATTATCGGTCGTATGGATAGCAATCCGGAGCTGCAGCAGTGGCTCTTGGACTTTGCCGAGGAGAATATCAGCAGCGGCAAGCAGTGGAACATCAAAAAGGGTATTCTGCGCCTTAAGGGCGAGCTGTTCAAGGAGCACACAAAGAGCGCTATCGACTCTATAGACCGCGAGCAGATTCAGCAGAGTGTAAACCAATACCTCGAGCTTGCCAAACTGCAGATGCAGGCGATAAAGCAGGTGGCACACAATGCTATTGCCCTTATCTACGACAGAGGCTACGAACACTCAAGCTTCTCCTACTCGTTTACGACATTCTTCCAGACCAACATCATCGACTTCAACGACAAGACCAAAGCTCCGTCTGCGCGTGTTATCGACCACTGCACAGACAACCCCGAGCAGTGGTTCAAGAAGAGCCCGAAGCCGACGGCAGATATGCTTGCACTGGCGGCAGAGTTACAGCCGATGCTTGTGGAGTGTGTCGGCAGCTACCACCAGCTGCGATACCTGCTCAATAGTTGTCAGTTGCTGAGCAAGAACTACCGCAGCTTTGCACTGCTTGGCGATCTGTACAATACAGCCAAAGATATCTGCCAGAAGCAGAATACAATGCTGCTTTCAGAGACAAAACATACCATCGCCTCGTTTATCACCGAGCAGGATGCCCCATTTATCTACGAGAAGGTAGGCAACCGCTTCGAGAAGTTTATGATTGACGAGTTTCAGGACACCTCGCTCAAGGAGTGGGAGAACTTCCGCCCGCTGCTTATGAACGCCATATCGCAGAGTGCAGATATCTCTGTGCTGCTTGTGGGCGACATCAAGCAGTCTATCTACCGCTGGCGAGGCAGTAACTGGAACATCCTCAGCTCTATTGCTCCGAATGACCTTAAGCGCGGCGCAACTCCCGTTCTGCAGGATAGTCTGAAGATTAACTTCCGCTCACTGCCCGCGGTGGTAAAGTTCAACTACAACACTATGCGTGCTGTGGCGGACAAAATAAATATCCACCTCAACACCACCCTCAAGGGTGCAAAGGATGTAGGGGCAATCTCCGAGGAGTGCTACAACTCTCTCTACAACGCCCTTGCCGTAGCATACGACGACAGTAGCCTCAAGCAGGAGCACAATCCATATCGCGACTTCCCTCATCCGGGCTTTGTCAGGGCTACGGCACACTACGAGGAGGAGCCGGATATTGTCGGCTGTATCCGCGAGCTTGTCCACCAGAAGGGCTACAAGCCTTGCGACCTTACAATCCTTGTACGCGACCGCAAGCAGGCGCAGAAGGTGGCAAAGCAGCTGCTCGATGCGGGTGCCGAGGATGAGAGTATGCGTTTCGGCGTGATGACACAGGAGGCTCTCAAACTCGGCAGTTCACCTGTTGTGCAGTTTATCCTCGCAGTGATGAGATATGCCGTAAACCGCAACGATGTAGTAAGCCTTGCCCTCTACAACCGTCGTCGCCACGACGACCTCTACCACACACTGACCGAGGAGGAGGTTACATTCTTCGACTCTATCCGCAGCTGCTCCGCAGAGATTGCCTTTGAGAAGATACTTATCGCATTTGCACCGCTCTTTGCAGGTCAGAGTGCATATATCGACGCCCTGCACGAGAATATCATCAAGTTCTGCGCAACAAAGGCGGCAGATCTGCAACTATTCACAAAGTGGTGGGATGAGAATAGCGGCGATCGTTCGGTTACAATCGACAAGGATCTGAACGCTATAGAGATTATGACCATCCACAAGTCGAAGGGTCTGGAGAACAAGGTGATAATCATACCATATTGTAATTGGCGCTTTGTGCCCGAGCCTATCCGTCCGACAACTATTTGGACCACCCCGTCCGATGATAGCGGCTTTGGAGAGGGTACGCTCTTCCCTGTACAATCGACCACTGCGGCATCCAACTCCATATTTGCCGAGGGTTACTATAAGGAGTTCGTATACAGCTATATAGACGCCATTAATCTGCTCTATGTGGCACTCACCCGCCCACGCGAACAGCTCCATATCTTCTTCCCGACAATGACACCTAACGATAGTGGCAGTTTTGACTACAACGCCGAGACCGTAGGTCAGCTGCTCTTCCAACTCCTCGGAATGGCTGATAGCTACAAAGAGGTTATCGAGGGCGAGGAGCTTCCGGAGCCTATTACCGTCTGCCGTGGCAGCTACGACGGTCCCGAGCAGCAGAGTCGCATTGCCGAGGGCACCATATCTGTCGCCGACGCGCCGACCTCGGAGTATCGTATGAGGCTAAAGCTCAGCTCCCGTCGCTACTGCGAGGCTCTGACAAGCGGCACACTCACACCACAGGATGAGGGTATTGTCCTGCACGGCATTATGGAGCGTGCACGAACCATCGAGGATATATACGCCGCTATCAAGGAGCTTGTAATCAACCAAGTACTCTCAGCAGAGAGCGCAGAGAACCTCACCAAGCAGTTTGAGCAGGTTATTGCCAACCCTACCGTTACAGATTGGTTCAGTGACGAGTGGCAACAGATACATATCGAGAACAGCATTATCGCACCGGGCATCGGCACACGACGCCCCGACCGAGTGATGATCAGTGGCAACCGCGCCATTGTCGTCGATTATAAATTTGGAGAGAGAAACGACTCCTATCGCAAGCAGATATCCTTGTACTGCTCGCTGCTCAAAAAGATGGGCTACAGCGATACAAAGGGTTATCTGTGGTATGTCCGCGAGGGAGAGATTGAAGAGGTTATATGATAGATATGCTTAAAATAATTCCGCGCAAATTTCGTCTGAGAGGGTTGTTTGTCGCACTGACAATCCTTATCCGAACAGTGCTTAATTTTCTGGGTATCGCCGCCCTGCTGCCCGTATTGTATCTGATACTCGACAGCGAAAGCATACACTCGAATATATGGCTGTCACGCATATACAACCTATTCTCATTTACCTCCGACACAAGCTTCGTCATCGCCATTTCGTCGGGCGTCGTTATCTTTATCGTGATAAAGAGCCTTATAAACCTGCTGCTCTACCGCTCTGAGCGAGACTATATCTATGCGCTCTACCGCTATCTGTCGCGCAACCTCTATATCGACTACTTCAACCGCGGACTGTCGTTTATAAAGTCCTCAAACTCAGCAGTTCTCTCGCGTAATGTCAATGTTGTCTGCTATACATTTGTTGCGGGCGTGCTCCGACCTATGGCGGTCATTGTCAGCGAGGTTATGCTCTTTGCGCTGCTATTTATCTCTATTGCATTATACAATCCGTTGGCGGCACTGCTTGTTATCGCCATCTTTATCCCTGCCGTTCTGCTCTATGTAACCTATATCAAGGGGCGAGTAAACTACTACGGCAATATCGAGAATGAGGCACAGCGCCGCAAGTTCCGCGATACGGTCGAGACCTACCGAGGTTATGCCGACATAGAGATTAACAACGCCTTTACCGGTATGCTCTCAAAGTTCGATGAAAATACCGATACTATGGTCGATGTCGGGGCAAAAAATGCCACCATCTCTACCCTGCCGCAGATATTTACCGAGATTGCTCTGGCTGCGGGTATGGCACTGCTTGTATCGCTCTGTGTCGGTCTTGACAGCGTAGATATGAAGATTTTGTTCGGTATATTTGCTGTGGCGGCACTACGACTTCTGCCATCTATTCGCGCCATTATGAGCAGTTGGACCTCGCTGCGTTATAACAGCTATGCGATAGATATTATCCGCGATGCAAATATTGACACTCCTGCCGTTGTCGAGGATAGCACTACAGAGCGTATAGAGTTTACAGACAAAATAGCTATCAAAAATCTCTACTTCCGCTTCGAGGATAGTCAGAGCGACACTCTGTCCAACATAAATTTCGATATTCACAAGGGCGAGAAGATCGGCATAAACGGTCGCTCGGGAGCCGGCAAGACTACCCTTTTCAACCTCTTGCTGGGTCTGTATGCCCCAAGCAAGGGTTCTATTACCATCGACGGCAAGGAGCTTACTGCCGATAATCGTCGCAAGTGGCAGAACTCTATAGGTTATGTTTCGCAGAGCGTCTTTCTTACTGACAGCACCCTTATTGCAAATATCGCCCTCGGCTGCAAGGAGGAGGATATAGATATGGAGCGTATATCTCGCGCCATTGAGGCGGCATCGCTCAGCGAGTTTGTCAATTCTCTTCCAAATGGCATCTATACACGCATCGGCGAGTGCGGAGCGCTGCTCTCGGGTGGTCAGCGACAGAGAATAGGTATTGCCCGTGCGCTCTACAAGGGTGCAGAGGTACTCTTCTTTGACGAGGCTACATCTTCGCTCGACAATCAGACAGAGCAGAGCATAAACGATGCGATAGTATCACTTGCAGAGGCAAATAGCGCGCTTACAATAGTGGTTATTGCCCACAGAGATAGTTCACTCGCATATTGCGACAGAGTTATTACATTAGAGTAGAATAGATTTATGGAATATATCGTAGCTAACTATAGAATCAGAACAAGCGGAAACTTCTCCGACCTTGTCGCTTGCGGAGTGCGCGGTTTTGCACCATTTGTCGTGGATACAGACCCTTCGCAGGAGGCTGTGCTCGACCTCTACACAGAGTGTAATATAGAGAAGAGCAACTTTAGCAACCTTACAGAGCTCAGCTCATTCGGCTTTGAGGAGGAGTTGGCGCAGTGCACCCTCTATCGTCACCAAACGGGCTACCTCTTCGAGATGGTCAAGGGCAGTGAGGTTCACCTCTTTGCAAAGGAGGATAACTCTCCGCGCGTAGAGTCCAACTACGGACTGCTGCCAAAGGTAGATATCTCTCTGCTCCGCTTCGGTATGTGGCTCGTCTTCGGACTCTGCACCGTACCTCTCGGGGCTATTGCCATCCACTCCTCGGTACTTGAGAAGGATGGTTTTGCCGTTCTCTGCCTTGGCGAATCGGGCACCGGAAAGAGTACCCACACCCGCCTTTGGAGGGAGCATATCGAGGGTACAACCCTGCTTAATGACGATAGCCCGATAATCCGTATGGTCGATGGTGTTCCTACAGCCTTCGGCTCGCCGTGGAGTGGTAAGACCCCCTGCTATCGCAACCTGAGCTACCCTATTCGCGGATTTATGAGACTCTCGCAGGCTCCACACAACAAGATTCGCCGACTCTCCGTACTCGAGGCTATAGGTGCTCTGCTGCCATCCTGCCCACCGGCTTTTGCCTTTGACGATACTCTGCAAGATGCGCTCTGCAACACCCTCTCCAATATGATTGCCACAGCACCCGCATACCACCTTGAGTGTCTGCCGGATGCCGCCGCAGCACAACTCTCGTACAACACTATATTCTCGGGCGTATGCAGATAAACAGCAGTAATTGGGATACCTTCTCGGTGGTAAGAGATATCCTTCTCGAGGGTCAGAGTGTCACCGTAGCGGTAAATGGACAGAGTATGCTCCCCTTCTTCCGTAGCGGTACAACAGTGACTATACGCCCTATACGCAGCGAGGATTTTAAGAGGTACGCCGTAGTATTTGCCGATGCAGGCGAACGATTTGTCATCCACCGCATAATTGGCATAAATGGAGATATGGTGACCCTGCTCGGTGACGGAAATATATACGGTACAGAGTCAATGCCAAAAGATAAGGTCTACGGCTGTATCGACACCTCGCGCACCCACCTCTTCTTCGCCAAAATATGGCTCTGGATGCGCCCCGTACGCCGCTTTCCCCTCGCTTTTTTCCGCCGAGTGATGTAGCCTCGCAGTACTGCCCGCTTTTTCGAGAAAAAGCAGGGCGTGCAAAAAGCTTTTGGAGAAACTGCGTTTCTCTTTAGACTGTTGCGAGAATAACGTTGTCTGCGACAATATCAAAAATAGCAAGAGCAGTAGTTTGTAAGTAAACTTACACTACCGCTCTTTCAATTTTTACTATCCTTGCGGATAGCTGTTATTCTCGAAAACAATCAAAACCACAAATTTGCACTCCGCTTATTCTCTGCACTCATTTGTCGTCAAAATGTGTTAGAGATGGTGCATCGCGTAGAAAACCCAGCGATGGATAGTACTAAAACGTACAGCCATTGCTGGGTTTTTAGGGATGTGCCATATATGACACATTTTCACGGCAAATTAATTATGCCTCGAGAGCGAAACGCTTGTAAGCCACAACAGTAGCCTCCTTGTCAGCGCGTGCGAGGAGCTCACGGATAGACTCCTTCTCGCCTACAACTGCCTGGTTAAGAAGGGTGTTCTCCTCGAAGAACTTACGCATCTTACCCTCAGCAATCTTCTCAAGGATAGCCTCTGGCTTGTTAGCATTCTTAGGATCCTGCTTCATCTGCTCGAGAGCGATAGCCTTCTCCTTCTCTACGATCTCTGCTGGGCAGTCATCAACGTCGATTGACAGCGGAGCCATTGCAGTTGCCTGCATAGCGATCTGCTTTGCAACCTCCTCTGCAACCTCCTTGTTGAAACCAAGGATAGTACCGAGCTTCTTGTTGAAGTGAACGTAAGCGCAAATGTAAGCAGCCTCGATACGAGCATAGTAAGCGAGCTCGCACTTCTCACCGGTCTGACCTGACTTCTCAGTAACCAGCTCCTCAACTGTACGACCCTCGCCGTTCTTTACTGCGAGCAGTGCGTCGCGATCTGCTGCGTCAGCTGCTACTGCGAGCTCGAGGAGCTCGTTTGCAGTTGCAGAGAACTCACCATTCTGAGCAACGAAGTCAGTCTCACAAGCGAGGCAGAGGATATAACCCTTACCACCTACGATCTTGGTTACAACAACACCCTCAGTTGCGCTACGATCTGCACGCTTAGCAACGATAAGCTTACCCTTCTCGCGGATAATATCCTGTGCACGATCGAAATCGCCCTCAGCGTCCATCAACGCCTTCTTGCAATCCATCATACCGGCACCGGTCATCTTACGGAGCTTCATTACATCAGCTGCCTTAATCTCTATTGCCATAACTTTTTCTGTTTTAACGGTTGTTGGTTAATAATTACTCTGCAGCATTCTCAGTTGCAGCTACGATATCAGCAGCTGCTGTCTCCTGTGCATCTACTGCAGCCTTTACGCCACGCTTAACGCGAGCCTTACCCTCCTTCTTAGCTGGAGCATCTACGTTAGCCTCAGCCTCGAGGTCAGCCTTCTCACGCTCGAGCTTGCGCTCCTCAAGACCCTCTGCGATAGCACCGCATACTACGTCAAGGATAAGAGCGATTGACTTTGTCGCATCGTCATTTGCAGGGATTACATAATCGATGTCGGTTGGATCACAACAAGTATCTACCATTGCAAATACAGGGATGTTCAAACGCTTAGCCTCGCGTACTGCATTCTGCTCCTTCTGTACGTCGATAACGAACAGAGCAGCTGGAAGGCGGTTGAGGTCAGAGATAGAGCCGAGGTTCTTCTCGAGCTTTGCGCGCTGGCGCGAAATCTGGAGCTTCTCACGCTTTGAGAAGTTCTCAAAAAGACCGTCTGCAATCTGCTTGTCGATGGTTGCCATCTTCTTAACGGCCTTACGTATAGTAGGGAAGTTTGTAAGCATACCACCAGCCCAACGCTCAGTAACGTAAGGCATAGTGACTGCTGCTACCTTTTCGGCAACAATTTCCTTAGCTTGTTTCTTGGTTGCAACGAACAACACGCGGCGACCGCTCTTTGCGATCTGCTTGAGTGCTGCAGCTGCCTCATCGAGCTTTACTGCTGTCTTGTGCAGGTCGATGATGTGGATGCCGTTCTTCTCCATAAAGATATATGGTGCCATTCTTGGGTTCCACTTGCGCTTCAAGTGACCAAAGTGAACGCCGGCCTCCAATAATGTATTAAAATCTGTACGAGCCATTTTAATTCTCTTTTTTGTGTTTTGTTTAATTCTCTTTATTTCAACTCAGGCAGTAGCGAAATCGATCTGCTGAGTTTTCCGCGACAGGGCAATCAACTTGTAGTACGCGTATATAAATATATATAGGTAGTCGTATTGATTTAATAACCCGTGTCGTGCTTTGCCGAAATAGTTGGTCAGATAAGGATTAACGCTTACTGAACTGGAACTTACGGCGTGCACCAGGCTGACCCGGCTTCTTACGCTCAACCTCACGTGAGTCACGAGTAAGGAATCCGTTCTTCTTAAGAACCGGACGATACTCAGGGTTGATCTCGCACAGTGCGCGAGCGATACCCATACGTGCTGCCTCTGCCTGACCCTTGATACCACCACCAACGAGGTTGATAACTACATCAAAGCTCTCGGTAGTCTCGGTTACGAGCAGTGGCTGCTTTACCTCATACTGAAGAATGTTCAGTGGGAAGTAAACTGCAAGCTCCTTCTGGTTGATTGTAATATTACCTGTACCCGGCTTCACGAATACGCGAGCAACAGCTGCCTTACGGCGACCAACAGTGTTTACAACTTCCATAGTGTTTACTTAATCTCGTTTAACTTAATTGACTTAGGGTTCTGTGCAGCGTGTGGATGCTCAGCACCTGCATAAACCTTCAGATTCTTGAAAATAGCTGCACCGAGGCGAGTCTTAGGGAGCATACCCTTTACAGCCTCCTCTACTACAGCTGTTGGCTTACGGTTGAGCAGGTCCGCTGGAGTAGCGAAACGCTGACCACCCGGATAGCCGGTGTGACGAACATAGACCTTGTCGGTCAACTTCTTGCCTGTAAGCTTCACCTTGTCAGCGTTGATAACGATAACATAGTCACCGCAATCAACGTGTGGAGTGTAGCTAGGCTTGTTTTTACCACACAGGATCTTTGCAACCTGTGAAGCCAAACGACCCAACACCTCGTTTGTTGCATCGATAACTACCCACTCTTTGTTGGCAGTCGCTGCATTTACCGAGATGGTTTTGTAGCTTAATGAATCCATTTGTTGTTAATTAATACTTGTTGTTAATAAATTATAATCCAACCTCGCACTTTGCGAGTGCGCAAAGATACGACAAATTTCTGAAATACACAACATTTACCGAAAAATTAAAATTTTTTAATTAGAAAAGTTCTATATCCTATCTCTTTTAACCAAAATTTGCTCTGTAACAACAAAAAAGAGCGAGAAAAATCCCGCTCTTGTCACCATTTTTTACGACTACTTCACTCTGAGAACCTTACCAATTTGCAGAGTTGTCGTTGGCTTTATGCCGTTAAGTCGGCAGAGTGCCGAGACTGTTGTGCCGTTTCGTTTGGCAATCAGTCCGAGATAGTCACCACTGCGCACTTTGTAGTAACGCTTTTCGGCAGAGAGTTCGTTCTCCTTTTTCTCTGCTGCATTGCGCTCGGTCTCGGCATTAAAGTCCTGCTCATATCGCGAGTAGATGCTAAAATAGCTCTTCTTGAGCAGGAAGTGGTCACGACGAAGCTCTCCTGTGCGGAAATTTATAAGTCGCTCAGGGTCAAACGATTGTCCATAGTAGCGAGTCTCAAAGTGTAGGTGCGGACCGGTACTTCTGCCGGAGTTACCACCGAGAGCAATAGGCTGACCTGCCACTACCCTGTCGTTCTCCTCTACAAGTCGCGCAGAGAGGTGTCCGTGGTAGGTCTCAAGACCGTTGTCGTGGCGGATAATAATCAGTGTTCCGTAGCCCGTATCTGTCGCCTTAGAGAAGCGCACGCGACCATCAAAAGCGGCACAAATTGTATCGCCCACCTTGATAGCCATATCGATACCGTTGTGTGCTCGGCGGTGGCGAATACCATAGCGCGAAGTGATACGACCCACATACGGATAGCGATAGTGTTTCAGGCTGTCCACAAGGCTGATTGCCACCGAAGAGGGTATCGAGTCGAGTCTGACAGAGCGGTATGGCGAGATATTGTCATTATCCCAATAACGGCTGTAGATGGTAGAGTCCTGCTCCGCCTTTATCGGGTTGATATAACGCCAAGTGCCATCGTTAAAGAGCAACACTTTGAGTGCCTTGTTCTCTGTCTCCAGAGTATCCACAACAATTGGATCAACAACAGGCTTAATAGCTTGAACTGCAAGAGAATCAAGCGCATAGAGGTTTACTGTAGCAAGCAGTGCCACAGCTGTAGTAAAAAATCTCTTCATATATTATTTAGTCTCTTTCAGCAAATCTTCAGCGCACTCCAACTGAGCATAAAACTCCTCACCAAAGCGACGGATAATAGGTTCCTTGAGCGACTTATAGACGGGTATTCCGAGGTTTTTGCCATTCTGACAAGCCGAGCGGCAGATGCCCCAACGGTGATAGTTCAGTCCCACCGTACCATTTGAGAACTCCACCACACGGATAGGATAGAGGTGGCACGAGATAGGCTTCTTGAAGGCGCACTTTCCTGCACGATATGCCGCCTCGATGGCACAGAGAGTTATCCCCTGCTCGTTTACAAAAGTGTAGGCGCACTCGCAACCATTTACAAGCGGAGTGGTGTAATCGCCATCTGCATCGACAACCATAAATCCCTGCTCCTCCACGGCTGCAATACCCTCAGGAGTCATATAGGGTTTGTAGTTCTCGTACTCCTGCTCGAGGATATCCACCTCGTCTATGTCGAGCGGAGCACCCGAATCGCCATCGATGCAGCACTGACCCTTACAGGCTGCAATATCGCAGCAGAAGTGCTCTGTAAGCAGGTCGGTGCTTACAATCTTACCATCAATCTCTATCATATGTAGGAAGTGACTCACAATTATTTGAATCTATTTAACGAATCCTCGATAACAATATCATACAGCTCGCCGAGTGTCATACCCGCCTCGCGTACCTGCTTTGGCACAATGCTACCACTGCTCATACCCGGAATAGAGTTAATCTCGATCATATACGGCTCACCCGCCTCGGTAACGATAAAGTCGATACGCACAATACCGCTACAACGGCAGGCACGATATGCCTCAAGGGTCATACGGTTCAGCTTCGCCTTAACATCGTCGCTGATCTGCGCAGGGGTAATCTCATCAGAGAGACCCTCGGTATACTTCGCCTCATAGTCGAAGAAGTCGCGCTTTGAGACAATCTCGGTAATCGGCAACAAAATCTCTCTATCCTTAGTTATAACGACGCCACAGCCAAACTCGCGACCGACGATACACTCCTCGATAAGCACCTGATCGCTCTCGGCAAATGCCGCCTCAACAGCCGCCTCCACCTGCTCTACAGCGGTCACTTTGGTAACGCCGAAGCTGCTGCCGCTTGCATTTGGTTTTATGAAGAGTGGCAGACCCAGCTGTGCTACGATATCCTCGGGAGCGACCTTGTCACCCCTACTTATAAATATCTCGCGCGCGAGGTTGATACCTCTGCCCGCTACGGCACGCTTGGTCGAGATCTTGTCGAATGTTATGGTTGAACTTACCTGCGAACAAGAGGAGTACGGGATACCCATCAGGTCGAGATAACCCTGCAGTTTACCATCCTCGCCCGGTGTGCCGTGGATGATGATAAGTGCATACTCAAAGAGGGTCTTCTCCCCCGCTACTGTGAGCGAAAAGTCGTTTTTATCCACCTCCCACTGCGTTCCATCAGCAGCGGTGTAGGTCATATTTCTATAGTGAAGGTCGATAACCTTTACATCGTACTTGTTGCTGTCTAACGCTGCTGCAATCTGATTTGCACTATTCAGCGCAATCTCACGCTCCGATGAGTTACCACCGGCAAGCAGAGCAACTTTCAATTTTCCCATTTTATCTTACCAAAGTTTGTTGTTTCTAATATATCTCTCCACCTCGGGACAGACCATCGCCTCTATCGCCTCGCCCGCCGCAAGAGAACGCCTGATGTCGGTTGCCGAAAAGTCAAATAGCGGAGCATCAGAGAGATAGGTCATCTTGTCTGCGAGTTTCTCCACATTGTATCCCGGACGAGGATAGACAAAAATCGGATAGTTCTCCAAAATCTGCTCATACTCTTTCCAGCTGTCAAATCGCTCCACATTATCGGCGCCCATAAGTATCGAGAAGCGCATCTGCTCGCCGAAATTATCGTTCAAAAAGCGCAGAGTATCAATCGTATACGACGGTCGCGGAAGAGTAAACTCCACTGCCGACACAAGTATCTTCTCCGGATATTTCGACGCCTGACAAGCGGCTGTGCACATCTCATAACGCGAGAACTCCGGCGCAAGGTCCGACGACTGCTTGTGTGGGTTCTGCGGCGAGACAATCAGTATCACCTCATCGGCAATACCACGCTCTACGGCATACTCCGCCAGAGCAATATGCCCGTGATGCACAGGGTTAAACGAACCGAAATAGAGAAGTACGCGTTTCATTACTCGGCAATAAACTTATCGATAATGTTGCAAGTGGCAGCAATAGCCTCCTCCAACACATCATTTACGACAATGTGGTCGAACTCCGGCGCACGCTCAATCTCCTGCGACGCCTTTGCCACACGCTTGGCAATAACCTCCGGTGCATCTGTTGCACGACCAACCAGACGACGCTCAAGCTCCTCGATAGATGGCGGCATAATAAATATCGAGCACGCCTTCTCTCCAAAAATTCGCTTCAGATTTACTCCTCCGACAACATCTACATCGAAGACGATGATATTACCCTTGCCCCAAATTCTCTCCACCTCACTGCGTAGTGTACCGTAGTGCGTTCCGGCATATACAGCCTCATACTCTACAAAGGCATCCTCGGCTATGCGACGCAGAAACTCCTCCTCAGTGAGAAAGTAGTAGTCTACACCATCCACCTCCTGACCTCTCGGAGCACGAGAAGTGGCAGAGATCGAGAACTCAAACTGCGGATACTTTTTCAACAACTGATGTACTATCGTTGTCTTGCCCGACCCGCTCGGCGCTGAAAATATGATAACTTTTTCCATGTCTCTATGCCATTGGCTGTTTTAATCAAAGGTAGCCCCATTCTCTAAAATTTTATCGTCAGAACACGACCACCCGTTTTGTTGTCAGAGTGGTGCAGTTGCGGGGCATCGTGAGATTTCACAACGATGGATAGTACAAGAAGGTACAGCCATTGTTGGGAAGTCGAGGGATGTGCCGCAAATGCGCCGCTATCACAACAAAACTACAGAATGTTGAGGACTTGCTCCTTAATCTTCTCAAGCTCATCCTTCATCTTCACCACCAACACCTGAATATCGTGATTATTCGCCTTTGAACCGGTGGTGTTTATCTCGCGACCCATCTCCTGAGCTATGAAGCCGAGTTTGCGACCCGCCATAGGCTCGGTGGCTGCGACCTCACGGAAGTAGTTGCAGTGAGAGGCAAGGCGCACCTTCTCCTCGGTGATGTCGAGCTTCTCGATGTAGAAAATCATCTCCTGCTCAAGACGGTTCTCATCTACCTCCACGCCGAGCTTTGCAATACCCTCGCGGATACGAGTGCGCACAGCATCTGCGCGTGCAGCCTCAAACGGAGTTACGGCATCGCGATATGCCTCAATCTTTGTTACGCGGTCAAGCAGGTCTGCGATAAGGGTGTTACCCTCCTTTGTGCGGAAGGCATCGAGCTGCTCTGCTGCGAGCTTTACCGCCTCGACAACCGCTGCAATCTCCTCATCAGATACGGTCTCGCTCTCGGTCGAAAGGACATTCGGCATACGAAGCACAGCCGGCACGATAGCATCGTAGGCAGCATCTACGCCCGAAAAGCTGAGCGCATCTGTCACCTGATGCAGGTATGCGCGGAAGATATCCTTGTTAATCACGCCACCTGTCTGCACCGCCTCGCTCTCGTAGGTAACAATCACATCCACCTTACCACGAACAAGAGCCTTAGATACGACACTGCGCACCTCAAACTCTGCCGCACGATACGCCATAGGCATCTTTACAGAGAGGTCCAACTGCTTTGAATTGAGCGAGCGAATCTCCGCTACAAACTTCTTATTTCCAACTTTCACCTCGGCCTTACCGAAGCCTGTCATTGACTTTTGCATAATCGGTCTATTTTATCCCACAAAGGTACTAATTTTTTCTTAAAAAATTAAAAATACGCACCAGAATTTCTGATGCGTATTTGGCTATTAGCCGTTAGCCACGCTCGACGAGGGGTCATATTTGCACTACCAATTTGGTGTCAGAAGGTAGTTGCTCAAAACCTTGTCCTAAATCACACTTTTAAGCGAGGGATTATATTTGCACTACCAATTTGTTGTCAAAAGATAGTTATTCAAAGCCTTGTCGTAAATCGCACTTTTAAGCGAGGGGGTTCCACGCTCGGCGAAGAGTCATATTTGCACTACCAATTTGGTGTCAGAACGTGGTAGTAGGCGTGCATCACAAAAGAAACCCCTTTGGAATAGTAGTAAAACCTACAGCCCAAAGGGGTTTACTTTTAGAGATGTGCGGCTAATACCGCGTTATCACGCCAAATTACTCAAGACCTTTAAGCTTCTTGTACACAGCATTATACTTATTGTACTTATCCATCACACCCGGCTCCTCACGAAGAAGGAAGCAAACCTCCTTAAGGATCTGTGCGCAGTCTACATTCTCAGTGTTAAGAGAGTGTGCCTTCTCGAGGTATGGGATAGCCTCCATATATACTGAGCGAACGCGCTGACGCTCTGCAAGATACTCCTCCTGGCTGGTGAAGCTGTCGAGCTTAGAGTTGAACTCGCGGTTCTCGTGCTCAGCCTTTGATACATAGAAGTAACCGATGTAGAAGTTAGTATCGTAGTCATTTGGCTTCAGAGCGTCGATCTTCTTGAATGAAGCGATACACTCGTCGAAGTTGTTAAGTTTGTAGAATACACGACCACGACCGAACCAAAGGTCTGCGTTGTCAGGGTTCTCAGCGAGGAACTTGTCGATCATCTCAACGAGCTCTGCAGGGTCACCAACGCCCTCCTCAGCAGTGTAGAGTGACATCAGACCATCGAGAATACGCTCGTTCTTTGGGAACTTCTCGATACCCTCGAGCAGAATATTCTTAGCCTTTACAAGGTTCTCCTTGTTGTCCTCACGCTGACCATAGTAGCAGTGGAAGAGGTAGTAGTAGAGGTTACCTGTCTCGTCAGAGTAGTTGAGCTCACGAGCCTTATCGAGGTACTTCTCACCATCTACGAAGTACTGCTTGTTGTCAGCACCGAGGAATGCAGCCATCTGACCTGCAAAGAAGTAGTACTTAGGGTCTACCTGAGTATAGATCTTGCTCTGCTGGAGAGTTGCAGCCTTAACAAATGCATCGATAGCAACCTCGAAGTTAGGGATATATGTGCTAACCTCACCGAGCTGCGAGTAGTAGTTGATAGCAGTATCGAGGATAGGCTTAACCTTTGCTACGGTCTTCTCATCGAGCTCGATAGCCTTAGCTGCAGCCTCAACGATAACCTCAAACAGACCATCCTTAATAACCTTAGTCTGATCCCAAGCTGCTACGCGGTTGTTCTCCACATAAACCTTAACCCAAGGGTAAATGAGCAACTGACGACCCTTATCGTCTGTAGAGGTCTCAGACGGAGTACCCATAGTATAGTTAAGGAATGTAGCATCGAGAGATGTTGAGAGTGACTTTGTAGGCTCCATCAGAGCATCGGTATAAACCTTTGCACGATTTACCCAAACTGAAGCCTTTGCAGACTTCTTAGCATCTGCAGCCTCTACATCGCTCTTGTTAAGCTTTGCAAGAATTGCTGCGTCATTCACCTTCTGTGCAGTAGCAGGCACTACCAAAGCCATTGCAGCTGCTACCATCAAGATAATCTTTTTCATAGTATAAAAATTTGGTTTGATTTATTCGTTTACATTCTCTGTTGTCTCTACAGCGGGAGCGTCGGTTGTTACCTCCTCAGTCTGTGGAGCATCTGTCAGCTCCTCCTTTGGCTCCTCACTCTTAGGTACTGCCATTACGGATGCGATAGTGTCACCCTCGCGCAGGTTGATAATCTTCACACCCTGTGTAGCACGACCCGCAAGACGAATCTGGTCTACAGATGTACGGATTGTAATACCCGAGCGGTTGATAATCATCAAATCGTTAAGGTCGGTAACGGCCTGGATAGAGATGAGCTTACCTGTCTTATCGGTGATGTTAATTGTCTTAACACCCTTACCGCCACGGTTAGTTACACGATACTCGTCAAGGTCAGTACGCTTACCGAAGCCATTCTCTGAAAGAACGAGTACATCCTGCTGTGAGTCTGGCTCGATGCAAATCATACCGATAGCCTCGTTGCCCTCCTCGAGTGTAATACCGCGAACACCCATACTTACACGACCTACAGGGCGAACAATCTCCTCATTGAAGCGGATAGCCTTACCCTCGCGTGAAGCAATCATCACCTCAGCCTTACCGCTTGTCAGCTTAGCCTCGATGAGCTGGTCGCTTTCTCTAATAACGATTGCATTGACGCCGTTAGTACGTGGACGAGAGTAAGCTTCAAGTTTTGTCTTCTTGATAATACCCTCTTTTGTACACATAATAATGTAATTATTATTTACGTACTCCTCGTCATTAAGGCGCTTGCAGTTGATATATGCACGAACCTTGTCGTCTGGCTCAATCTGGATGACGTTCTGAATTGCACGACCCTTAGATGCACGAGTACCCTCAGGAATCTCGTAAACCTTGAGCCAGTAGCAACGACCCTTCTCGGTGAAGAACATCATTGTATTGTGCATAGACGCTACGTAGATGTGCTCGATAAAGTCCTCGTCGCGTGTTGCGCTACCCTTTGCACCTACACCACCACGGTTCTGTGTGCGGTACTCAGAGAGCGATGTACGCTTGATGTAACCCATGTGTGAGATGGTGATAACCATATCCTCATCTGCATAGAAGTCCTCTGGATTAAACTCCTCTGAAGAGTAAACAATCTCCGAACGACGCTCGTCAGCATACTTCTCGCGTACCTCGATAAGCTCGTCCTTAACAATCTTGAGCTGCAGGTCGCGGCTACCCAGAATAGCTGTAAACTCGGCGATGCTTGCCTCGAGCTGATCACGCTCGGCAGTAAGCTTGCCATGCTCAAGACCTGTCAGAGCACCCAGACGCATTGCTACGATAGCTGCTGCCTGAAGCTCGCTCAGGTTGAAGCGCTCCATCAGTGCCTGACGGGCATCCTCAGGTGTGCGCTGTGCACGGATAGTGTGAACCACCTCGTCGATATTGTCCTGCGCGATAAGCAGACCCTGTACGATGTGCAGACGGTCCTGTGCAACCTTCAAGTCGTGCTGTGTACGACGAACGACAACCTCGTGACGGTGGTCTACGAAGTGTGCGATAAGCTGCTTGAGGTTCAGAAGCTCAGGACGACCATTTACAAGGGCGATGTTGTTCACTGCAAATGATGACTGGAGAGCAGTGTGCTTGAAGAGCATATTTACCACAACATTTGCCACTGCATCCTGCTTGAGCTGAACAACAAGGCGGATACCGTCGCGGTCAGATGACTCGTCGTTCACATCAGAGATACCCTCAATCTTACCATCCTTAATCAGCTTGCCGATAGTATCGCAAAGCTCATCCTTACGAACCATATAAGGCATCTCGGTAAAGACAATCTGCTGACGGTTGTTCTTTGTAGTCTCAATCTCGTACTTTGCACGGATAACCACGCGACCACGACCTGTAAGCAGCGCCTCCTTGATACCTGCGTAGCCGTAGAGGATACCGCCTGTAGGGAAGTCCGGACCCTTGACAAAGTGGAGCAGATCCTCACACATACAGTCAGGGTTGTCGATATATGCGCAACAAGCATCCACAACCTCACCGAGGTTATGCGGAGCCATATTTGTCGCCATACCTACCGCAATACCGCTCGCACCGTTTACCAGCAGCAACGGAATACGGGTTGGCAGAACTGTTGGTTCAAGCTCCTCACCGTCGAAGTTAGGAGTCCAATCAATAGTCTGCTTGTCGATATCAGCCATAACCTCTGCCGAGATCTTCTGCAGGCGAGCCTCTGTATAACGCATAGCTGCCGGAGAGTCACCGTCCATCGAACCGAAGTTACCCTGACCATCCACAAGCGGATAACGCATTGCCCAATCCTGTGCCATACGACACATAGCATCATAAACTGACGAGTCGCCGTGTGGGTGGAACTTACCGAGCACATCACCGACGATACGCGCAGACTTACGAGTCTCCTTATCGTAGTAGAGGTGCAGGTGCTCGCTCATATCGAAAAGGATACGACGATGCACCGGCTTGAGTCCGTCCCTTACATCAGGCAGAGCACGCGAAACAATTACCGACATCGAGTAGTTGATGTAGGCGGTCTTCATCTGCTCCTCGATATTTACCTTATCGATTCTGCCGACCAGACCATTATTCATCTCTTCTAATTCCATAATATAAGTTTAAGTTATCTTTACTATTTACATTTTTGCACGCGCAAAAATAGCGTTTTTTTTCGATTCTGACAACTTTATCAAAATCTTTTACGCGCTTTTATAGTAAAAAAGTATGAAAATAGGCGATTATTGCCCCATTTTAGGCGATTTTAGGGCATTTGATTATTTTTCCGACCCCCTGTCGGGCAGAATGGAGAATGTAGAGTTTTCGCCGACAACTATCTTTTGCGCCTCGGCAAGGGCATAGAGTGCCTCGGTGATACTCTCGGCAGGAGCAGTTACTCGCTGGACAATCTGACGCAGCGTACACTCCCCCTCTTCAAGCACCTCCAGAACCATATCTGCCACAGCCCTCTCGCTCTTGGCATTGCGCTTGGCAGCAAGACATATATCGCAACAACCGCACGGCTGTGCATTCTTATCGCCCAGATAGCGACTAATCATCACGCTGCGACAACAATCTGTACTCTCCGCGTACTCCGCCATAGCCTTCAGACGACGGAATATCTGCTCCTTGCGGCGGGTGTAGGTACTCGGAGAGATATAGAGGTCAGACAGTGGCAGTCGCTCCTCCAACATACGGATTATCGGCGAGTGGTTGGTCGGCACATAGCGAATAATCTTACGCATCCACAGCTCCTTGAGCGACTCGTGCACCTCCGCGTGGGTACAGTTGCACATAGTGGCAAGGACCATCTCGTCTATCGGTCTGAACTCGGTAAACAGTCCGTTATAAAGACGCAACAACGCAAGCACGACAGACTCTGTGCGCTTCGAAAACTCTACTTTATAGAGGTCATCCCTGCCCACACAGAATATCAGACGCGCTGGGCTATCCGACTCCTCGACATAGGCGAGGTACTCGTTTCGCTCCAAAAGTTCTATCGCACCCAGCACCTCCGTATGGAAGAAGTAGCCATATTTTTTACAGAAATCGTAGATATTGAAGATATATGAACAGCCCTTTCCGTCGCCATTTGCAATCATCAAAAACGAGCATAGCTGGTCGTAAATCTTCTTCACCTTCTCCACCGGCGGAAAACTATTCTCCACGCGCTGACGCATCAGCTCATAGTCCCTCTCCTGTGTCAGCAGCACAGCATAGCTGCGTCCTCCGTCACGACCTGCACGACCCGCCTCCTGATAGTAACTCTCTATGGTGTCACTCATCGAGTAGTGGATAACAAAGCGAACATCGCCCTTGTCGATACCCATACCGAAGGCATTTGTGGCAACCATTACACGCACCTTGCCGCTCACCCACTCATCCTGTCTTATCGAGCGCTCCTCGCTTGGTAGTCCGCCGTGGTAGTAGGAGGCGCCAACTCCCTGCTGCACAAGCCATTCGGCAAGCACCTCGGCATCTTTGCGACGACGCGTATAGATAATTCCCGAGCCGGGCACCTTGTCCAAAATATTGAGAATCATACCCTCCTTATCATCCGTTTTACGAACGACATATCTGAGGTTTGGACGGGCAAAAGAGCTTCGCAGAATATGCTTCTCGCCAAAGCGCAACACGCTCATAATATCCTCCGCCACCTCGTCTGTTGCCGATGCCGTAAGGGCAAGAACGGGCACCTCGGGCATCAGCTCTCGCAGCTGTACGATATGGCGATATGCAGGGCGAAAATCGTAGCCCCACTCCGAGATACAGTGTGCCTCATCGACAGCTATCAGCGCCACATTCATTCGTCTGGCACGAACACGAAATATCGGGGTATCTATGCGCTCGGGAGCGATATACAGGAACTTCACATCTCCATAGGCACAGTTGTCCAACAGCCTGTCAATCTTCTGATTAGAGAGTCCTGAGTGGATTGCCACCGCCGATATGCCGCGGCGTTTAAGACCATCGACCTGATCCTTCATCAGCGCAATGAGCGGAGTGACGACAATGCAGAGCCCCTCCTGCGCGAGTGTCGGCAGCTGATAAGTGAGCGACTTACCACCTCCCGTAGGCATAAGGGCAAGGGTATCCCTGCCCGACATTACGGACGAGATTATCTCGTACTGCATCGGACGGAAGTCGCTATAGCCCCAATATTGGCTCAGTATGGAGGTCAATTTCTCTCTCATCGGTCGCTAAATTACACTTTTTTTTGCAGACTGATACCTCTTTTCGGTAAAAATTGTATCTTTGTAAGCAAATTGACACCTATGAAGAGTGAATTTCAGAAGATGATGGACGGGGAGCTCTACAACTTCCACGACCCAGAGGTAGAGAGAGCCTTTGCCCGCAGCAAAGAGTTGCTCGTAAAACTCAACTCTATGACCCGTCGTGACCCCGAGTTCCCGGCACTACTCCGCGAGCTTATCCCCGAGATGGCGGAGAGCTCGACCATCTCTGTACCATTCTACTGCGATGTGGGCTTCAGAATCAAGATTGGCGAACACTCCTTTATAAATAAAAACTGCACCTTCCTCGACTCGGGCGGCATTACTATCGGCAGCTACACCAAGATTGGTCCAAACTGCGGCTTCTACACCCCGCAGCACCCGACAAACTACCTCGAGCGTCGCAAACCGATAGAGACCGGTATGCCTATCAAAATCGGTGACGACTGCTGGATTGGCGGCGGCGTGACAATCTGTCCGGGTGTCACTATCGGCGACCGTTGCATTATCGCCGCAGGCAGTGTCGTTACAAAGGATATACCCGACGACAGCCTCGCTGCAGGCTGTCCGGCAGAGGTCAAGAAGAAGTTACTATAAATACCGCAAAACGCTATGTACGAATATATTACCGGAACACTTACCGAGATTGCCCCTGCCTATGCCGTTGTCGAGGCGGGCGGTATCGGCTACTTTATAAATATCTCACTGCAGACCTACTCCGAGATTGAGCACAACGAACAGGTAAAACTATACCTCCACTACATCGTTCGCGAGGATGCTCATATCCTCTATGGCTTTGCCTCAAAGGCGGAGCGCGAGCTGTTCCGACTCCTTATCGGCGTGTCGGGCGTGGGTGGAAATACGGCGCGTATGATTCAATCGACCTACTCCCCTACCGAACTGAGAAATATCATCGGCTCGGGCAATGCCGTACTGCTCAAAAATGTCAAGGGTTTAGGTCTTAAAACCGCACAGAAGATTATCGTCGAGCTGAGCGGCAAGATGGTCGATCTGAAGGTAGACGACAAACTCTCGGGCACAAAGGGAGCCACCGTAATCAACAACGAGACCTACGACGAGGCACTCGCAGCACTCGTTATGCTCGGCTTCCAAAAAACCGCATCCGAAAAGGTCCTCAAAAAGCTGTTCAAGGAGAATCCCGACCTCCGCGTCGAGGAGGCTATCCGCCTTGCACTCAAGCAGTTGTAGTTGCAGCATACGTTGCGATCCATTGCGGATTTAGGATAGCAGTATGCTATTCAATAAAATAAAACCCTTCACTTTCAAGCAAGCTTGAGTGAGGGGTTTTCTTTTATTGCGCTATCTTCGATAGCATCCTAAATCCGAAAACGATTGCTGATACTAAAACTTTACAAAAATATTTACATTTCCCCCAAACCCCCTTTTGGAAAAAGGGGGCTTAGTCGCTTCGCTCCGGGTGCACAAATTTTTCGGGTTTCCTGGCTACGCAGTACAGCTAACGCAGTAAAAATAGCCAAACTAAAAGCAAATAAGAGTTTGCACGCCAATTACTCTGTGCATTGTTTTATCGTCAAAAGGTAGTAGTAGCAACGCTCGGCACAAAAAACAGCGATGGGCTGTACTAAGGCGTACTGCTCATTGCTGACATATCGCGTTAGCGGCAGTAAATGCGCCGCTATCACGACAAATTCACGGCAAAATAATTTGCAGTCTGAATAATCCGCACAACATTTTATCGTCAGAGTGGTGCAGTTACCACGCTCGGCGCGATTGGAGGCGATGGGCTGTACCGAGCGTACTGCTCATTGCTGACATATCGCGTTAGCGGCAGTAAATGCGCCGCTATCACGATAAAATTTGCGGATTATAATAATATTTATTATCTTTGCGCGTTATATGGCTATGAAAGAGGTGATATACGCGCTGATGATGGCGGGAGCATTGCTTACGAGCGGATGCAATAAGGATGAGGATATACTGACGAAGCAGAAGGATGCAATTGTCAGGTATCTGACATCGTCGCGCAAAATGGTTGCTGAGCAGGAGGTGGGTAATGTGATTGAGGAGAACCCACCATTCTACACACAGTTTGGTCAGGATGTGTTCAGACACATTGTAAACTACTATGAGGAGGGTAGAGAGGACTGGGCGGCAGTGGAGCCGACAAGTACTTTGGACATAAGTTTTGCAGCCTACACCTTCAGCGGCAGTGAGCCGACAAAGGCGCAGCTCTACTGGTCGAACATCCCTGCTCTGATTTCGGAGATTGAGGCATCGAACAACAACCAATACGACAACCTTATATGGTCGGAGGAGCCACTGACGGTGCAGCTTGGTCGCGGAGCGGTGATCAGGGGTCTTGAGGAGGCGTTGATAGGCTGTTATGCGCAGGACTCGGTGCAGGTATATATGACAAGTGCAGCGGCATACGGCAAGCACGCCCTCGGAAATGTAGCGAAGGATAGCTCTGTGGCGTGGTATATTAAGATTTTGAATGTAACAAAATAGGAATATGAAGATTATTATAACACTACTTTTATCTCTCTTTGCGCTCACATCGTGCGTTACTGAGCCTGAGTATTCGGGCGATGAGTTGGAGGCTCGTTCACTCAAGGCGTGGATGAAGAAGAACCATCCCGAGTTGGTAGGCAACTATCAGGAGAATGGTGGCTACTATGTCGAGGTTCTCAAGTGGGGCGACAGCACCGCTGCGGCTGATGCGGCAGATGCAGAGAACGACTTGGGCGGTCAGGCGATTATGGATCAGGATACCTGTTGGGTGTACTACAACTTTACAGGTTACAACCTCGATGGCAGTGTCTTTTCTACCCGTGACGAGATTATTGCCCGTATGCAGGCGACCTATTCCGACCGCACACACTATGTCCCTTATGGCAACTACTGCGGCAAGGAGGAGTATTACGCCATTGTCGAGGGTAGTTACCTCGCATCGCGCAACAAGATTACTCTGAGCGAGGAGTATGTGGCAAACAACGCCGACATCTGTCAGGGCACAGAGCTTATGTTGCGCAAGGGCTCAAAGGTGCGTCTTTATATGACTTCGACCATCGGTTACACCTCTAACGGTTCATCTGCCGAGGGTGGTTACGAGGGTCAGTACTCCCTCGATGCCAATGTGCCGATGATTCTCGATATGGAGGTTATGCGCGTAGTGAAGAACCCTGCCGATGTGGAGCTCGATATGGTTGAGCAGCTTATAAAGCAGAGCAACGAGAGCAGCGAGCAGACCCAGTGGCACCAGATTGAGAATACAGAGGATTCCGACAGCGACACCGGCGAGGAGGAGAACACAGACACCTCTGCGACAAACCCTGAGGATGGCGATAGCACCACTACCGAGGAGAAGAAGTACCACGAGGGTATCTACTACAACAACACCTTCAAGCCTGAGGAGGAGTATGCACACCTCAAGTATGCTCGTCCGGACTTTGCAGGCATCGGTAACCCGTATATAGACACTCAGCGCTATGCCGATATGGCGGCATTCGACAAGAAGCTGTGGGAGATTCTCGACAAGAAGTTCGAGAAGATGATAAACAAGACCTCGGAGGCAGACGCCAAGGAGGTTACAGAGGACAATGCAGCAATTATCTGGTATGTAGGTCGTTTCCTCGACGGTTTTATCTTCGACACAAACATTGCCGAGGTGCGTAAGCTCGCATTTAACGAGGATGGCAGCGAGGATGAGTACAGCTCGGGCGAGACATCTATCTCATACTCTGTATCGTCAAACAAGGACGAGTACATCAACGCGTGGGCACTCGCCATTCCAAAGCTCCGCTATGGTCGTTGGGGTGCAATTATCACCACTTCGGGATATGCATACGGAACAAGTGGCGTTTCGGGCGGTACATCATCTACATCGTCAAGCTCCACTGCTGCATACAACAGCCTCGCCAACCTCTATAATTATTATAGTATGATGGGCTCGGCTTACTACAACCCGTACAGCTACTACAACTACTATAATTATTATGGTGGTTACACCAACTACTACAACTACGAGGAGACCACCTCGACTATCGAGACTGAGATTCCGCCGTATGCGCCACTGGTGTTCTACATCTTTATTGAGCCAACCGAGTAGTCGCAAACTATTAAAAAGCGAATTTCTTCGTTATACTCATCCTCGAAATCCTCACATACGCTTTAAGTATGCTGCGGTTTCTCGGATTTCGCAAGCCTTGAAATTCATCTTTTTAATCGCTTGCATAACACACAAGTCCTGCCAAATGGTGGGACTTTTTGTTAGGGTTTGGTGTCGCAGCTACGCAGTACGGTGCTATTGACTATTGGCATTTACCTATATGACATTTTGGCAGACAATTGTACGACTTACTGCCATTTCTGTTTTGGCACATGCTTTTTTGGCAGAAAAATATCTTTGGCAAGAGGTTTGTTCAGTAGTATGCCAAACGCAAGTTGAAAATAAAATTAAGAATAAGTATAAATATTTAAACTAAAACAATTATGGGAAAGATTATTGGTATTGATTTGGGAACCACAAACTCGTGTGTTGCAGTAATGGAGGGTGCTGAGCCCGTAGTTATTCCTAACTCTGAGGGTCATCGCACAACCCCTTCAGTAGTTGCTTTCACAGATGGTGGCGAGCGCAAGGTAGGTGATCCTGCAAAGCGTCAGGCGATTACAAACCCTAAGCGTACAGTATTCTCTATCAAGCGTTATATGGGTGAGAAGTTTGAGAATGTTGCTTCTGACATCTCTCGTTCTCCATACTCTGTTGTTCGTGGTGCTAACGACACTGCTCGTGTAGAGATTGACGGTCGTCAGTACACTCCACAGGAGATCTCGGCTATCATCCTCCAGAAGATGAAGAAGACTGCTGAGGACTACCTCGGTCAGGAGGTTACAGAGGCTGTAATTACCGTGCCTGCATACTTCTCTGACTCACAGCGTCAGGCTACAAAGGAGGCAGGTGAGATCGCTGGTCTTAAGGTTCGCCGTATTGTAAACGAGCCTACAGCTGCTGCGCTTGCTTACGGTATGGACAAGATGAACCGCGATATGAAGATTGCCGTTTACGACCTTGGTGGTGGTACTTTCGATATCTCTATCCTCGAGCTGGGTGACGGTGTATTTGAGGTTAAGTCTACAAATGGTGATACTCACCTCGGTGGTGACGACTTCGACCACGTACTTATCGACTTTATGGCAGAGTCATTCAAGAGCGAGCACGGCGTAGATCTTCGTCAGGACCCTATGGCTCTCCAGCGTCTTAAGGAGGCTGCAGAGAAGGCTAAGATTGAGCTCTCATCTTCACAGTCTACAGAGATCAACCTCCCTTACATTATGCCAATCAACGGCATTCCACAGCACCTTGTAATGACACTTACTCGTGCTAAGTTCGAGCAGCTCTGCGACCACCTTGTACAGCGCACTATCGAGCCTTGCCGCACTGCTCTGCGTGATGCAGGTCTGAGCGCTTCACAGATTGACGAGGTTATCCTTGTAGGTGGTTCTACACGTATCCCTGCTATCCAGCGCGTGGTTGAGCAGTTCTTCGGTAAGGCTCCTAACAAGAGCGTAAACCCTGATGAGGTTGTGGCTGTAGGTGCATCTATCCAGGGTGGTATCCTCGCCGGCGATATCAAGGATGATCTGGTACTGCTCGACGTTACTCCGCTCTCACTCGGTATTGAGACTCTCGGTGGCGTATTTACAAAGCTTATCGAGGCAAATACAACAATCCCTACACGCAAGAGCGAGGTATTCTCAACAGCTACAGACAACCAGCCATCGGTAGTTATCAATGTATGCCAGGGTGAGCGTCAGTTTGCACGCGACAACAAGAGCATCGGTAGCTTCCACCTCGACGGCATCCCTGCAGCTCCACGTGGCGTACCACAGATTGAGGTAACTTTCGATATCGACGCAAACGGTATCCTCAACGTCTCTGCAAAGGACAAGGGTACAGGCAAGGAGCAGACCATCCGCATCGAGGCGTCAAGCGGTCTTACCGAGCAGGAGATTCAGCGTATGCGTGACGAGGCGAAGGCTAACGAGGAGAAGGACCGCATCGAGAAGGAGCGTGTAGAGAAGATCAACGCAGCCGATGCAAACATCTTCACCACAGAGAAGAACCTCAAGGAGTATGGCGACAAGATTCCTGCAGAGAAGAAGGGCGCTATCGAGGCAGCTCTGGGTAAGCTTAAGGAGGCTCACAAGAGCGCAGATGTTGCAGCTATCGACACTGCCATTGCAGAGCTCAACAACGCTTGGCAGGCAGCTTCTCAGGATATCTACGCAGCACAGCAGGCAGCACAGGGCGCACAGGCAAATCCGGGTGCAGGTGCAGCAGGCGCAGGTGCTGAGACCAAAGCACAGCCTGAGGATGTAGAGTTCGAGGAGGTAAAGTAGTTCCCTCTGCGGATTTAGGATAATAATAAGAGTAGGACTTTCACTATCAAGCGTGCTTGAGTGAGGTCCTATTTTTTTTGTTGGTGGTGGATTATTCCATAATTATTACTATCTTTGTCGTAAGAGTTAAAACCTAAAAACAGAGTGAAGAGATTTTTTTATGCCTTTATGGCAATGGTGCTCACTGTGGCGTGCAGCACCGGCGGTGATGACATTCCGGAAATAGACAACCCCAATCCCGAGCAGGGAACAGGTAGTGTAGTAACGAGTGTAAATGCGCTAATTGGCGGATATAGCCGTGCTGCGGTAGTTATCGAGAGCAACGGCAACTATCAGGGCTACTGGAGCAAGGATGACGAGCTCTTTGTGACCGATATGCGCAACAGTGCCCTCTTTACCCTATCAAGTGGCGAGGGTGGCACAAAGGGTAGATTCTCAGGCTCATTGGAGAGTCAGAACAAGGTGCTCTATGCCCTCTACCCTGCCTCTGAGGTGTCGATGAATGGCACATACTTCAACTACACAATACCCGTAGAGCAGAGCTACAACCCTGTTCGTGGTGCGAATGTAAAGGAGAAACTGCTGCTGTTTGGCAAGACAACAGATGGCGAGAACTTCACGATGACAAACGCTGCGGCAGTGGTTCGTTTCGACATCACGCTACCTGCAGACGAGGTTATAAACTCGGTAACGATGACCACCGAGCAGACGAAGATTGCGGGCAGCTGTTCTATGACCATTGCCAACCCCTATGCAAATGCTACGGGCAGCAATACCATTACGCTGAGCTATCCGAGCAAGCCAAAGGGCAAGAGCAGCGACGGATGGGCAACAATAGCCCCTGTGAACTTCACAAACACCACAGAGCGCGTAATCTACGACATAAAGACGGCAAGCGGGCTCTACAGCTTCTGCTACAAGCCTACCGAGAAGTTCGAGGTGGGTGGACTCTACACCATAAAGCTATCGGTTGAGGAGTTTGCGCAGATTGAGGACCGCGACCTGATTAAGGATGGCGAGTTCTACAGCAGCAAGGGCATACCCGAGCCTGAACCTGAGCCAGGTTCGATTGCTAAGGGTCGTGTGGTCTACACAGATGGCAAACCTGCAGTAGGAGTGGTTGTATCGGATGGTTTTAGTGCTGTACAGACCGACAGCCAGGGTTGCTATTCGCTCACTCCACATCAGGATACTTGGTACATCTACTACTCTATCCCTGCTGATGCAGCTGTTAATGTGGACAGCGGTGGTCTGCCACTATTCTACACCAAGTACAGCCCTGACAAGTTTGTCTACGACTTTACACTCACCCGTCAGGCAGGTGGTAAGGATAGCAAGTTTACACTCCTCTGTCTTGCTGACCCGCAGTGCAGCAGTGATGGAAACCGTATACGATTCTCTACAGAGTCTATACCGTTCCTCAAGTCATTTGCAAATAGCAAGGGTGTGCCTTGTTTCGGTGTTACATTGGGTGATATTGTAAGTTCTGGCGATACCAGAGATACCAACCCTCAGATGCCGTATATGCGTCAGCATATGAGCAAGAGCAAGTCAGGTTTCCCAATCTTCCAGACTATGGGTAACCACGACTACCTCTACTTTAACCCTTCATCGCCACTTGAGCCAGATGAGACATCATCAACCTACAATATCAAGGCTCAGCGTCTGTTTGAGGAGACCTTTGGTCCGATTAACTACTCGTGGAACAGAGCAGATGCACATATTGTAAGTATGCGCGATATGCTGTGGAACAGCAATAATAAGGGTGGTGACTACTCTTTAGGCTTTAGCGACGAGCAGTATGAGTGGCTCAAGCAGGACCTATCGTTCGTTCCGAAGGACAAGCTTGTTATCCTCTGCGTACATATCCCGCTCGTGAACTCCTCCAAAAAGAATGTGCAGAATGTCATCACACTGCTTGCGCAGTATCAGGAGGCGCATATTATGGCGGGACACACCCACTACACCCGCAACGAGCCGACACTCTCAAAGGGGGTCTATGAGCACGTACACGGCGCAGTATGTGGTGCTTGGTGGTACTCAAATACAAATGGTGACGGTGTGCCAAACGGCTTTGGCGTGTACGACATTGAGGGCAATACTATCAAGAACTGGTACTATCAGGGCGTAAATACAAATCAGAACGACCGCGACTACCAGATTCGCCTCTATCGCGGAAACCACAAGAGCGGTGGCGAAAATGAGTACTTTGCTCAGCAGCACGGCGACGGAGTACTGCTTGCCAATGTCTTCAATGCTGACGACAGCTGGACCGTTAAGGTCTATGAGGATGGCGTATACAGCGGTACAATGTCTAAGATTGCCTACAAGAAGGAGACTCCAACAAAGGGCACAGGCATCGACAACCCTACCAAGCCATCGGTAAAGTCGAGTCAGGACTGGTGGGCTATCGGTTACCTTGTGGGTGTCAAGAAGCGCTCAAGAGATAGCTACTTTACAAGCTGCTTCCACCTATATAAATATACGCTGAAGAACAAGAACGCCGCTGTCCGCGTCGAGGCAACCGACCGCTTCGGCAGAACATATACAGAGACGAAGATCACGGAAGACTACGACTATAGTCTGATGGATGTGAAATAAACAACAGGGTGTCCAAACGGGCACCCTATTGTTTTGCTGTTGGCTCGCCTTTGGCGACCCTTCACTTTGTTATCCAAGTCTGCACTACGATTATTACTTGCACTATTTTGTTGTCAGGGTCTGCACTACGAGTATTTAGTGCACTGTTTTGCGTTCAAGTCTGCACTACGAGTATTACTTGCACTATTTTGTTGTCAGAGTGGGGTAGGTACAACGCTCGGCAAAAAATCCCGACGATGGATAGTACTAAAGCGTACAGCCATTGTCGGGATATTTTTGTTAGCGGAAGTAGATGCCCCGCTATCACAACAAAATTAACGAAGAGCGGCGAGCTGCTCTTTCAGAGCAGCAATCTTCGCCTCTGCATCCGCCTGCTTAGCTCTCTCGTTGGCAACCACCTGAGCAGGTGCTGAAGTTACGAAGCGCTCGTTGGAGAGTTTCTTCATAACGGATGCGAGGAAGCCCTCGTAGTATGCAAGGTCCTTCTCGAGCTTTGCAATCTCCTCCTCGACATTGACATTATCGCCCATAGGGATAAAGTACTGAGTAGTCTTAACGATAAAGCCGGCATCGGTAGGGTTCTTCTCGGTAACAGGTGTCACCTTAGAGAGGTTACCCATCTTTACAAGGACAGCCTCAGCCTCGCGTGGGTAGTTCTCATCGAGGACAACCTTGAGCTCAACAGCCTCCTTCTGTGGGATATTCTTCTGCTTGCGGATGTTACGGATAGCAGAGACAGCCTCCTGCAGCAGCGCAAAGCGAGAGAGGAGGTTTTCGTCCACAGCCTCAGCCTTAGGCATTGGGCTGACCATAATAGACTCGCCCGCAGCGCGTGGAGAGAGGTCCTGCCAGATCTCCTCGGTAACAAACGGCATAAATGGGTGCAGCACGAGCATCAGCTCCTCGAAGAAGCGCTTGGTCTGCTCGATTGTGGTCTTATCTGCCGGTGTGCCGTATGCAGGCTTAACAATCTCGAGGTACCAGCCACTGAAGTCGTCCCAGAAGAGCTTATAGGCAACCATAAGTGCCTCAGAGATGCGGTAGCTGCGGAAGTTATCCTCAATCTCGGCAAGGGCTGCGTTCATCTTGGCACGGAACCACGCAACGGCAACGGCGTTATTCTCGCTCTGTGCGAGGTTTTCATCGACACTCCAGCCGTTGATAAGGCGGTAGGCGTTCCAAATCTTATTACCGAAGTTACGACCCTGCTCGCAGAGTGCATCGTCGAACATAAGGTCATTACCGGCGCTTGAGCAGAGCATCATTGCCACGCGGACACCGTCGGCACCATACTGTGCAATAAGGTCGAGCGGATCGGGCGAGTTACCCAGCTGCTTACTCATCTTACGACCAATCTTATCGCGCACAATACCTGTGAAATATACATTGCGGAACGGCATCTGACCGCGATACTCGTAGCCCGCCATAATCATACGAGCCACCCAGAAGAAGATAATATCCGGACCGGTTACAAGGTCGTTAGTCGGATAGTAGTACTTAATCTGCTCATTATCAGGGTTGCGGATACCGTCAAAGACTGAGATAGGCCAGAGCCAAGAGCTGAACCAAGTATCGAGCACATCCTCATCCTGACGAAGGTCGGCAAGGGTAAGGGTACTATCGCCACTCTTCTGCTGTGCAAGAACGAGTGCCTCCTCTGCTGTCGGAGCAACTACATAACCACCCTTTGGAAGGTAGTATGCAGGGATGCGCTGACCCCACCAGAGCTGACGGCTGATACACCAATCCTTGATGTTCTCCATCCAGTGGCGGTAGGTGTTCTTGTACTTCTCAGGCACAAAGCGGATAACATCCTCAAGTACAGCCTTTGTTGCAGGCTTTGCAATCTCCGACATAGACATAAACCACTGCATAGAGAGCTTTGGCTCGATAGCAACGCCTGTACGCTCTGAGTAGCCTACATTGTTTGTATATGGCTCGGTCTTCTCCATAAGTCCCGCAGCCTCAAGGTCCTTCTCAATCTGCTTGCGGCACTCGAAGCGGTCCACGCCAACATACATACCCACCTTGTCGTTGATAGTACCGTTGTCGTTGAAGATGTCGATGGTCTCAAGACCGTACTTCTCGCCCAGCATATAGTCGTTCACATCGTGCGCAGGGGTAACCTTCAGTGCACCTGTACCGAACTCGATATCTACATACTCGTCGCGGATAATCGGAATAGAACGACCTACAAGCGGCACAATTACGCGAGCACCCTCAGGGATGTCGGCATAGCGCGGGTCATTCGGGTTGAGGCAGACTGCAGTATCGCCCAAAATGGTCTCTGGGCGGGTTGTGGCAACGATAATGTTGCGGTCTGTACCCTCGAGCTTGTAGCGCAGGTAGTAGAGCTTACCCTGCGACTCCTTATATATAACCTCCTCGTCCGAGAGGGCTGTCTTTGCAGATGGGTCCCAGTGTACCATACGCACACCACGGTAGATTTTGCCCTTGTTGTAGAGGTCGCAGAATACCTGAATAACGCTCTCGGTACGCTCCTTATCCATAGTAAAGCAGGTGCGGTCCCAGTCGCAAGATGCACCGAGCTTGCGGAGCTGACTGAGGATAATGCCACCGTGCTTCTCCTTCCACTCCCAAGCGTGCTCGAGGAACTGCTCACGGGTAAGAGACGCCTTGTCGATACCCTCAGCCTTGAGCTTTGCCACCACCTTCGCCTCTGTAGCGATACTTGCGTGGTCAGTACCCGGTACCCAGCAGGCATTCTTGCCGAGCATACGCGCACGACGCACCAACACATCCTGAAGGGTGTTGTTGAGCATATGACCCATATGGAGCATACCGGTCACATTTGGTGGCGGAATAACGATAGTGTAAGGCTCGCGCTCATCAGGCTCCGAGTGGAAAAGGTTGTGGTCGCACCAGTAGTCGTACCACTTCTGTTCAATCTCCTGTGGAGAGTATTTGTCTGCGATTTGCATAGTTATATTGTGTTTATTTGTTTCCAAACCGCAAAGGTAGGAATTTTTTTCTTAAAAGCAAAGCTTTTGGGTAGCTTTTGGCATTAGTTATCGGCTATTGCTGTTGGCTAAAACTTTGTCACTGTCACTTGTCACTTGTCACATCTGACACGCCCCTGTGACACTGTGACATTGTGACAATGCTCATTATCAGGTAGTTAGAGAGATACACTTGCCGTCTATTGTGACAAGACCCTTGCGGGCAAGTCGATTTATTCGCATAGATGCCGTTGTGCGGTTCAGCCCTAAAACCTCCTCGAGTTTATGGCTCAGCACCGTTCGCTCCACACTGCCGCCGAAGTGGTCGCGAAGCACTGCAACTACCTCATCCTCTTTACTTTGCGGTTCGGTAGGCAGGTTGCACAGCTCGGGAAGTCCCTCGGGCGTGATATGGAAGGCAAAGCGCTCGAAGGGCTCATTGCGGCAGAACTGCGGCTCGACAATCGAGGTGCTCTCGACCTTATGAACATAGAGCACACTCTCCGCCTTGCGCTGTAGCGAACTACCCACATGACCACGCGCCTTGTCAGTGCCCGGGTTAGTGTGTAATACGCAGAGTATGTGGCAGTTATATGTAGTACTAAGCGCCATCAACTCACCCACGAGGGCATCACTCTCGCGCAGGTCGTTGGTGTCGTACTGCAGGTCGGCAACACCATCTATAACGACCAAGTCGGGACCGAAGGTGTAGAGCGCATCTCGCAGCACATCGAGGCGATGTTTAGGGTCAATCTCGCGCAGCGCAAAGACCCTTAAACGAGGATCCTCAACACCTCCCGTACGGTTAGTTCCCGTAATGCGATTTATACGGTCAATAACCTTACGGACATGCGCTTCGCCCTGCTCCGTATCGAGCCATAACACCTTGAGTGATATGTCGTTAGATACATTCTCAAAGGCTTCGCTGTCGGGGTACGGGTAGGCAATAGCCGAGGCGACAAGAGCCGTAGTAAGAAATGTCTTCTTACTCTTTGCCTCGCCTACGACAGCAGAGATATTACCCGCTGAACAGACCGCCTTGCCACCTATCGAAATAAGTGGTTTTACCTCGG
>CANBCZ010000017.1 GCA_947367255.1 uncultured Alistipes sp.
AAATGTCCAAAATCAAGAAAAGTCGTTCCAAATCGAAACTCACGATCTGAAACGACTTATTGCATATCTTGTAAATAGACTACACCATCCACGGGTTGCGATATGGGTCGTAGTCGTTCTGGAATGTAGCCAGTTGCCAATCGGTGACTGGCTTCTTTGTTTCATCGACCTTGCGTGGAATCTGTGGGTTAAGTCGTAGTCTCGCTGCATCGTTGAGCCACTTCATCGAGTCCTCATAATCTCGCATACGCACAGCACTCACATTGTTCGGAGCGATGAGTTTCGTGAGCTCATAAACTGCCAAGCGCACCATATGCTTTTTGAGGTTGTAGTTGCGAGGATCGTGAAGCGAAAGGTTGTTGCCGAATTCTGGTACATCAGCATTCGCATCGGTTTCTGGATAGAACACACAACCACCATAGACCACATATTCGTGGTCTGACAATTCATAGTCGTTATATGCCGAGTCGTAGTCAGCAATGGCACCCCAGCAATCCGATGTCAGCGGGTCGATGTTGTTGTCAAAGCCATCGAGCGTCATCAATGTATAGAACGCGCCTTCGAACTTTACAACAGCCCACAAAGGATAGTCAATAGGCTGCCATAGCGAAGTCTCTGCCTCAATCCAACCGCCAACCATAGGAATACGAATGTCATCGAACTTATAGCCATTCTCCGACAAACAGAGATAGACCACGCCATTGTAATTCACTTTGTCTCCCGGATAGTAGGTATTGAACTGCGAGTAGGCAGGAACTTGCGAAGCATCGATATTGATATCGGTTAACTCTTCCCAATAGACCACCGTTTCAGGCTTGCGATAACCACTGATAGAGCGGATAACTTCGTGTATCTGCCCATCGAAGTAGATATGCACGCCTACGGGGTACGTGATACGCCTATCGTAGTCGGCAATATACTTTCCCTTGGCAAACTCTTTCTCCACCTCGTAGTTCTCCGAGAGATACTCCACGATGCTCATCTCTGCCGACTGCTCAGCCTGAATAAATCGTTCATCATTGCCACGAGTGAGTTGCTGCAAAGCCTCCTGAGTAATGATACCCAAGTAGTCGCTATTATTTAGGAATCGTCTGTACATATCTGTTCCGTTTAGTAGTTAAATCCTTCGCTTATTACCGATGTCGATACCACATATCCGTTGCTATCGCCACCGCTCTTGTACTTATACCAGCTATCACGCAGATAGTAGCAGAGCAAGTAATCGAGGCAGTCTGACAAGTGTCCGTATCGTTCATATTTTACCCCTGTTTTAGGGTCTGTTGTCTTCTGTTTGCTCTTTGTGCCATCCTCGTTGCGGAGCTGGTAGATAAGGTCCTGAGTGAGTTTGCGGCACTTGATGTCTATCTGAATCTCCCAGCCATTGTAGCCGTCGAATACCTTATTGACAAACTCGCATCGAGTAACCTGTGGCGGTTGCTTGCGGAGTAGTTTTACCTTTGGTCGCAGGATGCCTTTGCCGAATGTATCAACGATGATAGTGTAGTTGTTGATGCCATCCTCGTTCGTGGTTGAGCGTTGCAATCCTGACGGGTCACCAGTAACATCAACGCCGCCGATATGCTTATCTCGATAGAGTTTCAGTCGTACCTTACGAGCAAGTGCGGGCGTGTTGTTCTCCTTGTCTTCGGGCTTGCCAAGTATCTCTTCGAGGATATAGACCTTCTTGTTGTCGTAGTCTATCTGCGCAGAGAGGACCGACATCTGCGGAGCCACATTGAAGTCCCATACTGTGATTAGCGGTTTTGTCGGGTCGTAGACCTTCTCTTTGAGGCTTGTGATAAGATGCTTTGCTCCATCAAAGCGGTTGTATATAGCCATATCATTCGCCTCCACAAAGTCCCAGTTACCATAGAGCAGACGCTCCTTTGTTGCCTGGTCTCGAATCTTATTCAGAGCCGCCTCATAGACCTGACGGAATGCGATGTTCGGGTTATCAAACACCGAGAACGGAACATAAGCCTCGCCCTCACGGCATACCACCTTATCGCCGTTCTCATCCTGCACAAAACGGCTACGCACCCAGTTAATAGTCGGGTTGGTAGTAAGCAACATTCGTGGAGTTTTGAAGGTCTCGTGAGTACGCCAACGAAGACGCGAGAACAACACCTCGACAGCTTTTTCGGATATCTCCGACACCTCATCGACCATTGCGATTGTGTACTCCGAAGAACCAAATCGCTCGAAGTTGGGGTCCGATGGAATGTCGGCCATCTCCTTCATAATGATAACCGAGTCGTTCCAGAATGTGAGCGTACCTTCAAGGTTGTTAATCTTGTAGTTCACATCCTCCTTCAAACCCCAATCCTTCAAGATAGTTTTGATTGTGTTCCAAGTTGACTCTTTAAGCGATTTGAGTGTCTTACGAGCAACTACTGCACGGATGTTCTCGAAGCGCATACACGAAGAAACGAGCCATACGCTACCGACATACGACTTACCACCACCGGCAGCTCCACCTCCCAAGATTAGCTGGGGAAGATTCTGCGATTTACAATGCTTACACTGCGGTTTGTATTGAGGATTTCTCTGCTGGTCATAGCCAACAAGAACCTGCTCGATCTCAGCCCCACAATGTGGACAGTAGTTGGGTTGCAGGAGCTTCCACAACTCATACTGCCGTGGGGAGGGGCTGAAGTCGATATGGATATTGCGCGGTGCTTTGAGTTTATTGACCGCCATTGCTTAGTAGATTTCAATGGTGATATCCTTCTCCTTTTCGAGAAGAGCGTAGAGTTTCTTGAAGGTCGCACGAGAGTTGATGACCTTGCCCTTGACAGAGTTCTCACCAACGATAATGCAACCGCCCGAATCATCCTCGGTGTTGCCCCAGTGAATCAGAATACCCAAGAAGTGAGGGACACCGTGCAGATACGGCATCTTGCGCTTGAACTTCGGGCTGTGCTCCAAAGTAACCTTGTATGTGCCGGTTGGAATTGCGGTGCGAGCATATACCTTCTCCTTGCACTTGCACGGAATCCAGCGTGAGGTATTAGGACAACTATCGGGCAGTTCACGAATGACATCCTCGATAGTGTTACAGAAAAATGTGCCGTCAATACTGAGGTCGCCGATAGTATATTTCGACCCCTTGAATTTGCGTCTTAACGATAGCTTCATACTCTAATCTTTTTACTGAAAGAGTAGAAGGAAATCGACGCAAAGGTTTATAATAAATCTACTCGGAATACTACCATATGGTTATTTTGTTGTATCTTTGCAACTGCTTACAAACTGAGAACTGCAATTATGAATATACTTATAGTTGGTGCTACATCAGGCATAGGTCGTGGCCTATGGGATACATACGCTGAGAATGATAACAATGTGATAATATTGGGTAGACGAGCATCGCTCCTTGAAGAAATGAAAGAGATGCGTCCTGCAAACACCACAATTTATCCTTGTGATATAACTAATCATCACGAGTTTGAATCTGTGCTCAATGATGCTTGTAACAATGCTAATAAGATAGATTTGGCAATAATCTGTGCAGGAACGGGAGATCTTAATCCTGACCTCTCAATAGATATTGAATTGTCTACAATAAACACAAACATTGTTGGATGGACAACTGTTGTTGACAGCATATACAACTTATTCAAAAAGCAAGGTTTTGGACATATGGTTACTATCACATCTATAGGTGGATTAGTTGGTGAACCAAATGCTCCTGCATATTCAGCAACAAAGGCGTATCAAATAAACTATTCGCAAGCACTTCGCAAAAAATCAAAGAAGGATGGTATATCCGTAACTGAAATAAGACCTGGCTTAGTTAATACAGCGATGGCAAAAGGCGAGGGATTATTCTGGGTAATGCCTGTGCCTAAAGTTGTACAACAGATAAAGAAGGCTATAACAAAGAAAAAGTCGCGTGTTGTGGTTACAAATCGATGGTGTATTATAGCGTTTATAATGAAATACTTTATGAGTTAAATATAAATAGAACTATGACTAAAGCTGACATTGTAAAGGAGATTGCCGCATCAACAGGCATTGAGAAACAAGTAGTGTTACAGGTGGTAGAAGGGTTGATGGAAACCATTAAGACTTCGATGATTAACGGAGATGAGGTATTCCTTCGCGGATTCGGTAGCTTTATCATTAAGCACCGTGCAGAGAAAACAGCACGAAACATTACCAAGAACACCACGATGGTTATTCCTGCTCACAACATTCCAGCTTTCAAACCTGCGAAGAGTTTTGTTGAGAAAGTAAAGTAATCTCATAAGAGCACAAGAAAGGGGCGTCAGTGATGATGCCCCTAATTCTGTACCTTATATAAAGTAGTTAGTTTGCCGTTATCCGACTCAAAAAGGAATCTTCCGTTCTTCAAGATGCACTCGTGAGTATTCTCGCCACTTGAATCTGCATCAAGCATTTTATCTGCCTGCTCTGTCGAGATAATCTGCATCTCGACACCCTGAATGGTAGCGGTAGTGGCATCCGCTGGAATAGCCATCAACTCATCAATCAATCTTGTCTCCATATCAATTTCTTATGCCCACAGTCCCATAGAGCACGATATTTACCAAAACGAAGAGCGTGGGACATAACCCGCTGTCTTCTTGGCTCTGGTAAACCATTCTGCAATCAGGTTAGCCCACGCAAATCGTGAGCGAAACCTTTTGTTTGCAGAAAAACATGAATTGTACCAGAATTCAGAAGACAAACAAAAGCTAACGCTTTCTTGTGTTAAATATGTATGTGTAGCAACGCTACACGAATGAGGGAGAGATTAGTTCTTGCCAGCCTCGACAGAAACTTTGCGGAACTCCTTCATCAACTTCTCAAGCTCCAATGAAGCCTTACGAGCGCGAGTTCCGGCAGCCTTGTTACCTTTCTCTACCTGCAACTCAGCATCCTTTGAGAATGCCTCGAATGCCTCATTGATTTTTGCTACCAATTCCTTCATATTGTCTATTGTTTTAGAATTCAACTGCAAAGATAACACAAAATCAGAAAATAGATTCCATTTCGCGCTTGATTTCCTCTCTTCGGGTGTTCTTATAGTAGTGTTTGTAGATTGTCAATGGGCTATTACCAGCCATTTCTGCTACAACATAAGGGTTGTTTCCCGCATCAACCATCTTCGAGATAAACGAACCACGGGCCGAATACCAAGTTACCTTATCTTTAATACGAAGTATCTTACATATCTTTCTGAGGGTTCTGCTTACCTTTGATGATATTTCTTTTACTCTCACCATCCGTTTCTGAGATGTCGTATGCTTTGGACTAAATACAGGGAACACATAATTCTCAAAACTCTTTCCCTTATACTTATTCATTATGTCCCTTGCCTTTTGGAGTAAAATGGGCTTCGCAGTTTTAGGAAATTTTATTCGCTCGTATACTATTCTATCTTCTTGGATACAATCCCATGTCAGGTTACAAACATCAACATTTGCCATTCCTCCAGCATAATAGCTAAATAGAAACATGTCAAGGTGGAGTTGTTCATAGCGAGTCAAAAGCGTTCTATCAATTGCTGCAATTTTATTCATTGTCTTATATGATATAGCCTTAGATGTGGTCTCAGGCCATTTAATATCGTTGCCAAGACATAGAAATGCATCCATATTGACACCATACATTCCCATCTTGTACGCGTGGTTACATACCGCTCTGAGAAGCCTTAACTTGTGAGTCAAGCCACCTCGGTTCCCATTTTTGATACCTTGTTCCTTAATCCAAAACGCAAAATCCAACAGGAACTGTTCATTAATATCGGTAAAAAAGTATGATGAAAAGGACTTGTTATACTTTTCTGATGTAAACTGGATTAGAGTCTTCTTGAGATTAGTGTAACATTTGGCAGTCTTTATGCTATCCATTATATGCCCATTCTTAATTCTCTTCTTTTCGAGATAACGCTCCTCAAAAGACTCTACCATCTGCAACACAGACTTTACTACTACCTCAGATTTAATTTGCTCTACCTCGTCAAAAGCGTGCGACAGTTGTACGGGAGACCAATTGCGTCCCTCGATTTCCCAATCGTCGGCTTTATGATAGTATTTAGTTTTAAGGTCAAATAAGATTTTGTTCTTTGCTGTTGCTTCAGCACTTCCTACTCTGAAACTTTGCGACTTGGCGTCCCAGTCTGCCAAAAGACCTGTTACATTTACGACCTTAGTTACTCGTGGATAGTTGGACTTGAAGAAAATCATCTCCAACTTGACCATAGCGGGATCCTTGGGATTTGGCTTTCCCTTGATGTTAATAGTGTACATAAAAAAGACAAAGTGTTAAGTTGTTACTTTATTTTACTTGGTAGCACTAATTGGTCTTAATTTAGACTACATAGAAGACTACATGAGAAGAGTAGAATCTTCGTAAAATAAATGTTTAGACGACTTTTGTACGGACAATCAGTCCTCAATCTAAACAACTTAACACTTTGTCAATCAACAAGTTTTGCAGAATGCTTCACTGTCCACATTCTACAGAGGGTCTAACTTATTGGACACCCTCTATTTTGATGGTCAGACGCTGTTACTTAACCTTGATATTAACCTTTGGATGAACCATATTACCGCAGAGCATGCTTGTTACGGTAAGGTTGAGATCTTTGCCCTTAGCGACGCTCAGCTGTACTGAGTGGTAAGGCAGAAGCTTGATAGGGAGAGCATTCTTTGAGGTCTTGAACTCGAGTGGAATAGAGTACATATTTGTAAGGTTGATCTTACGAACGCCCTTCTTATCGGTGCTGATAACCTCATACTTTACAGATGCAAGGAACATATCCTTGAGCAGCTGCTCCTCACCACATACATAACCACCGGCATATGCGAGTGTGCGCTTTGCCTCCAAAGCCTCGCGAAGAGCCTCCAGTGTGCACTCCTTTGCAAGGATAAGGGTCATATTGCGGAGCTGACCCTTGATGCGGTAGTACTCGCCGGTTGTGGTGTGAATATCGGTATTTGATGCAACATAGAGGTTATCCTCGCGTGCGCGCTCGATAATCGGCAGGTAGAGTGAACCTCCGTTGGCAACCTCAATACCGTCGATAAGACCCTCGCTGTATGCCTTGAGCTCAAACTCGGTCTTGTCGCAAGAGGTACGACGCCAGCCCGGGTGGTTGTGCTGAATAAGCGCACCCTGCTTGCGAGCGTTACGAAGGCTCTGGAGCGGATCTGGATCGTAGAGGGTGTTGTTGTCGGTGGTAAAGAGTGCATTGAAGTGACCGATCTTTACAGGCTCGCGGGTAATCTCTGCACCCGGAATAACCAGCACACCATACTTCTGGCTCTCCTTAACCGCCTCAGATACAGGGTAGTTAAGGTCAGCCTTGATGCCTGACTTTGTAGCTGCCTTGCGAATAACATCGGTATTCTCAGCCTTTATAGCCTTTCCATCGTTATAGCCCTTGAGGAACTTGAGCATCTTAGGCTCGATGCGACGATACTCGATGTGCTCGGTAATGGCAATAGCATCCAGTCCGTCGAAGTAAGCCTCGCGAACGCGGTATGCAGGGGTTGTCTCGGCATCCGAGTAGATTGAGTGTGTGTGAAGGTCTGCCTTGTAGATGTTGTAGCCGTTTACTTGTGGCAGGATAACTTCGATGCGCTGTGCAGGCTGTGCTACAGGTGTGCGCAGGGTCTCAGGATTGTACTGAGCAATGGCGCAAAGCGGAATGAGCGCCAAAAATGATAAAATTACTCTTTTCATATTAGGTCTGTTTTTTAGGTTATTTGCCAAAAATGGTGTTCAGAGCCTTTGCAAGGCGATAGCCCGCCTTCTGCATCTGTGACTCTGCAAGTGGACCGCACTTATCGACAAAATCGTTGTCGAGCTTCTGGATACTCTTGCCGTCGTTAATTACCCAGTAGATAATTGGGCGGACATTGCGGCTGCCATCCTCAAACCACTGCTGAGCCCAGCCCTTGGTAATCTTGTTTATCTCGCCCTTGCTGAGGGTGTTGAGGTGGTCGGCATACTTTACGTGGTCCCAACCCTTGTGGTACGCCTCGACAATGCCTGTATCCCATACAGAGTGGTAGAGCCAACGCTTACCCAGAAAATCTACCGGATACTTGCCCTCGTTGTGCAGATCCACATAACGCATATGTGTAGGGCAGTGGAAGTCGGCAACAACGTGTACAATACACTTTATAGCGGTCAGTACGGTCGAGTCTGACAGCTCCTCGTAGTTCTTAAGCTGCACTCGAAAATCCTCCATAGCAGTCACACCGTCGCGACTTGAGCGGTAGCGCTCGCGAATAATCTTTGGACTTGTGCAGTCTACATCGCAGATAGAGGCGTGCCAGCCGGCAAGTGACTTGTTGTATGGCGGTGTTGCCACAACCTCGTCCATCCAGAGTGAGTACTCGTGCAGCGGTGTGCCGCCGGTATACCTCTCGATAGCTGCTTTAGCCTTTGGTGTAAGGTTGCGCTCGGCAATCTCCGCAATGGTTTTGTGACCTACTCTGCCCCAACCAAATGCCATCTGCGGCAGGAGCAGAGAGATGGTAGCAATAACTAAAAGTCGTCTCATTACTCTCCAAATATCTCGTTAATAATCTTTGCCATACGCAGACCCGCTCTGAGTACCTGCTCGCAAGCAAGCTCGCCAAAGTCGTTCATCAGATCGCGGTCTACCTTCGACAGCTCGCTCTCGGGTGTTCCCTCAGGCTTTTGAGGTGCATCTGTGTATATTCTGTGGCTGCGGTCGCGGGCGTCGTAGAGCCAATCCTCAAGTGTGCCGGCAGTTACGCTGTCGATATACTCCTGCGAAAGGTTGCTGTCAAGGGCGTGTGCAAAGTCCATATATCCCCAATCGCGGTAGTTCTCGGTAAGTACAGTTGCATCCCACATAGTGTGGTAACGCAGCGGCTTGCCATTTACATTGATAACCGGATAGTTGGTGGTGTGTGAACGCTTGTCATCGGTCATAAACTCGATATGTCCCGGACAGTGGAAGTCGCCAAATGAGTGTACGAAGTGGTAGATGCGCACCTTGCGAACAGAGTCCTTCAGATGTTTGTAGTCCTCAAGCAGGGCGATTGTCTGGCGCATCTGCTTTATCGGATTGCCGTACAGTTTACCAGTCTTGGAGTCAAAGTCGCAGGTGTGGCGTAGTCTGTCCCACTCTTTGTACTCCTTGCGGTGGTGGTCGAGCCACGATGCGTAGTAGACAATAGAGTGACCGTCAATACACTTCTCGATATTGGCTTTGGCGGTAGGGGTGAGGTGTCGCTCGGCAATCATCGCGATTGTTGCGTGCCCGTGATAGCCCCACGCCATAGCTGTACTGTATGCTGTGAGAACAGCCAGCAGGGTAAGTATGCTCTTTTTCATAGTGTTCGATCTGATGTTAGTCTAAGATTAAGTTCAGTATCGCTGCAAGACGGTAGCCTGCAACAGCAATCTGCTCTATGGCAACAGGGTAGAGCTTGTTCTTCCACAGAGTGTAGTCGATGCCCTTTGCAAGTGTAATCTCGGCAGGCATACTCTGGTAGAGCTTGCGGTACTCGACAGCATTTTCTACTACCCAATCGTTGTAAGAGCCATTAGTAATGGCGTCTATCTGCTCAGGTGTTTTGCGTGCGAGCTGATGTACAAACTCATTTGTTGTCCAGCCGTATGTGCTGTAGAATGCATCCGACTCCCAGAACTCGGTAAACTTGACCTGTGTAGAGTTCCACGCTTTGCAAATAACAATGTCGCGGTAGTGCTTTGCATCGACAAAGAGGTAGTGTCCCGGACAGTGCATATCGCCAATAGCTGTTATGAGCTCTCTGAGAGCCTCGGCAGCAACCTTCTTATCCTGTGCGACAACATTGGCAAGCGCAAGGGTAATATCCGATAACAACGCAGCGTTGCGAATATCTGCATCTTTGGATTTGGCTACCTTTGCTATGCTGTAGGGCTTGTTCTTTGCTGTAATAGCGATAGCACCCGAGATATTGTCGGCAGGCATAGAGGCGATATATACAATAGAGCGTCCGTCGAGAATCTCTGCAATTCGCTGTTTGGTGCTCTCCTTGAGGTTCTCCTGCGCAATGGCTGCAATGCCCGCGTGAATAGAGTCGGTCCACGCCTGTGCACTATACGAACAAATCAGAGCAGCGGCTATAAGTGTGATAATCTTTTTCATAGTATCGCATTATCATCATTTGTCAAAAATAGAGTTCAAAATAGCTGCAAGACGATAGCCGGCAACGGTCATACGATCCTCGGCAATGACTATAGCCTCATTGAAGTAGTTCTCAGCGGTGAGTACCTTATTATCAGGCATCAAATCTAACGCTCTTCTTGCTGCAACAACAGTCTCTGCGTACCAAGCATCTGGATCTCCCTCCTGCACCTTGGCAATCTGCTCAGGGGTGTAGATGTCGAACTCTGTTGCGAGCTGAATAGGGGAGCAGCCTTTGTGACGATGGGCAATGACATAACCGTCCCACATCTTGTGGAACTTTATCTCGCGGTTACCCTCGATAGTCACCTTTACAGGGCGCGAAAGCGGGAAATCGATATGTACAGGACAGTGCATATCGCCCACAAGGTGAACAAGGAACTTGATGTTGATATTTACAAGCGAGTCGCTAAGCGTACGAAAATCGTCCATCTGACCAATGATGCGCTTGATCTCGCGGACAGAGTTTGGTGGCAGCGGTTTGCCGTCAGCATCTGTGCGCTCGTCATTTGTCCAGTAGTCTACATGCCAGTTATTTGTTACATCAAATGGAGGTGTTGTGCGGTTGAAGTCCATCCACGAAGCGTAGTGAACAATCGAACGACCGTTGATATAACTCTCTATGTTTGCCTTTGCCTTTGCAGTGAGATGACGCTCGGCAATGTGGGCAATGGTAGAGTGTCCCTGACCACTCCACGCAAATGCTATCTGCGGCAGAGCAAGGGCAATAAAGAGGAGCGAAACAATCTTTTTCATACTACTTGCCGAATATTGTGTTCAGAGCCTTTGCCATCTGGTAGCCCGCCTTCTGCATCTGATACTCTGCAAGCGGAGCAGCCTTGTCTACAAACTTCTGGTCAATCTTCTCGATCTTAAGGTCGTCAATCCAGTAGATTGTAGGACGGCAGTCGCGTGCTGAAGCCTCGAACCACTCCTGAGCCCAACCCTTTGTAATGCTCTTTATCTCCTTCTTTGAGAGGGTATTGAGGTAGTCGGCATACTGCTTGTGGTCCAACTTGCCGGTTCTATTTTTATGCAGAGACTGTATGAGCCAAGTGTCCCACCAACGGTGCATATCGACCTTCTTGCCGTTGTAGATGGCAGGGAAGCTGCACTTGTTGGCATTATCGACATAGCGAACATGGCTCGGACAGTTAAAATCGGCAACAATGTGTGAGATACACTTGATGGCAAAGAGTACTACCGAGTCCGGCAGCTCCTTGTAGTTCTTGAGCTGCTCGCGGAAGTTGTTCATCGCTGTTACGCCATCCTTGCCGTCACGATAACGGTCGCGAACAACCTGCGGAGAGGTGCAGTCACAGTCGGCAATAGATGCGTGGAAGCCGTCAAGAACCTCCTTATAATCAGGATGTTTGCGCATCTCGTCTACAAAAAGTGAATACTTCCACAGCGGTGTGCCGCCGGTGTACTTCTCGATGTTTGCCTTAGCTTTTGGTGTGAGGTTGCGCTCTGCAATCTCAGCAATGGTGCGGTGACCAAGTCTGCCCCAACCCAGCGCAATCTGCGGGATAAGAAGGGCAATAACTGCAATGATAATGGACTTTTTCATCTCTATTCTCCAAAAATATCGTTAATAATCTTTGCCATACGCAGACCGCCGATAAGTATCTGCTTAGCTGCAATCTCGTAGTAATCGTTCATCATATCGGCATCAACAACCGACAGCTCGTCGTCAGCACACAGACTATCCTTGTAAGGTGCGCGCTCGTAAATCTTGTACTCCTGCTGGGTTCTTGTGGCGATATCCTTCATCCAATCCTTAAGAGATCCGGCAGTCACGCTGTCGATATACTCCTGCGAAACAGAGCTGTCAAGTGCGTGTCCCCAATCCATATAACCCCAACCGGGCTGACCCATCTGAACGATGCCGCTATCCCAGAGCTTGTGGTAGCTCATACGGGTCTTCTTTGGCTTCAGATAGATGTCGTAGCTCGAGGTTATCAGCCTCTTTGGCTTCTCGCCCGAGCAGTCGTAGTATGCCACATGTCCGGGACAGTGGTAGTCGCCCAAAGAGTGTACGAGGTGGTAGATAGATACCTTGACTGTAGAGTCAGGCAGCTCGCGGTACTTCTTGAGCTTGTTGATTGTCGATTTCATATACTTGTAAGGCTTGCCGATAGGCTCGCAGGTTGCAATGTCGTAGTGAGCCACATGTGCAAGTTTGCCCCAGCTCTTGTTCTCGGCGCGGTGGTTGTCGAGCCAAGAGGCGTAGTAGACGATAGAGCGACCGTCGATGCACTTCTCGATATTTGCCTTTGCTGTAGGGGTGAGGTGGCGCTCGGCAATGTAAGCGATAGCCGCATGAGCATCACGACCCCAACCGAAACAGAGACTTGAACTGCCCACGATACATACAAGGGCGAGTGTAGTTATAAATCGTTTCATAAAAGAGTCTGGTTTGGATTACTTGATTTTTACATTTGCAACATTGCTGTCGAACAGTCCGTTGAGGATGGCTGCAATACGATAGCCGGCAATTGCCGCCTGCTCGGTAGAGATAGGGTAGATGCTGTTCTGCCATACGCGCAGACCCTTCTGACTGAACTTCTTGCCACTCTCGAGCAGAGTGTAGATGTTACGATACTCAGCAGCATTCTTTGTTACCCAATTTGTGATTGAACCCTTTGTGATGGCTGCAATCTGCTCCGGAGTTTTGCGGTTGAGCTGGTGAACAAACTCGTTGGTCTTCCAGTTGAATGTGCCTGCAATAGAGCTGTGCTCCCAGTAGCCGGTATAAGACTGCTTCTTGTCGTTGTAGAAGTAGTGCATCTTGCGCAGCTCGAGAGCTTCAGGGTAGATGTAGTGGGTCGGGCAGTGCAGATCGCCCACGATAGTTACGATATAACGGATATTGTCGGCAAGCTGCTCCTTTGTGAGTCCTCCCGCCTCGATAGCGCGGATAGCTGCAGCAAGAGCCTCCAGACCCTGTGCACGACGAACGATATCCTCCTTGTGGTTGAGCGACTTCTTCGCATTGAGCGGCTTGTTGTTCTTTGCAACAGCCACGCTGCGCCAATTCTTTGTCTGCTCGTAGCCCTTTGTCTTCTCCATATCGTACATCCATTGTGCGGAGTAGACGATATTACGACCGTCAAGAGCCTGACTTATTGCCTCTTTTGTCTGCTCTGTGAGATTTGCATCGGCAATGGCTGCAATACCTGCGTGGATAGCCCTTGACCAAGCAGAGGCGCTCTGGATAGTGAGCAGAGCGATTATTATGGTGATAAACTTCTTCATATTACTTGTCAAAAATTGAGTTAAGAATAGCTGCAAGACGATATCCGGCAACGGTTATACGATCCTCGGCATACTTGATAGCCTCGTTGAAGTAGTTGTCGTATGTGATCTTTTTGCTCTCCGGAATCATATCGATAACCTTTTTCGACACCTCGACAGTCTCGTTGTGCCACTCGTCGGGGGTAGAGCTCTGCACCTTTGCAATCTGCTCGGCTGTAAGGATGTCGAACTCCTCGGCAAGCTGCATAGGCGAGGTGCCGTTGTGCTTGCTGTTGAGTACATAGGCGTCCCACATAGCGTGTACCTTGACTGTCTTGTTGTCAATCTTGATCTTCATCGGACGAGAGGTCGGGAAGTCGATGTGTACAGGGCAGTGCATATCGCCGACAAGGTGCACCAAGTACTTGATGTTGATATTTACGAGCGAGTCGCTCAGCTCTCGGAAGTTGCCCATCTCGGATACGATGCGCTTGACCTGAGTAAGCGAACAAGGGGGCTGCGGATTGCCGTCGGCATCTGTGCGATGTCCGTCAGTCCAGTAGTCCACATGCCAGTCGCGGGTAACATCCATCGGAGGTGTAGATCGGTTGAAGTCCATCCAAGAGGCGTAGTATACAATCGAGCGACCACCGATGTAGCTCTCGATATTTGCCTTTGCGCGCGGAGTGAGGTGACGCTCGGCAATGTAAGCAATGGTCGAGTGACCACGATTATCCCACGCCATTGCACAATAGGAGAATACTACTGTGAACAGAAGTAGAAAGGTTAGTTTTTTCATATAGTTAGTTTTTTAGGTAAATTCTTCCTACAAAGGTAACAAATTGGTCGAGAATAAAAAAATAAGTAAACTTATTTTTGACAAGTTGGGTTAAATATTCTCTGCATAGATGTATAAAAACAAGAAAAGCACCCCGAAATGGAGTGCTTTTTTCTTGAAAGACGTTCAATTGTTATGCAAACGGAGTAACGCTTACATAGCTCTTGCCGGATGCCTTCTTAGTGAAGACAACTACACCATTAACAAGTGCGAAGAGGGTGTGGTCCTTGCCCATACCAACATTCTCACCTGGGTTGTGAACAGTACCGCGCTGACGAACGATGATGTTGCCTGCCTTCGCTACCTGACCACCATAAAGCTTTACACCGAGTCGTTTGCTCTCCGACTCACGGCCGTTCTTCGAACTACCTACACCTTTTTTGTGTGCCATACTTCTCTAACGAATTTTTAAGGTTATGCAACAATCTCTTCAATTAAAATCTGCGACAGATACTGACGGTGACCGTTGCACTTCTGATAACCGGTTCTGCGCTTCTTCTTAAATACCAGGACCTTGTCATCCTTGAGGTGCTTAAGAATCTTTGCCTTTACTGAGGCGCCTTTTACAACAGGTGCGCCCACCTTAACCTGACCGCCATTCTCCACGAGCAGGACCTTGTCGAAGCTCAGGGTAGAGTCAATCTCACCCTCAAGACGGTGTACATAGAGCTTACGACCTTTCTCAGCCTTAAACTGCTGACCTGCGATCTCAACAATTACAAACATTTAGTTTAATAAGTTTTAATGCACTTCAACACAAAATGCCTGCAAAGGTAAACATTATTTTCTGTTCGTGCAAATATTTCTTGATTTTTTGTTGCTCTTAATCTGCTACCACTCCAACGGTGTTCCGTTTTCGAGTGCAAACTGATAGTCCGCATCGGTAAAGGTGTAGGTGTATTTTGCCGATTTGCGCTTTTGGTATACCACTTCAAAATTAGCCTCTGTTGCGTATCTCTCCGTGGTCGTTCTAACTTTTCGAGTTTCGTCAAATTGAATAAACACAATATTGCTCATCAACCAAAAGTCAGCCACATTAGGACTGTACTGCTTACTATCTTCATTATACGCAGAAAGATATTTTGTCTCCCCCGGAGGTAAAGTGCCGCCTGTATAACAGCCATAGCGATCTGTAAGAGCAATACTATGAGAACTATTATTCGTAAACTCTATCGCGACACTCGTTCCTGAGCCTGAACATCCGCATAACAATAGTATACTCGCAATTATTACAATTAACTTATTGATCACCATAGCCTTAAATCTTTTTACCGTTAGCCAGAGCAAACTCATAATCGGAGTTTACAAATGTATATCGATACCACCTATAATGCTCTACATCTTCTATTACATAACCACCCCCATCGAGCAGACGTTCAAAACTTAAGAACGGAATAGATATAAAATCTTCTTCACCGATAGGCTCGAAAACTATATATCCATTTCGAACACCTAAAAAATAGAGAATCGGCTCTATCTCTACAAACGAAGCGGTATTGTAAATAAATGTTTCACTATCGCCCGGTTTCAAAGATGCAATAATATATCGATTTGAATTCAACATTGTAATAGGCATATCACAACCATTTATAAACTCTATATAAACTTTTGGTCCCGAACTATGATTACAAACATCGACAGGCTCACTACACGATGTTGCAAAGAAACACAGTACACAGAGCAATATCAATATTTTAGTTCTCATAATAGTCAAAAAGGTCATTTAGTTCAGAGTTGTCAAGTATCGGATAAACATTATAAGGATATACCTCACAAATTAGCAACACGGTGCGGGTTTGTATTACCCACTTACAAATATACAACAAAAAATGCAAAAAGCAATAGAGTGGGAGTGGTTGTGCAGATGCAAAGATACTACTCTGGCATATTTTTTGGCAGTATAGAGCTTCGTTTTCTTAGTGTGTTATGTTGAAAGTTCTTGTATATTCGCCATCGTTCCGTATGCGTGCGATGATAGTAGGTATGGTAACTGCTCCCGGTGTGGAGGTTGAGAGTGTGACATCTCGTCAGGCGCTGTTCAAGCGCTGTCAGGAGAAGCATTTTGATAATGTTGTAATTGAGGATTTTCGCCTCTTTATGGATGGTGAGGGGAGTGTAAGCCGTATCCGTGCCCACTTTGCCACGCGCCCGAAGATATTTGTCCTCTCGCCGGCAATAGACGAGCAGACGGTCCTCTCGCTGCTCGAGAGCGGGGTTGATGAGTATCTGTTGCTGCCCGTTTCACCTGCCCGATTGAGGCGAAAAGTGTGTGCAAGATGATTCTTGCGACGATATTTTATCTGCTTCTCGGTAGTGTGGCACTCTTTGTCTATAGGATTGTTTCGGTGCGTTCTATGGAGGCGGAGCGTCTTGCTATCGAGCGCATAGCTGCATTTGTGACAGCAGCAGAGGGGGATGTGGCGGCTATAGGCAGGGGCGTGGCGCGACACAATTTGGTGCAGTGCCTTGTCTTTGTTGCCGAGATGACTACGGAGCACGCGGCAGAGCGGATGGGGATAATTATGAAGTACTACCATATAGAGAGCTATATGCTGGGGCGTATATTCAAGAGTCGTAACGATACGGAGAGAGCCTATCTGCTTTCGCTGCTTGCTCGACTGCCAATCTCTATGCTTGCGGCGTTGCGTGTAGAGCCGCTGGTGCGTGCACAGAGTCCACAGGTGGGCTTCTCGGCACTGCTCTGCCTCTTTGCGGTAACACCTATGAGGGGCGTGGCGACACTCTCGCGCCTTGCTCGCAGACTCTCTCGCAGAGATGTGGCGGAGGTGCTGTCGGTGATAAATCGTGGCTGCTGCCCGCTGCCATACACCCCTCTGCTGATGTCGGAGAACTACAATCTGCAGCTGCTTGGGATATACCTTGTGCGTCGGTTCGGCATCACTGAGAGCCGCAGTGAGATAGTCTGCATCATAAAGGGTAAAAGTAGCGAGTTGCGAGATGATGCACTGCTTACGCTCGCCTCGTTCGGGGAGTTTATGCCCGAGAGGGAGAATACAAAATATCACATTATATGATAATAATAACAGTCGCCGCAATACTCTTTGCATTTGCGCTTATGCTGCTGATATATAAGCTGTTGCAGACGCGTAACGAGTTTCGTTCTGTTCGCCTTTTGTCACTCTCGACGGCTGCCGATAGCGATATTGTCGGAGGGGTCGGGCTCTCGATACTCGTCGCCTCGCCCGTCTCGATGTCGGTGGTGGTAAATCTGCTTGACAGCCGTTATCCGCTCTCGGAGGTTATCGTGGCTCTGGATGGGGAGAGACAGCCCAATCTGTTGCAACATCTAAAGATTCGCTACAGTCTTGTAGCTTGTAGTGTCGAGCAGTGTGCGGTCTATAGGTCGAGGGAGCGGGCATATAGGCGTCTGGTGGTTGTAGTCTCGCAGGGGGAGGGACGAGAGTCGCTCTATGATCTTGCCGCGACAGCTGCCCTCTTTGACTATATGATGCGTGTGCCGCCCGAGTGCCGACTTTTCCCGTTTGCGGCGGGTCGTGTGGCGGAGAGACTTGCTGCGGAGAGCTCTGTGGAAGTGGATGTTGTCACCACGACGGAGCGAGGTGTCGATATATGGTCGCGCAGACATTGGCTGGCTTGTGGCGGGTTTGGGGGTGAACTGTCTCAGGGGTATATTCCGAAAATATTGCATATTTTTGAACCATTGGCACTATGTCGGGAGTCTAATATGGATTATTTTCTGCTCATTGAGCGCTCGCGATATAATTTTTGGGACTATTTTGCGTTAAAAATTATGAAAACCGGAAATAAATTACTATCTTTGGTAAAACCTAAAAACCTACTATAGAAACTATGTTGTCGGACGATATCAGAGCCTATTTGTTGCCTCAGGCGTTCAATGCTGCCGTACGCGCAGGCTGGGAGATAATGGAGGTCTACAAAAATCGGGATAATTACGATATTTCGGTCAAGAGCGACCATACCCCTATAACCCTTGCCGACCGCCTTGCACACGAGAAGATTAAGGAGAGTCTGGGTCAGACCCGTATTCCGATACTCTCGGAGGAGGGGCGTGAGATGCTCTATGACGAGCGTAGAAATTGGGAGCTCTTTTGGCTTGTCGATCCGCTCGACGGAACGGTGGAGTTTATCAAGGGCAACAATGAGTTTACGGTAAATATAGCCCTTATGGCTGATAGAGTTTGTGCTTGTGCGGTGGTCTATGTGCCATATCTCCAGAAGGCGTATGTGGCGAGCAGAGAGATAGGTTCGTTTCTCATTGAGGGTGTAGCCCCGTCACCGACAGCATCGTACAGCTATGAGGATATATGCGCCCGAAAGCAGCGCCTGCCTCTTGAGAGCAGCACTCATAACGGCTATCGTATTGCTGTTTCGCGCTCGCATCAAACACCTGAGACTGAGGAGTATATCGAGGCGGCAAAGCGTGATAAGGGGGCTGTGGAGATTGTCGAGCAGGGCAGCTCGTATAAGTTCTGTATGCTTGCCGAGGGTACGATAGATTACTATCCCCGTACAACACACACCTATGAGTGGGATACTGCTGCGGCAGAGTTGATACTTGCCGAGGCGGGAGGCGTGACCCTCTCGTTGCCTGACAATAAACCGTTGGAGTACAATAAGGAGAATCTGCAGAACCCGTGGTTTGCCGCGAGTCGCAGAGCCTAATCTATACCTATATATAATATGAGAAGAGTCATTTTGCTTTTGGTGGCGATATTTTCCGCCACTTCGCTCTATGCACAGAGTTATCTTACTGCCCGTACTGTCGGCGCAGTGGAGGTAGAGCTCTCGGTAGGGCTTGCTACAGCCTCAAATCGCATAGCTTCATTTGGTCGCAGTAACCCCGGTGTTGAGGTGGCTGCCGAGGTGAGGTACAACTTTGCCCAAGCACCTGTCGATGTGGGTCTGAGCCTCTCGCTCTGCTCCTTCTCTCGCAGTAGGGGAACAAACGAGGCGGTTGAGAAGTATAATTTCGATAGTCAGTCGCTCCTTGTTATGGCAGACTACAACTTCTTTCAGGGTCGCAGAGCGTCGCTCTATGTCGGAGGTGGTGCGGGTATAGCGTGGTGCAGCCGTTTTGCTGACGATAGCCGTCACGGTGTTGCGCCTTGTGTAATGCCGCGCGTAGGTGTGGAGCTTGCAGAGCGCGTGCGAATATCGTTGGGTTATAAGTTTTGTGAGCGGGCAAACAGCCACCTGCTCTTAGGTGTAGGTTTTGCCTTCGGTGGCGGAAAGAGGTAGTCGATTACTTGGATAGCGATAAAGAAAAGGGGGGTGCGAGATATTATCTTGCCCCCCCCAACTTTTGCAACAGCAAAAGGCTATTTAACTGCGTTTACAATTGCCTCGAATGCTTTCGGCTCGTTCATCGCCAGGTCTGCCATAACCTTACGGTTAAGAGCGATACCCTTAGCGTTTACTTTACCGATGAACTCCGAATAGGTCATACCGTAAGCACGGACTGCCGCATTGATACGGGTGATCCACAGCGAACGGAATGTACGCTTCTTAAGGCGGCGGTGTGCATATGCATACTGCAGACCCTTCTCGACAGTATTTTTGGCTACTGTCCAAACATTTCCCCTTGAACCAAAGTTACCCTTGGCAAGCTTCAAAACCTTTTTTCTTCTTGCGCGAGACGCAACAGCATTGACTGAACGTGGCATAATTAAAAGTTTTTGATGAAGTTAACAGCGGTACGATTCTCTCGCACTCTTTAGGGCTGTTTCACTCCGGTTAATAAATAAAGTTAATTTTAATTGGTAAAATTGTGATTAAAATTACTTAACCAACAACTTCATAAGCTTTGGCTCATCTACGCTCGATACGAGTGCCGAGTGGCAGAGATTACGCTTCTGCTTTGTAGTCTTTTTTGTCAGGATGTGACTGTGATAAGCGTGCTTACGCTTAATCTTACCTGTGCCGGTGAAAGCAAAACGCTTCTTTGCAGCGGCATTAGTTTTCATTTTTGGCATAATTGTAAAATATTTTTAGTTAAACATAGCGCGCAAAGATACTTCTTTTTTTTGATTCCGCAACCAATCTTCAAAACTTTTTTGTACTTTTGTTGTGTAAAACCTGAAAAACTATTGTGATGAAACTCAGCAAACTATCAAAAACAGCCCTTTGTATGGCTGTGCCTACTGCTGCGGCAGTGCCGTTTGTGGCGACAAGTTGCAAGGGTGTCAAGGCAGATGCGGAGCGCCCGAATGTAATCTTTATCCTTATGGATGATGCGGGTTATGGTGACTTTGGCTGCTATGGTCAGACCAAGACCGAGACTCCGAACATCGACGCACTTGCCCAGAATGGTATTCGCTTTACAGATATGTATACGGCTGCGCCGGTATCCTCTCCGTCGCGTGCCTGCCTGATGACAGGTCAGAATATGGGTAACTCGCAGATTCGTGAGAATGTCGAGGGTCGCGTGGAGGATGGTATCTGGAACTTCGATATGGTCGAGCACGATCCGAGCATCGAGGGTCAGATGGGTCTTAAGCCGGGCACTCCGACTCTCGGTACAGCTATGAAGGAGGCGGGCTATGCAACAGGTATGGTCGGCAAGTGGGGCATAGGTGGTCCTGTGAGTGGCTCTGCACCGTGGGATATGGGCTTTGACTTCTACTATGGCTGCATCTGTCAGCGTGTGGCTCACAACTACTATCCGCACTATATGTGGAAGAATGGCGAGAAGGTGTATATCAACGACCGCGCGAAGGTTGTTCACCCGGGAACAAAGCTCGATAAGGGTGCCGATCCGTACGACTGGAGCAGTTATGACAAGTATAGCGAGGATAAGGTCTATGCACCGGATGTGATGTACGATAATGTTGTAGATTTTGTCCGCACAAACAAGGATAAACCGTTCTTCCTTATGTGGACCACTCCGTTCCCGCACTCTCCGCTGCAGGCTCCTAAGGAGTGGGTTGAGAAGTATGTTGCAAAGTATGGTGATGAGGAGCCACTGGTGGGTGAAAAGTGCCAGATTAACGGCTGGCCGCACAACTACTATCCTTGCCGCTATCCGCACGCGACATATTCGGCTATGATCTCCTACTTCGACTATCAGGTGGGTCAGCTTGTCGAGGAGCTCAAGCGTCTGGGTATCTACGAAAATACCGTTATTATGTTCTCGTCAGATAACGGACCTGCAAATAACGCCTCATCGCCAACCGTTTGGATGGATAGCGCAGCGCCATATCGTTGTGGTAAGGGTTGGGGTAAGCGAACTCTCCACGAGGGAGGTATCCGTATGCCATTTATCGCCTCTTGGCCTGCAAAGATGAAGAGGGGTACAGTTAGCGACCACCTCGGTAACTTTGCCGATGTTATGCCGACCATCTGCGAGCTTGCGGGTGTAGATGCTCCGAAGAATGACGGCGTATCGCTCGTGCCACTGCTCTCGGGTAATCCGAAGGCACAGAAGGAGCACGACTACCTCTATTGGGAGTACCCTGCTGCGGGCGGTATGATTGCTGTTCGTGAGGGTAAGTGGAAGGGTCTGATTATGGATGTTCATAAGGGCAACCGTACTATGAAACTCTTTGATGTAAGCGTTCCGGGCAAGGAGATTGAGTTTGACGACAAGGATGTGGCAGCTGACCACCCTGAGATTGTCGAGCGTATGTGGGAATACATAGAGGAGAGCCACCACCTTGCAGAGTACGAACCATTTAATGTAGATATCTCGAGATAATGGCGCGTAGTGTAGAATTTAGCTACGAAGATATTGTAAAACGCAATGAGCGACGGGGCTTTACCTCTATGGTTAAGCCCGTCGGCTCGTTGTGCAATATGCGCTGCAAGTACTGCTACTACCTCGATAAGGCGGCACTCTATGACTACCGCCAACCGCAGATGGATGAGGCTCTGCTCGAGAACTATATCCGCGCAAATATCGAGGGCAATAACTCGCCCGTTATAGCCTTTGCGTGGCACGGTGGCGAGCCTCTGCTTGCCGGTAAGGAGTTTTTTCGTAAGGCTGTGGCGCTGCAACAGAGGTATGCCGAGGGTCGTACGGTTGAAAACTCTATACAGACCAACGGACTGCTTGTCGATGACGAGTGGTGCGCAATTTTCCGCGACAACAACTTCCTTGTCGGTGTCTCGATAGACGGTCCGGAGAGTATCCACGATGCACATCGAGTAGATGCAGGTGGCAATCCGACCTTTGCCCGTGTAATGAAGGGTATCGAGCGACTCTATCGTAACCGCGTGGAGTATAACACCCTGACTACCATTAATATACATAGCGAGGGACGTGGTGCGGAGGTCTATAACTTTCTACGCCAGATTAGCGTCTTTATGCAGTTTTTGCCCGTTGCAGAGCTGCTCTGCGACGGTCGTGTGCAGTCACCCGAAAATCAAGGGGCGGATATCGCTCCGTGGTCGGTCAGCGCAAAGGGTTTTGGACAATTTATGTGCGATATCTTCGATGTCTGGGTCAAGAACGATGTGGGTCGAAGATATGTCCAGCTCTTCGATGCGACGCTTGCCCTTATGGTGGGTGTGCAACCATCGGTCTGCTCGCTCTGCGAGACCTGCGGCAGCGGACTTACCGTCGAACATAATGGCGATGTATACTGCTGCGACCACTTCGTCTATCCCGAGTATAAGATAGGAAATATCCATACAGATCGCCTTGCAGACCTTGCCTACTGCGACCGACAGTTTGAGTTCGGTGTGGCAAAGCGCGCGCTGCTGCCGCGAGAGTGCCGCCACTGCAAGTTCTACAACCTCTGCCACGGCGAGTGCCCGAAACATCGCTTTATCTGTGACAATACGGGCGAGTATGGCAAGAACTACCTCTGCGACGGCTATAAGATGTTTTATGAGCATACGGAGGGGGCAATGACTCGGATGAAGGAGTTGATTCTTGCAGGAAAACCCGCCTCTGAGATAATGAACAAATAGCTAACAGCTAAAAGTAAAGAAGTAGGTCAAAATGACCTACTTCTCTATTATATATATACGCTCGTCGGGGCGTTGCATATTGTAGCGTTCGCGGGCAAACTTCTCCAGATATTCGTCGCTTTGTAGTTTTCGGAGCATTATGCTGTCTGCGGCAATTTGGGCGAGATATTCGCGTTTCTGGCGCTCGAGGCGGTTGATGTGGCGCTTCGACTTTACGATAGAGACTATCGAGCCCGCGATGATAAAGAGTGTCAAGACCGACACGACAATAGTAAGGGCACGCCAAAAGAGTAGTGACGCATCCTCGAACAGTTTGCCGATAACTCCGCCTATCTTGACCTTTTTCATTATCTGTCTACCTGTTGCCTATAGGATTAAGGAATATGCATAAATTTGTGGCTCTGGATAGAGATGCTCCACTTAGGGTTTGCCTTGGCGTACTCGACAATGCTCTGCATCATCTCGCCCGAGCGACTCCACTCCGGCTGCAGGTAGAGCAGGCAATCTTTGCCAACCTTTGCGGCATTTGCCTCCGCCCACTCAAAGTCCTCGGCTGTCTCGATAATAACCTTCAGCTCGTGAGCCTTGCCATAAGCCTCCTCCAAAGGTGGTTGCTTGCGCTTTGGCGAGAGACATACCCAGTCGAAGGTGCCACTGAACGGATGGCTGCCCGAGGTCTCGAGGAAGATCTGCAGACCCTCCTTCTTGAGCCTTGTGGTGAGCGGCTCGAGAGGGTAGAGCAGCGGCTCTCCGCCTGTAATGACGATAGACTGTGCGCGGCACTCTACGGCACGACGCACAACAATATCTATATTTGTCGGAGGGTAGAGCTTAGGGTTCCAAGTGTACTTTGCATCGCACCACTTGCAGCCGACATCACAGCCGCCGAGACGGATAAAGTATGCCGGTTTGCCGGTGTGAAAACCCTCGCCCTGAATGGTGTAGAAGTCCTCCACGAGCGGCAGCAGCTCGCCTCCTTGCAGAATATCGCTGTTACTCATTATCTACAACGTAAATATCCTTCAGGCTGCGACCAACCTGATCATAGTCAAGACCATAGCCGACAATAAACTCGTTACCGATCTCCATTGCCACATACTTTATAGGGCGCTGGTAGAGATACTTCTCCGGCTTGAAGAAGAGGGTACATACCTCAATGCTGCGAGGTGCAAGTGTCTGGAGGTAGCTGACCATATGGTCGATGCTGTGACCTGTCTCGACAATATCCTCGACAAGGATAATATCGCGGTCAGAGATATCGAAGTCGATACCGAGCTTCTGCTGTACATTACCTGTAGACTGTGTGCCTTGATATGACGAAACCTGAATGAATGTCACCTCGTTGGTAAAGTTTACCTTGCGCACAACATCAGCAAGGAAGACAAATGCACCGCAGAGCACACCGACAAAGATCGGCGGCTTCTTTGCATCTGCATAGTCGGCATTGAGTCTTTCTGCGACCTTCGCCACTGCGGCATCAATCTGCTCGGCAGGAATCATCACCTTGAAGGTGCGGTCGTTGAGTTTAATCTTCTCCATTTTTTGGTTTGGTTAGCTGTGTTACTACTCGTATCTGCCCGACTTGAGGCGGTTTACCTCATCTACGGTGAGGAAACGCCAAGCACCGCGCTTGAGGTTCTTCTTTGTAAGACCGGCATAGTATACGCGGTCGAGCTTTGTCACCTGATAGCCAAGGTGCTCGAACATACGGCGCACGATACGGTTACGACCCGAGTGAATCTCTACGCCTACAGACTTCTTGTCGTCCTTGAGCCACGAAATCTCGTCGAAGTATGCTGCACCATCCTCCAGATCGACGCCCTCGGCAAGGGTATCGAAGTCGGCACGGGTGAGCGGCTTGTCGAGAGTAACCTCGTAGATCTTCTTCTTCTTGAGTGACGGGTGGGTAAGTGTACGGGTGATGTCGCCGTCGTTGGTGAAGAGCAACAGACCCAGTGAGTTCTTGTCAAGACGACCTACAGGGTAGATGCGCTCGGTGCAGGCACCGGCAACAAGCTCCATAACGGTCTTTGCAGCGTGGTCGTCCTCGATAGTGGTTACATAACCCTTTGGCTTGTTGAGGATAAGGTAGACCTTCTGCTCGCCCTGAATCTTCTCGCCATTGAAGCGAACCTCGTCGCCCGGCATAACCTTTGTTCCCAGCTCGGTAACAATCACGCCGTTTACGCTTACAAGACCCGCTGTGATAAGCTCGTCAGCCTCACGACGCGAGCAGATGCCCGACTGTGCCACGAAACGGTTGAGGCGAACCTCGCCGGTCTGCTTGTTAGGGTTGAACTTAGGGTAGCTCTTGCGCTCCTGTGTGCGTGGCTTGCCCTTGTAGCCGCCCTCGCTCTTGCCAAATGGCTTGCGAGAGTTGTTGCCACCGCTCTTGCCCTTATAGCCGCCCTCAGCACGACGCTCGAAAGGCTTCGAGTCGGTGCGCTTGCCAAACGGCTTTGACTCCGGACGGTTAGAACGAGATGGGCGTGCGCTACGCTCGCTGCGCTCTGTAGAGTACTCGTCACGCAGACGGTTGTCCTCAGTAAAATGTGGGTTGTATGATGCGCGCTTTGGACGCGAGAAGTTGCGCTCTGAACGCTCTGTGCGCTCCTTTGGAGCAGCTGTTCGTACGCGCTTATCCTTTGCAAAACGCGAAAGTGTTGAAGTGTTCTCTGTGTTAAACTTTGCCATAATAGAGTATCTCTTTTTATCTTTTGGACGCAAAGGTAGTGAAATTTTTCGATTGCAGGTATAAAGAGTGATAAATATAACTCTTTATTCTACAAAATCGGCGATTTGTACAACTTTTATCGTGCTAAACTGCTGAAATTGCAACGACCTGCAGCTATCCTAAGCACTACAAAATTATAAATTTTGTCGTTCTTTTCCAAATTTTGGCTACTTTTGCACTATGAACAGAGAGATTTTTAGAATAGCCATACCAAATATCGTCTCGAACATCACCGTTCCGCTGATGGGTATCTTCTCGACAGCCATTGCAGGAAGATGTGGCGACAGCGCTGCCACTATCGGCGCACTCGCTATCGGTGTCTCGATATTCAACTTTATCTATTGGAACTGCTCGTTTATCCGTATGGGTACCAGCGGCATTACTGCGCAAGCCTTTGGTGCTAAGAACTTTACGACAACTACGGCAATGCTTGTGCGTGCCGTGGGAATATCTGCTGTGCTGGGTGTTCTGATGCTGTTGTTGCAGTACCCGCTCGGGGAGTTGTCGCTCAGAATTATGAACGGCAATCAGATAGTGTCGGACTACTTCTATGCCCGCATCTGGGCTGTGCCTGCCGGGATTATGCTCTTCGGTCTGAACGGCTGGTTTACGGGTATGCAAAATGCTGTAATTCCGATGGTTACTTCGATTACTATCAATGTGCTGCATGTGCTGCTCAGTCTGTGGTTTGTCTTTGGTTTCGATATGGGCATTGTGGGCATTGCCTACGCATCGGTCGTGGCGCAGTGGAGCGGTATGACTCTCTCGGTGCTGCTGCTTGTGATATTTTTCAGAAAACATTTGCGACCTGTTACCCTTATGCAGGTGGTCGAGATGGGGGCTCTCAAGGAGTTCTTTGCCGTCAATGGCGATATAATTATCCGCACCTTCTGTATCGTTGCCGTCTATACATTCTTTACCGCCGCATCGGCTCGTATGGAGAGCGATATAGTGCTGGCTGTCAATACGATGCTGCTGCAGATGTTCACCCTCTTCTCCTATATGAACGACGGCTTTGCTTATGCTGCCGAGGCACTTACGGGAAGGTTTGTCGGGGCAAGAGATATCCACTCGCTCCGCCTCTGCATCCGTCGTTGCGTGGTGTGGGCTGTGGGTACGGCTGTGGTCTGCATCGCTATCTATGTCGGCTGGTGGCAGGATATTATCGCAATGTTTGTCGGAGAGAAATCACAACTCGCTGATATATTGTCAGTTGCAGGAGAGTATATCGGTTGGGTTATCGCTATTCCGATAGCGGCTGCTCTGCCATTTTTGATGGACGGCATTATGGTCGGCGCAACCCTTACGCGCATACTGAGAAACTCTATGGTGGTCTCTACCGTCGCCTACTTTGCAATATACTACTCACTCCATCCGTTTATCGGCAATAACGCCTTGTGGTGTGCCTTCACAGCCTATATGGCTCTGCGCGGAGTCGCCCAATATTTTATGTCGGATAGACTGCAAATGGTGTATGGAAAGGCTGCGAGGTAATGGCATTTAGCTATTGACTAACGGCTCAAAAGTTTTTGTTTTTAACAAAAAAGTTCGTATCTTTGTGGGTTGAAAATTGTGAAACTATGTTGGTAAGCGTTATAAACGACTATCTGAAGAGCAATCGTAGATTGGTTATTCCATCTTTCGGTGCCTTTGTGGTAAAGGGGGGTGGCGATATAATATTTTCCGAGCTGCTCAAGAGCGATGACGGCGTGCTGCGTGCGCTGCTTATGGAGCAGGGAATGAGCGAGATAGAGACCGCTGCAGCTATCGACCGCATGATATTCGAGGTGCGTCACGATTTGCAGGAGTTGGGTCGCTCGTTTGTGGTCGATTTGGGAACTTTCAGCCGCAATGCCGATGGCGTTCTGGTCTTTGAGAAGATTAAGCCTGAGCAGGTTATTATCCCTGCGGCAGCAGAGCCTGCAGAGCCGACAACACCTGTAGAGCCTGTTGTGCCTGTGCCTCCGGTTGTCGTTGTTCCGACACCTACAGAGCCTGTTGTGCGACCTGCTGCGCCTGTACGACCAAAGCAGGGTGCACATCGCAAGGTGGGCGGAGGATTTATAATGTGGATTGCGGGCATTGTCATAGCCGGTGCCCTCATTGCGCTGGGTTATGGTCTGTTCTGTATGTGGAACAGCCCCGACCGCGACCTTGACGAGCAGATGGATGCACAGCGTATACCGATGATTCAGATACCAGCTGCAACAGCCGGTGAAAATGGTAATTAATTGAAGATGAGCAATACAAACAACAACATACTCTCTATAAAGCAACGATTTGGCATTATCGGCAACTCGGAGCTGCTTAACCGCGCGCTGGAGATTGCACTGCGTGTTGCACCAACCGACCTCTCGGTGCTCGTTACGGGCGAGAGCGGTGTGGGTAAGGAGTTTTTCCCTAAGATTATCCACGACAACTCGGCACGCAAGCACGGTAAGTATGTTGCCGTGAACTGTGGTGCTATTCCTGAGGGTACTATCGACTCGGAGCTCTTCGGTCACGAGAAGGGTGCCTTTACAGGTGCTGTGGACTCCCGCAAGGGTTACTTTGAGGAGGCAGATGGCGGAACAATCTTCCTCGACGAGGTGGGCGAGCTGCCTCTCAGTACTCAGGTGCGTCTGCTGCGTGTACTGCAGACGGGCGAGTTTATCCGCGTAGGCTCGGCAAAGGTGCAGAAGACCAATGTGCGCGTCGTTGCGGCGACAAACAACAATCTGCAACGAGCAATCTCGGAGGGTAAGTTCCGCGAGGACCTCTACTATCGACTCAATACAGTGCCTATTGCAGTGCCTGCGCTGCGTGAGCGACCGGATGATATATACCTGCTCTTCCGTAAGTTTGCCTCGGATGTAGCGGTGCAGTATCGTATGCCGGCAATAGTCCTTGAGCCTGCGGCACGCGAGATGATTGAGCACTATCCGTGGCCGGGAAATATCCGCCAGCTGAAGAATGTTGCCGAGCAGATTTCGGCTATCGAGCAGTCGCGCGAGATTTCGGCGCAGATACTCTCCACATACTTGGTAGAACAGCGCGGAGCTACAGCACCGAGCGTTGCGGGAGCTTCGTCATTTGACGATATGAATACCGAGCGAGAGCTGCTCTATAAGGTGCTCTTCGATATGCGTAACGACATCAACGAGATGAAGATGATGCTTCGCCAGCTGCAGGGTTATGGTGTGGGTGTGACACCTACGATGAGCCCTGAGCCAAAGCATAAGGAGCTTGCGGGGCTACTGCCACAGCATCCGCATAATACCCCAAACAACCGACACGAGACGGAGTATGACTACGCTGAGGAGGTTATAGAGGAGCAGCAGGCTGTCCCTGCCACAAAGGCAGATATGCAGCGTGAGCAGATTATGCGTGCACTGCGTCGCAATGGCGGCTCGAGAAGGGCTGCTGCGGCAGAGCTATTTATGTCCGAGAGGACACTGTACAGACGAATCAAAGAACTTGGTATAGAGGAATGAAAAGATTGTTGATACTCCTTTGTGCGGCGGTGACACTGTTTGCTGCCTGCACGGTAAAATACTCGCTTTCGGGTGCATCTATTCCGCCCGATGCAAAGACCTTCAGCGTGGCATACTTTCCGAATAATGCTCCGATGGTTGCGCCTATCCTCAGTGCTACGATGACCGACGAACTGACACAGCGCTTTGCTTCACGCACAAACCTTGTGCAGGTGGAGGAGGGTGGTGACTTCGCCTTCGAGGGTGAGATTGTGGGCTATAGCTCGACCACTTCGTCCGTATCGAGTGGTGACTATGCGCTGCAGAACCGACTCTCGATAACTGTCAAGGTTAAGTTTACCAACGCCATAGACGACAAGATGTCGTTCAATAAGAACTTCTCGGCTTATGCCGACTATGACTCTACAAAACTCCTGAATGAGGTTGAGAGCGAACTTATTCCGCAGATTGTGGAGCAGCTTGTGACCGATATTTTCCAGGCAGCAGCATCAAATTGGTAGTATGGAGAGCGGACTGAAGACTATAGCAGCGATAGATGCGACCCTCTATCCGTGGTGCACAACCCTGCGCGCTGTAAAGTGTGCCGACTCACCGTTGCAGAACCTCCTTTCGACTGCTCGCGGAGTGGGACTGCTGCAGTTGGAGGGTGTAGATATCGAGCGCCTTACGGCTGTAAGCGATGCGGAGAAGATTAGTCGCTTCCTCAAGATGGACGATTATCGCATTGTTGCAGAGGATGGCGAGGTGGAGAACGAGGTCAAGATTGAGGCGGAGTTTGACGAGGATGATGACCTTGTAAGTGAGGAATTAGCAGAAATTTATGCAAAACAGGGGCTAAATTCGCAAGCTGTTGAAATATATCGTAAATTAAGTTTGCTAAATCCGAAAAAAAGTGCTTACTTTGCAGCTCAAATAGAAAAGTTACGATAATTTAATAACATTTATTGATATGTATACACTTTGTATTGTATTGGTACTTATCGCAAGCGTACTTATGGTGCTTGCAGTATTGGTTCAGAATCCTAAGAGCGGTATGGCTTCAAACTTCGGTGCTTCAAACCAGGTTATGGGCGTTCGTCAGACTACCGACTTCCTTGAGAAGCTCACTTGGGGTCTTGCAGTAGCAATCTTCGTTCTGAGCCTTGCAGCAACTCTCGCTATGGATACTAAGCCTGCACAGAGCCCTGTAGCAGCAGAGGCAGCTGAGCTTGTAGAGGAGATGGCAGCACCTGCAGCAGATGTTGTAGTTCCTCAGGCTGAGGTTCCTGCAGCAGAGACAGAGGCAACTCCAGCAAACTAATTTAGGTATTGCGATAAAGATTGGTCGGGTAGTAAATTACCCGACCTTTTTCGGTTTTGGGGCGTGCTACTTTTGCCCCTTTGAGAGCTCCGACCAGTGGGTCGAACTGCTGATACTGCTCAGGTAGTATCTCTCCTCCTCGTCTAAATTGTTCGAATCGACATACCACGGCAGGTGGCGGATAAGGTATGGATATCCCGTCCTGAAGGTCAGATGGTATGCCGACGCCACACCCTTGCAAAATGGGCGGTAGAGTGCAAATGTGGTATCTATCTGTGCGCGATAGAGTCCCAACTCGACCTGATTTTTCCAAAACTGACTCTCCCACTTGATGACCTTTGTGCGGTTGCTGTAGCACTCGGGCAGATCGTCTGTCCTGATGCCGAAGCCGACCTTCTGGCAGAGGGGGTAGTCGTTCATAACCTCGATAAATCGCTCCATAAAGTTGTCGGGGCAGAGTGGGTCTATCTCCATATCCGAATCGGTATAGACATAGTAGGAGCGCTTGAACAGGTCGTAGATGCCACTCTTCCACAGCGCAAGGTAGCCGATGTTCCTCTCGAGCCGAAAGACGCGATAGGGACAGCTGTCGTAGTAGTCGAGCAGTGGCGGATAGCTCGAGCAGTTGTCTATAATATATATATTGGTATATCCGCGACACTCCAGCGAGGCAATAAGCCGCAACAGATAGCCCAATCGGTTGTAGTTGTTGATTACTATCGGTACCCGTTTATACTCTGTCGTAGCCACTCCGCAGAGGGTGTTCTGCACAATGCTGCAACCCATCTGCAACCTCGCCTCGGCACTCTTTATAAGGCGACGAACAGGCTTTGGGATAACTCTCTTTATACGCTCTCTCATAGGCTCTCTACTGCTCTGCGGAGCGCATCGATAAATCCGTGACCATAGCGGCTGTCGGGCTCCATATAGTTTCCCTCGCCCCACTCGTTCCACGACTTGAGTATGACGAGACGGTTATTTTTGTTTTTTACGGCACCGAGTACCTGCTTTGCGTGGCGGTAGAAGTTCTCGGGGGTGGCATTTACCCACGCCGTGCCGTATATGCCGCTTCTCGGGGTGTGGTCCCACTGCGGTACCAACTGCGGGATGACACTCTCGGAGTACTCCTCGGCTGTCGTAAGTCGCGGATATAGCTCTCTATAGTCGATAACCTCGGGCTTGCGTCTTAATACCCTCTGCAGCGAGCGCAGACGAGATATTGCAGGGAAGAGCTGCTTGAGTCGGGTGATTGTTGTGCGGTGACGCTCAATGCTCCTCTCGAGCCTTGTGTGGCGGGTTATGCGGTTTATGACCACGGCAGAGTATCCCGCTGCGAGGTAGTGCTCCTTGCTGTCGAACTCTCTGATGTTTGCAACGAGATATATGCCATCAAACCCCTCCTGCTTGGCACGACTCTCGAAGTGCTCTATATATGATTGTGGCAGTGTACGCGGATCGAAGATAAATAGAAACGGGCGGTTGTCAATCTTCAGATAGCGTTTATCCTTAAATGCGCGTAGCAGGTAGTCGAAGTGTGCCTCTGCATCCTCTATGCCCGGGTATCGCTGCTCTATGAGCAGTCGGTCCTCTGCTCTCTTGTTCCAAGTCTTTGCATACCATGAGTGGTTCGCCCACCCAAGGCAGAAGGGAAAGTCGGGCTTGCCGCTCTCCAACACCTCCTCAAAGACCTCTGATAACAACCGCTTGCCGTCGCCAAACCAGTAGTGCCAATAGCAGAATGTCGTCACTCCCGCCTTGCGAGCAAGTTCCACCTGCTGCTCCCTTATCTGTGGCAGACGCAGGTCGTAGAAGCTCAAATCGGCAGGTATTCGTGGCTGTTCGTGACCCTTGAAGAGTGGCTTTGCACTCGCCACATTTGTCCACTCGGTAAACCCTGCACCCCACCAACGGTTGTTCTCCTCAAAGGGGTAGAACTGCGGCAGGTAGAGGGCGATAATTTCAGGTTGGTTATGCATATCGGTAAATTTTGTCGAAAGATATCCAATAGCGTACCATTTTGCGAAAAATTTATAACTTTGGCATAAATTAGACTGGATAGCGTATGTACTACAACTTCGGTGATGGTTATTATAGTCAAGAACTCAAGAAGCGTCAATTTGAAGAGGGTAAGCAGCTCTTCGATAGAGCAGAGTATGCCGCGGCGGTAGCTCTGTTTCGTCGTGCTGCGACCGACTGCTATCAGAGTGCCGAGTGCTACCTCGGTTACTGCCATAGCCACGGACTGGGTGTAGAGCGTAATCTGTTTGAGGCACTACGCTGGTATCGTTTTCAGGATCGTTATGTCTCTTGGGTTGGCCGTGATGTAGCGGCTATAAGGGCGGAAATTGAGGCGAGTGGGGCAGCCGATAGTAGGGAGCCTGTAATCTTTACAGATGACAAGTTAGGTGAGATACGGGTGATATTTTCTGCCAATATCAACTATCCTCAGGTGCGATTTAATGCTGGGTATATTGGTGTTACGCTGCACACCTCCCAACCTTATGATGCTGCCGTTGCGGCTATCTGTAAGGCGCTTGTAAATGCCGATTGGCGTAGGCAAAAGTACGATTATGGGCGCATAGACGAAAATTTTCAGATAGACTATCCACTCTTTAGCCTGCTCGTGGAGCGTGGTAAGAGTGATAGATATAGTTATCGTTGTGAGGGGGATAGATATACGATTATAACACCGCAGAGTGTCGATTTTGACTTGGCTGTAACCCGCGAGTATATAATTGCCTACGGGGTAAAATTGTTGAAAAAGGCGGCAGAGGAGTATCTGCCACGTCGTATAGCCCAGATTGCCAAACAGACAGGACTCTACTACTCGCGCTGCAAGGTTGTAAATTCTACTAAATACAACGGAATGTACTTCTGCAACTCGGGCGTGGTCTATCTTGACTACAATCTGATGAAGTGTAGTGCAGAGTTTATCGATACCGTTATTCTCCACGAACTTGTCCACTCTATCTGCAAGAATCACGATAAGCGCTTCTACGAGACTATGAGCCGTTATGGCACAGAGAGAGCCGTTGCAGTCGACAAAGAGAATATCGGCTACAACGGCAATAGGGAGTTATAGTAAATTACTATCGAACTAAGATATACTCAACCTCAGCCTTCTGGTCGAAATCCTCGGCAGTAAGGTCGATGGTTGGATTGAATTCGGAGAGAAGACTAACCTTGACCTTCGCCTTCTCTACAAGAGCCTCGGCAGCCTTGCTTGGACTTATAATCTGGTAGTCGTTTGCAGTAACCTTGATAGTATAGCCGCCATTTTGGTAGATAGCCTTTGCTGTAACACCCTCTGAATATAGTGCTGCGCGCAGGTTCATAGTCGGATTTATGCCATTTGGCAAAAAGATGCGAGGAGAGTAGACGGTATACTGCTCAACAAATTGCTGCGTGAGGTTGTAGTTGATTGTGGCAAATTTCTCATCGCCCTTCCAAAGTGTATAGCAGTAGCGCTCATCGCCATCCTCATTCTCCTCAAGCTTTGCGGTGGTAGTAACCTTGCTGTAGAAGTCGGAATACTCCGAATGTAGATCTGCAAAACTCTCGCCAAGGAAAATGTTCGCAATTTTGTTATTCTTGATAACAAATGGATCATCACTCTGACTATCAACCTCCAGAATGTCGTTCGGCACCTGATAGCCCTGTGTCTGAGTCTGCTCGCTCTCGCGGTGGAAGGTTATGCCAAATCCGTCGCAGACAATTGTTGCTGCAAAGAATACTGCAACAAGTGCAAATGCTGCCGACTTGATCTCCATAGAGTATGCGCGTGCAAAGTCCACCACAACATCAGTAACCTTGTAGATCTTCTTCATAAAGTCGCTGATGTTCGCATTGTCGTCTACATCATCGGGTGTGTCATCTACAATCGGCTGTATAGGTGCTCGGTAGACCTTGAGGTAGTACCAAATAGCACCCGCAACCATCGCCACAACCATAAGGTATGGGATAAGGAAGCTTACTATGCCCAGAATTACGCGACAGATGTAGTAGCTGCCAATTGAGCCCAGACAGTATCCGGCAACAGGGAAGAGGAGCAACATCATCAGCTGGAATACAAAGCCCTGAAAGTGGTCTTTGTTTACAACCTTGCCCTTGCTGTCGTATGTCACCTCGACTACATCCTCCTCAATAAACTGCTTTATGCCCTGCTTGAGTCCGAGCCAACCCATATATATACCGCAGGCACCGAAGAGAAGGTTGAGCCAACCGCCATAATCCAAATAGTTCTTTGGCAGCGGATTCTCAAAGAACACTGTGCCCGCGAAAAATGCAACGAGAGATGCTGCAATAGAGAGTGCAATGGTAGCAAGCGTTGCAATGGCAACATTGCGCTTTGCCGATTCTGAAAGTGGTGTAAAGTCCCTCATATCATATCTGTTTTAGGTTATTCTATGCCAAGCAGGGCAGAAATTGCCACGCCGTAATTTGTCATCGGTACCCCCTGCTGTTTCGCCTGCACTATGCGACTGAGAACATAACGGCGGTTGAACATACAGGCTCCGCAGTGGATTATAATGTCGTATGGGGTCAAATCCTCCGGGAAGTCATTGCCTCCCACGGTGTCAATAGTAATGCCCTCACCCAACTTCTTGCGCAGCAGACGCGGCAGCTTTACACGACCGATATCCTCACTCTGCGGGATGTGGCTGCACGCCTCGGCAATCAGTATTCGTGCCGTAGCAGGGAGTGCGAGCAGAACCTTAGCACCCTCGCGGAACAGCTCAATATCGCCCTTGTAGCGGGCAAAAAGTATCGAGAATGATGTTAGCGTAACACCCTGAGGTACAAGAGGTTTCACTGCTGCAAAAGCCGACGAGTCGGTAATTATCGCCTTTGGTGGTTTGCAGAGTGCATCAAGTGCTGACGCCATACCTTGCGGCTGACAGCAGACGGGCGTACAACCTCTGTCAAGCAACTCGCGGATGACCTCCACCTGCGGCTTTATCAGTCGCCCCTTTGGTGCAGAGCTGTCCTGCGGCATAACGAGCAGCACGCAGTCGCCTGCACTGCAAATACCATCGGTAATCAGACGCTCCTCGGTAGAGACGGCTGCGGCAATAGCTCTTAAAAGGTTGTCGATACCCTCGCCAGTTGTTGCACTGACGGCAATGGCGCTGCTCTCGGTTGCAGGGGATATATCCGCCTTTGAAGATACGCGGATAACGGGAATCTCGAGTGCCGAGAGCCTCTGCATAAATGGCTCCTCTACGGGTAGCAGCACAATAGCCACATCTGCCTTCGCAAGAACCTTGTGGCTCTGTGCAGTGCGGAGTGCACCCAGCTCGGAGTTGTCGTCGAGTCCCGGAGTGTCTATAAGTACGGCAGCACCCACCTCGGGCAGCTCGATACTCTTCTGCACAATATCTGTGGTCGTTCCCGCAACATCAGAGACGACTGCTACTGCCTGCTGAGCAAGCGCATTGAGCAGCGACGACTTGCCGCTGTTGCAGTTGCCGAAGATGGCGATATGTACTCTATCGGAAGTTGCTACCATAATAGTTCTGTTAAAATCTGAAATCGCGTTCGCCCTTTACTATTCTCTCTATGCGCTCGACGGTTATCTGTCGTGCACGCTCTGACGGAATCTTTGCCACCTCTGCGGCTATAACACCCTTTGCTGCAGCAAGTGTACTCTCGGATGCGTAGTCGCACAGATACTCCTGCAGGGTCATCAGTGCATTTGGTCCGCAGCAGTTGCCTATAGCGCCACTCTTTGCAAGAGACATAAAACGGTCGCCCGTTCTGCCCTCGCGGTAGCAGGCGGTACAGAAGCTCGGGATATAACCCAGCTCCAAGAGCCAACCGACAATCTGGTCGAGGGTTCTGTGGTCAGAGATGTCAAACTGCTCCGAGCCCTCGCTCTGCTGCTGTTCTGCATAACCTCCGACACTTGTGCGTGAGCCGCCACTGATCTGCGATACACCCACCTCAAGCACCTGCCTTCTGCACTCGGCACTCTCGCGGGTAGAGATAATCATTCCGGTATATGGCACAGCAAGTCGCAGAATAGCAACTATGCGGCGGAAGAGCTCGTCAGTAACCGCATTAGGGAACTTTGTAAGGTCTATATCGTCGGCAGGGCGTATTCTCGGAACACTGATAGTGTGCGGACCGACACCAAAGCGAGCCTCAAGGTGCTCGGCGTGGAGCAGCAGACCGATAAGGTCGTAGCGGTAGTCAGCAAGTCCGAACAGCGCACCGATACCCACATCATCAATGCCACCCTCCATAGCACGATCCATAGCCTCGGTGTGGTATGCCCAGTCGCTCTTTGGTCCCGACGGGTGGAGGCGGTTGTAGACCTCGCGGTTGTAGGTCTCCTCAAAGAGGATGTATGTTCCGATGCCCGCATCGCGCAGACGACGGTAGTTCTCGACAGTAGTGGCTGCAATATTTACATTGACACGGCGAATAGCTCCGTTGCGGTGGTGGATAGAGTATATTGTATCTATAGAGTCGAGAATGTACTCAATCGGAGCCAACTTCGGGTGCTCTCCTGCCTCAAGGGCAAGGCGCTTGTGTCCCATATCCTGCAGGGCGATAACCTCGGCGGCAATCTGCTCCTGCGAGAGCTTACGACGCGCAATAGTGCGGTTTGTGGCGTGGTATGGGCAGTATGTACAGCCGTTTATGCAGTGGTTGGAGAGGTAGAGCGGTGCAAACATCACTATACGGTTGCCGTAGATGCGCTGCTTGATGTCGCGAGCAATGGCAAAGATACGCTCTGTGGTATCGCTGTCGCTACACTCCATAAGCACAGCCGCCTCGCGGTGGGTAAGACCCCGACCCTCTGCAGCCTTGGTAAGTATATCGCCAATCAGCGCCATATCGTTACGGTGCGCAGCGGCATAGTCGAGTATTGCAACTATCTCGCTGTGCGATATAAACTGCTCGGCAGTAGATGATTGTGGGTTATATATGCTCATTGTAATCTCCTTTGTCGTAGTTAATCGTATATCCAAATTTAGCAAGCTCAGCCTCGAGAGCCTTCAGATTCTCTGCCGCCTCCGTTCCACTTGCAGCCTTGCCAGTGTAGATGGCATACTTGCCCCTTACATCGGCAGGTGAGAGGTTCGGCATTATAACATTCGCACCGACCTCTATCGCAAGTCTGTGACCCTCTGCCGAGAGTGTTGCAAGGGCTGTAGTGGCAGGTATCAGTGCATCGGGCAGTAGTAACCTTACTATGGCAATGGTGTTGAGTGTAAGCTCGATATCTCCCGCAGGATGCTCTGCAAATGGTGTTGCCGGATGTGGAATAAAAGGTCCTATGCCGACCATCTGCGGACGCAGTGTGGCTATCAGCTCCAAATCTGCGGCAATATCCTCAACACTCTGCTCCGGCACGCCAATCATCATACCCATACCGGTCTGATAACCCGCCGCCAGCAGACTCTTTATGCAGGCTATGCGGTTGTCGTAGCTCATCTTTGCAGGGTGTATAGCCTCATAGAGCTCCCTGTTTGCCGCCTCGTGGCGTAACAGGTAACGGTCAGCACCCGCAGTGCGCAGTGCTCGGTACGACTCATCGCTGCGCTCGCCAAGTGAGAGGGTAATTGCTGCATCAGAGAACTCTGCTCGAATGGCAGCCACAAGTGGCACTAACCTCTCGTCACTCCAATAGCTATCCTCGCCACCCTGCAGAACAAATGTTCGTATGCCTGCTTTGTAGCCAGCCTGACAGCACTCCAAAATCTGCTCATCGGTCAGTCTGTACCTCTCTGCTGTGGCGTTTGAGGCTCGCAGACCGCAGTAGTAGCAGTTGTTTTTGCAGTAGCTCGAAATCTCTATCAGCCCGCGTACAAAAATAGAGCGTCCGAACCGCTCTCGGGCAGTTCGGACGGCAAAATCTCGTAGATGCTGAGCCTCCTCCCCCCGAGAGGCGATAAGCGCTGTTAGCTCCTGCCTTGTCGGCAGCTTACCACTCTCAAGACTACAGAGAATACTCTTCATTATCTCTTAGCAAGCTCTGCTGCAAATATCTTTTTACCGGTGTCAAGGGCTGTGTGTGCGCTCGGACCGGAGATACAACCACCCTCGCAGACCATAACCTCGATAAACTGTGCCGGCGACTTACTTGTCTTGGCGTAAGCCTTGAGCAGTGCCACATTCTTCTTGGTCATATTGGCAATCTGGAGTGTCGAGTAGTTGAACTTCTCGCCCAGATGCTCCTTAACCGCTGCAGTAACGCCACCACCCTGTGCAAAGCCGTGTGCAGCACGAATAGCGCTCTGCTCGACGGTGTAGTTCTGCTGCTGTGCAATATCGATCTTCATACCGAGGAAGATAGAGTGCAGCTCCTCGAATGTGAGTACATAGTCCACCAGATCGTCACGACGAGCCTCCTTGCGCTTTGCAATACAAGGACCGACAAATACCAACTTGGCATTAGGATACTTCTCCTTGGCAATCTGTGCGGTGTAGTACATCGGAGAACGGGTAGATGAGATATACTTCTTCAGATATGGAACGTGCTTCTCTGCCATCTCTACATAGGAAGGACAGCAAGAGGTGGTCATAAACGGCTGACCCTCCTCAATCTTCTCGGCAAGCTCGGCAGCCTCCTTCTCGGTGGTAATCATAGCACCCTGTGCAACCTCGACAATCTCAGAGAAACCCACAGCCTTGATAGCGCCATATACCTGCTCTGTCGGAGCGTCATACTGCGCAAGGAATGCAGGGGCAACAAGAGCCACAACCTGCTCACCGCGGCGGATAGACTGCAGAATGTCGAATACCTGCGAAATCTCGAAGATAGCACCGAATGGGCAGCTGTTAAGGCACTTACCGCAGTAGATGCACTTGCTCTCGTCGATATGCTCAACGCCGTTGTCGTCCTTGGTAATAGCACCTACAGGGCACGCCTCCTCGCAAGGTACAGGAATGTGAACAATAGCGTGGTAAGGACAGTTGTCGTAACACTTACCGCAGCTGATACACATAGACTTGTGAATTCGTCCCTGACTTGTCTCAGGATCGAACTCGATAGCACCCTTCGGACAGCTTGCAGCACACGAACGAGCCACACAACCACGACAGAGGTTTGTGATATGGTAGTTTGTCTTTACGCAAGATGAGCACGCCTCATCTACTACGCACATAATGTTCTCCTTGATATTTTTGCGCTCGAGAGCAGTCGCTGCATAGGCTGAGAGCGGTGTGAGCTCGTCGGTTTCGTCGCTCATATCAAAACCGAGCAACGGCAGGGTCTTGTACTTGTTTACAGCACGCTCCTTGTGGATGCAGCAACGACCCACAGGTGCAGCCTTACGCGGACTGAGCTCAAGCGGCAGACGGTCAATCTTCTCTACCAACTCGCCGGCGTTCCACATCTCGATTAGTCGGGTCAGAAGTGTCTGACGCACAATCATCACGTTGTTCCTAATAGCCATAATATCATTTCTTCATTAACGGAGCAAAGATAGTTATTTTTCGCTAAAATCAATAACAAACTGCGCCTAATATGAGGTGTTTTGGTGTTTTTTATCTGGTCTATTCTGGATGCTGCAGAGTGGGGACGGTTTTGTTTTTATGAAAAAATATCTATATTTGCACTGTATTAAACTTAAACAATTATGGTGAAGAAGGTAATTTTGGGCGCGATCTTTATGCTCGCCCCGCTTACAGCACTCTTTGCACAAGATGTTGTAGGAAAGTGGAAGTTAAGCGACGGTTCTGCAATCGTTGAGGTTTATCAGAACGGCGGAGTTTACAATGGAAAGATTGTTTGGTTGAAGAATCCGACTCAGGCAGATGGTACTCCGACTGTGGATAAAAATAATCCTAATGAGCAGCTCCGTAGCAGACAACTGATTGGTCTGAATATGCTCAGCAACCTCAAAGCTGGTGATGGTGAGTACTCAGGCGGCTCTATTTACGATCCGGGAAACGGTAAGACATACAACTGCTCAATGAAGGTCGAGGGCGATGTCCTTAAGGTTCGTGGTTCACTCGATAAGCGTGGGTTGTTGGGACGTACTATGGATTGGTTCCGCGTAAAGTAAAAGAATCTGTCTAACAAGGCTCTTTCGGCATCTGCCTTGTTCGGAAAATCCTCATTTACGCAAAGTAAACTCCGGTTTTCCGACCTGCGAGCAGCTTCAAAATAGCTCTTGTTATACAAATTCTTAGGAGTCGCAAAGAATGAAAAAGAGTATGCTGCGGTTTATCGAGTGTCGCAAGCCTTGAAAATCCTCTTTTTATACAACTCTTAGGTACAGCAAAAGAAGAATTGGTCTAACAAGGCTCTTTCGGCATCTGCCTTGTTCGGAAAATCCTCATTTACGCAAAGTAAACTCCGGTTTTCCGACC